>JBMOOF010000035.1:0-327977 GCA_049323695.1 Pseudomonadota bacterium
TTCAACAGGCTCAAGCACTTCCGCCGTTTCGCCACCCGCTTCGACCGGCTCGCCAGCCACTACCTCGCCTTCATCCACATCGCCGCCTCCATGCTCTGGATGCGCTGAATGTCGATTGGACCTAGCCCTTCCGCCGCGCGGGCGGAAGGGCCGGGCGCGCGGCTCAGGCGGGCCGGGCCTCGTTGAACGCCCATTCGACCCCGAACGGGTCCTTCACGGCGCCGAAGCGGTCGCCCCAGAACATCAGCTCGACCGGCTGGGTCACCTCGCAACCGGCCGCCACCGCCCGGTCGAACCAGAAGTCGATGTCCTCGACGACCAGCTGCATGGTGTAGCTGGACGAGGGCTGCCACGGCCGGCCCCATTCCGGGAAGGCGTCGCTCAGCATCAGCGAGCCCCCGTTGATGACCAGCTGGATGTGCATGTAGCGCTTGCCGTCGTCGGCCTGCACGCGGTCGCGCGCCTCCGTGGCCCCGAAGGCCCTGGCATAGAAGTCGGCGGCCGCGGCGGCGCCGTCCAGGCCGATGTAGGGGATAACGCCTTGCATGATGCGGTCGAGAGCCATGGATCGGTTTCCTGTCAGAAGGTCTTGAGAAGTTCGGCCAGCTGGTCGGCGCATTGGCCCCAGCCTTCGTGGAAGCCCATCTGTTCGTGCCGGGCCTTGGCCTCGGCGGTCCAGTGGCGGGCGCGGGCGGTGTATTTCGTACGGCCGCCGGGCAGCGGCGCGAACTCGACGATGGCGACCATGAACGGGCCGTTCGGGACCCAGTCGCCGACGAAGGCGTCGGTGAACACCAGCCGCCGGTTCGGCGCGACCTCCAGATAGACGCCGGGGTTGGGGAATTCGTTGCCCTCGGGGTCGCGCATGGTCATCGACGAACTGCCGCCGGGGCGCACATCCGCGTCGATGCCGGCCAGCGTCCAGGGCTTGGGGACGAACCATTGCCTGAGCAGGTCGGGCTCGGTCCAGGCGCGCCAGACCTTTTCGGGCGGGGCGTCGAATTCACGCTCCAGCGTCAGTTCGTGCTCGGCGACGGCGGTCATGGCGGCTCCCTGGCCTGGTGTCGGGTTCTGCGACAAGGACGGTCGGGCGTCCGGGGTTCCGACATCGCGGTCGAAGAAACTCACGCGAGGCCTCCCAGGCGGTCCAGATGCCGGCGGATGTGCGCCGCTTCGGCCGGGGTGTTGGCGAGAGCGATGGCGCGGTTGAAGGCTTCGCGCGCCTCGCCGTCGCGGCCCAGGTCCTTGAGGAAGGCGCCGCGGGCCCCGTGGAAGTGGAAGTAGCCGGCCAGCCGCTCGGCCAGCGGCTCGATCAGCGCCAGGGCGGCGTCCGCTCCCTCGGTCTTCGATACCGCCACGGCGCGGTTGAGGGTCACCACGGGCGAAGGCGCATGCTGCTCCAGCGCCCGGTAGAGGGCGGCGATCTGGGGCCAGTCGGTCTCGGCCGGGGATGGGGCGCGGACATGCAGGGCGGCGATGGCGGCCTGGATCTGGTAGGGCCCCGGCCTGCGGTGGCGCATGGCCTTGTCGATCAGGGCCAGGCCCTCGGCGATCATCGGCCGCTGCCAGAGGGCGCGGTCCTGGTCGTCCATCAGGACGACGCCGCCGTCGGCGTCGAATCGGGCGGCGGCGCGGGCGTGCTGCAACAGCATGAGGGCCAGCAGGCCCATGATCTCGGGCTCGGTCTGGAACAGGCGCAGCAGCAGGCGGCCGAGCCGGATCGCTTCGTCGGCCAGGGCCGCCCGCTCGTCCTGGCCGCGCGGGCCGGCGGAATAGCCTTCGTTGAAGACCAGGTAGACCATGGCCGCCACGGCGGCGAGCCGTTCGGCCCGCTCCGCGGGGCCGGGGGTCTCGAAGGGAACGCCGGCGCCGGCGATCCTGGCCTTGGCGCGGGTGATCCGCTGCTCCATGGCCGCCTCGCCGACCAGGAAGGCGCGGGCGATCTGACGCACCGACAGGCCCGAGACGATGCGCAGGGCGAGGGCGATCTGCTGGGTCGCCGGCAGGTCCGGATGGCAGCAGACGAACATCAGGCGCAGGACGTCGTCGCGGTAGTCGGCGCCGTCCAGGCGCTCGGCCAGGGGCGTCTCGGCGTCCTCGACGTCGGAGAGGACGGCCTCGTCCGGCAGCGCCGTCTGCCTGGCGCGGCGGCGGACGCCGTCGATGCCGGCATTGCGGCCGACCATGATCAGCCAGGCCGCCGGGTCACGCGGCGGACCGTTCGTCGGCCAGGACCGGAGCGCCCGCAGGCAGGCGTCCTGGAAGGCCTCCTCGGCGGTGTCGAGGTTGCGGAAATAGCGCAGCAGCGCGCCCATGGCCTGGGGCCGCGCGCCGGCGATGGCCGCGTCGATCCAGGCCGGGTCGGTCACGCCAGCGCCTTGCCCGGACGGTAGAAGTGGATCGGCCGCACCTCGTAGGCGCCGCCGGGGTTGGCTTCGCCCAGCTCGCGGGCGATGGCCAGCGCCTCCTCCAGGCCCTCGACGTCGAGCAGGTAGAAGCCGAGCAGCTGCTCCTTGGTCTCGGCGTAGGGACCGTCGAGGACCAGGTTCTGGTCCTTGCGCAGGGTGGCGGCGGCGGTGGTCGGCAGCAGCCGCAGCGCGGGGCCCAGCTTGCCGGCGGCGTCCAGGCGCTGCTGCACCGCCTCCAGGCGGTCCATGACCGCCGCCTCCTCGGCCCGTGACCAGGCGAAGACGGCGTCCTCGTCGTTGTAGCAGAGCAGGGCGTAGAGCATGCGGACCTCACCGTTCGCGCCGAGGACGAACGAGTAGCGCGGCCGCCGACGGGAGGCGTGAAAAATATATCCTCTCCCGCGAGGGAAAAGGGGCGCCCCGCGGCGCCTGGCGGAGCGGGAGGAGTTTGACTGGTCGAAGCGGGGCCGCGCGGCTATCTACTCCTACATGACCACCGATGACGTGCTCGCCGAATTCCGCGCCGCCGGAGCCCTGCGCGAGGGGCATTTCGTGCTGTCCAGCGGGCTGCACAGCCCCGTGTTCCTGCAGAAGAACCTGGTCTTCGCCGAACCCGACCGGTGCGAGCGGCTGTGCAAGGCGCTGGCGGCCCGGATCGTCGCCGAGGTCGGCCGACCGGACGTCTGCATCAGCCCGGCGGTGGGCGGCATCATCCCGGGCTACGAAACGGCCCGCCACCTCGGAGTCCCCTCGCTCTACGTCGAGCGCGAGGGGGGAGCCTTCAAGCTGCGCCGGGGCTTTTCGATCGAGCCGGGCGCCAGGGTGGTGATGGTCGAGGACATCGTCACCACGGGTCTTTCGTCGCGAGAGTGCATCGAGGCGATCAGTGCCGCCGGCGGCGACGTGGTCGCCGCCGCCTGCATCGTCGACCGCTCCGGCGGCCGGGCCGATGTCGGCGTGCCGCTGATCGCCCTGGCGAGTCTCGATGTGCCGGCCTACGAAGCCGACAGGCTGCCGCCGGCGCTGGCGGCCCTTCCCGTCGAGGACCCGGGGAGCCGGAGGCTCAGCGCATGAGCCGACTTCGCCTGGGCGTGAACATCGACCATGTGGCGACCATCCGGAACGCCCGGGGGGCTGGCTATCCGGAGCCGGCGCGGGCCGCGG
This sequence comes from Pseudomonadota bacterium, assembly GCA_049323695.1. GTDB lineage: Bacteria > Pseudomonadota > Alphaproteobacteria > Caulobacterales > Caulobacteraceae > Caulobacter. The sequence goes on from JBMOOF010000035.1 coordinate 3,573, forward strand.
AACTGGCCCTCGCGGCGGGGGCGGACGGCATCACCGCGCACCTGCGCGAGGACCGGCGGCACATCTCCGACGCCGACATCGAGGTGCTGGCCGATCTCTGCCGCAAGCGCGGGAAGCCGCTCAACTTCGAGATGGCGGTCACCGGGGAGATGGTCGCCATCGCGCTGGCCCACCGCCCGCACGCCGCCTGCCTGGTCCCGGAGCGCCGCGAAGAGGTGACCACCGAAGGCGGTCTCGATGTCGTCGCCGGCCACAATCGCATCGCCCCGGCGGTGACCAAGCTGCGCGAGATCGGAACGCGGGTGTCGCTGTTCATCGAGGCCGACCCCGCCCAGATCGAGACCTCGGCCAGGATCGGAGCCCAGGTCGTGGAACTCCACACCGGCGCCTATTGCGACGCCTGCCGGGCCGGCGAGCACGACCGGGCCGACGCGATCCTGAAGCGCCTGCGGGACGGGGCGCGCCTGGCCGGCTCGCTGGGGCTGGAGGTCCACGCCGGCCACGGCATCGACTTCGCCACCGTCAAGTCGATCGCCGCGATCCCCGAGCTCGCCGAGCTCAACATCGGGCACTTCCTGATCGGCGAGGCGATCTTCGTCGGGCTCGCCGCCGCCATCCAGCGCATGCGGGCGCTGATGGACGCAGCCAGATCGGACGTGGCGGCTTGATCGTCGGCATCGGCTCGGACCTGACCGACATCCGGCGCATCGAAAAGACGCTGGAGCGGTTCGGCGAGCGGTTCGTGGCGCGCACCTTCACCGCCATCGAGCGCGACCGCTCCGAGCGCAAATCCGGCGCGTCGGGCGGCAGGGCGGCCAGCTACGCCAAGCGCTTCGCCGCCAAGGAGGCCTGCGCCAAGGCGCTGGGCACGGGCGTGCCGCGGCGCGGCGTCCACTGGGCCGACATGGGCGTGGTCAACCTGAAGAGCGGCAAGCCGACCATGGCCCTCACCGGCGGGGCGGCGGCGCGGCTGGCCGAGATCCTGCCCGAGGGAACGACCGCGACGATCCACCTCTCGCTCACCGACGACCATCCCTACGCCCAGGCCTTCGTGATCATCGAGGCGGTCCCGATTACGCCATGAAGGCGAGTTAACGGGCGCGACGCTTGCCCGCGCGGTATTGGCGGACTAACCAGACGCGCGGGGCGTTTCCCGCATCATCGAGACAGAAAGCAGCGCGCGCTTATGACCGAGGCCGCCGAACCGCAGTCCGAGACCGTGTCCCAGGCGCCGGAAGCCGAGCCGACGCCGCCCGTCGACGCGGCGGAAGAGTCCGGCGGCGGCGCCGGCAACGGCGCCGTCGAGGAAATCGTCGAGATCGTGAAGACGATCGTCTACGCCCTGCTGATCGCGCTGGTCCTGCGCGTCTTCCTGTTCCAGCCCTTCACGATTCCATCGGCCTCGATGGAGCCGAACCTGCTGAAGGGCGACTACATCATCGTCAGCAAGTACAGCTACGGCTACTCGAAGCACTCGATCCCGTTCAGCCCGCCGCTGTTCAAGGGCCGGCTGTTCGAACGCGCGCCCAAGCGCGGCGACATCATCGTCTTCAAGCTGCCGGCCGACAATCACACCGACTACATCAAGCGGCTGATCGGCGTGCCGGGAGACCGGGTGCAGGTGCGCGCCGGCGTGGTCTATGTGAACGGGCGGGCCATCACCCGCGTCCAGGACGGCCCCGGCGATCCCGGCGTCTGCTGGAACGGGTCGACCGTGCAGCGCTTCGCCGAGACCAACATGATCGGCAAATCGTACGTCACCTATGACTGCGGCCCGCGCGGCGATGTCGACGACACCCCAACCTACATCGTCCCCGAGGGGCACTACTTCTTCATGGGCGACAACCGCGACAATTCGCTCGACAGCCGCGTGGCCCCGCAGGCCGGCGGCGTCGGCTTCGTCCCGGCCGAGAACCTGGTCGGCAAGGCCCAGATCATCCTGCTCAGCTGGAACGACAAGGCGAGCCTGTTCAAGCCCTGGACGTGGTTCCTCGACGCGCGGCCGAGCCGGTTCTTCCACGTCCTCAAATGAACGCCCGCGCGGCGGCGGTCGAAGCCCTCGAACGCCGCATCGGCCACGTCTTCGCGGACCGGCACCTGCTCGAGCGGGCGCTGACCCACGCCAGCGTCGGCGACGGCCAGCGCCAGGTGCTGCACAACGAGCGGCTGGAGTTCCTTGGCGACCGGGTGCTGGGCCTGCTGGCCACCGAGCGGCTTCTGGCCCTCGATCCGGGCGCGCGCGAGGGGGTGCTGAACCCGCGCCTGGCGGCCCTGGTCAATGGCCGCGCCTGCGCGCGCGTCGCCCGTCGCATCGGCCTGCCCGAAGCGCTGCGGCTGTCGGGCTCGGCCAGCAAGATCGGCGCCCGGGAGTCCGACACGGTGCTGGGCGACGCCTGCGAGGCGTTGATCGCGGCCCTCTATGTCGACGGCGGGCTCGAAGCGGCCAGGGCCTTCTTCCTCGACGCCTGGGCCGAGGAGCTCGCCGACCCGCGATCGGCGCGGGAGCGCGATCCCAAGACCCGGCTGCAGGAATGGGCCCAGGGCCGCGGCCTGCCGCTGCCCCGCTACGAGGTCATCGGCCGCACCGGGCCCGACCACGCCCCGACCTTCACCGTGCGCGTGCGCCTGGAAGGCCACGACGCGGTCGACGCCGACGGCCGCTCGCGCCAGGAGGCCGAAAAGGCCGCCGCCCTCGCCCTGCTGTCCCGGTGCGAGGGGCGGCCGTAGGCGGGCGGAGGTCATGGCCCGCGGGACATGATGTGCTGTCGCCGGGCGACTGTGCTAGACGCCCCGCGATGAACGCCTCCACACCGACCCGCGCCGGCTTCGCCGCCATCATCGGGGCGCCCAACGCGGGCAAGTCCACTCTCGTCAACCGCCTCGTCGGGGCCAAGGTGTCGATCGTCACCCGCAAGGTGCAGACGACGCGCTTCCCGGTGCGCGGCGTGGCCCTGGCCGGAGAGGCCCAGATCGTGCTGGTCGATACGCCCGGCATCTTCACCCCCAGGCGGCGGCTCGACCGGGCGATGGTGCGATCAGCCTGGGCCGGGGCCGAGGACGCCGACGCCGTCGTCCATCTGGTCGACGTCCAGGCCGAGCTCGCCGTCGCCGACGGAACCGCCCGGGGAGCCGACAGGAAGGCCGTCCAGGACGTGCGCGCCATCGTCGAGGGTCTGAAGGGCGCCGGGCGGCGGGCCATATTGGCCCTGAACAAGATCGACGGGGTCAAGCGCGAACGGCTGCTCGCCGTGGCCCAGGCCCTGTTCGACACCGGGGCCTACGCGGAGGCCTTCATGATCTCGGCGGCGACGGGCGAGGGGGTCGGGGACCTGCGGGCCCGGCTCGCCGCCCTGATGCCGGTCGGCCCCTGGCTGTATCCCGAGGACCAGACCGCCGACCTTCCCGTGCGCCTGCTGGCCGCGGAAATCACGCGCGAAAAGCTCTACCTGCGGGTCCATGAAGAGCTGCCCTACGCCGCCAGCGTGGAGACCACCGCCTTCGAGGAACGCAAGGACGGCTCGGTGCGCATCGAACAGACCATCCTGGTCGAGCGCGAGGGCCAGCGGGCCATCGTCATCGGCGAGAAGGGCCAGACCCTGAAGTGGATCGGCAAGGCCTCGCGCGAGGAGCTGGCCGACATCCTCGACCGCCCGGTCCACCTGTTCCTGCACGTGAAGGTCCGCGAGACCTGGGCCGAGGAACGCGAGACCTACCAGGGCCTGGGCCTGGAGTTTGACGTCTGACGGATCGGTCTGGGATAGTCCGCCGTGTCCGCGAGGCCGGTCGCGCGCCGGCGGCCGCGGGCGCTGTCGGGACGCTGGAGCCAGATGCGAAGATCGTCCGTCCTTTCATGGGTTTGCCCGGCGATGTTGGCGTTGCTGCCGGCGCCGGGTCTTGCCCAGTCGCCGGAGCAGCAGATCGGCGCCGTCCTCGACGCCCTGCACGCCGCGGCGGCCAGGGCTGACGGCCCGGCCTACTTCGGCCTCTACACCCCTGACGCGGTGTTCATCGGCACCGATGTCTCCGAGCGCTGGAGCCTGCCCGCCTTCAAGGCCTTCGCCGAACCCTATTTCGCGCAGGGCAAGGGGTGGACCTATATCCCGCGATCCCGCCAGGTGGTCATCGCCCGGATCGACTGCCGCTGCGTGGCCTGGTTCGACGAGGTGCTGGACAGCGCCAGCTACGGCACCACCCGCGGCTCGGGCGTGCTGGTGCTGACCGCCGACGGATGGAGGGTCAGCCAGTACGTGCTCAGCTTCCCGATCCCGAACGATCTGGCCGGGGCGATGACGGCCGAGATCAAGGCCTTAGAGGCCGCCCGCAAGTAGACGCCCGCCAGGCCGCTTCCGCGTCGCGGACGGGCGTTCAGCCCCTGGCCGCGCGGCAGCGCGCGATGCCTTCCTCGACCATGCGCCGGGCCTGGGCGGCGTCGCCCCAGCCCTTCACCTTGGTCCACTTGCCCGGCTCGAGGTCCTTGTAGTGGACGAAGAAGTGCTCGATCTGGTCGAGGGTGATCCTCGGCAGGTCGGTGTAGTCCTGCACATGGTCGTAGCGGGCCGTGAGGTGCGAGGAGGGGACGGCGATCAGCTTCTCGTCGATCCCCGCCTGGTCTTCCATCATCAGCACTCCGACGATGCGCACGCTCATCACCGCCCCCGGCGCGATGGCCCGGGTATTGACGACGATGACGTCCACCGGGTCGCCGTCGCCCCACAGGGTGTGGGGAATGAAGCCGTAGTTCCCAGGATAGCGCATGGCCGTATAGAGGAACCGGTCGACGACCAGCACCCCGGCGTCCTTGTCGAGCTCGTACTTGATCGGCTCGCCGCCGATCGGCACTTCGATGATGACGTTGACGTCGACCGGCGGATTGCGGCCGATCCCGATGGCGTCCAGGTTCATCAGGCCGGCTCGGCTTCCAGACGCTTGTCGAGATAGCCGCCGACGCGCCGCTCCACCTCGGGCAGGTGCTCGGCCCAGAAGTGGGTCGCGCCCTCGACCAGTTCGTAGTCGATGACGATGCCTTTTTGAGTGCGCAGCTTGCTGACCACCCGCTCCACCTCGACCGGCGGCACCACGGTATCGGCCTGGCCGTGCAGGATCAGGCCCGAGGCCGGGCAGGGGGCGAGGAAGCTGAAATCGTACATGTTGGTCGGCGGCGAGACGCTGATGAAGCCGTCGGTCTCGGGCCGCCGCATCAGCAGCTGCATGCCGATGTAGGCCCCGAAGCTGTAGCCGGCCACCCAGAACTGGCTGGCCTGGGGATTGGTCGCCTGCAGCCAGTCCAGCGCCGTGGCCGCGTCGGCCAGCTCGCCGATGCCGGCGTCGAACTCGCCCTGGCTGCGGCCCACGCCGCGGAAGTTGAAGCGAAGCACGGAGAAGCCGCGCTTCATGAACAGGTGGTAGAGTTGCACCGCCACGGGATTGTTCATATGGCCGCCGGCGCGCGGGTGCGGGTGCAGGATCAGGGCGATCGGCGCCGTCTCGCGCTTGCCCGGGGAATAGCGGCCCTCGATCCGCCCGGCCGCGCCGGCAAGCACCACTTCAGGCATGCGTTCTTTCCGTCCTCCAGACGCGGCGGAATACTTGACCGCTGCGCTTGGTTTTCCTAGATCAGCCACGTCCGCGCGCGGCCCTGGCAAGCCGTTCGCGGGCGAGGCGCGGCTTTAGCACAGGCCGCGCGCCGGATGCCAAGGAATCTCGCCATGCGCCTGTCCACCAAGGGCCGCTACGCCGTGATGGCCATGACCGATCTCGCCGGCCGCCAGGACGCGGATTCGAGCGTGCGCGCCGTGTCGCTGGCCGACATCGCCTCGCGCCAGCAGATTTCGCTGTCCTACCTCGAGCAACTGTTCGCCCGCCTGCGGCGGCGGGGGCTGGTGCGCAGCGTCCGTGGCCCGGGCGGCGGCTATCGTCTGGCCCAGACGGCGGCCGAAACCCGGATCGCCGACATTGTCCTGGCCGTCGACGAGCCCCTGCGGGCCACCCGCTGCGGCAAGCCCGCGGGCCGCGGCTGCATGATCGGCGGCGAGCGCTGCCTGACCCACGACCTATGGGAAGAGATGGGCCGCCAGCTGCACGCCTACCTGGCCTCGGTCTCGCTGGCCGACGTGCTGGCCGGCAACCTCAAGCCCGCCCTGCGGGAGGCCGCGTGACCGCCGTCTACCTCGACTACAACGCCACCGCGCCGGTCCGCCCCGAGGCCAAGGCCGCCGTGCTGCGCGCGCTGGAGATCGCGGGCAATCCCTCGTCGGTCCACGCCGCCGGGCGCGCGGCGCGCGCGCTGATCGAGACGGCGCGGGCGCAGGTGGCGGGCCTGGTCGCGGTGAAGCCGGGCTCGATCACCTTCGTCAGCGGCGGCACCGAGGCCAACGCGCTGGCCATCGAGAGCGCGGTCGCGTCCGGCTGCGAACGGATTCTGCTGGGCGCGACCGAGCACGCATCGGTCGCCGAGAACGCCCGCGCCGCCGGCGTCCCGGTCGAGGTCTGGCCGGTGGACGCGAACGGGGTCGCCGACCTCGACTGGCTGGCCGAGGCCCTGGCCCGGGGCGGGCGGGCGCTCGCCTGCCTGATGCTGGCCAACAACGAGACCGGGGTCATCCAGCCCGTGGCCGAGGCCTCGGCGCGGGTGCGCGCGGCGGGCGGCTGGCTTCACGTCGACGCGGTCCAGGCCGCCGGCAAGGTCGCCATCGACTTCAACGCCCTGGGCGCCGACACTCTGGCGCTGGCGGCGCACAAGCTCGGCGGACCTTTCGGCGCCGGCGCCCTGGCGGCGGGGCCGCGCGCGACCCTGGTGCGGCGGCTGCACGGCGGCGGCCAGGAACGCGGCCGTCGGGCCGGGGCCGAAAACCTCCCGGGCGTCGCCGGCTTCGGCGCGGCGGCGGAGATCGCGGCGCGGGACCTGAGCGTTGTCGCCGCCCAGGCCGCCTGGCGCGACGCCCTGCAGGACCGGGTCGAGGCCGCGGGCGCCGTGATCCTCGGCAAGGACGCTCCGCGCCTGCCCCAGACCCTGGGCTTCGCCGCGCCGGGCTTCGACGCCCAGATGCAGGTCATGGGTCTGGACCTGGCCGGCGTCATGATCAGCGCGGGCCCGGCCTGCTCGTCCGGCAAGATGAAGCCCAGCGACGTCGTCGCCGCCATGGGCCGCCCCGACCTCGCCCCCTTCGCGGTGCGGATCAGCGGCGGCTGGGCGAGCGCCGAGGTCGACTGGATCCGCGCCGGCGACGCCTGGCTCGAGGCCCATGCGCGCCATACGGCGCGCCGGAAGGAAGTCGCCTGATGGCCGCCGTCAAGGAAACCGTGAAGGCCGTCGCCGACCTCGAGAAGTACGAGCACGGCTTCGTCACCGACATCGCCCAGGAGTTCGCGCCCAAGGGGCTGAACGCCGACATCGTCCGCTTCATCTCCGCCAGGAAGGGCGAGCCGGAGTGGATGCTGGCCTGGCGCCTCGACGCCTTCGAGCGCTGGCAGGCCATGGAGGAGCCCGACTGGGCCAAGGTCCGCTATCCGCCGATCGACTACCAGGACGCCTACTACTACGCCGCGCCCGCGAAAAAGGAGGGGCCCAAGAGCCTCGACGAGGTCGATCCGGAGCTGCTGGAGACCTACGCCAAGCTCGGCATCCCGCTGCGCGAGCAGGAGGTGCTGGCCGGAGTCCAGGGCGCGCCGAAGTACGCGGTCGACGCCGTGTTCGACAGCGTCAGCGTGGTCACCACCTTCAAGGCCGAACTCGCCAAGGCGGGGGTCATCTTCTGCTCGATGAGCGAGGCGATCCGCGAACATCCCGAGCTGGTCCGCCAGTACCTGGGCTCGGTCGTGCCGGTCGGCGACAACTTCTTCGCCTGCCTCAACAGCGCCGTCTTCAGCGACGGCAGCTTCGTCTATGTGCCGCCGGGCGTGCGCTGCCCGATGGAGCTCTCCACCTACTTCCGCATCAACGCCGCCGAGAGCGGCCAGTTCGAGCGGACCCTGATCATCGCCGACAAGGGCGCCTACGTCTCCTACCTGGAGGGCTGCACCGCTCCCATGCGCGACGAGAACCAGCTCCACGCCGCCGTGGTCGAGCTGGTCGTGCTGGAGGACGCCGAGATCAAATACTCCACCGTCCAGAACTGGTACCCGGGCGATCCCAAGACCGGGAAGGGCGGCATCTACAACTTCGTCACCAAGCGGGCCGACTGCCGCGAGGCGCGGGCCAAGGTCAGCTGGACCCAGGTCGAGACCGGCTCGGCCATCACCTGGAAATACCCGTCCTGCGTCCTGCGCGGGGAGGGCAGCTCGGGCGAGTTCTACTCGATCGCCGTCACCAACGGCTTCCAGCAGGCCGACACCGGCACCAAGATGATCCACCTGGGCGCCAACACCCGCTCGCGGATCATTTCGAAGGGGATTTCCGCGGGCAAATCCTCGAACACCTACCGCGGCCTGGTCTCGGCCCACCCCAGGGCGGTCGGCTCGCGCAACTTCACCCAGTGCGACAGCCTGCTGATCGGCAAGGACTGCGCCGCGCACACCGTCCCCTACATCGAGGCCCGTAACGGCCAGTCGGTGTTCGAGCACGAGGCCACCACCACGCGCCTCTCCGAGGATCAGCTGTTCTACTGCCGCCAGCGTGGCCTGGACGAGGAATCCGCCGTCGCCCTCCTGGTCAACGGCTTCGTCCGCGACGTCCTCCAGGAACTCCCCATGGAGTTCGCGGTGGAGGCCCAGAAGCTTGTGGCAATCAGCCTGGAAGGGAGCGTGGGGTGAACGGCATCATCAACCGCCTTCTCGGCCGCAAGCGCGGAACCTCAACCCGAATGGGAGTTGGTGCGTGCGAATGGCAGCCGCCGCACGTTGTTCAGCCTTCGTACGAGCTCAAAGAGACGGATCGCGAGCTCTGGCAAGCCTTCGAACGCTATGCCGCCATGCCGTTGGTGTTCGAAGACCTGGAGACCTACGTCCCGGTAGCAGGCGAGCCCAGCACGGCTCACTTGAAAGCCAATACCGATTTCTGCTGGTGGAGTAGGTCCAATGGTGACCTGTTGATCCTCGTTGAGAGGCTCTTCGCGGGCTTCCCGGATCCGCTTACCTTCTCACTGCTTGCGTGTGATGTTGCCCACGGGCGGTTGCATGACTTGGGTCAATTCTGGGTCTGGCCAGACACCTGGACAAGAGCCCAATGATCCGCGCCATCGACCACGTCCAGATCGCCATCCCGCCCGGCGGGGAGGAGACCGCGCGGCCATTCTACGGCGGCCTGCTGGGTCTGCCGGAGGTCCCCAAGCCCGCCGAGCTGGCCGGTCGGGGCGGCTGCTGGTTCGAAAGCGACCAGGTGAAGGTCCACCTCGGCGTCGAACAGGCCTTCCGCGCCAACGTGAAGGCGCATGTGGCCTTCCAGGTGGACGACCGGATCGTGCTGGCCAACGAAGCCAAAGCCGCAGGGTACCGTGTCACCACAGAGCGCGATCAGCTCTACATCTACGATCCGTTCGGCAATCGGCTTGAGTTCATCAACGCCGCGACGCCTCTCCCTTCCCCCTGGAGGGGGGAAGGGCAGGGGTTGGGGGTGGGATCGGATCAGCCCCAAAAGCCTGTGGAATCGAGGAACGGTCGTTCAGCGCAGCTACGCGGCGGGGGCACCACCCCCATCCCTGACCCTTCCCCCCTCCAGGGGGAAGGGAGGCGCGCGCGCGAAACCGTTGTCCCCGGTGGAATCCAGCGCGCTCGGCGACTCCGCCGCGACATGACCCACCCCGAGCGCCAACTCTGGGAGCAACTTCGCAAACTGCGCCTCCACTTCCGGCGCCAAGCGCCCATCGGCCGCTACATCGTCGATTTCGTGCATCATGCGAGCAAGCTGGTGGTCGAGATCGACGGACCCTTGCACGACACGCCCGAGGCCCGAACCTACGACGCGCAACGAACGCTCTGGCTGCGCTCAGCCGGCTATCGTGTGGTCCGCTTCACGACCGCGGACGTCGCCGACAGCCTGTACGACATCGTCGAACGCGTCGCCGTTGAGGCGACGCCACCCCCAACCCCGACCCTTCCCCCCTCCAGGGGGAAGGGAGAGGCGCGTTACCAGATCCGATGACCCCCATGCTCACCATCAACAACCTCCACGCCGCCGTCGGCGACAAGCCGATCCTCAAGGGGCTGACGCTCGATGTCCCGGCGGGCGAGGTGCACGCCGTCATGGGGCCGAACGGGGCCGGCAAGTCGACGCTGAGCTACGTGCTGACCGGCCGCGAGGGCTACGCGGTCACCGAAGGCTCGGCGACGCTGGACGGCGCCGACCTGTTGTCGCTCGAACCCGAGGACCGCGCCGCGAAGGGCGTCTTCCTGTCGTTCCAGTATCCGCTGGAGATTCCCGGCGTCCCGGCCCTGACCTTCATCCGCACGGCGGTGAACGCCCAGCGCAAGGCGCGCGGCGAGGCCGAGATCAGCGCGCCGGACTTCCTCAAGAAGGCGCGCGCCACGGCCGCCGACCTGAAGATCGACTTCGAGATGCTCAAACGCGCTCTGAACGTCGGCTTCTCGGGCGGCGAGAAGAAGCGGATGGAGATCTTCCAGATGGCCATGCTGGAGCCGCGCTTCCTGATCCTCGACGAGACCGACAGCGGCCTGGACATCGACGCCCTGAAGATCGTCGCCGGCGGCGTCAACGCCCTGCGCTCGCCGGAGCGCGGCATGCTGGTGATCACCCACTACCAGCGCCTGCTGGACTACATCCGGCCCGACCGGGTGCATGTGCTCAGCGCCGGCCGCATCGTCGCCAGCGGCGGCCCCGAACTGGCCCACCAGCTCGAGGCCGAGGGCTACGACAAGTACGTGAGGGCGGCTTGAGTCTCGCCAGGGCCATAGAGACCGGCGACCTCGCCCAGCTGCCGTCGCGCCGCGACGAGGACTGGCGCTGGACCGACCTGCGCGGGCTGTTGCGCACGCTGCCGGGCGCGCCGGTCGACGCGGCGGTGGCCGGCGAGGGCCCGTTCGCGGCGCTCGGCGGCGACGTCTATCTCGCGCCGAACGGCCGCGTGGAAGGCTTCACCCCCATCCGCGCCGGGGCCGGGCGGTCCGAACTCGCCCAGCTCCGCTTCGTCGCCACCGCCCCCGGCTCGACCGCCGCGAGCCTGGCCGTCGAGATCGAGCCCGGCGCGTCGCTGACCCTGCTGGAGAGCTACGAAGGCCAGGCCGACGGCGCGGTCGTCAGCGTCCAGCTGGACATCGTGCTCGGCGAGGGCGCCCGGCTCGACCGCGTCGTGCTGGCCGACGACGGTCCCGCCAGCGTCACCGTGTCGACGGCCCGCATCTTCCTCGCCGCCGGCGCCAGGGTCGGCCAGACCGTGCTGACCTCCGGCGCGCGCCGGCAACGGCTCGAGACCCATGTCGCCCATCCGGGATCGGACGCCGCCATCCGCCTCGACGGCGCTTATCTGCTCGCCGGTCAGCGCCACGCCGACCTGACCACCGTCGTCACCCACGGCGGCCTGCACGGGACCACGTCCCAGCTGACCAAGGGCGTCGTCACCGACCAGGCGCGCGGCGTGTTCCAGGGTCGCATCGTGGTCGAACACGGCGCCGATCACACCGACGCCCGCATGGGCCACCACGCCCTGATCCTGTCGGACCGGGCCGAGGTCGACGCCAGGCCTGAGCTGCTGATCTTCGCCGACGACGTCCAGTGCGCCCACGGAAACACGGTCGGGGTGCTGGACGAGGACGCCCTGTTCTACGCCCGCCAGCGCGGCATCCCGCTGGACGCCGCCCGCGCCCTGCTGACCGAGGCCTTCGTGGGCGAGGTCATCGACCGCATCGACCATGAGGGAGCCCGCGAGGTCGCGAGGGCCTGGGCCGCCGCGCGGCTGGGGCGGGCGGAATGACCCTTCAATTTCCGATCATCCCCGCGAAAGCGGGGACCCAAGCGGCCCATCTGACGGCCGCTCATTCGGCCTGGGCCCCCGCTTTCGCGGGGGATACGGGTTCAAATGTTTGACCCTGAACCCATCCGCGCCCAGTTCCCGATCCTCGCCCGCCAGATCCATGGCCGGCCGCTGGTGTATCTGGACAACGCCGCCTCGGCCCAGAAGCCGCAGGCGGTGATCGACGCGCTGACCCGGGCGATGAGCCACAGCTACGCCAACGTCCACCGGGGGCTCCACACGCTCGCCAACGAAACGACGGAAGCCTATGAAAACGCGCGACAAACCGTCGCTCGCTTCCTGGGCTGCGAGGCCGCCGAAGTGGTCTTCACCAAGGGCGGCACCGAGGCGATCAACCTGGTCGCCGCCGCCTTCGGCCTATCGCTTCGCGCCGGCGACGAAATCCTGCTGACCCAGATGGAGCACCACTCCAACATCGTCCCCTGGCACCTGCTGCGCGAGCGCAAGGGCGTCGTCCTGCGCTTCGCCCCGGTGCTGGACGACGGCTCGCTGGACCTGGAGGCGACGCGCCGGCTGATCGGTCCGAAGACCCGGCTGGTCGCCGTCACCCACATGTCCAACGTGCTGGGGACCATCAATCCGGTGAAGGCCCTGGCCGAGGCGGCGCACGCGGCCGGCGCGCCGATCCTGGTCGATGGCTGCCAGGGCGCGGTCCATACGCGGGTCGACGTCCGCGACCTCGACGTCGACTTCTATGTCTGCACCGGCCACAAGCTGTACGGGCCGACCGGCGTGGGCGTGCTCTACGGCAAGGCCGAGCGGCTGGCGGCGCTGCCGCCCTACCAGGCCGGCGGCGAGATGATCGGGACGGTGACGGAAGAGGCGATCACCTACGCCGACCCGCCGATGCGGTTCGAAGCCGGCACGCCGCCGATCCTGGAGGCCATCGCCCTGGGCGCGGCGCTTGAGTGGCTGTCGAGCCTCGATCGCGACGCCATCGCCCGCCACGAGCAGGCGCTTTACGCGCGGGCGATCGAGCGGCTGGACGGCGTCAACTGGTTGCGCGTGCTGGGGACCACGCCGGACAAGGGCGCCATCCTGGCCTTCACCGTCGAGGGCGCCCACGCCCACGATATCGCCCAGATCCTCGATCGTCAGGGGGTGGCGGTGCGCGCCGGGACCCACTGCGCCGAGCCGCTGATGACCCGCCTGGGCTGCACCTCGAGCGTGCGGGCCAGCTTCGCCCTATATAACACCCTGGCCGAGACCGACGCGTTCATGGACGCGCTGGTCAAGGCCCGCAGCTTCTTCGCCTGAGACCATGACCGAGACCGCGACCACCCAGACCCCGCCGACGCCCGCCCTCAGCCAGGCGGAGCTCGACGCGCTGACGGACCAGCTGGTGGAGAAGCTGAAGACCGTCTTCGACCCGGAGATCCCGGTCGATATCTACGAGCTGGGCCTGATCTACAAGGTCGACGTCTCCGACGAGAAGGACGTCGCCATCGACATGACCCTGACCGCGCCGGGCTGCCCGGTGGCCGGCGAGATGCCGGGCTGGGTCGAGGACGCGGTGATGGAGATTCCCGGCATCCGCTCGTGCACCGTCGACCTGGTCTTCGACCCGCCGTGGGACCCCTCGCGCATGAGCGACGAGGCCAAGCTGCAGCTGAACATGTTCTGATTGAAATGGAGGGAAATGGAGGGACAGCTTACTCATTTCAGGAGCGGTCCCGATCCGGTCGAATGGAATGAGTAAGCTGTCCCTCCATTTTTTGTCGCTCCGGGTTTCCGACGCCCCCGGCGGGAGTCCCGCGGCGACCGGGTCGATCGGAACGGGGAAATGACCATGGAACCCGTACTCAACACTCGCCCGCGCCGTCCCCGCCCCAAGGTGGTCACCCTGACCGAGGCCGCCGCCGCGCGGGTGAAGGAGATCGTCGCCCGGGCCGAAGGGCCCTGCGTCGGCCTGCGCGTCGGCGTCAAGAACGGCGGCTGCGCGGGCCAGGAGTATCTCGTCGAATACGCCGAGGCGATCGGCCCGCTCGACGAGGTCGTCGAGGACAAGGGCGTCACCATCCTCGTCGACCCCAAGGCCGTGCTGTTCCTGATCGGCTCGGAGATCGACTTTGTGGTGAACCGCCTGAGCTCCAGGTTCGTCTTCCGCAATCCCAACGAGACGGACGCCTGCGGCTGCGGCGAGAGCGTGACGATCGAGCCGGCCGGCGCCGGGGAGGCCTGAGGCCGCAGCCGCAATTCGGGTAGGTCCGCGATTGTCGCCGTCTCCGCGCCGGTGTGATCTCCGCGCGAGGGAGGACGTCACCATGACCAAGCTCGCTTGCGCCGTCGTCGCGACGGCGTTTCTCGCCGGTCCCGCGGTCGCCATGGAGTTCGAGGGCCTGTCGCGCGACGATTTCGCCGCCTGGTCCTACGGCGTCGGATCCGTGCAGGTGAACGGCTCGGTGCGGACCCTCGCGGTGAAGGCGATCTACAATACGCCGACCCGGTTCAGCGCCTCGACTCCGGCCGTGACCTATTCGATCCACAACGCCGCGATCGACTGCGCCGCCCGGACCACGACCTTCATCAGCGGCGAGAACTACGGGGCCGACGGCGAGGCGCTGTATCCGGCCAGTCCCGGCCAGCCGACTCCCTGGAGCGCCGCCACCCCGGGTCTTCTCGACTTCGTCACCCAGGTCTGCGCCACCGACTGGACCAGGATGTAGCGGTCAGGCCGCCGCCGCTTCGGTCTTGCGGGCCTCGTCCGGAGCGGGGACCAGCACGCTGGGCGTCACCGCCCCGCCCCTGGCCATGGCGATCAGTTCCTGGCTGCGGGTCTCGATGACGTCCTCCAGCATCTGCAGGAACAGCGCGCGATCGAGGCCCGGCGGGATCGGATCGAGGAACTCGATGGTCGCCACGCCCGGCGTCTTGATCTTCGAGGTCTGCTCCCAGAAGCAGCCCAGGTTGGTCGCCACCGGCACCACCGGCAGGTTGAAGTCGCGGCTCATGTAGTAGACGCCCGTGCGGTGGCGGAACCGCTCGCCGGGCCGGGCCAGGTTGCCCTCGGGGTAGATCAGGATACGGCGGCCCTCGGCGGCCACCCGGGCGGCGCTTTCCGACAGGGCCTTGCGCGCTTCCGGCCCGCCGCAGTTGTCGACCACGATCGCCCCGAACTTGCGCAGGATCGAGCCCACCAGCGGAAACCGCTCCAGGTGATCGCCGGTGACGAAGCTGAGGTTGTCGACGTGGGCGAACATCACGAAGCCGTCGCCCCAGCTGTGGTGCTTGGCGGCGATGATGAAGGCGCCTTCGGGCAGGCGCTCCCGGCCGCGCAGGTCGATGCGGATGCCGGCCAGGCGCTCCATTGCTCCGAGCATGCGGCGGGTGTAGCGCCGGATGGCCCAGGTCATCGGCCCGCGACCCGGGGCCAGGGCCAGGACGGCGGCGCTGAGGCCGTAGACGATCGACAACACCCAGTACCAGGCGTTGAACAGGCGGTTCCTGAAAGTCATCGCGGCCTCTAGCGGGCGAACAGCACGGCCTGGACGGCCGCGGTCATGAGCGGGGCGTGGGCGGAGAGGGGGTCCTCGCCCAGCCGGCCGTAGGCCTTGTTCTGGGCGGTCTGGGTGATGACGCCGATGGCCATGGCGGCCAGCACCCGGGGGTCCGCGGGCGGCAGCTCGGCGGCGAGCATGGCCTGTTTGACGATGGTCTCCGTCACCGTCACCGGGTCACGGCCGTCCTCCTGGTAATAGGGGACGAAGCGGTGGATCTGGGTCAGGTGGAAGGCGAAGGTCAGCCAGTCCTCGTCGGCCACCGCGCAGTAGGCGGCGACGATGGCGGCGGCCTTGGCCCGGATGCCCGGCTCGGAGGCGGCGCTTTCCTCGATCAGGGACGACAGGCGCCGGTGGACGGTCATGAACAGGGTGATCGCCAGCTCGTCCTTGGACCTGTAGTGGCGATAGAGCGCGCCCTCCGACAC
This sequence comes from Pseudomonadota bacterium, assembly GCA_049323695.1. Classification (GTDB taxonomy): domain Bacteria; phylum Pseudomonadota; class Alphaproteobacteria; order Caulobacterales; family Caulobacteraceae; genus Caulobacter. The sequence goes on from JBMOOF010000035.1 coordinate 19,419, forward strand.
GCCCGCCTGGGCGGCGATGGCCCGGGTGGTGGCCGCGTCGACGCCCTCGCGGACGAAGACTTCCAGGGCGGCGCGCTCGATGCGAGGCTTGGCGGACATGTCGGCGACTCCCTGTGTGAGCATTTGCTCACATTCTGGCGGCGCTGGCAATGAGCATTTGATCACAAGAGGCGCGGGATGGCGGTCAGTCCGGATTTCCTCGAACATGTCCGCGAACTGCTCGGCGGCCTCGGACGCCTGACGGTGAAGCCGATGTTCGGCGGCGCCAGCGTCCAGCTGGACGGCGCGGCCTTCGGCCTGATCTTCCGCGAGACCCTGTATCTGAAGGTCGACGAGGAAACCCGGGCGGCCTTCGAGGCCGAGGGCGCGGGGCCGTTCGTCTACCAGATGAAGACCGGCGCCACGGCGTCGCTGGGCTACTTCAGCCTGCCCGAACGCGCCCTCGACGATCCGGACGAGGCGGTGCGCTGGGCCCGGCTGGCCCTCGAAGCCGCCTGGCGCAAGCAGGCCCCCAGGCGAAGGGCCCGGCGCGCCCGCGACGATATCGGGCCGGGACCATGGGACGGGTGAGCTTGCGGACCGCGTTCCGGACCGCCCCCCGCGGCTACCGTCCCTTGAAGGCCGCGGCGCGCTTCTGGAGGAAGGCGCTGACGCCCTCGATGAAGTCCTCGGTCTTGCCGGCCAGCCGCTGGGCCTTGCGCTCCGCGACGAGCTGGCCCTGCCAGTCGGCGTCCAGGCTGTCCCACATCAGACGGCGGATCGCCCCCAGCGAGGCCGGGCCGGCGGCCAGTTCGCGGGCGAGGTCCAGCGCCGTGGCCATCAGCTCGGCGTCGGGAACGACGCGGTTGACCAGGCCCCATTCCAGCGCCCTGGCCGCGCCGATCTTCTCGCCCAGCAGCGCCATTTCCATGGCTCTCGCCCGGCCGATGGCGCGCGGCAGCAGATAGGTCGAGCCGCCGTCCGGCACCAGACCGATGCGGCGGAAGGCCTGCAGGAAATAGGCGCTCTCCCCCGCCACGATGAGATCCCCCAGCAGGGCGAGCGAGCAGCCGACGCCGGCCGCCGCGCCGTTGACCGCCGTCACGAGCGGCATCGGCAGGTCGCGGATGAGGGAGACGAGCGGATTGTAGGCGGTCTCCAGGGCCCGGCCGGCGTCTGGCTTGCCGTCGACGTCCAGCTCGCGGCCGGCCGCCCCGCCGCCGGAGAGGTTGGCGCCCGAACAGAAGCCGCGGCCCTCGCCGGTGAGCACGATGGCGCGCGCCGCGATCTGGCCGGCCGCCAGGCTGCGAAGCGCGTGGCCGAGGTCCTCGACCAGGTCGAGGCCGGCCGCGTTCATCGTCGCCGGATCCGCCAGGGTCAGGACGGCGACGCCGTCGACGACTTCCACCTTGAGCTTCCTGTAGTCCACCCGACATCTCCCTGGGCGTCATCGAGGCGGCGACAGGTAGCGCCCGTAACGCGGCGGAACGCCAGCCCTTTTTTCAGCCGGGCGCGAGGCGGCCGTAGTAGCGCCGCAGCAGGGCGATCAGGGCCGCGGCGGCGGCCAGCCCCATCAGGATGGGAACGCCCAGCGGAAGGCCGGCCCAGGCCAGCGCCGCGGCGGTCGTGCAGCCCAGAAAGCAGCCAATGTCCCACGCCCCTTCGGTGGCGATATGGAAACGCATCACGCAGGGTGAGGCCTTGGCCATGTTGTAGACCGGAGTCATCAGCACCGGCGTGATCACCGCCACCAGAAACGCGCCGGCGGCGTTGGCGGCGACGGCGAGCCAGGGCAGGTCCAGGCTGGCGGCCCGCATCGCCACGACGACGGCGGCGGCGCCGTAGGCGATCCACACCGCCCGCCGGCCGTGCCCGGTGTCGACGTGGCGGCCCAGCGCGACGCCGCTCGCCGCGCCGACCAGGGCCGCTAGGGCGAACGCCGCGCCGTAGGCGAGGTAGTTCTGGTCGAGGGCGACGAAGAGGGCGATCAGCCAGACGTAATGGTAGGCGGCCGCGAACAGGCCGTCGGCGACCATCAGCCCCAGGCCCATGCGCGTGGCGCCCGCCGGTCCGTCGATGCGGCCCTTCACCGCGACGTTCGGCAGGCCGATCAGCGGCAGCACGGCGCACGCCTGGATCGCCCCGACCAGCCAGAAGGATTGTGTGGGGCCGATGCTGGTCAGGCCCCAGCCGCCGAGCAACGGCGCGACCACGCCCACCAGCGCCACGATCGCCTCGCGCACGCCGATCTGGCCGCCACGGTCGTCGGCGCCGCCGAGGGCGGCGAAGTAGGCGTGGTAGCAGAGCCAGTAGAGCAGATAGCCGATCGAGGAGAAGGCGCAGAGCGCCCACAGCATGGGGCCGGGCCCGTCGACCAGGGCGAGCAGGGGATAGTCGACGCCGGTGATGATCGTGCCCGCCATCAGCAGCGGCTTGATTCCGAAGCGCTTGGCCAGGGGAAGCGTCAGGGGGCGGATCAGAAAGCGCAGCGCCACGATGCCCGCCTGGAACAGCAGGGCGATCGGGACGGGCACGCCCGCCTTCAGCAGGTAGGCGACGACGAAGACGCCGCCGGCCGCAGCGGCGAAGGCCTGGATGGCGTAGTGGATATGGACGCGGTGGACCGCGCCGACTCCTGGCAGGGACATGGAGGCCCGTTCGAAGCAGAGGTGTGGGCGGCGTCGCCCGGCGCGCGCGCCGGGGTCGCGGGTTGGTCGGCTAGCCTTGGCCAGCGGTCAGCGGATGCGCTCACACATCGGAGGGGGCTCCATCGAGAGAGCCAGAGATGACACGCCGCAGGTCGCGCGCCAAGTGTGCGGACGACACGGCCGGATCGGAAGCCGGAGGGGGCTCAGGCCGCGGCGGCGGAGACCTTCTCGCCATTGGTGACCCGGTTGCGCCCGCCGCGCTTGGATGCGTAGAGGGCGGCGTCGGCCCGTTCCATGACGCAGGCCGGCGTCTCGCCCGGCCGGCGCGTGGCCAGGCCGGCGGAGATCGTGACCGTGCCCAGGTCCTCGTTCGTCGACCGCCGCTTGAGCATGCGGGAGGCGACTTCCTGGCGGATTTCGTCGAGGGCGTGCTCGACCAGGGCGGCGTCCTCGCCGGGGAAGATCACGGCGAACTCCTCGCCGCCATAGCGGGCCGAGAAACGCGGCGTGGCGCCCAGGCGTCCGATGACGCTGGCGACGTAGCGGATCACCTGGTCGCCGGTCTGATGGCCCCAGGTGTCGTTGAAGTTCTTGAAATGGTCGATATCGAGCACGGCGAGGGTCAGGACCCCGCCCTGTTCGTCGGCCTCGGCGCAGGCGCGGGCCAGTTCGTCGTCGAAGGCCTTGCGGTTCGCCAGGTTGGTGAGGCCGTCGGTCGTGGCGTCGCGCCGCACCTGCTCGAGGTGCTCGCGCAGGCGCTGGACTTCGTTGGTCGATTCGGCGAGCCGCTGTTCGAGCGACCGGTTTTCCTTCTGCACCCGCCGGGTGGCGGCGGAGAGGGAGTCGACCATGCTGCGAATCTGGTCGGCGTCCTGGGCGCCATCGAGTTCTCGGCTGGCGCCGGCCAGGGTCTGGCCATAGGCCTCGTTCGACTTCTGGGCCGACTCGATGGCCCGCGAGACGGCGGCCAGCTCCTTGCTCAGTTGATCGCCGGCGTCGCGAATCTGTTCGTTCAGCCTGGCCTTGGCGAGGAAGACGGCGGCCAGCTCCTCGCTGACGACCTCGGTCAGGGGTTCGCCCGACTGGATCAGCCGCCCCAGCTCCCGCGCCAGGGCGCCGTTCGGATCGGCGACGAAATGGAACCACAGCTCGAAGTTCAGGGGCGTCGGCCAGACTCCGTGGCTCTCCATGACCTCGATGGCCTTGCGCGCCACCTTGTAGGCTTCTGGCCCCCGCAGGGTGGTTTCCACATCGCCGGACATTCGTGACTTCCCCCATGGCCGCGGCGCGCGTTCGGCGAGCTTTGGCTGTAGATGCCGGACGATAGGGGGGAAGGTCCGAACGACCGGTTAAAGGCGTAACGCGGTTCGCTTGCGACGCGGCGTCGCGCCGGTATTCTGAACGCCGATCACATGAGCCGGGACCGCGCCCGGCCAACGGGAGGGACTCCATGGATCACAAGGCTGAAATGCTGGCCATTCTCGATCGTCAGAAGGCGGCGCATCTGCGTGACGGCGCCCCGACCGCCGAGCGGCGCATCGAGTGGCTGGACCGCTGCATCGGCCTGCTGGTCGATCATGCGACCGACATCCAGGACGCGCTCAACACCGACTTCGGCAACCGCTCGCGCGAGGCGACGTTGCTGACCGACGTATCCGGCTCGATCGGCCCGCTGAAGCACGCCAAGGCCAACCTGCGCGCCTGGATGAAGCCCGAGAAGCGCAAGACCACGCCGGCCATCCTGGGCCTGTTCGGCGCCCGGGCGCACATCCAGTTGCAGCCCAAGGGCGTCGTCGGGGTCATCAGCCCCTGGAACTTCCCGGTGAACCTGACCTTCGCCCCGCTGGCCGGCATCCTGGCGGCGGGGAACCGGGTGATGATCAAGCCCTCGGAATTCACGCCGGCGACCTCGGACCTGATGAAGACGATGTTCGCCAAGGCCTTCGCCGAGGAAGAGATCGCCGTCGTCACCGGCGGTCCCGAGGTCGGCCAGGCCTTCGCGGGCCTGCCCTTCGACCACATGATCTTCACCGGCGCGACCTCGGTCGCCCGCCATGTCATGCGGGCGGCGGCCGACAACCTGGTGCCGCTCACCCTGGAGCTGGGCGGCAAGAGCCCGGTGATACTGTCGAGGTCGGCCGACATGGCCACGGCGGCGGCCAGGATCATGAACGGCAAGACGCTCAACGCCGGCCAGATCTGCCTGGCGCCGGACTATGTGCTCGCGCCCGAGGACCGGGTCGGCGAGTTCGTCAGCGAGGCCCGGGGCGCGGTCGGGCGGATGTTCCCGACCATCAAGGACAATCCCGACTACACCGCCGTGGTCGCCCAGCGGCACTACGACCGCATCAGGGGCTACATCGACGACGCCCGGGCCAAGGGCGCGGAGATCGTCGAGATCAACCCGGCCGGGGAGGACTTCAGCCAGCAGGAACACCGCAAGATCCCGCCGACGCTGATCCTCAATCCCTCCGACGACATGAAGGTGATGCAGGAGGAGATCTTCGGTCCGGTGCTGCCGGTGAAGACCTACCGCCAGGTCGACGAGGCGGTGGACTATGTCAACGGCCGCGACCGGCCGCTCGGCCTCTACTGGTTCGGGACCGACGAGGGCGAGAAGGACTGGGTGCTCGAACGCACGACCAGCGGCGGAGTGACGATCAACGACGTCGTCATGCACGTCGCCCAGGAAGAGCTGCCGTTCGGCGGCGTCGGGCCCTCGGGCATGGGCAGCTATCACGGCCACGACGGATTCCGCGAGTTCAGCCACCGCAAGGCCGTCTACACCCAGCTGAAGAAGGACATCGGCCCGCTGGTGCAGATGCGGCCGCCCTACGGTCCGGCGATCCGCAAGTTCCTGGCGGCCTCGCTGACGAAATAGCGCGGCGGGCGAACCCGTTCAGCTTCCCGTCAGGCGTTATGTCGTATTGCGGCCCTGGTGGCGGATCATGCTAGGTCCGTCACGGGGCCCTTCGCCCCGGTGGAGATGACGATGCGAACGGCCGTCGCCGGCCTGCTGATCGCCCTGCTGGCGGGATCCTCCGCCGGCGCGGCGCCCGACTTCCGCGTCCAGGCGCGCTGCATCGCGGCCTACGAGGTGGCCGCCGGCCTCCTCGAGATCGAGGCCGAGGCCGCCTCGGGCGGGGACAAGGCCGCCATCCGCAAGCGCATCGCGCGGCTCGACGCCGCCCGCGAGCGGCTGTCGCTGGCCCTGGCCACCCGCACCGACCTTTCCCCCGCCGACGCCCGGGCCAGCCAGGCCGAGCGCAAGGCCGAGGAGGCGCGGCTCGACCGCCTGTCCGCGGCCGAGGTCCAGAAGGCCGCCGACGCCTGCGACGATCAGGGCTGATCGGGGCCGGGAGAGCTTGCGGGCGCCACCGCGCCCCACATGATCCGTGACAGCGCCTCGACGGCGGCCCGGCGGTCGATCCGGCCGGCCGCGGCGGCCTGCGACAGCGTGTCCGCCGCCCCGAGGACGCCGGTCAGCAAAGCCGTCGCTTCAGGACCGGTCGGCGCCCCGAACGGGGCGAGGGCGACGCGGTAGAGGTCGACGTAGCCCTCGCGGAGCGACTCGCGGAAGGCCTCCATGTCTCCGGTCGCCGCCAGGGCGGCGGCGATCGCGCCGTATTCGGGGCCGAACGCCAGCACGCAGTCGACGTAGGCGGCGCTCAGGATGTCGACGGCGTCCTTGAGAGACCGGGCCTGTTCGGCCAGCGCTCGGCGCGCCGCCTCGGTCTGGCGGTCGTCGTAGTGCCGGTAGAGGGCGGCCAGGAGTCCAGACCGGGAGCCGAAGTGGCCGTAGGCGATGGGCCGGGTGACTCCGGCCTGCTCCGCGAGGCGCGCCAGGGTCAGGGCGTCGGCCCCCTCGGCGCGGACAATCGCCGCCGCCGTGTCCAGCAGCTGCTGGCGCCGTCGGTCGCGGGACATCCGCTTGCCGGCCACAGATCCTCCGCCCGCCGCGCCCGACTTGACAGGACGGCCGCGATCCATAAGTTACACAACGTAACTTACATATCGTAAGTTACCGCGAGATGTAACGGAGCCGGCGATGCCCGCCAAGCCCTTCGACCTTATCCCGGCCTCGCCCGATCTCGCCGACAGGGTGGCCGGGCTGATCCCGGACCTCATCCGATCAACCGGCCCGGTCAGCTACGACTACCAGTTCGGACCGGGCGACCTGCTGGCGCGCGCGGTGACGGCGTCCTGGCGCGCGCCGGGCACGCTGTTCAGCGCCGCCTGCGCCACCTTGGCGGTCGGCGCCGGGGGGACGCTGGCCGGCCTCGAACTCGGTTTCGCGGGACCGGACTTCTACACCTTCCGGAATCGCCTGGCCGGCATGGCGGCGGACATGGTCGCCAGGGGCGAGGCGACCGTCGAGGAGCTGACCGGCCTGGCGGAACGGGCCGGCCTCGCCAGCTACCTGAACGCCCACATTCCGGACGACGTCTACTATCTCCACGCCCTGGCGACGACGGAATCGCACCGCGGCCTCGGCGCCGGGCGGGCCTTGCTGGAGGCGGCCATCGGCAGGGCCTCGGCGGCCGGCTATCGCGAACTCCAGCTGGATGTGCTGGCCGACAACCCGGCGGTCGACTTCTACCGCGCCATGGGCCTAGACGTGCTGGCCGAGGCGCGGTCCCCGCGCCTGACCCGCGACCACGGCTTTCCGGCCGAGTATCGCATGTCAGTGACGCTGTGAGCCCGCGGATCGTCATCGCCGGCGGCTATGGCCTGGTCGGGGGTCGGATCGCGACCCTGTTGCGCGAAGCGGGACACGCCCTCGACCTGGTGCTCGCGGGCCGCAATCCCGACCAGGGCGCCGCGCTCGCCGGCCGGATCGGAGCCCGCACGTCCTGGCTGGACGTCGCCGACCCGGCGCCCGGCCTGGCGGCGCTGGGACCGGTCGACCTGGTGGTCGCCGCCCTGCAGGACCCGGGCGACAACCTCCTGGCCGCGAGCCTGCGCGCCGGAGCCGCCCACATCGGGATCGTCCGCACCGCCGGGACCATGGCCTCGACCGCGATCGCCGCGGCGGACCTGGCGCGGCGGCCGGCGCTCATGCTGGGTCACTGGCAGGCGGGCGTCCTGACCTGGGCGACCCTGGCCGCGGCCCGCGCCTTCGCTCGGGTCGAGGCGGTGGAGATGGCCGCGCTGTACGATCCCGCCGATCCGATCGGGCCCATGACATCCGCGGACGCCGGCGGCTTCATCGGCCGCGCCCTTGTCCGGCGCGGCGGGACCTGGACAGAGGTCGAGGCGGCGTCCACCGGGCGCCTCGTCGCCGCGGCCGGGACGGGGTTCGAGGCTCATCCGATGGGCGTGCTGGACACGCCCGCGGTGGCGGCGATCACAGGCGCCGCGGATGTGCGCTTCGACCTTGGCGTGGGACCGTCGATCGGGTCGCTGGCGGGGCGGGGCGCCTCGCACGACCTCTACATCGATCTGCGGGGCATCCTCGCCGACGGACGGCCGGGGAGGCGGCGGACCGTCGTCAGCGATCCGGCGGGGCAGGCGCACCTGACGGCGGCGGGCGTCGTCATCGGCGTCGAGCGCCTGCTCGGCCTCGACGGCGCGCCGCCGCCGCCGACCGGGCTGGCGTTTCCGGAAACCGCCGTCGACGCCGAAGTCGCGGCCGGCAGGCTGCGCGGCATGGGCGTCAGGTTCGAAACCGCGACATGACCGGCATGCGCGCCCTCACAGTGGATCCAGAGCAGGGGCTCTGCAGGGTGACGGCGGCGCCGAGGCCCAGGCCGCGCCGCGGCCAGATCCTGGTCAGGATCTCCGTCTCGGCGGTCAATGAGATGGACGTCCAGATCCGCCAGGGCCGCTGGCGCGGCGAGGTTCGGCGGTTCCGCAGGGCCGGGCCTGTGGTCACGGGGTTCGAGTTCGCCGGCGTCGCCTTGAGCGACGGCGCGCGCATCAGGGCCGGCCAACGGGTGATCGGCTACACGCACGTGCTCAGGGGGCCGCGGGTCCATGCCGAATACGCCTGCGTCGCCGAGAACGACCTGCACGCCATTCCGGACGGATTGTCGGACGAGGGGGCGGCGGCGCTGGCGACCATGGGGCTCACGGCGGTCGAGGTGCTGGAGCGCATCCGCCCGCTGACGCCCGGCGACCGCTGCCTGGTGATCGGCGCCGCGGGCGGCGTGGGCGCCTACTGCGTGCAGCTGGCGGCCGCCCAGGGCGCCGAGGTGACCGCGGTCTGTTCGGCCGGGGCGGCCGAGTGGATCCGCGCGCTGGGCGCCCGGACGGTCAGGCCCTACGAGTCCGCCGGACGTTTCGCCCCCGGCGACCGGTTCGACCTGGTCGTCGACGCGCCGGCCCGGTCCTCGTTCGCCGAGGCCGCGCCGCACCTGGCCCCCGGCGGCGTCTATGTCAGCACCAATCCGCTCGCAGACCTCGGCGGCTTCGCGCGCGCCCTGGTTTCGTCGCGGCGGGCGGGCTGGCTGATGATGCTGTCGACCGATCCGGGCCGGCTGGCGCGGCTGCTGGCGCTGAGCGAATCGGGGGCGTTGAGCCCGGTGATCGACAGCGTCTACGAGCTGGACCAGGCGAACGCCGCCTTCGACCGTTTCGCCGCGCGCGGCAAGCGGGGACGGGTCCTGCTCAGGATGGGACCGGCCGCCGGGGGCCGGTCCTGATCAGTCCTCGGCCGCGGACCCGCCGATCGGGGCCGCGCGGGTCATGAAGGCGGGCAGGTCGGCGCCGAATCCGACGACGCGGCGGTCGTCGTCGCGGTCCCGGCCGCGGGCGTTCCGCTCCTCGCCGCGACGCGGGTCCCGCCCGCGGTCGCGACCGCGATCCCGGGTTCCCTCCCGGCCGCTGTCCCGGCGCGGCTCGTCATCGCGCGGACGACGCGCCGCGGCGGGACGGGATTCCTCGCGGGCCGGCGCGGCGACCGGCGCCTCGGGCGCGACCGCCACGGCTTCCACCTTCGGGACGCGGCTTCGACGCGCCGGCCTGGCGGCGGCCTCCGCCGACGTCGGCGGGCTGATCGCCTCCATGGAGACCACCGAGGTCTCCGAGGCCGGCCGGCCGCGGCTGAATTCGCGGTCGCGTCCGCGCGGGCCGCCGCGCTTGTCGCCGCGGCCGCGCGGCTCGCTCTTCAGGCTCGACCAGTCGACGCCCTCGATGGCCGCCTCGGCCGGCGTCTTGCCGGTGAGCTTGATCACCTTGTCGTAGTTGCGGTCGTCGGCGGGGGTGACGATCATGAACGTCTCGCCCGAACGCCCGGCCCGGCCCGTGCGGCCGATCCGGTGGACATAGTCGTCGGCGTGATGGGGGACGTCGTAGTTGAAGACGTGGCTGACATCGGGGATGTCGAGACCCCGGGCCGCGACGTCGGAGGCCACCAGCAGCTTCAGCTCGCCCTTGCGGAAGCTGTCCAGGGTGCGCATGCGCGTGGCCTGGTCGAGGTCGCCGTGGATGGCGGCGGCGTCGTAGCCGTGGGTCTTGAGCGACTTGGCGACGATGTCGACCTCGCTCTTGCGGTTACAGAAGACGATGCCGTTCTTGATCTCGCTGCGGTCGATCAGGCTGCGCAGGGCGGTGCGTTTGGCCTTCGGGTCGCTGGAAGGAATGCGGGCCACGAACTGGGCGATGTTCTCGCCCGTGGTCGCCGGCCGGGCCACTTCGATCCGGGTCGGGTCCTTGAGGAACTGCTGCGTCAGCCGGGTGATTTCCGGCGGCATGGTGGCGCTGAAGAACAGGGTCTGGCGCTTGGGCGGGGTCAGCTTGAAGATGCGCTCGATGTCGGGGATGAAGCCCATGTCGAGCATGCGGTCGGCCTCGTCGACCACCATGATCTGGACGCCCGTGAGCAGCACCTTGGAGCGGTCGAACAGGTCGAGCAGACGCCCCGGCGTCGCGATCAGGACGTCGACGCCCTTGTCGAGCGCGGCCACCTGGTCGCCCATCGAGACGCCGCCGATCAGCAGCGCCCAGTTGAGCTTCTGGCCCCTGGCGTACTTTTCGAACGAGGCGGCGACCTGGTCGGCGAGCTCGCGGGTGGGGGCCAGGACCAGGGCCCTGGGCATGCGGGCCCGGGCCCGGCCCGAGGCCAGGCGGTCGACCATCGGCAGGGTGAAGGCGGCCGTCTTGCCGGTGCCGGTCTGGGCGATGCCCAGAACGTCGCGCCCGGCGAGGGCCACGGGGATGGCCTGTTCCTGGATCGGCGTGGCGGTCGTGTAGCCGGTGTCGGCCACCGCCTGAAGGGTGGGAGCGCTGAGCCCCAGCTGGGAAAATTCGGTCATGTCTCGCTTGAACTGGAAGCCACGAGCCGCCCGATCGTGGGCGAGCGGGCGGCGCGGATTCGCCAGACCTGCCCGGAGCTTTGCGGCGGATACATAGGCCCAAACCCTTGAAAGTCAATCGCCGCCGGGGCGCGCCCAACCCCCGGCAAGCGGACGACCCGGGCGGGTGACGACTTGGCAACCGGCGGCATGTCATGTTGCATGGACGGATCGACGGAGGAGAACGATGACGGCGGGCAGGCTGTTCCTGGCGGTCCTGGCGACGGCGACCATGGGCGCGGCGTCCGCGCCGCCCTCGACCCTGGAGCCGGCGTTCGCCAACACCATCGTCACCACCTATCCCAGCGGCCGGACCACCCGGCTTTGGCTGAACCGCAACGGCACCTACGACGCCCAGCGGGCCAACGGCCAGCGCACGGCGGGCGTCTGGGAGCTGAAGGGCGATCGGCTGTGCCTGACGCAGAAGAAGCCGATCTACGTGCCCGTCGCCTACTGCACCGGCGTCGTGCCCGGGCGGATCGGGGCCAGCTGGAAGGCCCGGAGCATCAAGGGCGAGCCGGTGGTCAACACCATCGTGGCCGGCCGCGTCGGCTTCAGCCCGCCCTGATCAGGGTTAACCTGGTCCCGATCATTGGCTACTGTGCGGCGCTCGCCCGAGGGGCGAGCCTGCGCAACAACAAGATCGGGTGGGAACTCCAATGAAGGTCCTTGTGAAGGCCGCTGTCGCGGCCGCTGTCCTCGCGTTCGCCTCGCCGGCGCTGGCCGATCCGATGGCCGCCGCCTACGGCAACACGGTGGTCATCACCTATGGCGACGGCACGGTGGTGAAGCTCTACATCGACGAGGGCGGCAGCTATTCGGGCGAGAGCCCGGCGGGCCAGACCTCGGGCACCTGGGAGATCTCGGGCGGCCAGACCTGTTTCACCCAGACCGCGCCGGAGGCGGGCCCGCCGTCCTGCTCGGCGACCGTCGACAAGAACGTCGGCGACAGCTGGCAGGGCACAGGACAGGGCGGCGCTCCGGTGACCGTCACCATCCAGGCCGGCCGCTGAGGTCAGGCCGCGCCGCCCGCGACGGCCCGCACCACGCCGGCCGGGCGGCGCAGCCACTCGACATTGGCCTCGCGCCAGGCGGCGACGTCCTCGTCGCGGACGACCTGCATGAGATCCTGCCAGCGTCGCCGCCGTTCGGCGCGGGGCATGGCCAGCGCCCGGTGGATCGCCTCGGCGACGTCTTCCCGGTCGTAGGGGTTCACCATCAGCGCCGCCTTCAGCTGATGGGCGGCGCCGGCGAGCCGCGACAGGATCAGGACGCCGGGATCCTCGCCGTCCTGGGCGGCGATGTACTCCTTGGCCACCAGGTTCATGCCGTCCCGCAGCGGCGTCACCAGGCCGACGGCGGCGGCCCGGTAGACGCCGGCCAGCTCGTCGCGGCGGTAGCTGCTGTTGACGTAGCGAAGCGGCACCCAGTCGACGGTCGCGAACCGGCCGTTGATCCGGCCGCTCTCGGCGTCCAGGCGCGCGCGCAGATCCTGGTAGGCCGCCACCCCGTCGCGGCTGGGCGTGGCGATCTGCAGCATGAACACCCTGCCGTGCTGGTCTTCCCGCCGCTCCAGGAAGGTCTCGTAGGCCTGAAACCGCCCCTCGAGTCCCTTCGAGTGGTCCAGGCGGTCGACGCCCAGGATCATCCGGCGTCCCGCCAGGCTTTCTTTCATGCGCAGGAAGCTGGCCTCGCCGGCCGGCGAGACGGCCGCCGCCTCGACCGCCGCGGCGTCGATCCCGATGGGAAACACGCCCAGCCGCGGTGATCGCCCGAAGGCGGCCACATGCCCGCCGGCGTCGGGCGCCGCCGCCCCCGCCTCGCGCGCCAGGTAGTCGACGAAGGCCGACAGGTTGTCGGGGGTCTGGAAGCCGAGCAGGTCGTAGTCGAACAGCGCCTCCACCAGCCGGCGATGGCCAGGAAGCGTGGTCAGCAGCTGGCGCGCGGGCCAGGGAATGTGCAGGAAGAAGCCGATGCGGTTGCCTACCCCGAGCCGGCGCAGTCCGCTGGCCAGCGGGGCCAGGTGGTAGTCATGCACCCACAGCAGATCGTCGGGGCCGACCAGGGGGGCCAGGGCGGCGGCGAAGCGGGCGTTGACGCGGGCGTAGCCGGAATCGAACGAGCGCTCGTAGGCCGTCAGGTCGATGCGATCGTGGAACAGGGGCCACAGCGTGCTGTTGGCGTAGCCGTTGTAGTATTCGTCGACGTCCTGCGGCTCCAGGTCGACCGTCGCGAGGGTGACGTCGTCGATGCGCTCGAGGGCGATCTTGCCCGTGTAGTCGGGCGTCGAGTCCCCGCTCCAGCCGAACCACATGCCGTTGCGGCCGCGCAGGGCGTCGGCGATCGCGCCGGCGAGCCCCCCGACCGAACCCGCGTCGGCGTCCCGCCGAAGCCCGACCCGGTTTGACACCACGATCAGCCGGCTCATGCCAGCGAGGCCCGCAGCCAGGCTCGCACGGCGGACGGACTGGCGAGGCCGTAGCGGGCCGCGCTCTCCCGCGGCTCGCCGACCAGGATCCCGTGCCCGCCCAGCGCTGCGGCCGCGGCGAAAGCCGGCTCGTCGGTCAGGTCGTCGCCGACCATGACCGGCGTGGCGTCGGCGAATTCGGGGTCCGCCATGAAGGTGGCCAGGGCGTCGCCCTTGGTCGGTCCGGGCGTGCGCAGTTCGACGACCATCTTGCCTTCCTGCAGCATCAGGTCATGGGCCTGGGCCTGCCGCGCCGCGGCGTCGATACAGGCCTCCCTGGCGGGCGGGTGGCCTCGGTAGTGCAGGGCCAGGGCGCCGGTCTTGCGCTCCAGCAGCAGCCCGGGCTGCGCCTCGGCGAAGGCCTGCAGCGCCGCCTCGGCCAGGGGCAGGCCGGCGTGGGGGGCGAAGGCGATGCGCTGGCCCGACCGGTCGCGCCGCTCCAGTCCGTGGACCCCGGCGACGCAGAGGGCCGCCCCCTCGAGCACGCGGTCGACGTCGTCGATCGGTCGCCCGCTGAGCACGACGAGGCGGCCGCCCAGCCATCGCTTCAGGTCGCCGACGAGCCGGCTGCGCTCGGGATGCGGCGCGACGTCGGCCGGCGTCGGGCGGAACCCGGCGAGGGTCCCGTCGAGATCAAGGAAGAGCGCCGTGGTCAGCAGGTTCAGCCGCGGCGGCGAGGGCAGGGACTCTGGCGCGCGGGCCGCGCGGTTGGTGGACGGCATCCTGACCCCCATGATCGGCCGGCGGCGAATTCGCCGCGGAGGGGGCAGGTCCTAGCGCATTACGGCCGTGTGCGGGGCTGGATGAACGAAGCGTGATCCGAAGTTGAACAGAGGTTCTACGCCCGAGCGAAAAGAGACGACGGCGAATATGGCCGGTGTTTCAGCTGTCATCATCCCATTCATGTATTCATAAATGCAGTCGGACGCCGATTACATGACCGGATCGGGCGGTCAAATATCCACGTCCGCGGCGGCGAACTCGGCGTTTTCCTGAATGAAGCGGAATCGCTGCTCGGGCTTGCGGCCCATCAGGTTCTCGACCAGCTCCTCGACGTGGCCTTCATCCCGGGGCAGGGTTACGCGCGCCAGGGTGCGCCTCGCCGGGTCCATGGTGGTCTCCTTGAGCTGGGCGGGCATCATCTCCCCCAGGCCCTTGAAGCGGCCGATCTCCGGCTTCCTGCCCTTGAACTCGCCGGCCAGCAGTTCGTCGCGGTGGGCGTCGTCGCGGGCGTAGACGGTCTTGCCGCCGTGGCTCAGGCGATAGAGCGGCGGCAGGGCCAGGTAGAGCCGCCCGGACCGGACCAGGTCCGGCATGGTGCGGTAGAAAAAGGTGATCAGCAGGCTGGCGATGTGGGCGCCGTCGACGTCGGCGTCGGTCATGATCACGATGCGCTCGTAGCGCAGGTCTTCCTCGCGATACTTGCTTCCGGCCTGGACGCCGAGGGCCAGCAACAGGTCGGCCAGCTCCTTGTTGGCCATCAGCTTGTCGCCGGTGGCGCTGGCGACATTGAGGATCTTGCCGCGCAGGGGAAGGATGGCCTGGGTCTTGCGGTCGCGCGCCTGCTTGGCGCTGCCGCCGGCGCTGTCGCCCTCGACGATGAACAGCTCGGCGCCGTCGATGGCGCCGGCCGAGCAGTCGGCCAGCTTGCCCGGCAGGCGCAGCTTGCGGGTCGCCGAGGCGCGGGCGACCTCGCGGTCCTTGCGCCGCTTCAGCCGCTCCTCGGCGCGCTCGATGACGAAGTCGAGGAGCCCCCTCGCGGCCTTGGGCGAGGCGGTCAGCCAGTGGTCGAACGGATCGCGCAGGGCCGTCTCGACCAGTTTCTGGGCGTCCGACGAGGACAGCCGCTCCTTGGTCTGGCCCTGGAACTCAGGATTGCGGATGAAGACGCTGATCAGGGCCCCGGCGTTGGCCACCACGTCGTCGGCGGTGATCAGGCCCGCGCGCTTTTCGTTGACCAGCTCGGCGTAGGCCTTGAGCCCGCGGGTGAGGGCGGCGCGCAGGCCGCTCTCATGGGTCCCGCCCTCGGGCGTCGGCACGGTGTTGCAGTAGGACTGCATGAAGCCGTCGGCCTCGCCGAACCCCTCGGGGGTCCAGGTGATCGCCCACTCCACCGCCCCGGCCTCGCCCTGGCGCTCGATGCGGCCGGCGAAGGCCTCGGGCGTGACGGTGGCCACGCCCTTCAACCGCTCCGCCAGGAAATCGGCCAGGCCGTTGGGGAAATGGAAGGTCGCCTCGGCCGGGGTCTGGTCCTGGATGCGCGAAGGGTCGCAGGACCAACGGATCTGCACGCCGCGGAACAGGTAGGCCTTGGACCGGGCCATGCGGTACAGCCGCGCCGGCCGGAAGGCCGCGCCCTCGCCGAAGATCACCGGGTCGGGCAGGAAGCGGATGGCCGTGCCGCGCTTTTTCGAGGGCGCGATCTTCTCGAGGGCCCCGACCGGCTTGCCGCGCGAGAACACCTGGCGGTGCTCGAAGCCGTCGCGCCAGACGGTGACCTCGACCCGCTCGGAGAGGGCGTTGACCACGGAAACGCCGACGCCGTGCAGGCCGCCGCTGGTCTCGTACGCCTTGCCCGAGAATTTCCCGCCCGAGTGCAGGACGGTCATGATCACCTCGAGCGCCGACTTGCCCGGGTGCTTGGGGTGCGGATCGACGGGGATGCCGCGGCCATCGTCCCGGACGCAGAGCGCGCCCTCGGCGTCGAGGGAGACCTCGATGACGCGGGCATGGCCGGCGACGGCCTCGTCCATGGCGTTGTCGAGCACCTCGGCGAACAGATGATGCAGCGCCCGCTCGTCGGTGCCGCCGATGTACATGCCCGGCCGCTTGCGGACCGGCTCAAGCCCTTCGAGCACCTCGATGTCGCTGGCCGTGTAGCCGCCGGCCTTCGCGGGCGCGGGGCGCGGCTCGTGGCTTTCCGCCAGCGGCGAGGCCGGCGCGGGATTCAACGCGTCGTCGAACAGGGAATGCTGGGCGGGGGAGGCGGACATGACGCGGCAGTCTGGAACGATTCTGGAACGCCGGGGTATGCGGCGACGGGCCGGGCAGGGCAAGCAAACTTCCTTCTCCCGGAGGGAGAAGGTGTCGGCCCCCGGGCTCGGCCGCAGGCCGACCCGAGGATGAACTCCGCCGACGGATGAGGGTTTACGCCTATCCGCCATGTCCCTCATCCGACCTGCTTCGCAGGCCACCTTCTCCCGTGCGGGAGAAGGAAGAAGCCTACTGGTACGCCGGCGGATAGCCCATCGGGTTCGGCCGCGCGTAGCGGTCCCGCAGTTCGAACGCCCGAGTGCTCTGGGGCTGTTCCACGCCGCGGATGAAGAGCGCCACCGGCCAGGTCGTGGTCTCCAGGGGGTCGCCGTTCCACAGCACCACGTCGGCCGTCTTGCCGACCTCCAGCACGCCGGTGTCGGCGAGGCCCCACATCCGCGCCGGATTGGCGGTGATCGTGGCCATGGCCGCCTCGCGCGGGAGGCCGTTGGCCACGGCCAGCCCGGCGTTGAAGCGGGCCTGGCGCAGGTTGTTGAAATCGCGGCTGCCCATGATGGCGACCGTCACGCCGGCGGCCTGCAGCCGGGCGGCGTTGTCGAGCCGCGCGCCCAGGGTCTCGAACTGGTCGGGCAGGTCGGCCTGGGCGTCGAGGATCACCGGCACGCCGGCGGCGGCGATCTCGGCGGCCGCCATCCAGCCCTCCTCGGCCCCTTCCAGGATGATGCGGATCCTCTCCTCCCGCGCCAGCCGCAGGGCCTGGCGGATGTCGCTGACGCGATGCACCCGGACGAGCAGCGGCGTGCGGCCCTCGATTACCGGAACGAGCGCCTCGAGGTCGACGCGCGAAAGGGCGAACTCCCGCGTGCCGCCCCGTTCATAGGCTCCGCGGTTGGCGCGGAAGGCCCGGGCGTCCTCGAGCGCCGCCCTGACCAGCACGATCGAGGCGCCGCGCGAGCCGCCGGCGTTGCGGGCGCCGGCCTGGCCCAGGTCCAGCGTCACCGCCACCCGCGCCTTGAGCACCGGGTCCGGATCGCCGGCCGCCAGGCTGACCACCGCCGCCTGGCCGGCGAACAGCGCGGGTTCGTCCTCCGAACCGCCGCCGCCGCCCGCGAAATCCTCGGCGCCGCTGTCGTCCTGGTGGCCGCCGCCGCCACGCGAAAGCACGGGCGTGGCCACCACCCGGGTGACGCCGCTCATGCGGGCCAGCGGGATCATCGTCGAGTTGGGATTGACGCCGTAGCTGATGTCGAAACCGGCCGACAGCCGGCCCGAACGGTCGTCGCGGGTCTCGCTGACCTGCTCGACCTCGGTCACCGTCAGGCTGGTCGAGGGCGCGATCAGGCCGGGGGTGACGGTGCCGCCCCGGGCGTCGATGACCCGCGCCCCGGCCGGGGGCGTCACCCCCGCGCCGACGGCGGCGATGCGGCCGTCCTTCAGAACGATGGTCCCGGAGGGGATGATCCCGGCCGACGAGGCGGTCTCGATACGGGCGTTGACGATGGCCACGGTCTGGGCCGCGGCCGGGCCGGCGCCGAGGGCGAGCGCGAGTGCGATCAGGGCGCGATTCATGGGTGGAAGGCCCCTTCGCCGGGCTGGCCGAGTTCGAAGTCGGACTTGGGCTGGAAGCGCGGGTCGCGGCGGTCGTAGACCAGCGCCCCGTCGATGAAGACCTTTTCGGCCTGGCTGTAGATGCTGAACGGATCGCCGCTCCACAGCACCACATCCGCGCGCTTGCCGGCGACCAGCGAGCCGGTCTGGCCGTCGATCCCCATGGCCTTCGCCGGATTGAGCGTGATCCAGGCGATCGCCTCGGCCGGGGTGATGTCCAGCCCGATGCGGTTGCCGGCGGCCATGGCGATGGCCGCCTCCTGGTTCAGCCGCTGGGTGATGGTGGCATCGTCGGAGTGGATGACCGTGCAGGCGCCCGCCCGGAAGGCGATGGCGGCGTTGGCCTCGATGCCGTCGTAGGACTCCATCTTGAAGCCCTGCCAATCGGCCCAGGTGGCGAAACAGATGCCCTCCTTCGCCAGGAACGGCGCGGCCTTGTAGGCCTCCGAGGCGTGGTGGAACATCGAGATGCGGTAGCCGAACTCCCGGGCGATATCGATCATCACCGCCATTTCGTCGGCCCGGTAGCAGTGGTTCTGCACCAGGATCTCGCCGCGCAGGACGCCCGACAGGGTGTCGAGGCCCAGGTCGCGCTTGGGCGGATCGGCCTTTTCGCCCTTCTCGACCTTGGCGCGGTAGTCGTCCCAGCGGCGCATGTAGTCGGCCGCCTCGATCCAGGCCTTGCGGTAGCCGGCGACGTTGCCCATCGGCGTGGAGGGCGCGCGGCCCTTGCCGCCGTAGACCCGCTTGGGATTCTCGCCGCAGGCCATCTTCAGGCCGTAGGGCGCGCCCGGAAACTTCATGCCCTGCATGGTCACCGAGGGCACGTTGCGCAGGGTGACCGAGCGGCCGCCGAACAGGTTGGCCGAGCCCGGGAGGATCTGCAGGGTCGTCACCCCGCCGGCGCGGGCCCGGTTGAAGCCCGGATCCTGCGGCCAGACCGAATGCTCGGCCCAGACGTTGGCGGTGACCGGGTCGATGGCCTCGTTGCCGTCCGACCGCGAGGGCGTCGACGGCGAGGGATAGACGCCCAGGTGGCTGTGGGCGTCGATGACGCCGGGCGTCACCCACTTGCCGGTCCCGTCGATGACCGTCGTTCCCTCGGGGATCGGCGTGTCGGGGCCGCCGACCGCGACGATGCGGCCCTCGGCGAAGAACACCACGCCGCCGTCGATCTGCTGGCCGGTGGCGGTCAGCACCGTCGCCCCGCGGATCGCCGTCGGCCGTGAGGGCAGGGGAGCGTAGGTCGAGGGGAAGGGATCCGTCCGGGCGGCCGGATCGAGACCCGCCGGCAGGGGCCTGGCCGGCCCGGCCGCGGCCGGTCTGGCGGCCGGCCCGTCGCCCGCGCCGGTCGTCGCGCAGGCGGCCAGCAGGGCCGCGGTCGCCGTTGCGGCCAGGGCCGCGCGCAATCTGGAATTCATCGCCCCCATCCCATCCAGGAGGGACGCAGGTGAGACGAATTCGGCCGTCCGATCAAGACCGGCCGCAGCCCTATCGACAGCCCCGCGTTCGTTGAGCACAGTCCCCGCGAGGGACGTTCGGAGACGCGTCGCATGAAGATCGTTCTGAAGGCGGCGGCCGCCGCCGGGCTGTTGCTGGTGGCCGCCGCGTCCTGCGGGACTCCCCGGGCCGACGGGCCGGCGGACCCCCGCGCGCCGCGGGCCGAGGGCGAGATGTGCGGCGGCGTCGCCGGCTTCGTCTGCGCCGAGGGCCTCTATTGCCGCATGTCGCCGGAGATGCAGCAGGCGGCCGACGGCTCGGGGATCTGCCGGGTCCGGCCGCGGATCTGCACCCACGAGCACCGCCCCGTGTGCGGCGCCGACGGCAAGACCTGGGGCAACGCCTGCGCCGCCGCCGCCGCCGGCGTCAACGTCGCCCACGACGGCGAATGCGAGAAGAAGTAGGGCGTGGTTCGCCACGCGCCCTTCGGGTGCTGCTCGCCATGACGCGCGTCAGCGGATGTCATCCTGAGCAGCCCCGGACCTGATCCGGGGGAAGGGCCGTGTCGAAGGATCAGTTCAGCCGGGCGTTCAGCGAGACGCCGATGATCCGCGGCTCGTTGACGAAGCCGGTGTTGTTGTTGAAGTCGATGCCGCCCTTGAGGTTGTCCTCGTCGGTGATGTTGCGGCCGAAGACGGCCAGTTCCCAGGCGCCGTCGTCGCGGGCGTAGCCGACCTTCAGCCCGCCCTCGAAATTGCCGCTCGAGTTGAACTCACGGGATTCGTAGAGGAACAGGTTGGTGTCGCCCTGCACGTTCCAGTCGGTGTAGGCGAACAGCTCCCCGCCCTGGACCGGCACGCTGAAGCGGGCGCTGAAGTCGAAGATCGACTTGGGCGCGTTCGGGAAGGGGTTGCCGTCGACGAAGGCGCGGCCCAGGCCGTTGACCGGGTCGGTGACGGTGCACTGGGCGCAGACCGCCACGGTCAGGTTGGGATCGTCGATCTCGGTGTCGTTGTAGCTGTAGCCGGCGGTCAGGGTCAGGTTCTCGTTGACCACCCATTCGGCGTCGAGCTCGAAGCCCCAGGCCTTGCCGCTCTCGGCGTTGAGCAGGATGGTGTTGTTGCCCGCCCCGCCGATGGCCGACAGCTGCGGATCGTCGATCTCGTAGGCGAACAGCGCCCCGTTGAGGCGCACGCGGCGTTCGAACAGCTCGCTCTTCACCCCGGCCTCCCAGGACAGGATGGTCTCCGACTGCGCCACCGAGGGGGCGCCGAAGAAGGCCACGTCCCGGCCCTGGATCGACGGTCCGCGGAAGCCGTGGGCGACGCGGGCGTACAGGCTCACATCGTCGGAGACGTCGTGGAACAGGGCGAGGTCCCAGCTGATCTGCTCGTCGGACACGTTGACCGGCGCGAACGGGATCGGCGGGGTGAGGCCGACCAGGTCCTTCTCGTCGCTGGTGAAGCGCAGGCCGCCGGTGACGCGGAAGGCGTCCGACAGCCGCCACGAGCCCTGGCCGAACACCGCCCAGCTGGTGTTCTCGTGGCGCAGGCTGGTCGGGGCCACGAAGCCGGGATCGGTGAAGGCCTGCAGCTCCGAGGTGAAGTAGAAGAACCCGACCTGCCAGTCGAACGTCTCGCCCGCGTCGCTGGCCAGCCGGATCTCCTGGGTGAACTGGGTCAGGTCCTGGATGCCGTCGGTGGTGTCGGACGGGAAGGGGATGAAGCCCGGGCCGGTGACCATGTTGCCGCCGTCGATGTCGCCGCGGCTGAAGCCGTCGGTGGTCTCGTAGGCGGTGATCGAGGTCAGGGTCGCCTCGCCGAATTCGTAGTCGAAGCGGAACGAGGAGCCCCAGCCGTCGTAGGATTGCGGGTTGTTCCCGCCGCCGTCGAAATAGACCGTGTCGCGATCGTAGTTGCCGTTCAGGCTGTTGTTCCCCGGGCCGACGATGTTGGCGCGGAAGATGGCCGAGGTGCCGTCCAGCGAGCGGCTGTGGATGTTGAACAGGCCGGTGAAGGCGTCGTTGGGCTGGAACTTCACCTGCAGGCGGACGGCGAACTCGTCGAAGCCGTCAAGCGCGTCGTCCTGGCCGGTGAAGCCGTTGTCGATCCAGTCGTCGCGGTGCTGGGCCAGCACCGACAGGCGGGCGGAGACGCCTTCGCCGATCGGGCCGCCGACGCCGGCGTCCAGGGTCATGGTGTTGTAGGTCCCCCAGGTCGCCGTCGCCCGGGCCGACAGGCTGTCGCCTGGCTTGATGCTGTCGAACTTGACGATGCCGGCGGTGGTGTTGCGGCCGAACAGGGTGCCCTGCGGCCCGCGCAGCACCTCGACCCGATCGAGGTCGAACAGCGGCGTCGACTTCAGCACCACGTTCTCGAGCACCACCTCGTCCTGGATGATCGACACCGGCTGCGAGGCGGCGATGTCGAAGTCGGTGTTGCCCAGGCCCCGGATGTAGAAGCGCGGGGCGATGCGGCCGTTGGAGCTTTCGGCGTAGAGGGCCGGCACCTTGGCCGACAGGGTGAGGATGTCCTCGCCGCCGGCGAACATGGCCTGCAGCCGCTCGCCCTCGACGGCGGCCACCGACAGCGGCACCTCCTGCAGGTTCTCGCTGCGCTTCTGGGCGGTGATGATGACCTCGCCGACGGTGGTCTCCTGCGCCAGCGCCGGCGTGGCGGCGAGGGCGGCGGTCAGGGCGGCGACGCCGCAGCTCAGGGTCAGGGCGCGGCGAGAGGCGCGAAAACGGGTCATGTCGATCCCTCGTGATGTCCGCCGCGGGGGCGCGGCCGCGTGGTCCGAGAGATCCCAGCCCCCAGCACGCGGACGACAGGGCTAAACCGGTTCCGCCCCGCGCTCCACCGTCAGCCGCGGCGCGAATGTGGATAAGTCGCCTTTTGCGACGGACCTGTGTCGGCCGTGCGACATTCCGTCCGTGAGCGGAGCGGGGCGGGCGGCGGGCCTCCGTCGGCCGGCCATGTCGCTGACGTCCCGGGTCGGCCGCGCGGATGTCGCGGATGGTCCCGGGAGTCCCCAGGCGCCCTCGGCTGGGCCGCGCGGGCCGCGTTGAGACTCTACCCCGCCAGGAACATGTCCTCGAAGTTGCGGCGGTAGAAGCGGTCCTTCGCGTCTTCCGACAGGCCCTCGAAGGTGGCCTCGAAGCGGCCGATGGGGTCGCGGGTGCCTTCGGGGTGGGGGAAGTCGCTGGAGAACAGGAACAGCTCCTCGCCGCCCTCGCGGATGATCAGGCCCGCGTCCTCGGTGGCGAAGGGGGTGAAGCGCACGGCCCGGCGGATGAACCCGGACGGCGGCCCGCTGAGCGCGGCGACCACCGGGTCGGACTTGCGCCAGCTCTTCCAGCCCTGGTCGAGGCGGCGCAGGAAGTCCGGCACCCAGCCGGCGCCCAGCTCGATGACCCCGCCGCGCAGGTCCGGGTGGCGGTCGAAGACGCCGTCGAAGGCCAGGGCCGAGAGGAACATCTGCGGCGCGAAGCTGAGCGCGAAGAAGTCCTTCACCCGCAGGTTCTCGCCGCCGCCCAGCCAGTCGGTGGGCCTGGGATGGCCGTTGTCGTGATAGGCCCTGTCCAGCACCTGGGGCGAGCCGCCCACGTGCAGCATGAAGGGGACGCCCGCCTCGCTCATCCGTCGCCAGACGGGGTCGAGGTCCGGGTGGCCGGGCGAGCGGCCGCCGGCCGGGGCCGCGGGCACCCACAGGGCCTTGATCCCGGCCGCGATGGCTAGTTCGAGCTCGGCCAGGGCCAGGTCCGCGTCGTCCAGCGGCAGGAAGCCGACGCCGATCATGCGCCTGTCGCCTGAGCAGAAGTCGGCCACGCCCCGGTTCAGCGCCCGCGCGCCGCCATACCGCACCTGCGGATCGTCGCTGCGCAGGAACTGCGAGCCGGCGAAGGTGGTGAACACCAGCTGGCGCGCGAAGCCGAGGTCGTCGAGGGCGCGGCGGCGCTCGTCCGGGTTCATGGCCCCGTAGGCGCCCCAGCCCTTGGGGCCGGCGACGACATTGGTCGCGATCTCGGCGGTGGCGGCGGGGTCGTCCTGCCGCGCCCTGGCCCTGGCGATGGCCTTGGCGGCGCCCGAGCCGCCGGCCTCCAGCCGCATGCCGAGCAGCCGGTCCCTGACGTCGGCGTCGGCGTGGGAGGCGAGCCAATCCTCGGACTCCATGATGTGGCTGTCGGCGTCGTTCATGACGCGACCCTGGGCGTAGGGCATGAGCTTCCTCCGGCGCGATTTCATACCGCTTGTTCGAAAGTTAGCATCGCTCCCCGGAGACTGAGAAGGGGGATCGGCGGGCGCGGCCCGGGCCCGGAGGCCGTGTCGCCCGGTCGCTGTCGCCTCGCGGCGAAGGGCGGGCGTTGACCATCGTGCCAGGTATGATATCTTGCAATACAAGATGACTTGCGAAGCAAGAATCGAGGCGGCGGGCGAGAACCGGCGCGCGCAGCTGCTCAAGGGCCTGGCGGAGCTGGCGCTGCTGAGCCTGCTGGCCGAGCGTCCCTGCTATGGACTGGAGATCCTCGATCGCCTGCGCCGCGACGCCGGGCTGGAGGTGGCCGAGGGCACCATCTATCCGCTGCTGCATCGGCTGGAGCGGGCGGGGCTGGCGGCTTCCGACTGGCGGCTCGAGGCGGAGGGGGGGCGGCCCCGGAAATACTACGCCCTGACGGAGGCGGGCCGGGCCGAACTGGCGGCGCAGGCCGCCGAATGGCGACGGCTCAGTGCGGGACTGGGCGCCTTTCTGGACAGGAGATGGCCATGACGGACCCGATCGTGGCCGACTGGTTGCGGCGCCTCAAGTGGGCGCTGTCGGCCATGCCCGCGGCCGACCGCGACGACATCGTGGCCGAGGCGCGGGCGCATCTGGAAGAGCGCCTCGGCGCCGGGCAGTCGCCGGTCGAGGCGCTTTCCGGGTTCGGCGCGGCCGAGGCCTACGCCCGTCCGTTCCTCGACGAGATGGAGCTGACAGCGGCCCTTGGCTCGCTCCGCTCGGGCGACCTGCTCGGCGCGGTCGCCCGCCGCATCCATCGCAGCCTGGCTGCCGCCGGCGCGGCCGTCGTGCTCCTGGGCCTGGGCATGGTCGCCTTGACCGCGATCACCCTGGTGGTGATGAAGCTGCGCGATCCCGTCCACGCCGGTCTGTGGATCGGGCCGGGCCAGCAGTTCATCGGCACGATCGACGACCCGACCCAGGCCCGCGAATGGCTCGGGCCGTGGCTTTACCCGCTGGCGGCGGCGGTCCTGGCCGGCGCCTGGATGGTCGGACGCCTGGTCCTGCTTTGGGCCGTGCGACGGCTTGCCAGAACCGGCTGAACGCCGGCGCCTCCCCCGTTCCTGACGCGAAAGGTCCTCCCCATGCGTGGACGCGCCGTAGTGCTCTATTGCCTGCTGACCTACGCCATCGCCTGGGCGATCCAGTTCGCCGCCCTGCGCGCCACGGGCGGAAACCTCGAGTCGGACGCGGCCGCGCCGTGGCTGGCGACGACGATGTTCGTTCCCGGCCTCGTGGCGGCGCTGTTTCTGGCGTTCCACAAGCCCGCCCGGGCGGGCCTGCTGTGGAGGCCGACCTGGCGGATGATTCCGATGATGGTCGCCGGCGTGGCGGTTCCGACCCTGATCGCCTTCGCCGTGCTGGCGGTCGTCCAGGTCATGGGCTGGGGCCGGTCGGACTGGTTCGCCTTCGGCGCCGACGGGGTGCGGATCGCCGGCGGGCCCTGGATGCTCGGCCGCGGCCTGCAGGCCTGGCCGCTGTTCCTGGCCAATGTGGCCGTTACCGGCGCGGCCTTCGCGGCGATGAACGGCGTGGTCGCCGTCGGCGAGGAATTCGGCTGGCGCGCGTTCCTGCAGGGCCACCTCATCGACCGGCTGGGCCTTGGCCGAGGGATCGTGCTGCTGGGCCTGATCTGGTCGTTCTGGCACCTGCCGGCGCTGCTGGCGGGCTACAACTATCCGGAAACCCCGGTGCTCGGCGCCCTGGTGATCTTCCCCCTCGAGCTGGTGGCGGTGTCGGTGTTCATGGCGTGGATCACCCTGAGCGCGCGCAGCTTCTGGCCGGCGGTGATCGCCCACGGGGCTGGAAACTCGATCCAGGAGGGCGTGATCGCCCATCTGAAGATGGATGGGCCCCGGCTCCCCGAGGACCTGACGACCCTGGCGGTGACGCTGCTTGTGGCCCTGGCCTGTTGGGCCTGGATGGCCAGGCGGCGCGGGCCTGGCCGGTCGGCTCCGGACACCCGCTGAGGGGTCGTCAAGGCATAGCCTTGCAGGGAGCCACTCCCGAGGACCGCCTCCATCCCCGCCTTAGCCTGACCGGCCTGAAGTTCGGGGACGCACACCGATTTGCGAGCAAACCGGCGTGCGTCCCCAATTTCACGTCAGCACTTGTAGTACATGTCGAATTCGACCGGGTGCGGGTGCAGCTGCAGGCGCATGACCTCTTCCATCTTCAGCTCGATGTAGCTGTCGATGAAGTCGTCATCCATGACGCCGCCCTTCTTGAGGAAGGCGCGGTCCCTGTCGAGGTTCTCGAGGGCCTCGCGCAGGCTGCCGCAGACTTCCGGCACCTTCTTCTGCTCGCGGGGCGGCAGGTCGTAGAGGTTCTTGTCCATGGCCGGGCCCGGATCGATGCGGTTCTCGATGCCGTCCAGGCCGGCCATCAGCAGGGCCACGAAGGTCAGGTAGGGGTTGCCCATCGGGTCCGGGAACCGGCACTCGATGCGCTTGGCCTTGGGGCTGTCGACGTGCGGGATGCGGATCGAGGCCGAGCGGTTGCGGCTGGAGTAGGCCAGCTTCACCGGCGCCTCGTAGCCCGGCACCAGGCGCTTGTAGCTGTTGGTGGTCGAGTTGGAGAAGGCGTTGATCGCCTTGGCGTGCTTGATGATGCCGCCGATGTACCAGAGGCAGGTCTGGCTGAGGCCGGCGTACTGGTCGCCGGCGAACAGCGGCTTGCCGTCGGCCCAGATCGACTGGTGCACGTGCATGCCCGAGCCGTTGTCGGCGAACATCGGCTTGGCCATGAAGGTGGCCGTCTTGCCGTAGGCGTGGGCCACGTTGTGGATCACGTACTTATAGAGCTGCATGCGGTCGGCCATGGTCAGCAGGTCGGCGAACTTCAGGCCGAGCTCGTGCTGGGCGGGGGCCACCTCGTGGTGGTGCTTCTCGGGCTGCATGCCCAGTTCGCCCATCACCGCCAGCATCTCGCCGCGCAGGTCCTGGCAGCTGTCCACCGGGTTGACCGGGAAGTACCCGCCCTTGGGGCCGGGGCGATGGCCCATGTTGCCTTCCGGATAGGCCTTGCCGGTGTTGGCCGGCAGCTCGGTGGAGTCGAACGAATAGCCGGTGTCGTGCGGGGCGGTGGACCAGCGCACGTCGTCGAAGATGAAGAACTCGGCCTCCGGGCCGAAGAAGACGGTGTCGCCCACGCCCGACGACTTCACATAGGCCAGCGCCGTCTTGGCGATCGAGCGCGGGTCGCGATTGTAGGGCGTGCCGGTGTCGGGGTTCAGCACGTCGCAGAACAGGCAGAGCGTGGTCTGCTGGTAGAACGGGTCGATGTAGGCGCTGTTCAGGTCGGGGCGCAGCTTCATGTCGCTTTCATTGATCGCCTTCCAGCCGGCGATCGAGGAGCCGTCGAACATGGTGCCGTCCTCGAGGAAGTCCTCGTCGACCAGCGCGATGTCGAAGGTGACGTGCTGCATCTTGCCGCGAATGTCGGTGAAGCGGACGTCGACGTACTTGACGTCCTTCTCCTTGATCATCGCCAGAATGTCCTTGGCCTTGGCCATGTGCCCTATCCCCTAGGCTGTCGTGGTGGTGCGGTTGGTTAGATGGCGGACGCGCCGGCCTCGCCGGTGCGGATGCGGATGACGTCGGCGATGTCGGAGACGAAGATCTTGCCGTCGCCGATGCGGCCCGTCCGGGCGGCGGTCTGGATGGCCTCCAGGGCGGCGGCGAGCTGGTCGTCGGCGACGACCACCTCGACCTTGATCTTGGGCAGGAAGTCGACGACGTACTCGGCCCCGCGATAGAGCTCGGTGTGGCCCTTCTGGCGGCCGTAGCCCTTGGCCTCGAGCACGGTCATGCCCTGGACGCCGAGGTCCTGCAGGGCCTCCTTCACCTCGTCGAGCTTGAACGGCTTGATGACGGCTTCGATCTTCTTCATGCGAGCCTCTGTGGCGCGGTCGGCGCGACGGAGCACGGGGCCTTCGGTAGCTTCAAGGCCTCAGGCGCCCGACGCGCGTTGCAGCGCAGCGTAAGGGATGGGGCGCCCATGAAACAGGCGCCGGGCGCCCAAGACAAGGGCAGAGCGCCAAACCGCTTGGTTGCCGCCGGGGCAGGGCGCTAGCGGAGGGAAACGGGGGCGAAAGGGGAGACGAAGCATGCGCGACGACACGCCGGTGCTCATCGGAGCGGGTCAATTCACCTATCGGGGTCCGGCCGGGTCCTCGTCCTCGCCGCTGGAGCTGCTCAAGATCGCGGCGGAACGGGCGGCCCGCGACGCGCGGCTGGAGCCGGCCGCCCTGGCCGGCCTCGACGGTCTGGCGGTGGTCGGCTTCACCATCGACGCGCCCGGCTCCCTCTCGCAGCTGCCCTTCCCCCGGCTGAAGAATCCGCCGGCCAGCCTGGCCCGGGCGCTGGGCGCCGAACCGCGCTTCTCCACCTATACCCACATGGGCGGCAACAGCCCCCAGCAGGTCGTCAACACCGCCTGCGAGCGCATCGCCCGGGGAGAGAACGATCTGATGCTGGCCGTCGGCGCCGAGTTCCTCGGCTCGCTGATGAAGCGGCTGAAGACCGGCGGCGGCTTCGCCGGCTGGGAGGATCCCTTCGCGATCGAGACCGAACCGGCGCGGATGGGCGATCCCAGGCCCGGCTCGAGCGCGCAGGAAAGCCTCCACGGCATGAACCGGCCGATCAACATCTATCCGATGTTCGAGAACGCCCTGCGGGCCCGCGACGGCCGCTCGATCGCGGCGCACCAGGCGCGGCTGGGGCGGCTGTTCGCGCCCTTCACCGCGGCGGCGTCGGCCAATCCCTACGCCTGGTTTCCCACCGAGCGGAGCGCGGCCGAGCTGGTCGAGGTGACCGCCGCCAATCGCTGGGTCAGCTTCCCCTATCCGAAATACCTCAACGCCATCATGGAGGTCGACCAGTCCGCCGGCGTGCTGATCGCCAGCGTGAGGAAGGCCCGCGAACTGGGCGTGCCGCAGGACCGCTGGGTGTTCCTGCACGGCTGCGCCGACGCCAGCGATCTATGGCACCCGACCGACCGCCAGGACTTCCACTCCAGCCCGGCCATGCGCCTGACCGGCAAGCGGGCCTTCGAGATGGCCCGCACGACGCTGGCCGACATCGACTACATCGACCTCTATTCCTGTTTCCCGGTGGCGGTGGAGATCGGGGCCGAGGCGCTGGGCCTTTCGCTGGACGATCCGCGCGGCCTGACGGTGACCGGCGGACTGCCCTATTTCGGCGGGCCCGGGAACAACTACGCCATGCACGCCATCGCCACGCTGATGGACCGCCTGCGCGACCACCCGGGCAGCCGGGGCCTCGCCACCGCCAACGGCTGGTACCTGACCAAGCAGTCGACGGGGATCTATTCGACGACGCCGGTCGAGGGGCCCTGGGAGCGCGAGGACCCGGCCGTCCTCCAGCGCGAGATCGACGCCCTGCCGCACCCGGCCCTGGTCGACCATCCCGAGGGGCCGGCCAGCATCGAGACCTACACCGTGGTCCACACGCGGGACGGCTATCACATGGGCATCGTCGTCGGCCGCGACGAACACGACCGGCGGTTCGTCGCGGTGACGCCCGAGGACGAGGCCGTGCTGCGCGACCTGGAGACCCGCGAGGGCGTCGGCCGGCCCGGGACGGTCGGCCGCCACCCGGACGGCAAGCGGAACCTGTTCGTTCCCATTTAGCCGTCATGGCCCGGCTTGTCCGGGCCACCCATGCGTGGTGATTGGCCGGGAAGGCTCAAGCCTTGATTGCCGGGCTGGTGTTCTTGGGTGGCCCGGACAAACCGGGCCATGACGGGGATGGATAGATGCGCATCTACATGATCCGCCACGGCAAGCCCTCCGCTGCGTGGGGCGACGCCGACAACGATCCGGGGCTCGACGAGGCCGGGCAGGCGCAGGCGCGGGCCGCGGCCGAGGCGCTGCTGGCGTTGCCCGAGGCCGAGCGGCCGACGCGAGTGGTCTCATCGCCCCTGCGGCGTTGCCGCGAGACCGCCGCGCCGTTCGCCGACGCGCTGGGCGTCGCCCTGGAGATCGACCCGCGGGTGGGCGAGATCCCGACCCCCGCGGCCGTCGCCCACGCCGACCGCGGCGCCTGGCTGCGCGCCGCCTTCGCCGGCCGCTGGGCCGAGATCGAGGGCGACCTCGACTACGACCTCTGGCGGCGCGAGGTGGCCGCCGCCGTGGCCTGCCGGCCGGGCGCGGCCGTCTTCAGCCACTATGTGGCGATCAACGCCGCCGTCTCCACGGCCGAGGGCGGCGACCGGGTCATGGGCTTCCGCCCCGACCACTGCTCGATCCAGACCTTCGAGGTCGGCGAAGACGGGGCCTTGATCCTGGTCGCCCGCGGGCGCGAAGCTCAGACGCAGATATTGTAGCTGGGAGCCTCCATGGCCGCGCCCGAGATCCTCACCGTCGCGGAGATGTCGGCCGCCGACCGGGCCGCCGTCGCGGCGGGGACGCCGGGGCTGGTCCTGATGGAGCGCGCCGGCCGGGCCGTGACCGAGGCCGTCCGCCGGCGCTGGCGACCCTGCCGGGTGGCGGTGCTGTGCGGGCCGGGGAACAACGGCGGCGACGGCTACGCCGTGGCGCGGCTGCTGAAACGACGGGGCTGGCCGGTTTGGGTCGAGGCCGCAAGCCCGCCGACCACCGCCGACGCCCGCGCCATGGCCGCCAAATGGCGCGGCGAGACCCTGCCTCTGGGCTCGAACCGGCCGGCGGACCTGGTCGTCGACGCCCTGTTCGGCGCCGGCCTCACCCGGCCGCTGGAGGGCGAGGCCCTGCGCCTGGCCCGGGCCTCGCACGGTTGGCGGGGCAGGGCGGTCGCCATCGACGTCCCCAGCGGCGTCGACGGCGACAGCGGCCGCGTCCTCGGCGAGGCCGCCTTCCGCGCCGACCTGACCGTCACCTTCCACCGCCGCAAGATCGGCCATGCGCTCGAGCCCGGACGCTCGGCCTGCGGCGAGGTCGAGGTGGCGGATATCGGCCTCGCCGCGACGCCGGCGAGCCTGCGCGAGAACCGGCCGGGGCTGTGGCTGGACCGCTTTCCCTGGCCGGGCGGCGCCTCGCACAAACACGCCCGCGGCCGGCTGGCGGTGGTCAGCGGCGACGCCGTCCACAGCGGCGCGGCCCGGCTGGCGGCGCGCGGCGGCCTGCGCATCGGGGCCGGGCTGGTGACGGTGCTCACGACGCCGGCCGCCGCCGCCGTCAACGCCGCCCACCTGGAAGCGGTCATGCTGGGCCTGTTCGAGACCGAGCAGGGCCTGGCCGAGGCCGCCGAGCGCGCCGACGCGGTGATCATCGGGCCGGCCGCGGGGGTCAACGCCGCGACCCGGGCCAACCTCTTCGCCCTGGCCCGCACCGGCGCCGCAATGGTCATCGACGCCGACGCGCTCACCGTCTTCCGCGACAAGCCGGGCGACCTGTTCAGCGCCCTCGATCGCGACGACGTCCTCACCCCCCACGCCGGCGAGTTCGAGCGGCTGTTCCCGGGCCTGCTGAAGGCCTCGCCGCATCGCATCGCCGCCGCCCGCGAGGCGGCGCAGCGGGCCGGGGCGATCGTGCTGCTCAAGGGAGCCGACACCGTCGTCGCCTGCCCGGACGGCCGCGCCGCGGCCTGCCTCGAGGACGCGCCTTTCCTGGCCACCGCCGGCAGCGGCGACGTCCTGGCCGGCTTCATCGGCGGCCTGATCGCCCAGGGCCTGGACAGCTTCGAGGCCGCCTGCGCGGGCGCCTGGATCCACGCCCGCTGCGCCGCCCGGTTCGGCCCCGGCCTGATCAGCGAGGACCTGCCGGGCCTGGCGCCGGGGGTGCTGGCGGAGCTCTACGCCGACAGCCGGTAGACCCGCCGCGCCGCGCCGGAGAACAGGTCGGCCTTCTCGGTCGCGGACGCCCCGGCGGCGATGCGCTTGAAGGCGTTCCAGAGCGCGGCGTAGTCGCAGCCCCAGCGGTCCACCGGGAAGTTGCTCTCGAACATGCAGCGGCCCGGGCCAAAGGCCTCGATGCCGGTCTCGATATAGGGGCGCCAGAGGTCGGCCAGCGCCTTCGACGCCGGCCGGGCCTCGCCGTCGAGCCCGGGGAAGCCGGGGAAGGGCATGGCGAGGCCCCCCAGCTTCACGGTCACCCTGGGCGCCTTCGCCAGTTCGCGGATGTTGTCGCGCCAGACGCCGAACCGCTCGTCGCGCCGGCCGGCGTAGGCGCCGACGCCGAGCGGCGTGCCGAGGTGGTCGAGGACGATGTCCGTGTCCGGAAAGGCGCGGGCCAGGTCGATCAGCTCCGGCAGCTGCGGCTCCAGCATCCAGGCGTCGAAGGAGAGGCCGAGCGGCGCCAGCTGGGCGAACCCCGCGCGGAACGCCGCCTCGCCGAGCAGGCCGGCGGGCGTGTGGCTCATCGGTCCCAGGACGCGGGGATCGGGGTCGCTGGCGTTGACGTGGCGAACGCCCCTGAACCGCCCGCCGCCGGCGGCGATCTCGGCCTCGAGCACGGTCCGCGCCGCCTCGCCGCGCATCAGGTCCGCATGGCCGACGATGCCGGCGCAGGCCCTGAACGGCCCATAGAGGCCGCTGGCGCTCATCGCCGCCACGCCGTTGACGGCCTCCACCTCGCCCACCGGCGCCAGCTCGCGCGGCCCCTCGGCCCGGTAGAAGGCGCCGCACTGGACGTAGACGGTGGCGACCACGTTGTGCCCGCTGCCCGCGTCGGCCCGCAGCTCGTCCAGCAGGTAGCGCGGCGCCAGCCGGATGACGTCCTCGAAGGGGTGCCCGCCTTCGCGCCGCGGCGGCGGATTCGGCCTGTCCCACAGGTGATGGTGCGGATCGACGATCGGCAGGTCCGGCTCGAGGATGGGTTCGGCCACGGCCGCCGCCCTACGCCGCGAAGCGGGTCAGGCGCTGGCGGATGATCGCGTTCGCCTCGGCCATGATGCCGTCGATCAGCTCCTTGCAGGTCGGAATGTCGTGGATCAGGCCCACGACCATGCCGCAGGACCAGGCCCCGGCCTCCATGTCGCCGTCCTTCATGATCTTCGGATAGACGCCGGCGACCTCGGCGATGATGTCCTCGAACCGGATCGCCGCGCCGAGGGCCTTCTCCTTCTCCAGCAGCCGCTCGACGGCGGCGTTGGTCAGCACCCGCTCGGTGTTGCGCAGGGGGCGCATGACCAGGCGCGTGTCCAGCTCGCCGGCCGCCACGATGGCCTGTTTGACGTTGTCGTGGACCGGGGCTTCCTTGGTGGCGATGAAGCGGGTGCCCATGTTGACGCCGTCGGCGCCCATCGCCAGCGCCGCCACCAGCTGGGCTCCGTTGGCGACGCCGCCGGAGGCGACGAAGGGGATCTTCAGCTCCTCGGCCGCGCGGGGCAGCAGGATCCAGTTGCCGACGTCGTCCTCGCCCGGGTGGCCGCCGCATTCGAAGCCGTCGACGCTGACCGCGTCGCAGCCGATCCGTTCGGCCTTCAGCGAATGGCGCACCGAGGTGCATTTGTGGATCACCCTGATCCCCGCCTCCTTGAGGGCGGGCAACCACTTCTGGGGATTGTTGCCGGCGGTCTCGACGATCTTCACCCCGCCCTCGACGATGGCCTTCACGAAGCCCGGATAGTCCGGCGGCGTGACCGAGGGCAGGAAGGTCAGATTCACGCCGAAGGGCCGGTCGGTCATCTCCCGGCAGCGGCGGATCTCAGCGGCCAGCTTCTCGGGCGTGCCCTGGGTGAGGCCGGTGATGATCCCCAGTCCGCCGGCGTTCGACACCGCCGCCGCCATCTCGGCGAAACCGACATAGTGCATGCCGCCCTGCAGGATCGGGTGCTCGATCCCGAACAGCTCGGTGATGCGCGTCTTCATGGCCGGTTTCCCCCCTTTGGCGGTCCGGGCGGCCGGACGCCGCCCCGGCCGTCAGCATTTCCGATTTCGCCGCCCGGGCCAACGGTCACGCAGCGTCAAGCGGTGGGGGCGGGGACTGGTGCGGATGAGAGGACTCGAACCTCCACGCCTTTCGGCGCTGGAACCTAAATCCAGTGCGTCTACCCGTTCCGCCACATCCGCAGGTCCGAGGTCTCCTTAGCCTCGCCCATGGCGCAGTCCAAGCTCTCGGCGAGTCCAGTTCGCCGGAGACCGAACCCGCGACATCAGGAACCGGCCGGGACCCGGGCGTCAGGTCCCCGCCTGGCTATTCCGTGCGCCGGACGACTCCGGCAATTCGCCGGGCGATGGCGCGGGCGAATCTGTCGCGGACTTCGTAAAAAAGTCCGCGCGGCAGGAAGCCGTAGGCGACCGAAGCGGCGTAGTTGCGAGCGGCGGGCCTCAGATCGGACGAGGCCGGGCACGGGCGCCGGAAGGGCCACCGGCGTCTATTTCAGCTCGTCAACTCAGCCGGCAAGCGCAGGGCCGTGCTCGCGATCGTAGCGGCTTGGCAACCGCACGACAAACACGGGACTTGGCCAGATTGGACCCCCATGACATAAGAGCGCCTCCCTGCGCCGCCCCTGACCCGGGCGGCGCGAACCGTTTCCACCTAAGTCGGATGTCCAAGGCCCCGGGGCCGGCGTCCGGGACTCTTGAGAATGTCGATGCAGATCGTTGAAAAGTCCGGCGAAGGCCTCAGCCGCGTCTATGGCGTCACCGTCCCCGCCGGCGAGCTGGCCAAGCGCCTGGACGCCCGGATCGCCGAGATCGCGCCGCAGATGAACGTGAAGGGATTCCGCAAGGGCAAGGTGCCGGCGGCCCACGTTCGTCGCGTGCACGGCAAGGCCCTGATGGCCGAGGTGGTCGAACAGACGCTCAGCGAGACGACCCAGAAGGTGCTGGACGACAACAAGCTGCGTCCCGCCAGCCAGCCCGACCTGAAGCCCGAGTCCGACATGGAAGCGGTGCTCAAGGGCGATACCGATCTGGCCTGGGAGATGGCCGTGGAAGTGATGCCGGACTTCGAGCCGGTCGACGCTTCCAAGCTGAAACTGAAGCGCCCGGTCTATTCGCCGACCGACAAGGAGGTCGACGAGGCCCTGGCGGACCTGGCCAAGCAGGCCGGGACCTTCGCCCCGCGCACCGGCAAGTCGGTGAAGGCCAAGGCCGGCGACCAGGTGCTCATCGACTTCGTCGGCAGCGTCGACGGCGTCGAGTTCCCGGGCGGCAAGGGCGAGGGCTTCGAGCTGACCCTCGGCTCGGGCCAGTTCATCCCCGGCTTCGAGGACCAGCTGGTCGGTGCCAAGGCGGGCGACGAGTTGACCGTGAAGGTGACCTTCCCCGAGCCCTACCAGTCGGCCGAGCTGGCCGGGAAGGCCGCCGAGTTCGCGGTGAAGGTCCACGAGGTCCGCATGCCCGTCGAGGCGGCGGCGGACGACGCGCTGGCCCAGCGCCTGGGCCTTTCCGATCTCGCCACGCTGCGCGAGACCCTGACCAAGAACCTGCAGCAGGGCTACGACAACCAGTCGCGCTTCAAGCTCAAGCGGGCGCTGCTCGACGAGCTGGACAAGGGCCACGACTTCCCGCTGCCGCCGCGCATGGTCGAGGCCGAGTTCGCCGGCATCTGGCAGCAGGTCGAGGCCGACAAGAAGAGCGGCGCCCTGCCGCCCGAGGACGCGGAGAAGTCCGAGGACGACCTGAAGACCGAATACCGCAAGATCGCCGAGCGGCGGGTGCGCCTGGGCCTGGTGCTGGCCGAGATCGGCCGCCGCAACAACGTCCAGGTCACCGACCAGGAGCTGACCCAGGCGATGCAGCGCGAAGCCATGCAGTACGGCCAGCAGGCGCAGCAGGTGTTCGACTTCTTCCGCAGCAATCCGCAGGCCCAGGCCCAGCTGCGCGCGCCGCTATACGAGGACAAGGTCGTCGAGCTGTTGTTCGGCCAGGCGAGCGTCACCGATAAGAAGGTCTCCAAGAAGGAGATCGAGGCGGACGACGACCTGCCGGAAGGCTACTAAGGCGCGATGCGGTCGGGCGGAATCGTCCGATCGTTGAATGGGGCTTAGAATTCAAGAGTATAGAGCCTTGTCCGGGGTCGGGTCCGCGAGGGCGCAGGTGTCGAAAGGTGTCGCGATGAGGGGCGCATCGCTCCCGGCCATGTTCGCGGTCGGGATCCTGTTGACGGCCGGTGCGCCGGTCCGGGCGCAGCCGGCGCCGGGCGCCGCGCCGCCTCCGGCCGAACCGACCGCCGTCGAGGCCCTGGTGGTGACCGCGCCGCCCGACCCCGGCGTGGACGCGATCAAGGCCTTCGTCGGCGAGGTTTCGGCGCCCACGCCGAGCGGCCGCTACGCGCGGTGGGACCGCACGATCTGCCCCGGCGTGATCGGGATGAAGCCGGACTTCGCCCGCAGGCTCAACGACCGCATCGCCGCCGCGGCCCTGGCCGTCGGGCTCCAGGTCGGCGAGCCGGGTTGCAAGTCGAACATGATCGTGGTCGCGACCAGCGACTCCCAGGCCCTGGCGGCCGAGGTGGTCAAGGACAACACGACCGCCTTCGGCAAGTGGGATGACGGCGCCACGCGCGGGCGCAAGGCCCTGAAGGACTTCGTGGAAACCCCGCGGCCGGTGCGCTGGTGGCACGTCAGCCGGCCGATGCTAGCCGACGGCTCGACCTACCAGCAGGGCGAGTCGGTGCGGGTGCGCCAGCTCGGCCGCGTCCGGGCGACCACGCGCGAGACGTTCGACCATGTGGTCATCATCGTCGACGTCAGCCGGATCGGCGTCATCCGCTTCGACGCCCTGGCCGACTACGTGGCCATGGTCGGTCTCGCCCAGATCGAGCCCGACGCCGATCCCGAGGGGGTGTCCACCATCCTCAACCTGTTCAACGACCGGGCGGCGGGACGCCCGCCCGCCGACAGCCTGACCGCATGGGACCTCGCCTACCTGCGCGCGCTCTACGCCTCGCGGGCCGAGGCGATCCGCGGCGAGCGCCAGGCCGGCGACATCGCCAGGGGCATGGGCGAGCAGCTGGGCGCGCCCAAGGCCGGCGACGGGGGCGAGCGGGAAGAGTAGGGGAGGCCTTCGGTCTCACTTGCATCCCCTTAACCTCCGCCCGATATCCAGCGGGAGGCGATGGCGCGGCATGATTCGCGACACGCCGTCTTACGGAAAAGGGTTGCCCATGGCCGACGTCGTCCACACCGCGCTGAACCTGGTCCCGATGGTGGTCGAGCAGACCAGCCGCGGCGAGCGGGCCTTCGACATCTTCTCGCGCCTGCTCAAGGAGCGGATCATCTTCCTCACCGGCCCGGTCGAGGACGGCATGAGCGCCCTGATCTGCAGCCAGCTGCTCTTCCTGGAGTCCGAGAACCCCAAGAAGGAGATCGCCATGTACATCAACTCGCCGGGCGGGGTGGTGACCAGCGGCCTGGCGATCTACGACACCATGCAATATATCAAGAGCCCGGTCTCGACGGTGTGCATGGGCATGGCCGCCTCGATGGGCTCCCTGCTGCTCTGCGCCGGCCAGGCCGGCCAGCGGATCGCCCTGCCCAACGCCCGCATCATGGTTCACCAGCCCTCCGGCGGCTTCCGCGGCCAGGCCAGCGACATCATGCGCCACGCCGAGGACATCCTGGCCACCAAGAAGCGGCTCAACGAGATCTACGTGAAGCACTGCGGCCGCACCTACGACGAGGTCGAGACCACCCTCGACCGCGATCACTTCATGAGCGCGGAAGACGCCAAGGCCTGGGGCATCGTCGACCACGTCTACGAGACCCGCGAGAGCGCCGAGGCGTCGAGCTGACGCCAGGCGTGCACAAGGCTGCGGCGCCGGGCGCCTCCAGCCGGCGGCTGAGCCCAATCCTTGGGCGTTCCGCACCGGATGCGACGCGCGCGGCCCGGACGGGCGGCCCGCGACGCCGGCGCCCGCGCTAGCGTCCGGACAGGGCGGACCGGTCCCTCCGGTTCCGCCGCGTGGCGTTTTCCCCGACGACGACCTGCAAGGCCGCCGGCGTCCCCGGCGGCCTTCTTTTCGCCGCCCGCGTTGCCAATGAAGGGGGCCGGAGGCTAAGTCAGCGCCGGCTGACACAGGGGTATTCATGCGCCGCTCGCGCTTTTTCCTTCCGACGCTCAAGGAGGCGCCTTCGGACGCCCAGATCGTCTCGCACCAGCTGATGCTGCGCGCGGGCCTGATCCGCCAGGAGGCGGCCGGCATCTACGCCTGGCTGCCGCTGGGCCTGCGGGTGCTCAGGAAGATCGAGCAGATCGTCCGCGAGGAGATGGACCGGGCCGGCGCCGTCGAGCTGCTGATGCCGACCATCCAGCTGGCCGACCTCTGGCGCGAGAGCGGGCGGTACGAAGCCTATGGCGACGAGATGCTGCGCATCGTCGACCGCCACAAGCGCGACCTGCTCTATGGCCCCACCGCCGAGGAGGTGGTCACGGACATCTTCCGGGCCTCCGTCAAGAGCTACAAGGACTTGCCGCTCAACCTCTACAACATCCAGTGGAAGTTCCGCGACGAGCGCCGCCCGCGCTTCGGGGTGATGCGCGGCCGCGAGTTCCTGATGAAGGACGCCTACAGCTTCGACCTCGACGAGGCCTCGGCCCGGGCGGCCTACAACCGCATGTTCGTGGCCTATCTGAACACCTTCGCCCGCATGGGACTGAAGGCGGCGCCGATGCGCGCCGACACCGGCCCGATCGGCGGCGACCTCTCCCACGAGTTCATCATCCTGGCCGACACCGGCGAGAGCCAAGTGTTCTGCCACAAGGACCTGGTGGAGATGGGCGCGCCGGGTCCCGACGTCGACTGGTACGGCGACCTGCAGCCGATCGTCGACCAGCGCACGGCCCTCTACGCCGCCACCGAGGAGATGCACGACGAGGCGGCCTTCGCCGCGATTCCCGAGGACAAGCGCCTCTCGGCCCGCGGCATCGAGGTCGGCCACATCTTCTATTTCGGCGAGAAGTACTCGAAGCCGATGAAGGCCGCCGTGGCCGGGCCGGACGGCAAGGAGGTCACGGTCCACATGGGCAGCTACGGCATCGGCGTCTCGCGGCTGCTGGGCGCCATCATCGAGGCCAGCCACGACGAGGCCGGCATCGTCTGGCCGGCGAGCGTGGCGCCCTTCGACGTCGCCCTGATCAACCTGCGGCCGGGCGATCCGGCCTGCGACAGCGCCTGCGAGGCGGCCTACGCGGCGCTCGGCGCCGCCGGCAAGGCGGTGCTCCATGACGACACCGACGAGCGGCCCGGCGGCAAGTTCGCCACCGCCGACCTGATCGGCCTGCCCTGGCAGGTGATCATCGGGCCCAGGGGCGTCGCCGACGGCCAGGCCGAGATCAAGAACCGCGCGACGGGGGCCCGGACCACCGCCCCGCTGGGCGAGATCGTCGGGGCGCTGTCGGCATGAGCGCGCGAACCGCCGTCCCGCGGTCCGCCGGGGCGCGCCCCTGATGGCCAGGGCCGCGAACGCCTCCGTCGCCGCGCCGTTCTCCCTCTGGGAGCGGGTCCTCGCCCTGCGCTACCTGCGGGCCAAGCGCAAGCAGGGCGGGGTGGCGCTGATTTCGATCATTTCCTTCGTCGGCATCATGCTGGCGGTGGCCGTGCTGATCACGGTGATGAGCGTGATGAACGGCTTCCGCACCGAGTTGCTCGGCCGGATGCTGGCCTTTGACGGCCACGCCTATGTCAGCGGCGTGGTGCTGGGCGATCCGGCGGCGCGGACGGCCGCGCTGGCGCGCATCCGCGAGGTTCCCGGCGTCAAGCAGGCGGTCCCGCTGATCGACGGCCAGGCCATGGCCATGGGTCCCAACCAGATCACCGGCGCCGTCGTGCGCGGCCTCACCGCCGACGACCTGCGCGCCACCAGGATCGTCTCGGACAACATCAAGCGCGGCTCGCTGGACGGTTTCGGCGTCGGGGACTACGGCGGCGACCTGATCGTCATCGGCGACCGGCTGGCCGCCAAGCTGGGGGTCGCGCCGGGGGATTCGGTGACCCTTGTCTCGCCGGCCGGGGCGGCCACGGCCTTCGGCGCCAGCGTCACCCAGAAGGACTACACCGTCGGCGGCGTCTTCCAGGTCGGGATGAGCCAGTTCGACGAGATCTTCATCTACATGCCGCTCGAGCAGGCCCAGCTGTTCTTCGGCCGCGGCGAGGGGGTGGACGTCATCGAAGTGATGCTCGACGACCCGGACGCCGCCCCCGCGCTCAAACCCGCGCTCGCCGCCGCCGGCGGGCCGGGCGCGATGGCCAGCGACTGGACCGAGAAGAACCAGAGCTATTTCGACGCCCTGCAGGTCGAGCGCGTCGCCATGCGGCTGATCCTGATGCTGATCGTCGCCATCGCCGCCATGAACATCATCTCGGGCCTGGTGATGCTGGTGAAGAACAAGGGCAAGGACATCGCCATCCTGCGCACCATGGGCGCGGGGCAGGGGGCGATCCTGCGCATCTTCTTCATGGCCGGCGCGGCGATCGGGACCGCCGGCACGGCCGCGGGCCTGGCGCTGGGCGTCGTGGTCTGCCTCAACATCGCTTCCATCCAGCGCTTCGTGGAGTGGTTCTCCGGCGTCAGCGTGTTCAATCCGGCGGTCTATTTCCTGACCCATATCCCGGCCAGGCTGGACTGGGGCGAGGTCGCCATCGTCACGGGCTGGGGCCTGCTGATGAGCTTCCTGGCCACCCTGCCGCCCGCCTGGCGCGCCTCGCGCCTCGATCCGGTCGAGGCCCTGCGCTATGAGTGATCCGGTCCTCTCCCTGCGCGGCGTGGTGCGCACCTATGTCACCGACGCCGGCCAGCTGCCGGTGCTCAAGGGCGTCGACCTGGACGTCATGCCCGGCGAGATCGTCGGCCTGATCGGCCCCTCGGGATCCGGCAAGTCGTCGCTGCTGCACGCCGCCGGCCTGCTGGAGAAGCCCGACGGCGGGACCGTCGCGGTGGCCGGCCAGGACTGCACCCGGCTCGGCGACCGGGCCCGCACGCGGATGCGGCTGGGGACGATCGGCTTCGTCTACCAGTTCCACCATCTGCTGCCGGAGTTCACCGCCCTGGAGAACGTCGCCATGCCGGCGATGATCGCCGGCCGCGGCGCCGCCTTCGCCCGCGAACGGGCCGAACGCCTGCTGGCCCAGCTCGGCCTGGCCGAACGGCTCGGCCACCAGCCGGCCCAGCTTTCCGGCGGCGAGCAGCAGCGGGTGGCCATCGCCCGGGCCCTGGCCAACGAGCCGCGCCTGCTGCTGGCCGACGAGCCGACCGGCAACCTCGACCCGACCACCGCGGCCCAGGTGTTTTCCGCCCTCTACGAGCTGGCCCGCGACCAGGGCGTCGCCGCCCTGATCGCCACCCACAACATGGAGCTGGCCCGCTACATGGACCGCGTCTTCGCGCTCAAGGACGGCCACCTGGAAGAGCGCAGCCCGAACGGGTTCTGAGCCGTCTCGTCGCATCGCGCCGGCCTCGCTTTGGCCCAAGTCGGCGGGGAGAACGGTCGCCCAGTCCAGTTGCGTCGGGAGCGTACGTATGGCCCGTCAGATCGATCTCGCCGGCCGCTCCGGCGCCCAGTACCGCTATCGCGCCCTCGAGGACATGCGGCCGGTGCCGCCGGGCGGGGCCAACTTCGTCTATGTGCGCTGGGACAAGGACGCGCCGGTGGTGGTCTACGCCGGCGAGACCGACAGCCTGCACCGCAGCGTCTTCGAGACCTGGGAAGAGGCCCAGGGTCTGGGCGCCACCGAGATCTTCGCGCGGCTCAACATCACCGGCGCGGTGCGCCGCGCCGAGCAGGCCGACCTCGTCGCCGCCCACGCCCCGCCGATGAACGGCGGCCTGGCCGCCGCGCGGGCGGCCGAACCGGTCCCGGTCGACGCCGAGCCCGCCCCGGCGCGGAACAGCGCGCCGCGCAGACGGGCGCCGCGGCGACCGTGAGTCGGCCGGCGGTCCGCGCGTCGGCCGTGGGCGGCTATGAACCCGGCGCCGCGAACCGGGTTTCGTCGCCGGCGGTGATCTCGCAGAACGGATTGTGCGCCACCTCCCGCAGGTGGCCGTCGAGGTCGGCGACGCCGAGGGTGAACAGGCCGGCTCCAAGGTCCATGCACGATCCCCGGACGGCAGGATTATCATGGCTTGACGGGAACAAAACCGCAACATAACAATGAGAACAGAAACGGAACTGACGGAGGCCCGAATGGCCCGGATCGCGCGTGAATCGCTGGCCTTCATCTCGGTGGCCGGTTTCGTGTGGATGATGTGCTCCGTGGCCTACGCCGTGGCCTGATGCCGCTTGGAGGCGGCGGGGGTTCCGGGTCAGGATCGACGCGGGACCGACTCGTCGACCGCGCGGCGCGGCCGGGGCGGAACCGGCGTGAGGGAATGGGCGGCATGAGCGATCAGA
The DNA here is from genome assembly GCA_049323695.1 of Pseudomonadota bacterium. GTDB lineage: Bacteria > Pseudomonadota > Alphaproteobacteria > Caulobacterales > Caulobacteraceae > Caulobacter. Next base: position 61,400 of record JBMOOF010000035.1, read on the forward strand.
CGGCGGGCGCGGGCGGCCACGAGGGGTTCGTCCATCTGCGCGTGCGGTCGGCCTATTCCCTGCTCGAGGGCGCCATCAAGGCCGATCAGGTCGGGCCGATGGCCGCCGCCGCCGGCATGCCGGCGGTCGCCGTCGCCGACCGGGCCAATCTGTTCGGGGCGCTGGAGTTCTCGGTGACGGCCAAGGACGCCGGGGTGCAGCCGCTGGTCGCCTGCGCCCTGCCGGTGACCGGTCTCGGCGAGGGACCGGCCGACCGCTGGGCCCGGATCCCGACGGTGGTCCTGATCGCCCAGAACGAGACCGGCTATCTGAACCTGTCGCACCTGTCGTCGGCGGCCTATCTCGACAGCGACGCGGCGTCCGAGCCTTCCGTGCCCTGGTCGCGGGTGGCCGAGCGGTCGGCGGGGCTGATCCTGCTTTCGGGCGGCCCGGACGGGCCGGTCGATCCGCTGCTGGCGGCGGGCAAGCGGCGCGAGGGCGAGGCGGCCCTGACCGAGATGCTGCGCGTGTTCGGCGACCGCTTCTATGTCGAGCTGCAGCGTCACGGCCGGCCGCAGGAAGCCGCCGCCGAGCCGGCCCTGGTCGCCTTCGCCTACGACCACGACGTCCCGCTGGTCGCCACCAACGACGTCTATTTCGCGCAGGCCGACATGCACGAGGCGCACGACGCCCTGCTGTGCATCGCCGACGGGGCCTTCATCGGCCAGGACGAGCGGCGGCGGGTGACGGCCGAGCACTGGTTCAAGCCGGCGGGGGCCATGCGGGCCCTGTTCGCCGACCTGCCGGAGGCCTGCGACAACACCCTGGAGATCGCCCGCCGCTGCGCCTTCATGGTCTCCAAGCGCGATCCGATCCTGCCGAGCTTCCCGACCGGCGCCGGACGCAGCGAGGCCGAGGAGCTGGCGCACCAGGCGCGCGAGGGCCTGCGCGCGCGCCTGGACGGGCTGACCCTGGCGGCCCCGGAGGCCGACTACTGGGCCCGGCTCGACCGCGAGATCGGCGTCATCCAGCAGATGGGCTTCTCGGGCTACTTCCTGATCGTCTCGGACTTCATCAAGTGGGCCAAGGCGCATGGCATTCCCGTGGGGCCGGGGCGCGGCTCGGGGGCCGGCTCGCTGGTCGCCTGGGCGCTGACCATCACCGGCCTCGACCCGCTGCGCTTCGGCCTCCTGTTCGAGCGCTTCCTCAATCCCGAGCGGGTCTCCATGCCCGACTTCGATATCGACTTCTGCCAGGAGCGGCGGGAGGAGGTGATCGAATATGTCCAGGAGAAGTACGGCCGCGGCCGGGTGGCCCAGATCATCACCTTCGGCACCCTGCAGGCGCGGGCCGTGCTGCGCGACGTCGGCCGGGTGATGCAGCTGCCGCTGGGCCTCGTCGACCGGCTGGCCAAGATGGTCCCCAACAACCCGGCCAATCCGGTGACCCTGGCCCAGGCCATCAAGCTCGAGCCCCGGCTGCAGCAGGCCCGCGACGAGGATCCCTCCGTCGCCCAGTGCCTGGAGGTCGCCCTGCGGCTCGAGGGTCTCTATCGCAACGCCTCGACCCACGCCGCCGGGGTGGTCATCGGCGACCGGCCGCTGACCGAGCTGACCCCGCTCTACAAGGACCCGCGCTCGGAGCTGCCGGCCACCCAGTTCAACATGAAATGGGTGGAATCGGCGGGTCTGGTGAAGTTCGACTTCCTGGGCCTGAAGACCCTGACCGTGCTCGACCGGGCGGTGAAGCACCTGGCCCGCCGCGGCGCCGGGGTCGATCTCGACCGCCTGCCCCTCGACGACCAGGCCGCCTACGACCTGATGGCGTCCGGCCAGACGGTCGGGGTGTTCCAGCTGGAAAGCCAGGGCATGCGCGACACCCTGCGCAAGATGCGGCCCGGCTCGATCGAGGAGATCACCGCCCTGATCTCGCTCTACCGGCCAGGCCCGATGGACAACATCGACCTGTTCGTCGACACCAAGTTCGGCCGCCGCCCCGCCGACATGATGCACCCCTCGCTCGAGCCGGTGCTGGCCGAGACCTACGGCGTCATCGTCTACCAGGAACAGGTGATGCAGATCGCCCAGATCCTGGCCGGCTACAGCCTGGGCGAGGCCGACCTGCTGCGCCGGGCCATGGGCAAGAAGAAGAAGGAGGAGATGGACCAGCAGAAGGCCCGGTTCGTCTCCGGCGCCGTCGAGCGCGGGGTCGACGGCCGCCAGGCCGGGGCCATCTTCGAGCTGGTCGAGAAGTTCGCCGGCTACGGCTTCAACAAGAGCCACGCCGCCGCCTACGCCCTGATCGCCTACCAGACCGCCTGGCTGAAGGCGAACACGCCGGTGGAGTTCCTGGCCGCCTCGATGAGCCTGGACCTCTCCAACACCGACAAGCTCGCCGTCTTCTACCAGGACGCCCGCCGGTTCGGGGTGAAGGTGCGCCCGCCCGACGTCAACCGGTCGGGCGCCGACTTCGAGGTCGAGGACGGCGAGGTGCTCTATGCGCTGGGCGCCGTGCGCAACGTCGGCTTCTCGGCCATGGAGCACCTGGTCGCGGTGCGCGAAGCCGGGGGTCCGTTCCGCGACCTCTTCGACTTCGTCGAGCGGGTGGACCCGCGCCAGGTCAACAAGCGGGCGCTGGAGAACCTGGCCCGCGCGGGCGCCTTCGACTCCATCCACCCCAACCGCGCCCAGATCGTCGAGGCCGCCGACGGGCTGCTGGCCTACGGCCAGGCCGAGGCGGCCGACCGCAACTCCGACCAGCTCAGCCTGCTCGGCGGCGAGAAGACCGAGACCTCGCGCCCGCGCCTGCCGCGCACCGAGCCCTGGGACCAGATCCGCCGGCTGGACGAGGAGCTGGCCGCCGTCGGCTTCTACCTCACCGGCCACCCGCTGGAGGACATGGTCGAGGTGCTGCGTCGCCGGCGCACGACCCTGCTCGGCGACGCCCTCGCCCAGGCCGAGGCCGGGGCCGAGGCCTTCCGCATGGCCGGCATGGTCCGCCGCCGCCAGGAGCGGGCCCAGCAGAGCGGCGAGCGTTTCGCCTTCGTCTCCCTCTCCGACCCCACCGGCGAGTACGAGGTCCTGTTCCCCCCCGAGGCCCTGCGCCGCTGCCGCGACATCCTCGAGCCCGGCAAGGCGGTCTCGATCAAGGTCCGGGCCAAGGCCCGCGACGGCGAGGTCCGCTTCTTCGGCGACGACGCCGAGCCGATCGACAAGGCCGTCGAAAGCGTCGCCGCCAGCCTGCGGGTGCATGTCTCGCCCCAGAGCACCGCGCTGGAGGCGCTGAAGGCGCGGCTGGCGAAGGCCGAGGCGCGAAGGGGCGGGGAGGTGGTGCTGGTCGCCGGCCTCGGCGGCGGCCGCGAGGTCGAGGTCAAGCTGCCGGGCTTCTACGCCCTGGACGCGTCGCTGCGCGGCGCCCTGAAGACCGCGCCCGGCGTGGCCTATCTGGAGGATGTGTAGGGAAGGGCATGGGGCTCAGGGCATAGGGCTTAGGGCTTGGCAGGAAGTGGAAAGGGGGTTGGCATGCCCTCCTATCGAGATCTGGTGGTTTGGCAGCGCGCGATGGAGCTTGCCGAAAGCGCCTATGGCCTTTCGCGTCTGATGCCCCAAAGTGAGCGGTACGGCCTGACAAGCCAGCTGCTGCGGGCCGCGGTTTCCATTCCAGCCAATATCGCGGAAGGGCGTTCAAGAACGGGACGACGCGAGTTCGCCCGCTTCCTTAGTATCGCGTGTGGATCGCTCGCGGAGACCGAAACCCTGCTGGAGATTGCTGCACGGACAGGCCTGGTTGGACAACAGCTCGTCGAGCCAATCCAGAAGCGGGCATCTGAGGTGGGGCGGATGCTCACCGCGCTTCGGCGACGCCTGAACGCCGAAACACTGCCACCCCTAGGTCCCAAGCCCTGAGCCCCAGGCCCTTGCTTTCCAACTCGAACCCGCCTACATGCGCGCCTTCATCACGCACGCGGGCGTTCGGGCCAGGCGGGGAGACATCCCGTCCGATCCGTTCCGGTCCCTGAGACATCAGGGGTTTGCCCGCGGAGGCGATAACCGGAAGAAGGACACAAGAGGCCCATGGCTCTCCCTGAATTCTCCATGCGTCAGCTGCTGGAAGCCGGCGCCCACTTCGGCCACCAGACGCACCGCTGGAACCCGAAGATGGACCGCTACATCTTCGGCTCGCGGTCGAACATCCACATCATCGACCTGTCGCAGTCGATCCCGCTGCTGCACCAGGCCCTGGTCAAGGTGCGCGAGGTCGCGGCCGCCGGCGGCCGGGTGCTGTTCGTCGGCACCAAGCGCCAGGCCTCGGACCCCGTGGCCGTGGCCGCCAAGCGCTGCGCCCAGTACTACGTCAACCACCGCTGGCTGGGCGGCACCCTGACCAACTGGCGCACCATCTCCGGGTCAATCGCGCGCCTGCGCGACCTGGAAGGCGTGCTGGACGGCGAGGGCGGCGGCCGCTCCAAGAAGGAGCTGCTGGGCCTGACCCGCGAGCGCGACAAGCTGGAGCTCTCCCTGGGCGGCATCAAGAACATGGGCGGCATTCCCGACCTGATGTTCGTGATCGACACCAACAAGGAAGCGATCGCCATCCAGGAAGCCCGCAAGCTGAACATCCCGGTGGTGGCGATCCTCGACACCAACTGCGATCCGGACGGCATCACCTATCCGATCCCGGGCAACGACGACGCCGCGCGCGCCATCCAGCTGTACTGCGACCTGATCGCCGACTCGGTGCTGGACGGCATGGCCGCCGGCGCGGTGGCGGCGGGCGTCGATATCGGGGCCAGCGTGGCCCCGGTCGAGCCGACGCTGGCCAAGGAAATGACGCCGGAACCCGCTCCCGCCGCCGAAGCCGCGGTCGAGGAGACCCCGGAGCCGGCCCCGGCCGAAGCCGTGGCGGCCACCGAAGCGGCGCTCGACGCCGTTCCGGAGGAGCCCGCCGCCAGCTGATCGTCCCTCACGGGCCTTCAGCGTCGCAATCCCTTCGCAGCCGGGCGCGGGCGCGTTCAGCAAAAGTGGAGACCGGTTTTGCGTCCGAACGCGCCCATCTCAGAGTGGCGCGCATCCCGGGCGGGAAACCGTAGGACACTTTCCCTGGATGCGCGCAGACCCGGCCGCAACTTATCGAATACGTCCCATCAAGGAGGACATGACATGGCGGAGATCACCGCCGCGCTGGTGAAGGACCTGCGCGAGAAGACCGGCGTCGGCATGATGGACTGCAAGGTCGCCCTGACCGAGACGGGCGGCGACATGGAGGCGGCCATCGACTGGCTGCGCGCCAAGGGCCTCTCCAAGGCCGCCAAGAAGGCCGACCGCGCCGCCGCCGAGGGTCTGGTGGCCGTCGCCAGCCGCAAGGCCGGCGAGGGCATGACCGCGGCCCTGGTCGAGCTGAACGCCGAGACCGACTTCGTCGCCCGCAACGAGCTGTTCCAGGGCGTCGCCCGCAAAGCCGCCCAGGCCGCGCTCGACGCCGCCGGCTCGGTCGAGGCCGTCGTCGCCGCGACCACGCCCGAAGGCGAGGTGGTCGGCGAACTGGTCACCAACCTGATCGCCACGATCGGCGAGAACATGATGGTGCGCCGCACCGCCAGCTTCGCCGTCTCGCCCGGCGCCGTGGGCGTCTACGTCCACAACGCCGTCGCGCCGGAGCTGGGCAAGCTGGGCGTGCTGGTGGCCGTGGAAGGCGCCGGCGACCAGGCGGTCCTGCAGGAGCTGGGCCGCAAGATCGCCATGCACGTGGCCGCGACCAACCCGATGTCGCTGTCGGTCGACGATCTCGACCCGGCGGCCGTCGAGAAGGAGCGCGCCATCTTCACCGAACAGGCGATGGCCTCGGGCAAGCCCGCGGGCGTCGTCGAGAAGATGGTCGAGGGCCGTATCCGCAAGTTCTTCGAGGAGGTCGTGCTGCTCAAGCAGGCCTTCGTGATGAACCCGGACCAGACCGTCGAGCAGCTGGTCGAGGCCACGGCCAAGGAGGTCGGCGCGCCGATCAAGGTCGCCGGCTTCGTGCGCCTCGCCCTGGGCGAAGGCGTCGAGAAGGCGGCCAGCGACTTCGCCGCCGAAGTCGCCTCGATGACCGGCGGGAACTGATCCCGCCAGCGACGACCTGACGGGGGCGCTTCCGGTTTGGCCGGAGGCGCCCTTGGTCTATGTTGATCCCGCCCTGACTCGCTCAGCCAGCCCGAGTTTCCATGCCCGCCAAGAAATACAACCGCATCCTGGTCAAGGTGTCCGGCGAGGTGCTGATGGGCGACGCCCCGTTCGGCATCGACATGGGCACGGTCGAGGCCGTGGCCCGCGACCTCAAGCAGGTCGCCGACAGCGGCCTCCAGCTGTGCCTGGTGATCGGCGGCGGCAACATCTTCCGGGGGCTGGCCGGCGCCGCCAAGGGCATGGAGCGGGCCAGCGCCGACTACATGGGCATGCTGGCCACCGTCATGAACGCCCTGGCCATGCAGGACGCCCTTGAGCGCCTGGGCGTCTCGACGCGGGTGCAGTCGGCCATTCCCATGCCCACCGTCTGCGAGCCGCTGATCCGCCGCCGCGCCGAGCGGCACCTGGAGAAGGGCCGGGTGGTGATCTTCGCCGCCGGCACCGGCAATCCGTTCTTCACCACCGACAGCGGCGCGGCCCTGCGGGCGGCGGAAATGAAATGCGACGCCCTGTTCAAGGGCACCAGCGTCGACGGCGTCTACACGGCCGACCCGAAGAAAGACAAGTCCGCCCAACGGTTTGATCGCCTGACCTACCACGAGGTGCTGTCCCGGGACCTCAAGGTCATGGACGCCTCGGCGATCAGCCTGATGCGCGAGAACGCCATACCCATCGTGGTCTTCTCGATCCGCGAGCGGGGCAATCTGATGAAGGTGCTGCGCGGCGAGGGCGTCCACACCGTCATCGCCGAAACGGCTTAGCAACAGCAGGGAGGCTGCACATGGCCCAGGCCGAAAAGCCGGAGCTCAACAGCTACAGGAGCCGCATGGACAAGGCGGTGGCCGCGCTCAAGGACGAGTTCGGAAGCCTGCGCGCGGGGCGGGCCTCGGCCAGCCTGCTCGATCAGGTCCACGTCGAAGCCTACGGCTCCAGCGTGCCGCTGAACCAGGTCGGATCGGTCAGCGTGCCCGAGCCGCGCTCGATCAGCGTCAGCGTCTGGGATCGCGGCCTGGTGGTGTCGGTCGAGAAGGCGATCCGGGCCGCGGGCCTGGGCCTGAACCCGGTCGTCGAGGGCCAGAACCTGCGCATCCCCATCCCGCCCCTGACCGAGGAGCGCCGCAAGGAGCTGGTCAAGGTGGCCGGCAAGTACGCCGAGCAGCAGAAGATCGCCGTGCGCAACGTGCGCCGCGACGCGATGGACGATCTCAAGAAGGCCGAGAAGGACGCCGTCATCACCCAGGACGAGCACCGGCGGATGGACGGGGACGTCCAGAAGCTCACCGACGAGGCGGTCAAGCGCATCGACGAGGCCTTGAAAACCAAAGAACAAGAGATCATGCAGGTTTAGACTGTACGTCTCGCCGGGGGGCATGGACGCGCGACGGACAGAAGGGAGTGGCGATGACGCCGACGGACGGGCCGCTGCATGTCGCCATCATCATGGATGGCAACGGGCGCTGGGCCAAACAGCGCGGCCTGCCACGCACCTTCGGCCATCGGGAGGGCGTGAAGGCCCTCAAGCGCGCCGTCGAGGCCGCCCCGGACCTGGGCGTGCAGACCCTGACGGTGTTCGGATTCTCCACCGAGAACTGGCGGCGGCCGATGGCCGAGGTCTCGGAGCTGATGAACCTGCTCAAGGCCTATGTGGAGAGCGACCTCGAGCGTCTGGTGCGCGAGAAGGTGCGGGTGCGCGTGCTGGGCCGGCGGACCGGCCTGCGGCCCGACATCCTCGAGATCATCGAACGGGCCGAGGCGCGGACCGCGGAGAACACCCGGTTCCTGCTGCAGGTGGCCTTCAACTACGGCGGCCGGGCCGACATCACCGACGCCGCCCGCCGCTTCGCCGAGGAGGTGGAGCAGGGCCGGGCCAGATCCGCCGATCTCGACGAGGCGGGCTTCGAGAGCCGGCTGTCGACCGCCGGAGCGCCGGCCCCGGACCTCATCGTGCGAACCAGCGGCGAGCGCCGGATCTCCAACTTCCTGCTCTGGGAGTGCGCCTACGCCGAGCTGATCTTCCAGGACGTCTTCTGGCCGGACTACAGCCCCGAGCATCTGAAGGCCGCAATCGCCGAGTTCCGGGCGCGAGAGCGGCGATATGGCGGAGCCGCGTCCGATGACGTCCTCGCCGCCGGCTAGGCGTTTCGACTGGACCAACCTGCGGATGCGGGTCGCCTCGGCGACGGTTCTCATCGCCGGCGTCCTGGTGGCGCTGTGGTTCGGCGGCTGGGTCTGGCTGCTGATGATCGCCATCGCCACGGCCCTGCTGGCCAATGAGTGGGGCGTGATGAGCGCGCCGAGCGCGCCCTGGAGGATCAGCGCCTCGATCACCGTCGGCGTGCTGATGGCCGTCTTCGCCGCCTATTTCGACGAGCTGTGGCTGGCCTGGGCGCTGGTCGTGGCCGGGGCGGCGGCGGCGGCCGTGGTGGCCCGCGGCGTCGCCGAGCGTCCGGCCGACGCGGCCTATGGCGTGATCTACATCGCCCCGGCCTGCATCTCGATGCTGTGGCTGCGCGAGATGCCGCACGGGCGGAGCTGGGCGACCCTGCTGTTCGCGGTCGCCTGGTCGGCGGACACCTGCGCCTTCCTGGTCGGCAGCGTGCTCAAGGGTCCCAAGCTGTGGCCCCGGTTCTCGCCCAACAAGACCTGGTCGGGCTTTTTCGGCGGGCTGGCCGGCGCCATGGCCGCGGCGGTGCTGGTGGCGACCTTCTCGGAGGCGACCCTGGTCTGGTACGCGGCGGCGCTGGTGGGTCTGGTCGGCGGGTTGGCCACCATGGCCGGCGACCTGTGGGAATCGGCGCTGAAGCGACGGTTCGGGGTCAAGGACTCCGGCGACCTGATCCCCGGGCACGGCGGCCTGCTCGACCGGGTCGACGGCCTGATGTTCGCCGCCGTGGTCATCGCCGGCGCGCGGCTGATCGACCACTGGGGATGGGCGCATTGACCGCTTCCCGTACGGTCACGGTGCTGGGCTCCACGGGCTCGGTCGGCGTCTCCACCCTGGACCTCTTCGAGAAGTCCGGAGCCGAGGTGGCGATCCTGGCCCTGACCGCGGGCCGGAATGTCGAGCGGCTGGCCGATCAGGCGCGGCGCTGGCGCCCGCAGCTGGCGGTGATCGAGGACGAGTCCCGCCTGGCCGAGCTGCGCGAGCGGCTGGCGGGATCGGGCGTCGAAGCCGCCGCCGGGGCCGCGGCGGTCAAGGACGCCGCGGCGATGGGCGCCGACTGGGTGATGTCGGCCATCGTCGGGGCCGCCGGCCTGGCGCCGACCCTCGCGGCCGCGCTGCGCGGCTCGGTGATCGCGCTCGCCAACAAGGAGAGCCTGGTCTGCGCCGGCCCGGCCCTGCTGGAGGCCTCGCGGGCGGCGGGCGGCAAGGTGATCCCGGTTGATTCCGAGCACTCCGCCATTTTCCAGGTGCTTCAGCCCGACTGCGCCGACAAGGTCGCGCGTCTGATCCTGACCGCGTCCGGCGGGCCGTTCCGCACCTGGACGCGCGAGAAGATGGCCAGGGCCAGTCCCGAGCAGGCCATCGCCCATCCGAACTGGAACATGGGCGCCAAGATTTCGGTCGATTCCGCGACCATGATGAACAAGGGCCTGGAGATGGTGGAGGCGTCCTACCTCTTCGGAACCCCGGCCGACCGCATCGACGTTCTCATCCACCCGCAGTCCGTGATCCACAGCATGGTCGAATACGCCGACGGTTCGACGCTGGCCCAGCTGGGTCCGCCGGACATGCGCGCGCCCATCGCCTGCGCCTTCGCCTGGCCCGACCGGCTGCCCTGGCCGGCGCCCAGGCTGGACCTGGCGGCCATGGGCCAGTTGACCTTCGAGGCGCCGGACGCCGCCCGCTTCCCCGCCATCGGCATCGCCCGCGACGCGCTCAGGGCCGGCGGCGGCGCGCCGGCGGCGATGAACGCCGCCAACGAGGTCGCCGTGGCCGCCTTCCTTGACCGAAGGATCGGCTTTCTCGATATTGCCCCGCTGGTCGCCGATACGCTTGCCCGCATGAACGGGCTGGGCGATCCGGGGACCGGCGTGGGGGAGGGCGCTCTGGAGGGCGCCATGATGGTCGACGCCAGCGCCCGTCGGATCGCATCCGAGGCGTTGACGCATCGTCCGGTCTTCCACTGATTGTGAAGGAGTAACACAGGCCGATGCCCGACCTCGTGTCCTGGATTCTGCCGTTCCTGTTCGTCCTGACCTTCGTGGTCACGGTGCACGAGCTGGGACACTATTGGGCGGGGCGCGCCTTCAACCTGGTCATCGACCGGTTCTCCATCGGCTTCGGCCGGCCGATCCTGAAATGGACCGACCGGCAGGGGGTCCGCTGGCAGATCGGCTGGCTGCCGGTGGGCGGATACGTCCGCTTCGCCGGCGACGACAACGCCGCCAGCGCCGTCCCCGACCAGGCCGACCTCGACGAGATGAAGGCCAGGATCCTGGCCCACAACGATCCCTCGGCCCTGCGGCGGTTCTACCATTTCGCCCCGGTGTGGCAGCGGGCGGTCATCGCCGTCGCCGGGCCGCTGGCCAATTTCGCGCTGGCGGCGGTCCTGTTCTCGCTGCTGCTGGCGATCTTCGGCGAGCAACGCCTGCCCGCGGTCGTGGAGCGGATCGCGCCGGGCAGCGTCGCGGAGCAGGCCGGTTTCCGGTCGGGCGACGTCTTCAAGACCATGGACGGGCGGGAGGTCGCCGACTTCCAGGCCCTGGCCCAGTACGTCAGCATGCGCCCGGGCGATCCGATCGACTTCATCATGCTGCGCGACGGGCGCGAGGTGGCCATCACCGCCGCGCCGCGGCTGGTGATGGTCGAGGACAGCATCGCCGGCCGGCAGAAGGTGGGCCAGCTCGGCATCGGCTACCCGGGGCGCTACGAGCATGTCAGCTACACCATTCCCCAGGCCATCGCCGGCGGTCCGGCCAAGATGGCGCGCGTGGTCGGCATCACGCTGGACTATCTGGGCCGGCTGATCACCGGCCGCATTTCCGCCGACCAGATCAGCGGCGTGATCGGCATCGCCAAGGTGTCCGACGGTGTCGCCAAGGCCAGCATCGAGGCGGCCTCCACGGCGCCCGAGGCGGCCATTAACCTGTTCAACGGCATGCTGCTGGTCGTCGCCCTGATCTCGGTCAGCGTTGGCATCCTGAACCTGCTGCCGATCCCCACCCTCGATGGCGGCCACCTGCTGTTCTACGCCTACGAGGCCGTTGCCCGCAGGCCACTGGCGGCGGGCGTACAGGCGGCGGGGTATCGCCTTGGTCTTGCCTTGCTGTTGGGATTCATGCTGTTCGCGGTCTGGAACGACCTGCAACGATACAACCTGTTCAACTTCCTCGGTGGTCTGTTCTCGTGAGCGCCCGCCGACCGCCGATGGCAGACCCGATGAAGCATGCTCGTGCGCCCCGCGCCGCGATTGTAACCATTGCAGCCCTCCTGCTGGGGACGACGGCGCTCGTCGCGCCGACTCTCGTCACCGCCCAGGTGCAGGCCGGCGTCGTCCAGCGCATCCTGGTCCAGGGCAACGAGCGGATCGAGGCGGGCACCGTCCTGTCCTATCTGCCGGTCCAGCCCGGCGACACTGTCGACCCCGCGCGGATCGACATCGCGCTGAAGACCCTGTTCCGCACCGACCTGTTCGCCGACGTCAAGATCGAGCTGCAGGCCAACGGCGACCTGGTGGTGCGGGTGGTCGAGAACCCGATCATCAACCGGGTGATCTTCGAGGGGAACTCGGCCCTCAAGGAAGAGAAGCTCCGCGACGAGGTGACGATCCGGCCGCGGGGCATCTTCACCCGGGCCAAGGTGCAGGGCGACGTCCAGCGCCTGATCGAGCTTTACCGCCGCTCCGGCCGCATCGGCGTCATGGTCACGCCCAAGGTCGTCGAGCTGCCGCAGAAGCGGATCGACCTGATCTTCGAAATCAACGAGGGCCCCAAGAGCGGCGTCCTCGACATCAACTTCCTCGGCAACGAGGAGTATTCCGACGGCGACCTGGCCGACGTCATCGTCACCGAGGAGTCGCGCTGGTACAAGTTCCTGTCGAACAACGACAACTATGATCCCGACCGGATCGAGTACGACAAGGAACAGCTGCGGAAGTTCTACCGGAACAAGGGGTTCTACGATTTCCGCGTGGTGTCCGCGGTGGCCGAGCTGGCCCCCGAGCGCAACGGCTTCGTGGTCACCTACACCCTCGAGGAGGGGCAGCGGTACCGCTTCGGCAAGCTGACGGTCGAGACCGAGCTGAAGAAGCTGGACGGGGCGGTGCTGCAGCAGCTGCTGCCGATCCGCTCGGGCCAGACCTACCAGGACGAGGCCATCGAGCAGGCCACGGACGCCCTGACCTTCGCCGCCGGCGCGGCGGGCTTCGCCTTCGTGGACGTGCGCCCCCGCTACGTGCCCAACCGCGAGACGCGGACGGTGGACGTGGTCTTCCAGGTCCGCGAGGGTCCGCGCGTCTACATCGACCGCATCGACATCGTCGGCAACTCCCGGACGCTCGACTACGTCATCCGCCGCGAGATGAACGTCACCGAGGGCGACGCCTACAACCGCGTCCTCGTCGACCGGTCGAAGAACCAGATCCGCTCGCTCGGCTTCTTCAAGGAAGTCGAGATCGAGGAGGTGCCCAGCGGCGTTCCGGACCGCACCTCGCTGCGCGTCACCGTCGAGGAACAGCCCACCGGCGAACTGTCGTTCAGCGCCGGCTACAGCTCCGTCGACCAGCTGATCCTGGACCTGGGCATCAGCGAGCGGAACTTCCGCGGCCGCGGCCAGAATGTCCGGGCGCGGGTGTCGGTGGGCTCCCTGCGCCAGCAGGTGGACTTCTCCTTCACTGAGCCCCGGTTCATGGGCCGCGATCTGCGCGCGGGCATCGACGTCTATTCCTACCGCTACGACTTCAGCGAACAGACGGCCTTCGACACCGCTTCGACCGGCCTCAACCTGCGCACGGGCTTCCCGCTGACGACCAACGCCTCGATGGCGCTGCGCTACACGGTGCGAACCGACGACGTGCAGGTCGACGACGCCTACTGCGTGCCCGGCGCCGAGCTGGTGTCGCCCACGCTGTGCGCGCAACGCGGCTCGAACGTCACCTCGCTGCTCGGCTACACCGTCCGCCTCGACCGGCGGAACGACTACGTCCGGCCGACGCGCGGCTTCTATGTCGAGCTGAACCAGGATTTCGCCGGCGTCGGCGGGGATGTGAACTACATCCGCACCGAGGCCAACGGCGGCTGGTACTACGGCTTCAACAAGTCCTTCGTGTTCAGCGCGGTCGGCTCGCTCGGCTATGTCGACGGCTGGAGCGGCGACAACGTTCGCATCAACGACCGTTTCTACAAGGGCGGGAACACCTTCCGCGGATTCGAGGTGGCCGGCATCGGGCCGCGCGACACCACCCAGTTCCGGGACGACGCCCTTGGCGGCAAGCTCTATGCGATCGGCTCGCTTGAGCTGACCGTGCCCACCTTCCTGCCCGAACAGTACGGCATCAAGGCCTCGCTGTTCACCGACGTCGGCACGCTGGGCATGCTGGACGACATCGACAAGCGCGACCGGTTCGGCCAGGTGATCGACTGCGACGCTTCGGTCGCCGGGTTCGATCCCTGCATCAAGGACGACCTGGGACTGCGCGCCTCGGCGGGCCTGTCCATCCACTGGCGCTCGCCCATGGGCCCCATCCGCTTCGACTTCAGCCAAATTCTGGCCAAAGAAGACTACGACAAGACGGAAACGTTCCGTTTTTCCACCTCCACAAGGTTCTAGAACTCCATGCGCTCCACGAAGACCCTCGCGGTCGCGGCCGGCGCGGCCGCTGCTTTCGCCGTCGCCATGACCGCGATGGCCCAGACGCCGCCCGCGCCGACCGCCCCCAAGGCCGCCGCCCCGGCCGCGCCGCAGCTCCGCTACGGCGCCGCGATCCCGGGCGTCTGCACCTATGACGGCGACAAGGCCGTGGCGACCTCGGAGCTGGGCAAGTTCGTGATGAACCGGCTCAAGCAGATCGACGCCGAGGTGGCCGCCGAACTGAAGGCCGAGGAGACCGCCATCCTCAACGAGCGCAAGGCGCTGGAGACGGCCGGCGCCACGCTCGGCCAGGAAGCGCTCGAAAAGCGGACCGCCGACCTGCAGCTGCGCATCAACGCCTACGCCCGCAAGAAGCAGCTGCGCGGCGCCGAGCTGGAGGCCACCGGCCGCAAGGCCATCGTGCGGGTGGCCCAGGAACTGGATCCCATCGCCGTTTCGGTGTTTCAGGCCCGCAATTGCTCGCTGCTGGTCGGCGGCGACAGCGTGCTGATCGCCAACCCGCAGATGGACATCACCGACCAGGTGATCGCGGGCCTCAACGCCAAGATCAAGACCATCACCTTCAACCGCGAGCGTCTCGACACGCCGCCGGCCGCTCCGGCGGCGCCGGCCGCCGCGGCGCCGGCCCCGCGCCGGAACTGACGGGCGACGGGTCCGGGTCCCCGGGGCCCGGACCTTCCCGGATTGCGGGCCGGCCGCTCGAGCCCGGGGCGCGAACGCCAGCCGGCGCGCCCGTCCATCGTGCTTTGGCCGACTCGCGCTATCGCGGGTCCGGAAAGGACGTCATGCCGGACCCGCGATTCTACCTCGATCTTGGCCCCCTGACCCTGGGGGCGCTTGCCCGCTTGACCGGGGCCGAGCCGGCGCGCCCGGGGGGCGAGGACACGCCCGTCGCCGCCGCCGCCCCGCTCGACCGGGCGGGCCCCGGCGACATCGCCTTCCTCGCCGACCGCAGGCGGCTGGACGCCTTCCGCGCGACGGGCGCGGGCGCCTGCTTCGTCACCGCGGACATGGCCGCCGAGGCGCCCGCGACCTGCCAGGTCCTGGTCACGCCCCGGCCCCACGGGGCCTGGGCCATGGCCGCCGCCGCCTTGCACCGGCCGCGCGTGCATGAGGGGCCCGCCCTGCATCCCGAGGCCATGCTCGAGGAGGGGGTCGACCTCGCGCCGGGGGCGGTCATCGGCGCCGGCGCGCGTATCGGCCGCGGAACCCGCCTCGCCCCCGGCGTGGTGATCGGGCCCGGCGTCGCCATCGGCCGTGACTGCGAGATCGGCGCCGGCGCCTCGGTCGGCTTCGCCCTGATCGGCGACCGGGTCCGCCTGTACGCCGGCGCGCGGATCGGCGAGGCGGGCTTCGGCGCCACGGCCGCGGCCGGCGGCGTGATCGATGTTCCCCAGCTCGGGCGGGTCATCCTGCAGGACGGGGTGACGGTCGGCGCCAACAGCTGCGTCGATCGCGGCGCCTGGGAAGACACCGTCGTCGGCGAGAACACCAAGCTCGACAACCTGGTGCACATCGCCCACAACGTGCGCGTGGGGCGCAACTGCGTGATGGCGGCCTATACCGGCATCTCGGGCAGCGTCGTCATCGGCGACGGCTGCGCCTTCGGCGGTCGCGCCGGCGTCGCCGACCATGTCACCATCGGCGACGGTGCCCAGATCGCCGCGGCGGCGGGGGTTTTCCGCGACGTTCCGGCCGGCGAAACCTGGGGCGGCGTACCTGGCCAGCCCGTACGCGAGTGGATGCGGGAAGGCGCCTGGGTCCGCTCGCAGATGAAGAAAAGCAGGAAGGAAGGCGAATGAGCGCCAGCGAACCGGCCATCGCCATCGAGATCGGCGAGATCCTGGAACGGTTGCCGCACCGCTATCCGTTCCTGCTGGTCGACCGGGCCGAGGACTACGTCGCCGGCCGCTCGATCGTCGGCATCAAATGCGTAACCGTCAACGAGCCCTTCTTTCCCGGCCACTTCCCCGGCAATCCCGTGATGCCCGGCGTGCTGGTCATCGAGGCGCTGGCCCAGACGGGGGCCCTGTTGATGTCCAAGACGCTGGACGTCGACATCGCCCGCACGACCATCTTCTTCATGGCCGTCGACGGCGCGCGGTTCCGCCAGCCGGTGCGGCCGGGCGACGTGCTGAAGCTGCACGTCGAGGTCACCCGCGCCCGCGGCGACGTCTTCAAGTTCGCCGGCAAGGCCATGGTGGGCGACCGCCTCGCCGCCGAGTGCGAGTTCGCGGCCATGAAGGCGGACAACGGCCGGTGACGCAGATCCATCCCACCGCCGTCGTCGACAAGGCCGCCCGTCTGGGAGAGGGCGTCGAGATCGGTCCGTTCTGCATCGTCGGGCCCCACGTCGTGCTGGGCGACCGGGTGAAGCTGCTGTCGCACGCCATCGTCGAGGGCCACACCGAGGTCGGCGAGGACTGCGTGCTGCATCCCTTCGCCTGCCTCGGGGGTCCGCCGCAGCACAGCGCCCACAAGGGCGAGCCGACGCGGGTCGTCGTCGGCGCCCGCAACGTCTTCCGCGAGCACGTCACCGTCCACGCCGGCACCGCCGGCGGCCGCGGGATCACCACGGTCGGCGCCGACGGCCTGTTCATGGTCAGCGTGCACATCGCCCATGACTGCGTCATCGGCGACAAGGTCACCATGGCCCCCAGCGTCGCCGTCGGCGGCCATGTCTCGGTGGCCGACTTCGTCTTCCTGGGCGGACTGGCGGCGATCCACCAGTTCACCCGCATCGGCCGTTACGCCTTCGTCGGCGGCGGCGGCATCGTGACCAAGGACGTGATCCCCTATGGTTCGGTGTGGGGAAACCACGCCCATCTCGAGGGGCTCAACCTGATCGGCCTGAAGCGGCGCGGCTTCAGCCGCGAGCAGATCGCCGCCATGCGGGCCGCCTATCGCCTGCTGTTCGCCGACGAGGGCACCTTCCAGGAACGGCTCGACGACGTCGAGACGGCCTATTCGAACGTCGCCGAGATCATGGAGATCATCGCCTTCATCCGCGACGACGCGACCCGGCCGCTCTGCCTGCCGGAACGCGAGGTCTGACCATGCGCAAGCTGGGCCTGGTGGCCGGGGGCGGCGGGCTGCCGGCCGAGATCGCCGAACGCTGCCGCCGGACGGGCCGGCCCTATTTCGTCGTGCGCCTGAAGGGTTTCGCCGACGAGGGAACGAGGGACCATCCCTCGGCCGAGGCGGGTCTGGGCGAACTGGGCAAGGTGATCAAGCTGCTGCGCCAGGAAGGCTGCGAGGCGGTCTGTTTCGCCGGCGCGGTGACGCGGCCGGACTTCACGAGGCTGAAGCCCGACCTGCGCGGCGTGGCGGCCCTGCCGGCCATCGTGGCGGCCGCGCGCAAGGGCGACGACGCCCTGCTGCGCGCCGTCCTGGACGAGTTCCGCAAGGAGGGCTTCGCCATCGAGGGCGCCCACGAGGCGGCCGAGTCCATGACCCTGCCGCTTGGCCGTCTGGGCCGGCTGGGGCCGGGGGGCGCCGACGGCGAGGACATCCAGCGGGCCCTCACGGTCGCGCGCACCATCGGCCGGCTGGACATCGGCCAGGGGGCGGTGGTCTGCGACGGACTGGTGCTGGCGGTCGAGGCGCAGGAGGGCACCGACGCCATGCTGCACCGGGTGCGCGGCCTGCCCGCGGCGATCCGCGGCGGACCCGACCGCCGCCGGGGGGTTCTGGCCAAGGCCCCCAAGCCGATCCAGACGACCGAGGTCGACCTGCCGACGATCGGCGTCGCCACCGTCCGCGGCGCGGCCCAGGCGGGGCTTGCGGGCATCGTCGGGGAGGCGGGCCGCCTGCTGGTGGTCGACCGGGAGGAGACCGCGGCCCTGGCCGACGACCTGGGCCTGTTCATCCTGGGGGTCGAGGCCCGAGCGGAATGAGCCGGCCGCTCACCGTCATGCTGGTCGCCGCCGAGGCCTCGGGCGACGCGCTGGGGGCGGGACTGGCCAGGGCGCTGAAGGCGAGGCTGGGCGCCAATGTCCGGTTCGTCGGCGTCGGCGGCGCGAGGATGGCGGCCGAGGGCGTCGCCAGCCCCTTCGACATCGCCGACCTGTCGATCCTGGGACTGTTCGAGGCGATCCCCGCCTGGCCGCGCGTGCGTCGCCGGGTCGCCGACACGGCGGCCCTAGCCCGGCGCGAAAGGCCCGACATCGCCGTCCTGATCGACAGCTGGGGGTTCACCCTGCGCGTCGCCCACGCGCTGCGCCGGGCCTTTCCGGCCATGCCGCTGGTCAAGTACGTCGGCCCCCAGGTCTGGGCGACGCGGCCCGGCCGGGCCAAGGTCCTGGCCCGGTCCGTCGACCATCTGCTCACCATCCACGCCTTCGACGCCCCCTGGTTCGAGGCCGAAGGTCTGGCGACGACCTTCGTCGGCAATCCGGCGCTGGCGAGGGACTATTCGAAGGCCGACCCGGCCCGCCTTCGCGCGCACATCGGCGCGGCGCCCGAGGACGAGATCCTGCTGGCGCTTCCGGGCAGCCGGCCGGCCGAGATCCGCCGGATGATGCCGGTCTTCGCCGAGGCGGTCAGCCTGCTGAAGGACGAACGGCCGAACCTGCAGATCGTGATCCCGCTGGCCGACACGGTCGCGCGGATGGTCAAGGACGAGGTCGGGGCCTGGCCCTACCGCGTCAGCCTGATCGAGGACGAGCCGCTCAAGGACGACGCCTTCGTCGCCGGCACCGTGGCGCTCGCCTGCAGCGGCACGGTGACCACCGAACTGGCGCTCGCCGGCGTGCCGGTGGTCGTCGGCTACCGCATGGGGCGGATGACCCACGCGGTGCTCAAGCGCCTGTTCAAGCCGCCCTGGGTGACGATGTTCAACATCGCCGCCCGCGATTTCGTGGCCCCGGAGTTCATCCAGGACGCCTGCACCGGCGAGGCGCTGGCGGCGGCTGTCAGCGAACGCCTGAACGACCCCATCCTGCGGGCGCGCCAGATCGCCGCCCAGAACGCGGCGCTGGACCGCATGGGCCGCGGCGGGCCTGATCCGTCCGAAACGGCGGCGGACGCGGTGCTCAAGGTGCTGGCCGCCCGGGGCGCCTGATGCAGCGCTTCGACGTCGTCATCGTCGGAGCAGGGGCGGCCGGCATGATGTGCGCCATCGAGGCCGGCCGGCGGGGGCGGTCCGTGCTGGTTGTCGACCACGCCGCCGCGCCCGGTGAGAAGATCCGCATAAGTGGCGGCGGACGCTGCAATTTCACCAATCTCGACGCCGGGCCGCACGCCTTCCTGTCGCAGAACCCGCGGTTCTGCATCTCGGCCCTGCGGCGCTACACCCAGCGGGACTTCATCGCCCTTGTCGAGCGTCACGGCGTCGCCTGGCATGAGAAGACCCTCGGCCAGCTGTTCTGCGACGGGTCGGCCAGGCAGATCGTCCGGATGCTGACGGACGAGATGACCGGGGCCGGCGCCGAGCTGCGCCTTTCGACCGCCGTGGAGCGGGCCGACCGCGATGGCGACGGCTTCGCCCTGACGCTCTCCACCGGCGCCCGGGTCGGCTGCGCGTCCCTTGTGCTGGCCACTGGCGGCAAGTCGATTCCGAAGATGGGGGCCACCGGCTGGGCCTATGACATCGCCCGCCGGTTCGGCCTGCGCATCGTCGAGACCCGTCCCGCCCTGGTTCCCCTGACCTTCGAGGCCGGCCTGCTGGAGCGCTGGAAGCCGCTGGCCGGCGTGTCGGTCGACGCCGTGGCGGCCTGTGGCGAGGCCCGGTTCGCCGAGGCCATGCTGTTCACCCACCGCGGCCTCTCCGGCCCCGCGATCCTGCAGATCTCGTCCTACTGGCGGGAGGGGCGCGAGATCGTCGTCTCCATGGCGCCCGGCGTGGAGGTCTTCGCCCGGCTGAAGGCGGTCAAGGCCGACAATCCGCGGCAGGCGGTCCATAACGCCCTGTCGACCCTGCTGCCCGCCCGGCTCGCCGAGAAGCTGGCCGCCGACGCCGGCGCCCGCGGAAACCTGGCCGATACGCCGGACGCGGTCCTGCGGGCCATCGACGCGGCGGCGAACAGCTGGCGCGTGAAACCGGTCGGATCGGAGGGGTATCGGACCGCCGAGGTCACCCTGGGCGGCGTCGACACCCGCGACCTGAACTCCACCACCATGGCCGCCAATGATGTCCCCGGGCTCTACGTCATCGGCGAAGCCGTCGACGTCACCGGTTGGCTCGGCGGCTACAATTTCCAGTGGGCCTGGTCGAGCGGCTGGGCGGCCGGTCAATCCGCCTGATCCCCCTCCCGGAGGGAGAGGGGCGGAGGCTTGCAGCGCCGGCCGCCTCCTTCCGCAGACAAGGCCGGCGCCGTCTCCCTCAGTGAGAAGGGAGCAACGGTGCTACCCCCGCTTTTCGATGGGCACGTAGTCGCGCTGCGCGGGGCCGGTGTAGAGCTGCCGGGGGCGGCCGATCTTGCGGCCGGGATCCTCGAACATCTCCTTCCACTGGCTGATCCATCCGACCGTGCGGGCCAGGGCGAACAGCACGGTGAACATGGACGCGGGGAAGCCCATCGCCCGCAGGGTGATGCCGGAATAGAAGTCGATGTTCGGATAGAGCTTGCGCTCGATGAAGTAGGGATCGCTGAGCGCGATCTTCTCCAGCTCCATGGCGACCTCGAGCAGGGGGTCGTTGATCCCCAGCTGGCCCAGGACCTCGTGGCAGGTCTTCTGCATCACGGTCGCCCGGGGGTCGAAGTTCTTGTACACGCGGTGGCCGAAGCCCATCAGCTTGTACTTGCGCGCCTTCACGCCCTCGATGAACTCGGGGATGCGGTCGACGCTGCCGATCTCCTCCAGCATCTCCAGGGCTTCCTGGTTGGCGCCGCCGTGGCTGGGGCCCCACAGGCAGGCGATGCCGGCGGCGATGCAGGCGAAGGGGTGGGCGCCGGAACTGCCCGCCAGCCGCACCGTCGAGGTCGAGGCGTTCTGCTCGTGGTCGGCGTGCAGGATGAAGATGCGGTCCATGGCCCGCGTCAGGACCGGGTTGGGGACCCAGTCCTCGGCCGGCACCGCGAAGCACATGCGCAGGAAATTCTCCGAATAGGAGAGGTTGTTGCGCGGCGACACGAACGGCTGGCCGATGTGATACTTGAAGGCGCGGGCGGCGATGGTCGGCATCTTGGCGATCAGCCGATGGGCGCTGATCTCCCGCTCTCGGGCGTTGTCGACGTTGATGCTGTCGGCATAGAAGGCCGAAAGGGCGCCGACCGCCCCGGTCATGATCGCCATCGGGTGGGCGTCGCGCCGGAAGCCCTCGAAGAAGCGGTCGAACTGGGCGTGCAACATCGTGTGGTAGGTGATGTTGTGCTCGAACTTGCTGAACGCGTCGGCGGTCGGCAGCTCGCCGTTCAGGAGCAGGTAGCAGACCTCCAGGAAGCTCGACTTCTCGGCCAGCTGGTCGATCGGATAGCCGCGGTGCAGCAGCACGCCGGCGTCGCCGTCGATGAAGGTGATCTTGCTTTCGCAGGACGCGGTCGAGGTGAAGCCGGGGTCGAAGGTGAACCGGTCCGAGTCGCCATAGAGGCGGCGCACGTCGAGGACGTCGGGGCCCAGCGTCCCCTTGATGATCGGCACGTCGTAGCTGTCGGGCCCGATCGTCAGCACCGCCTTGTCGGTCATGCTTATCCCCCTGTGAGAAACACACACTGCCCCAACGGGCGTTCGACGCTCTTATAGCCGCTCACGCGTCGGGCGAAAGCGCGTCTTCGAGCCGCGCGACGGCCTCGTCCCGCCCCAGGGCCGACAGCGTGCGATTGAGGTCCGGCGAGGCCGCCCCGCCGGTCAGGATCGCGCGCAGGGGCGGGCCGAACTTGCCGAAGCCGACGCCCTCGTCGGCGGCGAAGGCCGCCAGCAGCTCATGCAGGGCTTCGGCGCTCCAGTCGTTGGCCGCCCGCAGTCGCGCCAGCAGCCGCAGCAGCCGCGCGCGGGTCTCCTCGGTCAGCAGGCCGCGGGTCTTGTCGTCGAGGACCAGCGGCCGGGCGCGAAACAGGAACAGCAGCTGGTCGGCCAGGTCGACCAGCGTCCTGGCCCGTTCCTTGACCAGCGGAATGGCCCGCCGCGCGGCGACGCGGGCGGCCGCGTCCAGCGACTCGCCCCGGCGGTCGAACACCTCCGCGACCAGGGTCAACAGCCGGTCGTCGTCGGCCAGCCGGATGTAGTGGGCGTTGACGAAGTTCAGCTTGTCCCAGTCGAGCCGCGAGGCGCCCCTGTTGGCGTCGGCGATGTCGAACCAGGCGGCGGCCTGCTCGTCGCTGAAGATCTCGTCGTCGCCATGGCTCCAGCCCAGCCGGACGAGATAGTTGCGCATCGCCTCGGGCAGATAGCCCAGCGCCTCGAAGTCGGTCACCGCCTGGGCGCCATGGCGCTTGGAGAGCTTGGCCCCGTCGGGTCCGTGGATCAGGGGCACATGGGCGAAGGCCGGCAGGTCCCAGCCCAGCGCCTGGTAGATCAGCGTCTGGCGGGCGGCGTTGTTGAGGTGGTCGTCGCCGCGGATGACATGGGTGACGCCCATGTCGTGGTCGTCGACGACCACGGCCAGGTTGTAGGTCGGCGCGCCGTCCGAGCGCAGCAGCACCAGGTCGTCGAGGTCGCGGTTGCGGAAGGTGACCTGACCCTGGACCAGGTCGGAGACCACGGTGTCGCCGTTCAGGGGGCCGCGCAGGCGGATCGCGTGCGGCCGGGCCAGATCGGCGTCGCGCGGTTCGCGGTCGCGCCAGGGCGAGCGCAGGGCGTGGCCGGCGGCGTGGGCCTTCTCGCGGGCCGCGGTCAGCTCCTCGCCGGCCAGCCAGCAGCGGTAGGCCTTGCCCTGCTCGAGCATCTGCATGACCGCTTCGCGATGTCGCGGCGCCCGGGCGAACTGGAACACCGGCTCGCCGTCGAAGGGCAGGCCCAGCCACTTCAGGCCCTGGAAGATGACCTGCACCGCCGCGTCGGTTGAGCGCTCGCGATCGGTGTCCTCGATGCGAAGGCGGAATTGTCCTCCGGTGTGTTTCGCGTAGAGGTAGTTGAACAGGGCCGTGCGCGCCGTGCCGATGTGCATGGAGCCGGTCGGCGAAGGAGCGATGCGGGTGACGACGGGGGCGGCGGGCATGTCTGGCGGGCGGTCCGTAACGGGCGGGCCTCTTACCATGCCCGCCAGAGTCTTACAGGGCCTTTCGGACCTTCCGGCCCGGGCGGCGGCGGAAGCGGCGGAACAGGCGCGCCGCTGGACCCTCTGGGCGCCGGTCGCCTTCGGCCTGGGCGCCGCCGGCTATCTGACGATGCGCGCCGAACCGCCGCTGTGGCTGGCGCTCGGGCTGGCGGCGGCGGCCATCGCCGGAGCCTGGCTGGCCCGGCGGCGAGGCGGTCGCGTCGCCGTCCTGGCCTCCCTTCTGGCCTTCGCGGCGGCGGGCTTCGCGGTCGGCAAGGTTCGGGCGGAGCGGGTCCGGGCGCCGGTGGCCGCGACCGAGACGCGGCCGCGGCTGGTCGAGGGCTGGGTCGTCGACGTGGCCAGTCCCGGCGCCGGAGGCGTGCGGCTGCTGGTCGCCCCGGTGCGCATCGAGGGGTTGTGGCCGGAGGCGACGCCGGTGCGGGCGCGCGTGACCCTGCGCGAGGGCGCGGCCGCCCGGCCGGGCGATGCGGTGCGGCTGCTGGCGGTGCTCGGCCCGCCGCCGCCCCCCGCCAGCCCTGGGGCCTACGATTTCGCCCGGGACGCCTGGTTCGAACGGGTCGGCGCCGTCGGCTTCGCCCTGCGGCCGCCGCGGGCCGCCGACCTGCCGCCGCCCCCGCCGCGCCTGCGCCTGGTGATGGCCGTCAACGCCATGCGCTGGCGGCTGGCTGAGCGTATCGTGACCCGGCTGGGCCCGGAGAGCGGCGGGCTGGCGGCGGCCATGACCACCGGCCACGAGGCCTTCGTGCCGCCGGAGCAGACCGAGGCGATGCGGATCTCGGGCCTGGCCCACATCATCTCGATCAGCGGCCTGCACATGGCCATCGTCGGGGGCTTCGTCTTCGCGGCGGTGCGGCTGCTGGTCGCCCTCTGGCCCTGGCTGGCGCTGCGGGTCCCGGGCAAGAAGGTCGCCGCCGCGGCGGGGCTGGCGGCGATCGGCGCCTACCTGGTCGTCTCTGGCGCGCCGCCGCCGGCGGAGCGGGCGGCGATCACCGCCGCCGCCGCCTTCCTCGCCGTCCTCGTCGACCGCCAGGCGATCAGCCTGCGCACCCTGGCGGCAGCGGCCCTCGTCATCCTCGTGCTGCAGCCCGAGGCGGCGACGGCGCCGGGCTTCCAGATGTCGTTCGCAGCGACGGCGGCCCTGGTCGCTCTGGCCGAGTCCTGGCCAAGGCCCGTGAAAGAGATCGACACGCCCTGGTGGATCGCCTGGCCGCAGGCCGCCGCCGTCTGGCTGCTGGCGGCCCTGGCGGCCAGCTTCGTGGCGGGCCTGGCGACCGGCCCCTTCGCCATGCACCACTTCAACCGGGTGGCCAGCTATGGCCTGGCGGCGAACCTGGTCGTCTCGCCCCTCTCCAGCTTCGTGATCATGCCCTTCCTGGCCCTGGGCGCGGCCCTGGAGCCGCTGGGCCTGGGCGGACCCTTCCTGGCGGTCGCCGGCCAGGGCGTCGAGGCCATGGTCGCGATCGCGAAGGCTGTCGCCGCCCGTCCGGGCGCGCAGCTGACGGTGGCCAGCGCCCCGGCGGGCGTCCTGCCGCTGGCCTTCTTCGGGATCATGCAGCTTTGTCTGTGGAAGGGTCGCCTGCGCTGGCTGGGCGCGCCGCTTGCCGCGGCGGTGCTGGTCTGGCCCCGGCCCGCGCCGCCCGACGTCTGGATCGCCGCCGACGGCGCCGCGGTGGCCGTGCGCGAGGGGCGGCGGGCGATCCTCCTGCGCCCGGACAGCCGCGCCTTCGCCACCGGGCTGTGGGTCCGGCGGCGCGGCCTGGCCCTCGACGCGGCGCCCGAGGCGGCGCGGGACGCCCGCTTCGCCTGCGACCGCTTCGCCTGCCTGCCCGCAGCCGGCGGCGACATCGCCCACTGGGCCGGGCGAAAGCCGCCGGCCGCGTCGGACTTCGCCGAGCTCTGCGCGCCAGGACGGCTGGTGATCCTTCGCGCCCAGGCTCCGAACGCCGGATGCGAGGGCGCCGTCCTGCTCGACGAGGCCGACTTCAGCCGCGGCGGGTCGGTCGAGCTCTGGCGGACCTCTGACGGATGGATAGCGCGCTGGGCGAACACCGCCAGGGGCGCGAGGCCGTGGACGGACTGACGCCGATCCTTCCTCCCATCGGGGGGCCATGCGAACCAGGACGGGGCGCGCGCGCCGCCTGGCGAGTCCCCGGCGAGCGGTGTCCGCCCCCGCTAGTGATACTTGCGGATCAGCCCCACCAGCTTGCCCTGGACCTCGACCTGGTCGGGGCCGTAGACGCGGGTCTGGTATTTGGGATTGGCCGCCTCGAGGGCGATCGAGGCGCCCTTGCGGCGCAGGCGCTTGAGGGTCGCCTCCTCGCCCTTGACCAGGGCGACGACGATCTCGCCGCTGTGGGCGGTGTCGGTCTTGCGGATCAGCACGAAGTCGCCGTCGAGGATGCCCGCCTCGATCATCGAATCGCCCTGGATCTCGAGCACATAGTGCTCGCCCGCGCCGAGCAGGCTCTCGGCCACGGGCATGCGGTCGCGTTCGACCTGCAGGGCCTCGATCGGCGAGCCGGCGGCGATACGGCCGAGCAGGGGGATTTCGCGCACGTCGTTGGCGGGCTCCGGCGCCGGGGCGGCCCGGCCGGTCGCCACCACCTGGGGCTTGAACGCCTGGCGCCCGCCCGCCGGGGCCGCGGCCGTGGCCTGTTGCGGCAGCTTGGTCACTTCCAGCGCCCGGGCCCGGTGCGGCAGGCGGCGCAGGAACCCGCGCTCCTCCAGGGCCGTGATCAGCCGGTGGATGCCCGACTTGGAGGCCAGGTCCAGCGCCTCCTTCATTTCGTCGAACGAGGGCGAGACCCCGGTCTCCTTGATGCGTTCGTGGATGAACATCAGGAGTTCGTGCTGCTTGCGGGTGAGCATCTACGGGCCTCGCTGGCGAATCTGTCGCGGAACAAACCGCTAACACCTGAGGATGTTCTCTAGGTGTTCTTCGTGACTGTCAAGTTAACGACGATCCGGCCACTCAAACCGCTGTCAAATCAGGGAGTTGGCCACCGGCCAGGTCGAGGAATCAACCCAACAGGGCTCGCGTGGCCGACTCGACGTCGTCCTGGCGCATCAGGCTTTCGCCGACCAGCATGGCCTTGGCGCCGAAGGCCTCAAGCCTTGCGGCGTCGACGGCGGTGAAGACGCCGCTTTCGGTGACCAGCAGGGCGTCGACCGGGGCGCGGGCGGCGAGCCGTCCGGTCGTGGCGAGGTCGACCGCGAAGGTCCTCAGGTCCCGGTTGTTGACGCCCACCAGCGCGGCGCCCAGCCCGCCGGCGCGGTCCATTTCGCTCTCGTCGTGAACCTCGACCAGGGCGTCCATGCCGAATCGGCCGGCCTCGGCCAGCAGGTCCGCGGCGAGGGCGTCGTCGACCATCGCCAGGATCACCAGGACCGCGTCCGCCCCCAGCGCCCGGGACTCGGCCACCTGCCAGGGGTCGACCAGGAAGTCCTTGCGGAGGCAGGGCAGGGCGGTGGCGGCGCGGGCGGCGACGAGGAACTCATCCGCGCCCTGGAAACTGGGCTCGTCGGTCAATACCGACAGGCAGGCGGCGCCGCCGCGCTCGTAGGCCCTGGCCAGGGCCGGAGGGTCGAAGTCCTGGCGGATGATCCCGCGGGACGGGCTGGCCTTCTTGACCTCGGCGATGAGCGCCAGCCGCCCCGGCGCGTGGGCCCGCTCCAGAGCGGCGCGGAACCCCCGGGGCGCATCGGCGGCCGAGGCGTCGGCGTCGATCTTCGACTGCGGCCGCACGGCCTTCCGGGCCGCCACGTCCTCGCGCTTGTAGGCGGCGATGCGGGAGAGGATGTCAGTCATTGGAAATCCGCGCGAGGCTCTCCAGAGCCGCCGCCGCCCGGCCCTCGTCGATCGCCCGCCGGCCCAGGTCGACGCCTTCGCGCAGGGTCCCGACCCGGTCGGCGACCAGGAAGGCGGCGGCGGCGTTGAGCAGGACGATGTCGCGATAGGCGCCCGGCTTGCCGCCCAGCAGGTCGCGCAGGGCGGCGGCGTTGAAGGCGGGATCGCCCCCGGTGAGCTCGGCCAGCGAATGGCGGGAGAGGCCGACGGCTTCCGGTGCGATGGTGAACAGGCGCACGCCGCCGTCCCGCCACTCGGCGACCTCGGTCTCGCCGGTGACGGTGAGCTCGTCCATCCCCTGGCCGTGCACCGACCAGGCCCGCAGCGCGCCCAGCGCCCCGAGCGCCCGGGCGATCGGCTCGACGAAGCGGGGGGCCGGAACCCCCACCACCTGCCGGCGGGCGCCCGCGGGGTTGGTCAGCGGACCGAGCAGGTTGAACAGGGTGCGGAAGCCCAGCTGCTGGCGGATCGGCGAGACGTGTCGCATCGCCCCGTGGTGGGCCTGGGCGAACAGGAAGCAGACCCCGGCCTCGTCGAGCGCCCGGCGCTGCCGCTCCAGGCCGGAATCGATGTTGACCCCCAGCGCCGTCAACACGTCGGCCGTGCCGGATTTGCTGGTGATCGCCCGGTTGCCGTGCTTGGCGACCTTCAGCCCGCCGGCGGCCGCCACGAAGGCGACGGCGGTGGAGATGTTGAGCGTGTGCAGCCCGTCGCCGCCGGTGCCGCAGACGTCGACCGTCTCATAGGGCAGGTCCAGCGGAACGGCGGCCTGGCGCATGGCCCGCGCGCCGGCGACGATCTCGTCCACCGACTCGCCGCGCAGGCGGATGGCGGTGAGGGCGGCGGCGACCTGGGCCGGCGTCGGCTCGCCGCGCAGGCAGGCGCCGAAGAAGGCTTCGGCGTCGGCCTCGGTGAGCGTGGCGCCGTCCGCCAGGCGGGCGAGCAGGGGCTTGAAGGCGTCCGACATGGCTTCAGACGGCCGTCGGCCGCTTCACGCCGGCCAGGTCGAGGAAGTTGGCGAGCAGGCGGTGGCCGCCTTCGGTGGCGATGCTCTCGGGGTGGAACTGCACGCCGTGAACGGGGCGCGACCTGTGCTGGAAGCCCATGATCTCGCCGTCGTCGGTCCAGGCGGTGACCTCAAGCTCGGCCGGCAGGCTGGCGCGCGGCACCGACAGGCTGTGGTAGCGGGCGCCGGTGAAGGGGTCGGGCAGGCCGGCGAAAACGCCCTTGCCCTCGTGATGGATGCGGCTGGTCTTGCCGTGCATGATCGACATCGCGCGGGCGACCTCGCCGCCGTAGGCTTGGCCGATGGCCTGATGGCCCAGGCAGACGCCGAGGATCGCCAGGTCCTCCGGCGCGCCGCGCAGCAGCGGCAGGCAGATCCCCGCCTGGTCCGGCGCGCAGGGCCCGGGCGAGAGCAGCACCGCCTCCGGCTTCAGACCCAGCGCCTCCTGCACGGTGAGAGCGTCGTTGCGATAGACGACGGTCTCCGCCCCCAGCTCGTTCAGGTAGTGGACGAGGTTGTAGGTGAAGCTGTCGTAGTTATCGATGACGAGGATCATGGCGCTCAGCTTCTAATGCCTTTCCCCGCGACCGTCATCGCTCCAATCGCCGGCCGTCGACCCGGACGCCTCCCGTCGTCTGACCCGGACCGGCGATGGCGGGGCGAAGGCCCGCGATTGCGCGCCATGCGGGCTCCCTTCATGCTCGTCCGCATGGCGACCACCGATTCCGCCCTTGATCCGGAGGCCCTGGCCTACGCCCGGGCGCTTCTGAAACCGCCGCTGGAACGGGACAGCGTCTGGGCGGCGCTCGCCGCGGCGGCGTTCGCGGCCGCCTCGGCCCTGGCCTTCGCGGTCGCCATGGTCATGGCCCCGCCGGCGGCGAAGAGCCGACTGGAGCTGGAGACGCCCCAGCCGGAAGCGGAAATCCTGCTCCCCGAGGGGGAAAGCGCCGCGCAAGGCCCGGCGGCTGTCGGGGATCGCCGTCCGTAGGCCTTCACCCGAACCGCCAGACCTCCGCCGCCGCCCTGCGCAGGGCGTTCGACTTGTGCAGGGTCTCGTCGTACTCGGCGTCGGGATCGCTGTCGGCGACGACGCCGCCGCCGGCCTGGACGTACAGGGTTCCGTCCTTCACCAGCCCGGTGCGAAGGACGATGCAGGTGTCCACCGAACCGTCGGCGCCGAAGTAGCCGACCGCGCCGGCGTAGCCGAGGCCGCGCTTCTCGATCTCCAGCTCGTCGATGATCTCCATCGCCCGCACCTTTGGCGCGCCCGAGAGGGTGCCGGCGGGGAGGGCGGCCATCAACACGTCCACCGGGTCCAGCCCCTCGGGCGCGTCGCCCTCGACGTTGGAGACGATGTGCATCACGTGGCTGTAGCGCTCGATGACGAAGCTCTCGGTGACGCGGACGGCCGGCGTGCGGCGGCCCTGGGCCGGTTCGTTGCGGCCGGCCTCGCGCAGGCGGGCGACGCGGCCGACGTCGTTGCGGCCGAGGTCGAGCAGCATCAGGTGCTCGGCCCGCTCCTTGGGATCGGCCAGCAGCTCGGCTTCCAGGGCCGCGTCCTCCTCCGGCGTCGCGCCGCGCGGACGGGTGCCGGCGATCGGGCGGATGGTGATCTTGCCCTCGCGCAGGCGCACCAGGATCTCGGGACTGGAGCCGACCAGCTGGAAGGGTCCGAAGTTCAGGTAGAACAGGAAGGGCGACGGGTTGGTGCGACGCAGCGACCGGTAGAGGGCGAACGGCGGCCGATCGAAGGGCGCGCTGAACCGGTGGCTGGGCACCACCTGGAAGATGTCGCCCGCGGCGATGTAGGCCTTGGCCTGTTCGACGATGCCGGCGTAGTCGGCGCGGCTCACGGCGGTGACGAAATCGGCCTCGCCGGCCCTGGCGGGCGCGGCGTCGGCGGCGGGCAGGGGCTGGCGCAGGTCGGCCACCGCCGCCGACAGCCGCGCCGTCGCCGCGTCATAGGCCTGGCGCGCCGAAACACCCGGCTTCGGCCGCGCCGGCGTCACCAGCACGATTTCCTGGGCGATGGCGTCGAAGACCGCGACCACGGACGGCCGGATCATCACCGCGTCGGGCAGGCCGAGCGGGTCGGGATTGACGTTCGGCAGCGCCTCGACCAGCCGCACCATGTCGTAGCCGAGCGCGCCATAGACCCCGGCGGCCGGCGGCGGCAGGCCCGGCGGCAGCTCGATCCGCGAGCGGGCGACGAGATCGCGCAGGCTGTCCAGCGCCCCGCCCGGCTGGGCCGTGAAGGCGTCCGCGGCGATGGCCGCCTCGCCCTCGGCGATCTCCGCGGCGTCGCCCCGGCAGCGCCAGACCAGGTCCGGCTTCATGGCCAGGATCGAATAGCGGCCGCGCCAGGCGCCGCCCTCGACCGACTCGAACAGAAAGGCGTAGGGCCGCCCGCCGGCCATCTTCAGATAGGCCGAGACCGGCGTCTCAAGGTCGTCGATCAGCCGCGTCCAGACGACCTGCGGCCGCCCCGCGTCCCAGGCCGCCGAAAAGCCCTCGAAGGCGGGCTCGGGAGACGGCCCGGGGCTCACTTGCCCTTGCCGGCGGGCTTGCCGTCGGGCCCGGCCTGGGCGGCGGGGTCGACGCCCAGCGCCCGCTTGGCGAGGTCGGGATTGGTCTTGGCCCGCATCTTGACGCGAGCGTAGCCGCGCGCCGCCTCGCCGATGTCGCCGAACAGTTCCTGGCCGAACTGCATGCGGCCCTGTTCGGTCGCCTGGGCCGCCCGCTGCGGATCGCCGGTGCGGATCGCGGTCACCGTGGCCACCACCACCCCGGGCGCGTTGGGCAGCCTCGCGAGGAAGGGTTCGCCCTTCTTCGCCGCAAGGGCGCCGCCGACCAGTTCGCGGCCGAGCGCCTGGTGGGTCTGCAGCGTCGCCCGGCTGATCGCCGTCACCCGCACGACGCGGGCGCCGGCGGCGGCGGCCACGGCCTCCACCGACTCGCCCTTGCGCAGCCGCGCCGTCAGGGCGTCGGCCCGGTCCCGCAGCTTCTGGTCGAGACGCTGGGCGATCATGAGCCGGGTCGCCCGCTCGCGCACCTCGGCGAGCGGCGGCATGGCCGGCGGCGTGACGCGGTCGACGCGAACGGCGAAGGCGTCGGCGGCGCCCGCCTGGGTGATCTCCGATTCCCCGCCCTGGGGCAATTCGAACGCGGCCTTCAGGGCTTCGGGCGGCAGGCCGGCCACCGGCTTGCCGTCGGGGCCGCGGCCGTCGGCGGTCACCGGACCGTAGACCGTCACCGGCGCGCCGGCCCGGCGGGCGGCCTCCTGCAGGGCCGCGCCGGTCTCGTGGGCGTCCTCGTAGGCGTCGGTCATGGCCATGACCTTCTGGCTGGCCATGTCGGCGCGGACCTTGGCCTCGATCTCGGCGCGATGCTCCTCGAGGGTGGCGGCCTTGCCGGGCGTGACCGACACGACCTTGACCACCGCGAGGCCGAACTGGCCCTTGATCGGGCCGCTGACCCCGCCCGCCGGCAGGCCGAAGGCGGCCGCGGCGATGGCCGGATCGAAGAAGGCGGTGCGCGGCTTGTCGTCGTAGCGGACGGGCGTGGCCTTGATCGCCGCCGCCGCCGCCGCCGGATCCTCGCCGGCCTTCAGCCGCGTGACCAGCTGGGCCGCCTCGGCGGCCGACTTGGCCGGGATCTGCACCACGGTGCGCAGTTCGGGCTTGGACAGGGAGTCCTTCTCGAAGTCGAACCGGCGCTGGACCTCGGCCGGATCGACCGGCGCCTGGCTGTCGACGGCCGCCGGCGAGAACCGCGCGACGCTGAAGGTGCGGAACTCGGGGAGGGTGAAGCGCGAGGCGTTCTCCTTGACGAAGGCCTGGACCTCGGCGTCGGTCGGCTGGGCGACCTCGCCGACCGTCCCCGGGTCGATGACGAAATAGGCGAGGTCGCGCTCTTCCAGCGCGAACAGGGCGGCCATGGCGGAATAGGCCCGCGGCGGGCGCATGCCGCCGGCGGCGGCGGTGGCGAACTGGGCGCCGCGCATCTCGTCGCGCATGATCGCCTCGAAGGCGGTGTCGGTGAAGCCGCGGTCCCGGAGAGTCTGGACGTAGCGGGCGCGGTCGAATTCGCCGGTGATCGGGTCGAAGAAGGCCGGGATCTCGCGCAGGCGATCCTTGACCATCTTGTCGGAGGCTCGCAGGCCCATGCGCGTGAGCAGGGCGTTGAGCGACTCCCGATAGGACAGCTCTTCCAGCAGCTGGGTGTCGACGCCGCGGGCGATGGCCATCTCGACCGGAATCCGGGTCTGGAAGCGGTTCTCCAGCTCCTCCTTCTGGCGATCGAAGTCGCGCTTGAAGTCGGCGGGCGACACGGTCCGGTCGCCGGCCTTGACGACATAGCTGGAGGTCGCCCCGCGCAGCAGGTCCCCGTTGATGCCGAAGATGGCGAAGCCCACCAGGAGCGGCGCGAAGAGCAGCAGGGCGACCCAGGACTGGGCGAACTTGCGGATGGCGGCGAGCATGGAGGGCTGACCTTCGAGAAACGCGGGGCGCGCGATGCGCCGCCCGGGCGGTATAGGGGAGGGGCGGGCGACCCCGCAAGCGGCGCGGATGCGGGCGTGACAGGCCCGCGCGCTTCGCGTAGGTCGCCGGCCGTCGCCCATCGCAGACGAGACGCCCCCGATGACCGCCCCGCGCCCGCTGATCGCCGGAAACTGGAAGATGAACGGTCTGGAGGCGTCACTGGGCGAGGCCCGCGCCGTGGCCGCCGCCCTGGACGCCCATCCGCCGGCGGCGCGCGTGGCCATCTGTCCGCCGTCGACGCTGGTCCACCGGCTCGCCGACGCCATGGGCGGCGCCTGCGTCGAGGTCGGAGGCCAGGACTGCCGCCCCGAGGCGTCGGGCGCCTTCACCGGCGATATTTCGGCCGAAATGCTGGTCGACGCCGGCGCGACCCTGGTGATCCTCGGGCACTCCGAACGGCGGGCCGGCTACGGCGAGGGCGACGCCCAGGTCGCCGCCAAGGTCGAGGCGGCGATCCGCGCCGGGCTGGAGCCCATCGTCTGCATCGGCGAGACCCTGGCCGAGCGCGAGTCGGGGCGGACCCTGGCGGTGGTCACCGGTCAGACGCGCGGCTCGCTGCCCGCCACCCTGGGCGGCAAGGCCTTCGCCGTGGCCTATGAGCCGGTCTGGGCGATCGGCACCGGCCTGACCCCGACGCCGGCGCAGATCGAAGAGGTCCATGTCGCCGTCCGGGAGACCCTGACGGCGATGTTCGGCGACCACGGGCGGGGCGTGCCGATCCTCTACGGCGGCTCGGTCAAGCCGGCCAACGCCGGCGAAATCCTGCGTCTGCGCGACGTCGGCGGCGCCCTGGTCGGCGGCGCCTCTCTGAAGGCGGCGGACTTCCTGGGCATCATCGCCGCGGCGTAGCGCCGGTCGGCGGCTACAGCAGCAGCCCCCACAGGCGGCAGTCGCGGCGTTCGCCGTCGCGATCGACGTGGCCCCGCAGATAGCCCTCTTCCTCGAATCCCAGCTTGCGCAGCAGCGCCTCCGAGGCGTTGTTGCCGACAAGGGTGCGCGCCCACAGCCGCAGGAAGCCGAGCGAGGCGGCATGGGCCATCACCGCCTGCATGGCCTCGTAGCCGTAGCCCCGGCCCCAGGCGTCCCGGCCCAGGATGAAGCCGACCTCGGCCCGCCGGTGGCGCCAGTCGATGTCGGAAAGATCCACCGACCCCAGATAGCGGCCGTCCTCGTTAAGCCGCACCGACCAGTAGAAGGCCTGCTCGTTGGCCATTTCCGTCAGCAGCCCGCCGATGAAGGCCTCGACCACGTCGGGATCGTCCATGGCGGCGCTGTCCATGTGGGCCATCACCTCGGGATCGGCCATGATCGGGTGGATCAGGGCGGCGTCCTCCTGGGTCACCGGCGTCAGGGTCAGGCGTTCGGTTTCGAGAATCATGGGCTTGGCGAAGGCGAGACGACGCCCCAGCTATGGCGTGGCGGCCCCGCCGGTGCTAGAGGGGCGCCTCGTTTCGTCCCGGCGCTCGCCGACCGCCCCCGAAGACCGCGCATGCTCGTCAACATCCTGCTCGTCCTCCACATCATCGTCAGCCTGCTGCTCGGCGGGGCGGTGCTGCTCCAGCGCTCCGAAGGCGGCGCGCTCGGCATGGGCGGCGGCCCGTCGGGCTTCATGACGGCGCGCGGCACGGGCGATCTGCTGACCCGCCTCACCTGGAGCCTGTTCGCGGCCTTCCTGCTCCTGACCATCCTGCTGACGGTGATCCTCGGCCAGCAGCGCCAGAACGCCTCGGTGGTGACCCGAGGCGACATCGGGGCGGTCGGCGTCGACACCCTCGGCAAGCCGCCCGCCGCCGCGACGCCGGCCCCGGCTCTGCCCGCCGCCGCCCTGCCCACGGCGCCCGCCGCGCCGGGCGCCGTCCTGCCCGGAACCAGCGCCGAAGGCGCGCTGGGCCTGCCGCCGTCGTCCACCCCGCCGGCCCCGGCCGGACAGTAGACTTTCAGATCAAGACCGAGGTTCTGTCGATCGAGCGGGCGCGCCGCTCGAATCGGCGCTATTCTGGATTCCCATGGCCCGGTACATCTTCATCACCGGCGGCGTGGTCTCCTCCTTGGGAAAAGGTCTCGCGTCCGCCGCCCTCGGCGCGCTCCTGCAGGCTCGCGGCTACAAGGTCCGCCTGCGCAAGCTCGACCCCTATCTGAACGTCGATCCGGGGACGATGAGTCCCTACCAGCACGGCGAGGTCTTCGTGACCGACGACGGGGCGGAGACCGACCTCGATCTCGGCCACTACGAGCGGTTCACCGGCGTCAACGCCACGCGGGCCGACAACATCACCACCGGCCAGATCTACAAGACGATCATCGAGAAGGAGCGACGGGGCGACTACCTCGGCGCCACCGTCCAGGTGATTCCGCACGTCACCAACGAGATCAAGAACTTCGTCCTCGGCCCCGCCGTCGACGAGGCCGGCGAGGAGGCCGACTTCGTGCTGGTCGAGATCGGCGGCACGGTCGGCGACATCGAGGGCCTGCCCTTCTTCGAGGCCATCCGCCAGCTCGGCCAGGAATTGCCGCGGGGCCATTCCTGCTTCGTCCACCTGACCCTGCTGCCGTTCATCAAGACGGCCGGGGAGATGAAGACCAAGCCCACCCAGCACAGCGTCAAGGAGCTGCGCTCCATCGGCATCCAGCCGGACATCCTGCTGTGCCGTTGTGAACAGCCGATCCCGCCGGAGGAGAAGCGCAAGATCGGCCTGTTCTGCAACGTGCGCACCAGCGCCGTCATCCAGGCCATGGACAGCGCCTCGATCTACGCCGTGCCGCTGGACTATCACCGCGAGGGGCTGGACGCCGAGGTCCTGGCCGTATTCGGGATCAAGGACGCCCCGCCGCCGGACCTGTCGCGCTGGGAGGCGATCAACGCCGTCACCACCAATCCGGACGGCGAGGTGACCATCGCCGTGGTCGGCAAGTACACGGTGCTGAAGGACGCCTACAAGAGCCTCATCGAGGCCCTGGCCCACGGCGGCGTCGCCAACCGGGTCAAGGTCCGGCTGGACTGGGTGGAGAGCGAGACCTTCGAGAACGAGGACGGGGCCGCCGCCAGCCGGCTGGAAGGCGTCCACGGCATCCTCGTCCCCGGCGGCTTCGGCGAGCGCGGCAGCGAGGGCAAGATCCTGGCCGCCGAGTTCGCCCGGGAACGGCGCGTGCCCTATTTCGGCATCTGCTTCGGCATGCAGATGGCGGTGATCGAGGCCCTGCGCAACGTCGGCGGCCTGGCGGCGGCCTCCTCGACCGAATTCGGTCCGACCGACGAGCCCGTGGTCGGGCTGATGACCGAATGGACCCAGGGCAACCAGCGGGTCGAGCGGAGCGCGGGCGACGACCTGGGCGGCACCATGCGCCTGGGCGCCTACGAGGCGGTTCTGACGGCGGGCTCCAGGATCGCCGGCATCTACGGCGCGACGACGATCAGCGAGCGCCACCGTCACCGCTATGAGGTCAATATCGGCTACCGCGACCGCATGGAGGCGGCGGGCCTGAAGCTGACCGGCTGCTCGCCGGACGGCGTCCTGCCCGAGATCGTCGAGCGCGAGGACCATCCCTGGTTCGTGGGCGTGCAGTTCCATCCCGAGCTGAAGAGCCGCCCCTTCGCGCCCCACCCCCTGTTCGCCAGCTTCATCGCGGCGGCCAAGGAGCAGAGCCGGCTGGTCTGACATGAAGACCTGCGGCGCCTGCAACCTGTGCTGCAAGGTCCTGCAGGTCGAGTCGCTGGCCAAGCCCGCAGGCCGGCTCTGCGAGCACGCCATGGGCGGACGAGGGTGCGCCATCCATGGCCGCCATCCGGCCGACTGCCAGGCCTTCGCCTCCGGCTGGCTGCAATGGGAGGACCTGGGCGAGGCGTGGAAGCCGGACGTCGCCCGCTTCCTGATCCGCAACGAGCCGAGCCGGGGCCGGCTCAGCATCGATGTCGATCCGGAACATCCCGACGCCTGGCGAGCGGCGGCCTACTACCCGACCATAAAGGCCTGGGCGGCGGCGGTGCGCGCGCAGGGGGCCTGCGTGCTGGTCTATGCGGGACCGAACACCACGGTGGTGTTTCCCGAGGCCGACATCGACATCGGTCCCTTCGGCGAGGAAGAGCTGGTGCTGGGCTATCGCGGCAAGGGTCCGCGCCGCCGTCCGTTCGTCCGCCTGCGCCGG
Source organism: Pseudomonadota bacterium (assembly GCA_049323695.1). GTDB lineage: Bacteria > Pseudomonadota > Alphaproteobacteria > Caulobacterales > Caulobacteraceae > Caulobacter. The sequence continues at coordinate 98,047 of JBMOOF010000035.1, forward strand.
GACGGCGAGGTCGTCCGGGAATGGGCCGCGCCGGGTTGAATTCCCGGGACTCTTGAGGCATACACCCCGCCTCACGTGGCGGCCCACCGGCCGCCGCTGCCGTTTTCACGCCCTGGCGACCGCTGGAAGGCCGCCGACCGCAAGAGAAGTCCGATGGCCGTTCCCAAGCGAAAAACCTCCCCCTCGCGGCGCAACATGCGGCGCTCGCACCACGCCCTGGGCCCCAACGCCTATGTCGAGGACAAGGACACCGGGGAGCTGCGTCGGCCGCACCACATTGACCTGAAGACCGGCATGTACCGCGGCAAGCAGGTCATCACGCCCAAGGAAGACTGACCGCCCCTAACGGCGGCCGGTTCGACGATCGCGACGGCGCCCGGGGCCCGGCTCCGGGCGCCGTCCTGCGTTCGGAGCGGGGCGCGGCATTAAGCCTTATTCACTTGAGCGACCGCGGCGCGGCGTCGTGGTATCCTCCCCTCGTCCATCCCGGGGAGGCCGCCATGCTGAGCCGCCGCCGTTTCGCTCTCGCTCTCGGCGCCGCCGCGGCCGCCGCGCCCGACCTGGTTCTCGGCCAGGAGCCGGACGCCGGTCCGGACGCTCCCTACAGCATCGCCGCCGGCGAGGACCGCTTCGACCGGATGACCGTGGCCGTCATGATCGGCGCCAGCGGGCCCTATCGGTTCGTGGTCGACACCGGAGCCGACCGCAGCGTGCTTGCCGAGGAGATCGCCGCCGAGCTGGGACTGCCCATGGGGCGTCAGGTGCTGGTGCACGGCCTGACCGGGTCGGACCTGGCCTCGACGGTGCAGGCGCCGCCGCTGACGCTCGGCCGGGTGGTCATCAAGGGGCTCGACCTGCCGGTCCTCCCTCGCGCCCGGCTCGGGGTCGACGGCCTGCTGGGCGTCGACGCCCTGCAGCGGCGGCGGCTGGTGATGGACTTCCGGGCCCGGCGCCTGGAGATCCAGCCGACCGGCAGCGCCTTCTACATGACGCGCGACGGCCGCGAGACCTATGTCCCGGCGCACGACCGCTACGGCCGGCTGGTCGTGGTCGACGCCCAGGCGGGCTCCACCTCGATCAGCGCCTTCGTCGATTCCGGGTCCGGGGTCTCGATCGCCAACCACGCCCTGGCCGACGCCCTGCAGGCCCGCGGCGCCTGGCGCGACGCGCCGATGCTGGTGCCGCTGCTGGGCGTGACCAGCCAGGAGGCCACCGGCCAGGTGCGGGTGCTGGAGACCCTTCGCCTCGGCGGCCTCCGGTTCACCGATCTGACCGTGATCGTCGCCGATCTTCACGTGTTCGACGAGTGGGGCCTCAACAGCAAGCCGACCATCCTGGTGGGCACCGATGTGCTGCGGCTCTTTTCGCGGGTCGAGCTGGACTATGGCCGGCGCCGGATCATGTTCCGCGTGGGGGCCGACCCGATGATCTGGCTGGCCTGACCTACTGCGTCCGGCCGCGGGCCTGGATGGCCGCGCGGCGGGTTTCGACCATTTCGGGCGTGACCTGGCGGTTGTGGGCGCTGGAGCGGTCGTGCTCGAGCCGCAGCGCCTCGCCGAACGGCCGCGCGAAGCCCTGGTCGATGATCCGCTTGTAGGCGGTCAGCGTCTCGACCGGGATCGAGGCCATGTCGGCGGCCAGCTTCAGGGCGGCGGGCATCAGCTCGGCGGCCGGCACCACCCGGTTGACCAGTCCCCAGTCGCAGGCGGTCCGCGCGGTCAGGAAGTTGCCGGTCAGGCTCAGCTCCTTGGCCCGGTGGATGCCGATCAGGCGCGAGAGCTTCTGCGACAGGCCCCAGCCCGGCATGATGCCGACCCGGGCGTGGGTGTCGGCGAAACGGGCGTTCTCCGAGGCGATCAGCACGTCGCAGGCCAGCGCCACCTCGAAGCCGCCGGTGATGGCGACGCCGTTGATCGCCCCGATCACCGGCTTGGCGCAGAGCTCGATGGCCTTGACCGGGTTCTCGTCGGCGCCCTCGGCGTTCGCGGCGCCCATGGCCCGGGGGTCGGAGCCCAGCTCCTTCAGGTCCAGACCGGCGGTGAAGGCCCGCTCTCCGGCGCCGGTCAGGATCACCACGCTGACCCCCGGATCGGCGTCCAGGGCGACCATGGCCTTGTAGAGCTCCGACCGCAGCGCCCTGGAGAGGGCGTTCATCGCCTCCGGGCGGTTCAGGGTGACGACGGCGATCCCGTCCGACGTCTCGACCAGCAGCATGGCGCGTCCTCCAGATGAAGGACGCGTTGGGCCCGCGCCGCAGGGGAAGTCAAGCGCGCCTAGTGGCGGCGGTCGAAACGGATGCCGGCTTCCACCTGGGCGATGGCGTTGTTGGTGGCCGTCAGCGCGCGGTCACGGTGTCCGCCCTTGTCGCGGGTGGCGTCCTGCAGATCAGCCCGGGCGGCGCGAAGGTGGTCGAGGGCGGAATGCATCTTCGGCTGGTCGGCGATGGCGGCCCCGGCGAGGGCGCCGGCGGCGAAGGCGGCGGCGAGGATGGTCGTGGCGATCAGCTTGCGCATGGATGGTCTCCGATAACGATGGTCTCTGGGTCCCCTGAGGCTTCAACGGCGCCTGACCGCGGCTCCGTCGGGGGTGAGGCGTCCTTCGGCGCCGGGGCCCGTCCGGTTGCGATTCTCGGGGCGGGGGGCTAAGCGGAGCGCGCTCTTCCGAAGGGGACCCCATGACCGAGATCGTCGACATCATCGCCCGCGAAATCCTGGACAGCCGCGGCAATCCGACGGTCGAGGTCGACGTCATCCTGGAGGACGGCTCGTTCGGCCGCGCCGCCGTGCCGTCCGGCGCCTCGACGGGGGCCCACGAGGCGGTCGAGAAGCGCGATGGCGACAAGGGCCGCTACCTGGGCAAGGGCGTCCAGGACGCGGTCGAGGCGGTCAACGGCGAGATCTACGACGCCCTCTCCGGCGTCGACGCCGAGGATCAGCGCCGGGTCGACACCCTGCTCATCCAGCTCGACGGCATGAAGAACAAGAGCCGGCTGGGCGCCAACGCCATTCTCGGGGTCAGCCTGGCGACGGCCAAGGCGGCGGCGGTCAGCGCCGACCTGCCGCTCTACCGGTATGTCGGCGGCGTTTCGGCTCGCGTGCTGCCCGTGCCGATGATGAACATCATCAACGGCGGGGCCCACGCCGACAATCCGATCGACATCCAGGAATTCATGATCCTGCCGACCGGCGCGGCCACCTTCCGCGAGGCCCTGCGCATGGGCGCCGAGATCTTCCACGGCCTCAGAAAGGGGCTGAAGGACGCCGGCCACAACACCAACGTCGGCGACGAGGGCGGCTTCGCCCCCAACATCGGCTCGGCCGAGGAGGCCCTGGCCTTTATCGTCAAGGCGGGCGAAGCGGCGGGCTACCGGGCCGGCGAGGACTTCGTGCTGGGCCTCGACGTGGCGGCCACGGAGTTCTTCAAGGACGGCCGCTATATCCTTGAAGGCGAAGGCAAAACGCTCGATCCCGCCGGCATGGTCGCCTACCTCGAGGGCCTGGCCGGCAAGTTCCCGATCGTCACCATCGAGGACGGCTGTTCCGAGGACGATTTCGAGGGCTGGGCCCTGCTGACGGCCGCCCTCGGCAAGAGGGTCCAGCTGGTCGGCGACGACCTGTTCGTGACCAACCCCGAGCGCCTGGAGATGGGCGTCGACAAGGGCCTGGCCAATTCGATCCTGGTCAAGGTCAACCAGATCGGCACGCTGTCGGAGACGCTGGACGCCGTCGATATGGCTCACCGCGCCGGCTACACCGCCGTGATGAGCCACCGGTCGGGCGAGACCGAGGACGCGACCATCGCCGACCTGGCCGTGGCCACCAACTGCGGGCAGATCAAGACCGGCTCCCTGGCCCGCTCCGACCGCACCGCCAAGTACAACCAGCTCCTGCGCATCGAGGAGCAGCTGGACGACATGGCGGTCTATGCCGGGCGGAAGGCGATCAAACTGGGCTGACGAATAACATCATCGTCTTGGCCCGACGTGTTCGGGCCACCCAAACGTGAAGAGCCGGACCGCATACGCCCGGCGGCTCGCCGCATGGCCCAGTGTTCATGGGTGGCCCGAACACGTCGGGCCATGACGTTCCGTGTGGTCCGGGTTAGCAGCTCATTAAGCACACTCCGGTGAACGTGCGGCCCAGTCCCCCGCCGGATTCGCCTGCGTGTTCCAACGCCTGCAGCCCCTTCTTCCGACCATCGCCCTGACCGGGCTGATCGTCTATTTCGTGTTCCATGGGCTGACCGGGGAGCGCGGTGTGCTCCTGCGCTCGCAGCGGCAGGCGCTTTTGCAGGCGAAGACGCAGGAACTGGCGGTTCTTCGCACCCGCAGGATGGACCTGGAGGCGCGAGCCCGGCTATTACGCGACGGCAGCCTGTCGGCGGACCTACTTGAAGAACGCGCGCGTTCTTTGCTGGGCTTCGCGGACCCGAAGGATTATGTGATCCGCGCCGAGCCCTAGATCGGGTCGATCCTTTCGTCCCGACGGAGATGCGAGGAACGATCAGGCCGCATGAGACGGTTCATGGGAGATTTGTATGGCGCGGTCGCCTAAGGCGGGGAAGGTTTCGGGGAAGGGCGATGACACCGGTGTCACGCGCGATTCGAAGGGGGCCTCCCGGGAGCAGCTGCTCAAGTACTATCGCGACATGCTGCTCATCCGCCGCTTCGAGGAGCGAGCGGGCCAGCTCTACGGCATGGGGCTGATCGGCGGCTTCTGCCATCTCTATATCGGCCAGGAAGCGGTCGCCGTCGGCATGCAGTCGATCGCGCGCGAGGGCGACCAGATCATCACCGGCTACCGCGACCACGGCCACATGCTGGCCGCCGGCATGAGCCCCGACGAGGTCATGGCCGAGCTGACCGGCCGCATCGGCGGCTCGTCCAGGGGCAAGGGCGGGTCGATGCACATGTTCTCGACCGCCGCGGGATTCTATGGCGGCCACGGCATCGTCGGCGCGCAGGTCAGCCTGGGCACGGGCCTGGCGCTGGCCGACGCCTATCGCGGCGACGGCAAGGTGAGCTTCACCTACTTCGGCGACGGCGCCGCCAACCAGGGCCAGGTCTACGAGAGCTTCAACATGGCCGAACTCTGGCGCCTGCCCGTGGTCTACGTCATCGAGAACAACCAGTACGCCATGGGCACCTCCATCGAGCGGGCCTCGTCCGAGACGCGGCTGCACAAGCGCGGGGTGTCGTTCAACATTCCCGGCGAGGAAGTGGACGGCATGGATGTCGAGGCGGTCGCCGCGGCCGGCGCCCGGGCCGCCGAGCACGCCCGGTCCGGCAAGGGTCCCTACATCCTGGAGATGAAGACCTACCGCTACCGCGGCCACTCGATGAGCGACCCGGCCAAGTACCGCACCAAGGAGGAGGTCGACGAGGTCAAGAAGACCCGCGATCCCATCGACCACCTGAAGGAAAAGCTCGCCGGGGCGAAGGTCACCGAGGAGGAGCTGAAGGCCATCGACGCCGAGGTGAAGGCCATCGTCGCCCAGGCCGCCGAATTCGCCCGCACCAGCCCGGAACCCGATCCCGCTGAACTTTATACCGACGTCTACCTGGAGGCCGCGCAGTGAGTTCGGTGGAAGTCCTGATGCCCGCCCTGTCTCCGACCATGGAGGAGGGCACGCTCGCCCGGTGGCACGTCAAGGAAGGCGACGCGGTCAAGGCCGGCGACGTCATCGCCGAGATCGAGACCGACAAGGCGACCATGGAGGTCGAGGCCGTCGACGAGGGCGTCGTCGGCGCCATCCTGGTCCCCGCCGGGACCGAGAACGTGAAGGTCAACACGCCGATCGCCCGGCTGAACGGCGAGGGGGCGTCCTTCGACACGCAGCCTGCGGCTGCTGCTCAGGATGACGTGGACAGCTCCACGACACGTCAGGCTGAGCAGAGTGCGCAAGCGCCCGCGTCGAAGCCCGCGGGGCAGTCCAGCGGCGACCCCGAGAAGCAGGCGCCGGAGACCGCCGTCCGCCAGCCGGAGGGCGAGGGGCCCGCGCCGGTGACGCCGAGGGTCGAGCTCAGGGACCCCGAAATCCCCGCCGGCGCGAAGCTGGTCAGGATCACCGTCCGCGACGCCCTGCGCGACGCCATGGCCGAGGAAATGCGCCGCGACGGCGACGTCTTCCTGATGGGCGAGGAGGTTGCCCAGTACCAGGGCGCCTACAAGGTCAGCCGCGAACTGCTGCAGGAGTTCGGCGAGAAGCGGGTGATCGACACCCCGATCACCGAGCACGGCTTCGCGGGCCTCGCCGTCGGCGCGGCCATGGCGGGGCTGAAGCCCATCGTCGAGTTCATGACCTGGAACTTCGCGATGCAGGCCATCGACCAGATCATCAATTCGGCGGCCAAGACCCTCTACATGTCCGGCGGCCAGATCCGCTGCGCCGTGGTGTTCCGCGGCCCCAACGGCGCGGCCGCCCGGGTGGGCGCCCAGCACAGCCAGGACTACAGCGCCTGGTACGCCCAGGTACCCGGCCTGAAGGTGGTCGCGCCCTGGGACGCGGCCGACGCCAAGGGCCTGCTGAAAGCCGCCATCCGCGACCCCAACCCCGTCGTCTTCCTCGAGCACGAGATGATGTACGGCGTGGAGTTCGACATCCCCGAGGCCGACGACTGGATCGTGCCGATCGGCAAGGCCAAGGTCCGGCGCGAGGGTGCGCACGTCACCCTGACCGCCCACAGCCGCATGGTCGGCCTGGCCCTGAAGGCCGCCGAGGCGCTGGCCGCCGAGGGCGTCGAGGCCGAGGTCATCGACCTGCGCACCCTGCGCCCGCTCGACCACGAGACCATCCTGGAGAGCGTGAAGAAGACCAACCGCCTGGTCAGCTGCGAGGAGGGCTGGGGCCCGATGGGCGTCGGCGCCGAGATCGTCGCCCGGGTGGTCGAGCTCGCCTTCGACTACCTCGATGCGCCGCCCCTGCGGGTGCACCAGGAAGACGTCCCGCTGCCCTACGCCGCCAATCTGGAAGCCCTGTCGCTGCCCTCGGTCGACAAGATCGTCAAGGCGGCCAAGGCGGTCTGCTACAAGTGAGCCTCGCCCAAACCGACTGTTCCCGCGAAAGCGGGAAGCCAAGCGGCCGATCCGCAGCCCCGGCTTGGGTCCCCGCTTTCGCGGGGATGATCGGGGGATGGAATGGTTGACGTCGTGACCTGGCATGCGGGCGGCTGCCACTGCGGGGCCGTGCGGTTCGAGGCGGCGCTGGGGAGCGTCGTCGAGGCCCAGACCTGCAACTGCTCGATGTGCGAGAAGGTCGGCTTCATCCACGTCATCGTGCCGGAGAGCCGGTTCCGGCTGCTGCAGGGCGGCGACCGGATCACGACCTACAGCTTCAACACCCATGTGGCGCAGCACACCTTCTGCTCGGTCTGCGGGGTGAAGAGCTTCTACCGCCCGCGCTCGAACCCGGACGGCTGGTCGGTCAACCTGCGCTGCCTCGACTCCGCCGAGGGCCTCGACATTCGCCTCGAGGCCTTCGACGGCCAGAACTGGGAGGCCCATGCCGCCTCCCTCGCTCACCTCAGCAAGGATAGCTGAATGTCCATCGAGATCCTGATGCCCGCCCTTTCCCCGACGATGGAGGAGGGCACCCTCGCCAAATGGCATGTGAAGAAGGGCGACACGGTCAAGGCCGGGGACGTGATCGCCGAGATCGAGACCGACAAGGCGACCATGGAGGTCGAGGCCGTCGACGAGGGCGTGGTCGAGGACATCCTGGTGCCGGAAGGCGCCGAGGGCGTGAAGGTCAACGCCCCCATCGCCCGGCTGGCCGGGGAGGGCGATGCGCCGGCGCCCGCGCCGAAGGCCGAGGCGTCCAGGCCGGAAGCGCCCAGGGCTGAAGCGCCCAGGCCCGCGTCGCCCTCCCATGCCGCCGGAGAGACCGGCGCGACCACCCAGGCCCCGGCCCCGAAGGTCAACGGCTCCGCCGGCGGGGACCGGGTGTTCGCCTCGCCGCTGGCCCGCAGGCTGGCGCAGGCCGCCGGCATCGACCTGAAGAGCCTCAAGGGCAGCGGCCCGCATGGCCGGATCATCAAGGCCGATGTCGACGCCGCCAGGGGCGTTTCGGGGGGCAAGGCCCCCGCCCAGGCGCCGGCCGCCGCTCCCGCCCGCCAGCCCCAGACGCTGGAGCAGATGGGCATCGCGCCGGGCAGCTACGACCTTGTGCCGCTCGACGGCATGCGCAGGACCATCGCCCGTCGGATGACCGACAGCTTCCGCGACGTGCCGCACTTCCCGCTGACCATCGACCTGGAGATCGACGGCCTGCTGGCGGCCAGGACGAAAATCAACGCCCTGCTGGAGAAGGACGGAACGAAGGTCAGCGTCAACGACATGGTCATCAAGGCCGTCGCCGCCGCCCTGACCCGCGTGCCCGAGGCCAACGCCAGCTACACGCCCGAGGGCATCGCCCTGCACCACCACGCCGACATCGCCATGGCGGTGGCCATCGACGGCGGGCTGATCACCCCGATCGTCCGCGCCGCCGAGACCAAGGGCCTGGCGCGGATCGCGACGGAGGCCAGGGACCTGGCCGCCCGGGCGCGCGACAAGAAGCTCAAGCCCGAGGAGTTCCAGGGCGGGACCTTCTCGGTCAGCAACCTGGGCATGTTCGGCATCCGCAGCTTCGCCTCGATCCTCAACGAGCCGCAGGGCTGCATCCTCAGCGTCGGCGCCGGCGAACAGCGGCCGGTGGTGAAGAACGGCGCCTTGGCCATCGCCACGGTGATGACCGTCACCCTGACCTGCGACCACCGCGTCGTCGACGGCGCCATCGGGGCCAGGTTCCTGCAGGTGTTCAAGGGTCTGATCGAAGATCCGCTGACGATGATCGTTTGAGGCGCGCGTGATGGATTTCGACGTCATCGTCATCGGCTCGGGGCCGGGCGGCTATGTGGCTGCGATCCGGGCCAGCCAGCTGGGTCTGAAGACCGCCATCGTCGAGCGCGAGGCGCTGGGCGGCATCTGCCTCAACTGGGGCTGCATCCCGACCAAGGCGCTGCTCAAGAGCGGCGAGATCTACGAGCAGCTGTCGCACCTTTCCGGCTACGGCCTGGCCGTGAGCGGGGCGTCCTACGACTTCGACAAGATCATCCAGCGTTCCCGCGGCGTGGCCGACACCATGGCCAAGGGCGTCGCCTTCCTGATGAAGAAGCACAGGATCGAAGTCATCGAGGGGACGGCGAAGCTGGAGAAGGGCGCCCCGGCGCCGAAGGTCGCGGTGGCCCTCAAGGCCGGCGGCGCGCGGACCGTGACGGCCAAGCACGTGATTCTCGCGGTCGGCGCCCGGGCGCGGGAGATCCCGGCGGTCGGCTTCGCCAGCGACGGCGAGCGGGTCTGGACCTACCGCGACGCGCTCAAGCCGAAGTTCCAGCCGAAGACGCTGGTGGTCATCGGCTCGGGCGCCATCGGCATCGAATTCGCCAGCTTCTACAGGGCGTTGGGCGCGGAAGTTACGGTCATCGAGGCCGTCGACCGGATCATGCCGGTCGAGGACGAGGAGATCTCCAGGGCCGCGCAGAAAGCTTTCGAGAAGCGGGGCATCACCTTCCGCGTCGGCGCCAAGGTGTCGAAGCTCAGCGCCGGCAAGACCGGCGTCTCGGTCGCCCTGGAGGCCGGCGGCAAGGCCGAGACCCTGCAGGCCGAGGCGGCCATCGTCGCCGTCGGCATCGCCCCGAACACCGAGAACCTCGGCCTGGAAGCCCTGGGCGTGAACCTTGACCGGGGGCATGTGGTCACCGACCGCCACTGCGCCACCAATGTCGCCGGCCTCTACGCCATCGGCGATTGCGCCGGCGCGCCCTGGCTGGCCCACAAGGCGAGCCACGAGGGCATCCACTGCGTGGAGCACATCGCCGGCAAGGCCCCCGCCAACCTCAACACCCCGATCCCCGGCTGCACCTACGCCAACCCCCAGGTCGCCTCGATCGGCCTGACGGAAGCCGCGGCCAAGGCGGCCGGCCACGAGGTTCGCGCCGGCCGCTTCCCGTTCCGCGTCAACGGCAAGGCGGTGGCGGCCGGCGAGACCGAGGGCTTCGTCAAGACGGTGTTCGACGGCAAGACCGGCGCGCTGCTCGGCGCCCACATGATCGGCCACGAGGTCACCGAGATGATCCAGGGCTTCGGCGTGGCGATCACGCTCGAGGCCACCGAGGAGGACCTGATGGCCACGGTCTACGCCCATCCGACGATGAGCGAGGCCATGCACGAGGCGGTGCTGGACAGCTTCGGGCGAGTGCTGCACCTCTGATTTCCCTCTCCCTGAGGGAGAGGGGCAGGGGTGAGGGTCAACGACGTCTGAACACCCTCATCCGACCTGCTTCGCAGGCCACCTTCTCCCTCAGGGAGAAGGACTATCTCTTCCGCAGCCCGTCCACGCTCCACGCGCCCGGACCCGCGCAGGCCAGGAACAGGAAGACGAAGCAGTAGAGCAGGGCCGGCTCGCCGCCGTTGAGGGCGGGCCAGAAGCTCTTGGTCCCGTGCGCCACCCAGTAGGCCACCGCCATCTGGCCGCTGAGGATGAAGGCGGCCAGCCGGGTCTGGAAGCCGACCGCCACCAGGGCGCCGCCGACGATCTCCAGCCAGGCGGCGGCGATCAGGATCGGGGGCAGGGGATCGGGCGCGCCGGGCTGGGCGGCGGGGAAGGAAAACTGCTTCATCAGCCCGTGCTCCATGAACGCCAGCGCGCTCACGATGCGTAGCAGCGCCTGCGACTGAGGCGCGAATTTCGCCAGTCTTTCCATGGACTTTCCCCTTTAAGCTAAGCCGCTCGCGCCTCCGTCTCGGCGAGGCGCTGGATGGCGACGTAGTCGGTCTTGCCGGTGCCCAGGACCGGCACTTCCGGGATCTTGACGATCTTGCGGGGCACGGCGAGCTCCGGCGCGCCGAGGGTCTGGGCGTGGGCCAGCAGCGGCGCCACCGCGGCGTCGGTGCGGTCGGTGAACAGCACCAGCCGCTCGCCCTTCTTCGGATCCGGCATGGAGATGACGGCGTGGCGGCCGTCCGGCCAGACGGCCGAGGCCAGGTCCTCGGCGGCGGTCAGCGAGACCATCTCGCCGCCGATCTTGGCGAAGCGCTTCACCCGGCCCTTGATGACGATCCAGTTGTCCGGCCCGCTGACCGTGACCACGTCGCCGGTGTCGTGCCAGCCGCCGGGCAGGGGATCGACCCCGCCGGTCTCGTTCAGATACCCCGCCATCACGTTGGGCCCGCGCAGCAGCAGCCGGCCGCCCTCGGCGATGCCCTCGACCGGCTCGATCCGGTATTCCATGCCCGGCAGCAGGCCGCCGACGGTGCCGCGGCGATTATCGTTCGGCTTGTTGACGGCGACCACGGGCGAGGCCTCGGTGGCGCCATAGCCCTCGAGCACCGGCACGTCGCCGAACCGCTCGGCGATCAGGTTGTGGGTCTCGTCGCGCACCTTCTCGGCGCCGCAGACGATGAACTGCAGGTTCGAGAGCTCGTCGCCGACGCTGGCGCGGGCGTACTGGTTCACGAAGGTGTCCGTGGCCAGCAGGATCGAGGCCCCGGTGTCCTTCACCAGCGCCGGGATCTGCTTGATGTGCAGCGGCGAGGGGTACTGGAAGGCCTTCATCCCCGTGAGGATCGGCAGCAGCACCCCGCCCGTCAGCCCGAAGCAGTGGAAGGTCGGCAACGGGTTGAACATCACCCAGTCGGGGTCGAGGTCGATGTGGGCTTCGACCTGCCTGACGTTGGCGACCAGGTTCCCGTGGCTGAGCGCCACCCCGCGCGGGGCGCCGAAACTGCCGGAGGTGAACAGGATGACCCCGGGATCGTCCGGCTTCAGCGGCGCGCGGAAGCGCCTGGGCATGGCCCCGGCGGCGGCGGCGAACAGCTTGTCGGCGATTCCGACCGTGGCCCGCACGTCCTCCAGGTAGACGACCCTGGCCCCGCCGGTCTCGAGGGAGTCCACCAGATCGTGCAGCTTGCCCTGCTCGATGAAGGCGTGGGCCGTGAGCACCGTCTTCACGCCCGCCAGCCGGCAGGCCGAGCGCAGGTTCCGAAGACCCGCCGTGAAGTTCAGCATCGTCGGCACGCGGGCGAAGGCGTGGAGACCGAAGAAGGTGACCACGGCGCCGGCGCTCGAGGGCAGCAGCACGCCGACCCGCTCGCCCTTTTCCGTGAAGCCGGCGATCTTGCGCCCCAGCGCGAAGGATCCCCGGATCAGGTCGGTATAGGTGAGCGGATTGCGGTTCTGATCCTCGAGGATCGGCTTTTTGGCCCCGTATCGGTCGCGGGCTTCGAGCAGGGCGTCAAACACGGACCGCTCGGCGTCCCGCGCGTCGTAAGCACGCGGCATGTGGGCGAAACTCCCCGGATGTTTCCCACCAGTCTTGTTGGAAACGACCCTATCGGGCGAGTCCGCGCTTGAAAAGGTCCGTTACAGTCCGTGATCAGGCGTCGGGGCAGGGAGCATCCGGCGACCAGGGCGTCCCCTTGACGCCGCCGGGCAGGGCGCAGGCCAGGTTGTGCAGCCACCAGAGCCGGGTCGGGTCGGCCTCCAGCGGGAAGGACGACTTCGCCAGGTCGCGCTTTCCGCCGGGCGCCGTCGTCAGCACGGCGTGGAGGCATTTGAGCGGCTTGCAGGCCTCTTCGGCGGTGGTGAAGTCCGGCGAGTCGGGCGAGGCTATGAGCAGGACGCGGAAGTCGGCCGGCGCGGTGCGGGCGGCGGCGGCCTTGGCCTCGCGGGCGAAGGCGGCGTTCCAGCCGACGCTGGGGCCGCCCATGCGCAGGTCCGGGTTGGCCACCTGCCACGCCTTCTGCACCTTGCCGCGCCAGGGATCGGCCGTGAGGCCCAGCTGGACGCCGTCCGCCCCCTCGCGCTTCCATCCCTGACCCACGGCGGCGGGAAGCCGCCCAGCCCCGAGGTTCATCAGCCAGGCCGGCCAGCCCGGCTGCACGCCACGCGGGGCCAGCTTGGGATTCGACAGGACGAGGCCATACGCCGGCGCGCCCGTCTGGATCGCCGAAAGTCCCACCAGCCCGCCGACGCCCTGGCCGACGATGGTCAGCGGCGCGTCGGGGGAGCCCTGCATGATCGTCCGGGCCAGAGCCCTGGTCGTGGTCACGTCGCCGTCGAAGGAGGGAACATGCACCAGGTCGCGGGGCAGGGCGTGGCGCTCCGATCCGCCCTGGCCCGCGCGCTCGAGCACCCAGACGGTGTAGCCGGCGGCGTTCAGGTCCCGGGCGGTCTCGAACCAGACTTCCGTCGTCTCGCCAAAGTCGGTGAGGATCAGGACGGATCCCTTGGGCGTTCCGATCGTGGAGGAAACGCCATAGCGCTGGGCCGGCGCGTCGCCGACCTTGAACAGACCCCAGGCCCAACCTTCCGGCGGCCAGAAGCGGGGGCCGAGGCCCGGGGGAATGCGGCTTTCGACGAACGGCGCACGCCCGTCCCCGCCGCCGCAGGCCGCGAGCGTCAGCAGTACGATCGCGAGGGCCGCGCGCCTGAACATGCCCCGACTGTCGTTCGGTTCGCCGCGAGCTCGCAAGGCCGTGCACGCAACACCGTGCGTGGTTCGACACGGCCCTTCGGGCCTGCTCACCATGACGTTGTGCTAAATTCGTCATCCCGGGCAGCCGCGAAGCGGCGCGCCGAAGGACGCACGCTTGATCCCGGGCCCGCAAAAGCCGATCTAGGCCTCATGGCGACGGTGATCGACACCCTGAAGGCGCGGCCGCGCCACCCCGAGAAGCAGAACCGGCCCGAGACGCCGCTGTTGCGCAAGCCCGAGTGGCTGCGCGTGCGGGCGCCGGGCTCGGCGGCCTACAACGAGACCCGCGACCTGGTCCGCGAGCACCGCCTGACCACCGTCTGCGAAGAGGCGGCCTGCCCGAACATCGGCGAGTGCTGGAGCCAGAAGCACGCGACCATGATGATCATGGGCGAGATCTGCACGCGGGCCTGCGCCTTCTGCAACGTCACCACCGGCAAGCCCAGCCAGCTCGATCCCGACGAACCGCGCCGCGTGGCCGAGGCGGTCGCCAGGATGGGTCTGAAGCACGTGGTCGTCACCTCGGTGGACCGCGACGACCTCCTCGACGGCGGCGCCCGCCATTTCGCCGAGGTGGTCCGGGCCATCCGCGCCGCGTCGCCGGCGACGACCATCGAGATCCTGACCCCCGACTTCCTGCGCAAGGACGGCGCCGCCGAGGTGGTGATCGACTCCGCGCCGGACGTCTTCAACCACAACCTCGAGACCGTGCCGCGGCTCTACCTCTCGATCCGGCCGGGCGCCCGCTACTACAACTCCCTGCGCCTGCTGGAGCGGGTGAAGGAGCGCGACCCCCGCCGCTTCACCAAGTCCGGCCTGATGGTCGGCCTCGGCGAAAGCAAGGAGGAGGTCATGCAGGTGATGGACGACATGCGCTCCGCCGGCGTCGACTTCCTGACCATCGGCCAGTACCTGCAACCGACCCGCCGCCACGCGCCGGTCGACCGCTTCGTCCATCCGGACGAATTCGCCGCCTACGAGGCCATCGCCAGGGCCAAGGGCTTCCTGCTGGTCTCGGCCAGCCCGCTGACCCGGTCCTCGCACCACGCCGGCGAGGATTTCGCCCGCCTCAAGGCCGCCCGCGAGGCCCGCGAGAGCGCTTGAGGCACCGGCTGACCCGCATCCTGGCCTACGCGCCGGACCAGCTGTTCGATCTGGTCGGCGATGTCGAACGCTATCCCGAGTTCGTGCCCTGGGTGACCGGCATGCGGACCTGGAACCATCGTGACGCGGGCGGCGGCGTGACCGTGCTCGACGCCGAGGCGGCCGTCGGCTTCAGCTTCCTGAAGGAGCGCTTCTCGACCCGGGTGCGCCGCGACGCCGCCGCCCGGACCATCGACGTCTCCCTGATCAGCGGCCCGTTCCGGCGGCTGCAGAACCGCTGGCGGTTCCTCGATCATCCGCAGGGCTGCTGCGTCGAGTTCGAGATCGACTTCGAGTTCAGGCTCGGCTTCCTCGACCGCCTGCTGAACGCCAACTTCGACCACGCCGTCGACAAGCTGATCCGCTGCTTCGACGATCGGGCGAAGGCGTTGTACGGCTGACCGAAATCCTCCCCGGAGCGCAGCGAGGGGGAGGGGGACCATCCGAAGGATGGTGGAGGGGTCGGAACCGCCGTCTCCGGCTCAGCCCCCTCCACCGGCTGCGCCGGTCCCCCTCCCCAGCAAGCTGGGGAGGGCCGCTCAGATCGCTTTCCGCATCATCTGCAGGGCCGCGGCCACGGCGGCCATCTGGATGTCGCCGCGGCCTGGACCGTCGAAGACCTCGTGACGGTGGCGGATGCCGCCGGTGCTGCGGGCGGTGGCCAGGTGCACGGTGCCGACCGGCTTCATCGGCGAGCCGCCGCCCGGGCCGGCCACGCCGGTGACCGCGACGGCGATATGGGCGTTGGAGTTCTCGAGCGCGCCCTCGGCCATCATCCGCGCCACCGCCTCCGACACCGCTCCGACGTCGGCGATCAGGTCGCCGGGCACCCCCAGCATCTCGCTCTTGGCGCGGTTGGTGTAGGTCACGAAGCCGCGCTCGAAGACGTCGCTGGCGCCCGGGATGGCGCAGATCGAGGCGGCGACCAGCCCGCCCGTGCAGCTTTCCGCCGTGACCAGCCTCAGGCGCCGCTCGCGCACCTCGTCGATCAGCAGCCTGGCGTGGGTCTCGACTTCGGGCGGAAACATCACTGCGTTCTCCGAGACTGGTCAGGCGGGCCGGAATGACCCCAACATCGCCGACCTCCGACTTTCAAGGCCGATTCGAAAGCCATGACCGACATTCCCGCGGGCGACGCCGCCCCGAGCGCCCGGACGCCGCCGCTGTTCGTGGCGACGGTCTTCGCCAGCGCCGCCCTCGTGTTCATGGTCCAGCCGATGGTGGCCAAGCTGGTGCTGCCCCTGCTCGGCGGTTCGCCGGCCGTGTGGAACACCAGCATGGCCTTCTTCCAGGCGGCGCTGCTGGTCGGCTACGGCTACGCCCACCTTCTGCAGCGGATTCCGTCCGTCCGCCGCCAGATCACGGTGCATCTCGTCGCCCTGGCGATCGCCGGCCACACCCTGCCGCTGCGGATCAGCGGCCTGCTGGGCGAGCCCTCCTCGACCCAGCCGGCGTTCTGGCTGGTCGGAGTGCTGACCCTCTCGATCGGCCTGCCGTTCGCCATCCTGTCGGCCACGGCTCCCCTGGTGCAGGCCTGGCACGCGCGGACCTTCCGGGGCGAGGGAACGGGCGAGCCCTACGCCCTCTACGCCGCGTCGAACCTCGGCAGCCTGCTGGCGTTGCTGGCCTATCCGGTGCTGGTCGAGCCGCTGATGACCCTGGTCGGCCAGCGCTTCCTGTGGAGCGGCGGCTACGTCCTCTTCGTCCTGCTGCTGGCGGGGCTGGGCCTGACGATCTGGCGTCGCCACTTCGAGCCCGCGCACGCCGCGCCGCGGGCCCCGGCGACGCCCGCGCCGACCTGGCTGGAACGCGCGCGCTGGGTGGTCCTGGCCGCCATCCCCTCCAGCCTGATGCTGGGCGTCACCACCCACATCACCACCGACGTCGCCTCGGCGCCGTTCCTGTGGGTCCTGCCGCTGTCGCTCTACCTCGTCACCTTCATCATCGCCTTCCAGACGCGGCCGGCGATTCCGCCCTACTGGGCCGCGACCTTCCAGGCCGCGATCATCGCCGCCTGCGCCGCCACCCTGGAGTTCGCGGCCAACGACATCGAGATGGTGCTGGCCGTTCATCTGGCCAGCTTCTTCCTCACCGCCCTGGTCTGCCATCAGGCGCTGGTGGCGCGGCGGCCCGATCCGGCGCATCTGACGGAGTTCTACCTCTGCCTGTCGCTGGGCGGCGTGGTCGGCGGGGCCTTCAACGCCTTCGTCGCGCCGGTGATCTTCGACACGGTGCTGGAGTATCCGCTGGTGCTGGCCCTGTCGGTGCTGGCCCGGCCCTGGGGACGCGGGCGGCCGACCTACTGGGAGATGTCGCTCGTCGGCACCGGCCTGGCGACCGCCCTGGTCGCCGCCCTGGCGGCCGAGCAGCTGGGCCAGGACATCAAGGTCAAGGCCGTGCTGGCCGCGACCGCCGTCTGCGTGTTCCTGCTGCGCGGGCGGGCGCCGGCGATGTTCGTCCTGATCGTCGCCCTGATGATCTCCGCCCACTACGTGGGAGGACGCGGCGAGGTGCTCCGCACCGACCGCAGCTTCTTCGGCGTCCTGCGCCAGACCCAGGGCGCGGGCGGGTCGATTCCCGCGAACGAGCCGGCGCCGCCGCCGGCCGTCGCCGCCTTCGCCAGGACGCCGCTGAGGATGCTGGCGCACGGCACCACGCTGCACGGCGCCCAGGCCGGTCCCGGGCCCTACCGCTGCCGTCCGCTGGTCTATTACGCGCCCGAGACGCCGATCGGCCAGGTGTTCGTCGCCAGCCAGGCGGCGCGGTCCGCCGTCCGCGTCGGGGCGGTGGGCCTGGGCACCGGCTCGGTCGCCGCCTACGTCCGACCGGGCGACCACCTGACGTTCTTCGAGATCGATCCGCTGGTCGTGCGCATCTCCCGCGACAGCGGCGATTTCACCTACACCACCGAGTGCGCCAAGGGGCGGGTGGACTATGTGATCGGCGACGCCCGGCTGACCCTCGCCAAGCAACCGACGGACCAGTTCGACATCCTGCTGATCGACGCCTTCTCGTCGGACGCGGTGCCGGCGCACCTGCTGACCGTCGAGGCGGTCCGGAGCTACCTGAGCCGGCTGAAGCCGGACGGCATCCTGGTCCTGCACCTTTCCAACCGGAATCTCGACCTCAACGCCCCGGCGATGGCCGTGGCCAGGGCGGCGGGCGGCTACGCCCTGCTGCAGCGTCACTACGAACCCTCGAACTTCCCCAATCAGTGGGAGTCGCAGGAAGACGCCCTGATCGTCGCCCGCACGCCGCAGGCCCTGATCCCCTACGCCGCCTCCGGCCAGTGGGAGCAGACCCGGCCCGACCTGGTGCGCCCCTGGACCGACGACTACACGAACCTGGTCGGCGCCATGGCGCGCCGGTTCCAGGAACGATTCGACCAGTTCCGCGCGGAGCTCGGATCGAAACGTTAGAGCGGCGTCTCCACGCTCGCCGCCGCCTGGGCGGCCAGGCCCTCGCCGCGGCCTGTGAAGCCCATGCCCTCGGTGGTGGTGGCCTTGACGCTCACCCGGTCGAGCGGCAGGCCCAGCAGTCCGGCGAGGCGCTCGCGCATGGCGGCGCGATGCGGCTTGATCCTCGGCCGCTCGCAGATCAGGGTCACGTCCACATTGAGCAGCCGCCCGCCCCTGGCCGCGACCAGGTCGGCGGCGTGCTTCAGGAAGACGTCGCTGGACGCGCCCTTCCACCGCGGGTCGGTCGGCGGGAAATGGTCGCCGATGTCGCCTTCGCCGATCGCGCCCAGGATGGCGTCGGTGAGCGCGTGCAGCCCGGCGTCGGCGTCCGAATGCCCGACCAGGGTCTGGTCGTGGTCGATGCGCACGCCGCACAGCCAGACCGCCTCGCCGGGGCCCCAGCGGTGGGCGTCGAAACCCTGGCCGATGCGGACGATGCGGGCGCCGCCCGCCAGGCGTTCGGCCATGTCGAAATCCTCCGGCCAGGTGAGCTTCATCAGCATCGGGTCGCCGGCCGTGCGGACGACGCGGCCGCCCGCCGTCTCGACCACCTGGGCGTCGTCGGTGGGCTCGCCCCCCGGCCAGGCGGCGTAGGCGGCCAGCAGGCGGTCGCGGCGGAAGGCCTGCGGCGTCTGCGCCCGCCAGAGGCCGTCGCGGGCCGCGGTGTTCAGGCCGCCCGGCGACTCGCGCTTCAGCGTGTCGGCGACGGGGAGGGCGGGAATGGCGCCGTCCGCCGCCTCCAGGGCCGCCAGCAGGGCCTCGACATGGCCGCGAGTCACGAACGGCCGGGCCGCGTCGTGGACCAGCACCGGCTCGTCCGGCGCCCCGGCGACAGCGCCGAGTCCGGCCTGGACGGACAGGGCCCGGGTCGCGCCGCCGCGCGCCAACGACCAGCCGGCCAGGCCCGTCAGGGCTTCGGCCGCAAGGCGCTCGCCCTCCTCGGAGACCACGACCACGACCTGGCGCGCCCCGGCGCCGAGCAGGGCCTCCACCGACCAGCGCAGCACGGGCCTGCCGGCCAGTCCTCGCCATTGCTTGGCCAGGCCCGGGCCGGCGCGGACGCCCCCTCCGGCGGCGACGATCACGACGGAAAAGCTCATGCGTCGTGTGTAGGCGGCGGCGGGACGGACTCCAACCTTTACTGCACCGCACAATTGTGCCTAAAAAGTCATCGGTCAGGGTGACTACGAAATGGGCACGGCGATCGACATCGGCGGGGTGAAGGTTCCGGGGCGGGTGTGGATCGCGCCGATGACCGGCATTTCCGATCTGCCGTTCCGCCAGGCCGCCGCCAGGCTCGGGGCCGTCTACGCCGCCACCGAGATGGTCGCCTGCGCCGAGTTCGCCAGGGGCCGCCCCGACGTCGTGCGGCGGGCCGCCATGGGCGAGGGCGGCGGGCTGATGGTCCTCCAGCTGGTCGGGCGCGAGCCGCGCTGGATCGCCGAGGGCGCCCGCCTGGCCGAGCGGGCCGGGGCCGACATCGTCGATCTCAACTTCGGCTGTCCCGCCCGCGAGGTGACCGGCGCGCTGAGCGGCTCGGCCCTGATGCGCGACCTGGACCTGGCCGAGCGGCTGGTCGCCGCCGCCGCCGAGGCGGTGCGGGTCCCCGTGACCGTCAAGATGCGCCTGGGCTGGGACGACGCGTCCCGCAACGCTCCCGAGTTCGCCGCCCGCGCCGAGGCCGTCGGCGCCCGGGCGATCACGGTTCACGGCCGCACCCGCTGCCAGTTCTACAGGGGCGCCGCCGACTGGACGGCCGTTCGGGCGGTCAAGGAGGCCGTGTCCGTCCCGGTGATCGTCAATGGCGACGTCGTCGACGGCGCGAGCGCGGCCCGGGCCCTTGAACAGTCGGGGGCTGACGCGGTGATGGTCGGTCGCGGCGTGCTCGGCCGGCCCTGGGTTGTTCGCCAGATCGAGGCCGAGCTCGCCGGCGCGGCCGACGCCGAGCCGCCGCCGGCCGAGCGGCTGGCGATCGTGCTCGACCACCTGCGCGACAGCATCGCCTTCTACGGCGAGCGGCTGGGCCTGCGCGTCTTCCGCAAGCACCTGGCCGCCCACGTCGACAACGCGCCCGCGCCGGCCTGCCCGCGCGAACGGCGCGAGGCGCGCGGACGGCTGTGCCGGATCGAGGACGCCGCCGGCGTCGAGGCGGCCCTGACCGCCCTGTGGACCGGCGCGCCCGAAAGGCGGGCGGCATGACCGGACGCGTCTCGCCGCGCAGCGCCGCCGCCGCCGGCCTGCTGAAGGCCGCGGCCTTCGAAGCCAGTCCGGAGCCGGCCTTGCTGATCGACGCCGACGGCGCCCTGGCCGCCGCCAACGAGGCGGCCGAGGACCTGTTCGGCCAGGGCCTGGGCCTGCTCGCCCGCGGCCGGTTCAGCGCCGCCCTGCCGGCCGGGTCGCCGCTGACCGCGCTGGTCGACCGGGCGGCGGCGGAAGGCGTGCGCGTGCGCGAGCACGGGGTCGACATCGCCCTGTTCGGCCATCCGCCGTTCGAGGCCGACTGCGCCGCCTCGCCCCTGGGCGACGGCGCGGTGTTGCTGACCCTGCGCCTGCGAGGCGCGCTGGGGGCCGAGCGGCCGGCGGACCAGGCGGGCCTGCGCTCGATCGTGGGGCTGGGCCGCATGCTGGCCCACGAAATCAAGAACCCGCTGGCCGGCATCCGCGGCGCCGCCCAGCTGCTCAAGACCGGCGCCGCGGCCGAAGACCAGCCCCTGGCCCAGCTGATCGTCGACGAGACCGAGCGCATCCGCCGGCTGGTCGACCGCATGGAGGCCTTCAGCGACGACGCCCCGCCCGAGCGCGAGGCGGTCAACATCCACAGCGTGCTCGACCGGGTGCGGGCCCTGGCGGCCAACGGCGCCGCCGACGGCCTGACGCTGAAGGAGCGCTACGACCCCTCGCTGCCGCCCGCCTGGGGGGACGAGGACCAGCTGATCCAGATCTTCCTGAACCTGGTGAAGAACGCCGCCGAGGCGGCTCACATGCGCGGCGACGGGGCCGGCGAGATCACCCTGGTCACCGCCTGGCGTCCGGGCATGCGGGTGCGGGCGGGCGAGGGCCGGCCCCTCACCGGCGCGCCGCTCGAGGTGCGCATCCAGGACAACGGGCCGGGCGTGCCGACGATGATGCGCGACCACCTGTTCCAGCCCTTCGTCACCTCCAAGGCCATGGGCGCCGGACTGGGCCTGGCCCTCGTCGCCAAGCTGGTCGCCGGTCACGGCGGCCTGATCGACTTCGAATCCGAGCCCGGGCGGACCGTCTTCCGCGTCCTCCTGCCCGTGGCCCCCGCCGGGACCTCCGAATGAACGCCGCCGCCAAGAAGATCCTCATCGCCGACGACGACAGCTCCATCCGGCTGGTGCTCAGCCAGGCCTTCACCCGGCTGGGCTACCAGGTGCGGGCCACCGGCAACGCCGCCACGCTGCTGAAATGGGTGCAGGACGGGGAAGGGGACCTGGTCCTCACCGACGTGGTCATGCCCGACGAGAACGTCTTCAACGTGCTGCCGCGCATCCGCAAGGACCGGCCCAAGCTGCCGATCATCGTGATGAGCGCCCAGAACACCCTGCTGACGGCGGTCAACGCGGCCGACGCCGGGGCGTTCGAATACGTCTCCAAGCCCTTCGACCTGGACGACGTCACGGCCGCCGCCCGCCGGGCGCTGTCGCGGCCGGCCGACGCCGAGGCGGCCAAGGCCCAGGCCCGGGCCATGAAGGACGAGCGCCTGCCCCTGATCGGCCGCTCGGCGGCGATGCAGGAGGTCTACCGCACGGTGGCCCGGCTGGTCGGCGCCGACCTGACGGTGCTGATCCTGGGAGAAAGCGGGTCGGGCAAGGAGCTGGTGGCCCGGGCGCTGCACGACCTGGGCCGCCGCCGCGACGGCAAGTTCGTGGTCGTGAACCTCGCCGCCGTGCCGCGCGAGCGGGTCGAGACCGAGCTGTTCGGCCGCGGCGAGGGCGACCTCGGCAAGCTGGTCGAGGCCGACGGCGGCACCCTGTTCCTCGACGAGATCGGCGACATGCCGCTCGACGCCCAGAGCCGCCTGCTGCGGGTGATCGACCGGGCCGAGCCGGTGACCAATCCGCGCACCGGCCGGCCGCCCAATCCGCGGATCATCGCCGCCACCAACCGCGACCTGCGCGGCCTGGTGCAGCAGGGCCTGTTCCGCGAGGACCTCTACTTCCGCCTCAACGTCGCCACCGTGCGCCTGCCGCCGTTGCGCGAGCGGGTGGAGGACATCCCCGACCTCGCCCGCTCCTTCCTGCTCCGCGCGGCGCGCGAGGGGTTGCCGGCCAAGACCATCGACCAGTCGGCGCTGGAGCGCATGAAGACCCACGACTGGCCGGGCAACGTGCGCGAGCTGGAGAATCTGATCCGCCGCGTCTGCGCCCTCTACGCCGAAGACCTGATCACCGCCCGCATCGTCGAGCGGGAGCTGCAGGAGCCGGCCCCCGCCTCGACCGAAACCGGTCCGCTGACCCTCTCGCAGCTCGTGGAACGCCACCTCGCCAGCCATTTCGCCGACCAGCCGGACGGCCTGCCCGCGCCCGGCCTCTACGACCGGGTGCTGGAGGACGTCGAGCGCCCGCTCATCCAGCTGACGCTCGCCGCCACCCGGGGCAACCAGGTTCGCGCGGCCGAAATCCTGGGGCTCAACCGCAACACCCTGCGCAAGAAGATCCAGGATCTGGGGGTCGAAATGCTGCGCGGAAAGCGCTGACCGCTGAAGCGTCCAGGCCACAAGCCTGTTGCACGAAGGACGCGCTTTGGCCTAGCCTGACGGCATGAGCGCGTCCTCGACAGGCTCGGAGACCGAAGGCGAGGCCCCGCCGGGCCTCTGGTCGCGCGTCCTCGGCTCGCGCCTGGCGCTGGGCGGCGGCTACGCCCTGGCGGCCCTGCTGACCATCACCGGCGCGCTGCTGGTCTCGCGGCCGCCGGCGGTCGGGCCGATCGGGCCGGCGGTCAATGTCATGCTGGTGGTGCTGGGCCTGAACCTGGCGCTGATCCTGGGCCTGGCGACCCTGGTGGGCATGCAGGTCTTCCGGCTGCTGGCCGAGCGGAGGACCGACGCCGGCGCGCGGCTGCACCTGCGCTTCATGGCCCTGTTCGGCCTCGCCGCGGTGGCCCCGGCGATCATCGTGGCGCTGTTCTTCGGCGGCTTTGTCCTGACCGGGGTCGAGACCTGGTTCAGCGACCGCATCCGCACCCTGGTCGAGAACTCGGCCGCCACCGCCCGCTCGGTGGTCGAGGAGCAGAACGACATACTCAAGGACAACGTCAACCTGGTGGCGGTCGACCTCAACGCCGCCGCCCGGGCGCTGCAGACCGCGCCGGTGGCCTATCGCCACTATCTGGCGCAGATTTCGACCAACGCCTTCGCCGCGGCCTATGTCCTGGATCGCGACGGGCGCATCCTGGCGCGGTTCGAAAAGCCCAACGCGCCGGTGTTCGTCGCCCCGCCGCCGTCGAGCTTCGTCAGCGCCGACGAGGGGGTGATCTCGGCCGAGACGTTCGAGTCGGAGGACGTGATCCGCGGACTGTCGCGGCTGAGCTCGTATCCGGACGCCTATCTCTACGTCGTCAGACCCGTGGGCGAGGGCATCGTGCGCCAGCTGCGCGAGGCCGAGGCGGCGCTGGTGGCCCTGCGCGAGGCTTCCGACAACCGCGAGCGGATCAAGGGCGCCTTCCTGCTGACCTATGTGGAGACGGCGCTGCTGGTGCTGGTCGGCGCCGCCTGGCTGGCCATCGCGGCCGCCAACTCCATCGCGGCTCCGGTCGCCCGGCTGGTGCAGGCCGCGGGCCGCGTCGCCGCCGGCGACCTGAACGCCCGCGTCGACACCCGGGATCAGCCTGAGGAAATGGCCGTCTTATCACGTGCATTCAATAGCATGACGCACGATCTTCAGGTTCAGCAAGTCGCCCTCAGGACCGCCAGTCTGGACGCCGAATCCCGTCGCGAGTTCATCGAGACGGTTCTGCTGGGCGTCAGCGCCGGGGTGATCGGTGTGGACGGCGAAGGCTCGGTCTCGGCCGCCAACCGGCAGGCGGCCCTGCTGCTCGACGTGGCGCCGGGCGACATGATCGGGCGGCCGCTGGGCGACTGCGCGCCAGAACTGGTCCCGGTGGCAGAGCGCGCCCTCGAAATCGGCGCCGAGGCGGAGGAGGAGGTCGACGTGGTCCGCGCCGCCGAGACCCGCCGCCTGCGCGTGCGGGCCAGCGCCGCCAGCGACGGGGTGGTGCTCACGTTCGACGACATCACCCGCCTGGTCACCGCCCAGCGCAACGCCGCCTGGAAGGACGTGGCCCGGCGCATCGCCCACGAGATCAAGAACCCCCTGACCCCGATCCAGCTGTCGGCCGAGCGGCTGAAACGCAAATATCGCAAGGAGATCGCGTCCGATCTTGAGACGTTCGACCGCTGCACCGAGACGATCATCCGCCAGGTCGGCGACATCGGCCGGATGGTCGACGAGTTCTCGGCCTTCGCCCGCATGCCGGCGCCGCGGTTCGCCGAGGTCGACCCCGCCGAGCTGCTGCGCCAGGCGGTTTTCGCCCAGCGCGTGGCCAGTCCGGAACTGACGGTGGAGATGACCGAGGCGCCCCGGGGCCTGACCCTGATCTGCGACGAGCGCATGGTCGGCCAGGCCCTGGCCAACATCCTCAAGAACGCCGCCGAGGCCGTGTCGGCGCGCGGCCTGCCGCCGGGCGAGGGGCGGATTCGCGCCGAGCTCCGCCTCGACGAGCGGGGGCTGGCCTTTCGCATCGAGGACAACGGCGTCGGCCTGCCCTCGCGCGACCGCGACCGCCTCACCGAGCCCTATGTCACCACGCGCGAGAAGGGCACGGGCCTGGGCCTGGCCATCGTCAAGCGCATCCTCGAGGACCATGGCGGCGAGCTGGCGCTGGAGGACGCCCGCGATCTGCCCGGGGCCAACGTGACCCTGACCTTCCCCAGCGCGCGTGCGGCGACCGCGCCCATTTCCAAGGAGACGGCCCATGGCGGCTGACGTACTGGTCGTCGACGACGAGGCGGACATCCGCGAACTCGTCTCCGGCATCCTCTCCGACGAAGGCTACGCGGTCCGCGCGGCGGCCGATTCCGACCAGGCCCTGGCGGCGATCCGCGCCCGCAAGCCGACGCTGGTCATCCTCGACATCTGGATGCAGGGCGGAGGCATGGACGGGCTGGAGCTGCTCGACCTCGTCAAGTCGCTCGACGCCGACCTGCCGGTGGTCATGATCAGCGGCCATGGAAACATCGAGACGGCGGTCAGCGCCATCAAGCGCGGGGCCTATGAATTCCTCGAGAAGCCGTTCAAGTCCGACCGTCTGCTGCTGGTCGTGGAGCGGGCCATCGAGGCGGCCAGCCTGCGGCGCGAGAACCGGCGGCTGCGCACCCAGGCCCTCGCCCCCGACGGCCTGATCGGCAAGTCCCTGGCCGCCCAGCAGCTGCGCCAGATGATCGCCAAGGTCTCGCCCGCCAACAGCCGGGTGCTGATCTCGGGGCCGGCGGGGTCCGGCAAGGAGCTGGTGGCCCGTCTGATCCACGCCTCCAGCCCCCGCTCGAAGGGCGAGTTCGTGCCGATCAGCGCCGCCGGCATGGCCCCCGAACGCATGGACAGCGAGCTGTTCGGCGAGGAGGGGGAGGGCGGCCGCCCCGGCAAGATCGGCGTCTTCGAGCGCGCCCATGGCGGCACCCTCTACCTCGACGAGGTGGCGGACATGCCCCGCGAGACCCAGAGCCGCATCCTGAGGGTGCTGGTCGAGCAGCGCTTCCGCCGCGTGGGCGGCGACAGCGACGTGCAGGTGGACGTGCGGGTCATCTCCTCCTCCAGCCGCGACCTGCGCGAGGAGATCGCCGCCGGCCGCTTCCGCGAGGACCTGTTTCATCGCCTGAACGTGGTCCCGGTGCGGGTGCCCGGCCTGGCCGAGCGTCGCGACGACGTCCCCGAGATGGTCGCCTACTTCATCGACCGTATCGCCGAGGCCACCGGCCTGCCCAGGCGGCGGCTGGGCGAGGACGCCATCGCCACCCTGCAGGTGCACGACTGGCCCGGCAACGTGCGCCAGCTGCGCAACAACGTCGAACGGATGATGATCCTGGCCTCGGGCGATCCCAACGACCCGATTTCCGCGGACATGCTGCCCGCCGAGGCCCCCGGCGCCTCGTCGAACGGCTCGATCGGCACCGAGAAGATCATCGCCCTGCCGCTGCGCGACGCCCGCGAGCTGTTCGAACGCGAGTATCTCAACGCCCAGATCCTGCGCTTCGGCGGAAATATCTCGCGCACGGCCTCGTTCATCGGCATGGAGCGCTCGGCGCTGCACCGCAAGCTCAAGTCGCTGGGCCTGGCCGGCGCGCGCAACGGCGAGGATACGGAGGACTGATGTCGCGCTGGGCCTATGTCAACGGGCGCTTCGTGCGCCACCGCGAGGCTGCGGTGCACATCGAGGACCGCGGCTACCAGCTGGCCGACGGCATCTACGAGGTGTGGGCGGTGATGGGCGGCCGGCTGGTCGACGTGGAGGGCCATTTCGAGCGACTCGCCCGCAGCCTGCGCGAACTGCGCATCCCCGAGCCGATGGGCCGCCGGGCGCTGGAGCTGGTGCTCAAGGAGGCCGTGCGCCGCAACCGGGTCGACTATGGCCTGGTCTACCTGCAGGTCACCCGCGGGGTCGCCCGCCGCGACCATGCCTTCCCCGATCCGGCGCCGTCGCCGGCCATGGTGGTGACGGCGAAGAACCTCGACCGCGCCGCCCAGGACGCCCGGGCGGCCAAGGGCATCGGCGTCGTGACCCTGCCGGAGAACCGCTGGGGCCGCTGCGACATCAAGACCGTCGGCCTCCTGCCCAACGCCCTCGCCAAGCAGGCGGCCAAGGAGCAGGGCGCCGGCGAGGCCTGGTTCGTCGACGCCGAGGGCCTGGTCACGGAAGGCGCCTCGTCCAACGCCTGGATCGTCGACCGTGACGGGGTGCTGCGCACGCGCGACACCGGCGCCAACATCCTGCGCGGCGTCACCCGCAAGACGGTCATGGGCTTGATCGGGGAGGTGAACATCCGCCTCGACGAACGCGCCTTCACCCCGCAGGAGGCGAAGGAGGCGCGGGAGGCGTTCATTACCGGCGCCGGCGCCCTGGTCATGCCCGTGGTCTCGATCGACGGCGCGCCGATCGGCGACGGCCGGCCCGGTCCGGTGGCGCGACGGCTGCGGGCGCTCTATATCGAAACCGCCCAAACTTCGAACAACCTCTAGCCGATCCGTTCGCCAGAGGTTGCGGATGGCCCGAAACGGGGTCAACCATCATCCTGCGTGTGTGGACGCCGTCCTGGCGTCCGACCAACAAAGAGGGGAATCCCCGTGAGCGACAAGAAGCAGAACCTGCAGGACACCTTTCTCAACAGCGTGCGCAAGTCCAAGACGCCGCTGACCATCTTCCTCGTGAACGGCGTGAAACTGCAGGGCGTGGTGAGCTGGTTCGACAATTTCTGCGTCCTGCTGCGGCGGGACGGCCAGTCCCAGCTCGTCTACAAGCATGCGATCTCGACGATCATGCCCGCCCAGCCGGTCCAGCTGTACGAGCCCGGTCCAGAACAAGACGATTGACTGATCTCATAGACCACGGCGTCCCGATCCAGCGGGCGCTCGTCCTTCATCCCGCGCGGGCCGGCCAGGCCGGAGCCCGCGACCCCGGCGCGCGCCTGGAGGAGGCCGTCGGCCTCGCCCTGGCGCTGGACCTCCAGGTCGTGGAGGCCCAGGTCGTGGCCCTGCGCGCCCTCACGCCCGCCACCCTGTTCGGCTCCGGCAAGGTCGAGGAGTTGCGCCTGCTCTGCGAGGTCGAGGAGATCGACGTCGTCATGGTCGACGAGGCCCTCTCCCCGGTGCAGCAGCGCAACCTCGAGAAGGCCTGGCAGGTGAAGGTCGTCGACCGCACCGGCGTCATCCTGGAGATCTTCGGCCGTCGCGCCCGCACGCGGGAGGGCCGCCTCCAGGTCGAACTGGCCAGGCTCGACTACGAACGCTCGCGCCTGGTGCGCACCTGGACCCACCTGGAGCGCCAGCGCGGGGGATTGGGCAAGACCGGCGGCCCCGGCGAGACCCAGATCGAACTCGACCGCCGCCTGATCGCCGAGCGCATCGGCAAAATGAAGCGCGAACTGGCCGAGGTGCGCCGCACCCGCACCCTGCATCGCGCCGCCCGCAGGAATGTCCCGTTTCCCACCATCGCCCTGGTCGGCTACACCAACGCCGGCAAGTCGACGCTGTTCAACCGCCTGACCGGCGGCGAGGTGCTGGCCAGGGACATGCTGTTCGCCACCCTCGACCCGACCCTGCGCAATCTGAAACTGCCGGGCGGCCGGCCGGCGATCCTGTCGGACACGGTCGGCTTCATCTCCGACCTGCCGCATGAGCTGATCGAGTCCTTCCGCGCGACCCTCGAGGAAGTGCAGGAGGCCGACGTCGTCCTGCACGTGCGCGACATCGCCGGCCCCGACACCGCCGCCCAAGCCCGCGACGTCGAGCAGGTGCTGCGGGAGCTTGAGGTCACCGCCGACAGCGGCCGCCGCATCATCGAGGTCTGGAACAAGGCCGACCTGCTGGACGCCGAGACGCGGGAGGACGCCGCCGGCGCCGCCCGCCGCGGGGGCGCGGTCCTGGTGTCGGCGGTCACCGGCGAGGGCTGCGAGGCGCTGCTCCAGCGCCTGGCGCGGCTGGTCGACGAGACGCCGGAGGTCGAGGTGCGGCTGACCGCGGGGGAGGGGGAGGCCCTCGCCTGGCTCTATCGCCACGGCCGCGTCATGGGCCGGCACGACGCCTCGGACGGCGGCCTCCGGCTGCGCGTGCGACTCGACGGCCAGGCCCTGGGCCGCTTCGAGCGGCTGTTTCCGGCGGCGGGGGTCAGCGCCGCCTGAGTCCCTCCCGACGCGGAGGAGGGGCCGTCAGCTCCGCTCCGCCGCCTTGGCCGCGTCCCACAGGGCGTCCATTTCGGCGAGGTCGGACTGCTCGGGCGTCCGGCCGCGCTCGGCCAGCGCCGCCTCGATGAAGCGGAAGCGGCGGACGAACTTGGCGTTGGTGGCGCGCAGGGCGTCCTCGGGCTCGATGTCCAGCTCCCGGGCCAGGTTGGCGACCACGAAGAGGACGTCGCCGAGCTCGCCGCGCAGCTTGTCGCGATCGCCGGCGGCGACCTCGGCCTTGAGCTCGGCGACCTCCTCGTCGAGCTTCTCGAGAATCTCGGCGGGGCCCGGCCAGACGAAGCCCACGCGCGCCGCCCGCTTGCTGAGTTTCACCGCCCGGGTCAGGGCCGGCAGGCCGGCAGGCACGTCGTCGAGGACGCCGGCCCGGGCCTTGTCGGCCCGCTCCCCGGCCTTGATGGCCTCCCAGGCCGCGGTCTGTTCGGCGGCGCTGCGCGCGGCCGCCTCGCCGAACACATGCGGATGGCGGCGGATCATCTTGTCGCAGATGGCGTCGGCCACGTCGGCGAAGTCGAAGACGCCGGCCTCCTGCGCCATGCGGGCGTGGAAGACCACCTGCAGCAGCAGGTCGCCGAGCTCCTCCTTCAGGTCCTTCAGGTCGCCCCGCTCGATGGCGTCGGCGACCTCGTAGGCCTCTTCCACCGTGTAGGGGGCGATGGTGGCGAAGGTCTGCTCCAGATCCCAGGCGCAGCCGGCCGCGGGGTCGCGCAGCCGGGCCATGATCCCGAGCAGGCGGACGAGCGGATGGTCGGGACTATTCGGCGGCGCTGGCGACGGGCTGGACAACGGCGAGATCTTCCGGCGTGACGGGGGGCTGCGCGCCGTCCCGTTCGCCGAGCCGGCGCAGGGTTTCGGCGTGCTTGGCCTCGGTCAGCGGATAGCCGATCATCACCGCCGCCGCCAGCAGGCCGATCAGCCCCGGCGCCAGGGCGTAGAGCAGCATCAGCCCCTGCATCGATACGGCCGTGCTGGCGGCCGGCGTGCTGGCGTTGAACCCCAGGGCCTCGAGCAGCAGGCCGCTCGACACCGCCAGGGCGCCGCCGATCTTCGCCGTGCCGGTCAGGATGGCGTAGAGCAGGCCGGTCCTGTCCTTGCCGGAGGCCAGGCGCTCCTCGTCGCTGTAGTCGGCCATCATCGAGCGCAGCAGGAGGGCGCCGGCGGAGTAGGGGATGCCGGCGGCGATCAGGAAGGGCGCGGCCAGCAGGAAATTCCCGGCCGGCAGCATGACGACGGCGAACTGCACGACGGCGTAGACGACGCAGGCGATGATCAGGGCCCGCGACTTGCCCGTGCGGCGCGCCAGCCGGGCCCAGATCGCGCCGCCGCCGATCGCGGCCAGGAAGTAGATGAGCAGCAGGCCCAGCGCCTCGATGTAGGTGAAGCCCTTGATCAGGGTGAAGAAGAAGAAATAGAGCGTGCCGGCGATCCCCGGCGCGAGGCCGGTCAGCAGGTCGGCGGCCAGGATGCGCAGGACGGTCGGACGCTTCAGCAGGCGGAAATAGTCCGACAGGGTCGCGCGCTCGGCGTCGCGGTGCTCGACCGGCGCGGGCTCGGGCACTCGCCAGACCGCCAGCGCGACCGCCAGCGGCAGCAGGGCGACCACGAACAGACCCTGGCTGACCACCACGCCGGACTCGTCCGAGACCAGCTTCATCGCCCCCAGCACCAGCGGCAGGCCCAGGATGCAGATCATCCCGACCACGTTGCCGCTCTGCCAGAAGGCGTAGATCCGCGACCGCTGGTGATAGTCGCTCGAAAGGGTTGCGGCCCAGGCCGTGTGCGACAGCACCGCGATCGAATAGCCCAGGTAGACGACCAGCAGCCAGAACCAGAGGTAGCCCAGCCCGACCCCGGGTTTCGCCATGAACAGCATGTAGATGGCCAGCATCAGGATCGGGGTGCTGATCATCATCCAGCCGCGGAACCGGCCGACCGCCCAGCGGGTGCGGTCCAGGATGGTGCCGAACAGCGGGTCGAACCCGATGTCGATCACCCGCACCAGGATGAAGGCCAGGCTGACCGCCGCCAGATTGAGTCCCAGGGTGCTGGCGTAGAAGTGGGGGAGGGTGATGACCAGCGGCAGGCCGAAGGCCGCCAGCGGAAGCGACGGCGCGGCGAAGGCCGCGAGCGTCAGGTTGGATCGTCGTTCGCCGGCCATGCCGCCTCGCTAATGGGGGTCGGCGTTATGGGTTATCGCCGTTCAGGGGATGTGAGCCCGCGAACGGCGACGACGCAAGTGAAACTCAGGACATCAACGCCGGGCGAGGGTCTCGCCGCGCGCCAGGCGGCTGGCGAAGCGGTCGAAGGTCAGGGTGGCGTCGTGCCAGGTCGAGGCCGCGATGGTCCAGCGGATGTCGGTCTCGTACCAGCGATAGCCGACCGGAATCTGGCGACCGTCGGCGGTGGTCAGCACGCCGCTGACCGCCGCGCCGCCGATGCCGAAGCTCTCGTAGGACAGGCTGGGGTTGTCCCGCATCTGCTCGAGCGTGGGACGGTTGGGCAGGGCGTCCTCGATGACCAGGTCGAGCCGGCCGCCGTCCATGGCCAGGTCGCCGCTGCGGGCCAGGGCCTTCTCCACCGACGCCTGCAGGTCGGCGGCGAGGAAGTCGAGTTCTCGCTGACCGTACCGGTCGGCCTTGTCGGCGAGGTCCCCGCCGATGATGACGTTGACGCTGCTCACCGGGCCAAGCGGTCCGGCCTGGGCGGCGAAGGCGGTCGACCCAGCCGCCATGGCCGAGGCGATGAAGAGAGCGATGCGACGCATGCGGTCGTCTCCGCGATTGAAAGTCCCTCGGGGGCGAGGATAGTCCGCGCCGGGGCGCGCGTCATCCGGGGCCGGCGCCGAATCCCGCCTCTCGCTTCGATGCACCAATATCGCCTAAGGAAGATTATCGGAAATTGTGGACCCAGTCAGAGCGGAAACTCGATCCGCAAGCCGTCGTAGGCCGGTTCAACGCCGACCGGAAGTTCCGCGCGCAAGCGAATGTAGTCCATGTCGATATGCAGGTTGGTCACGATGGCGCGACGGGGCCTGACGCGATCGATCCACTGCAGCGTCCGCTCCAGGTGGGCATGGGTCGGATGCGGCCGGTAGCGCAGCGCGTCGACGATCCAGGTGTCGACCCCGGCCAGGGCCTCGAACGCGGCGTCCGGCAGGTCGCTGACGTCCGGGGAATAGGCCAGCGGCCCGAACCGGAAGCCGACGCAGCGGATGGCGCCGTGGGCCTGGTCGAAGGTGGTCACCGGGATCGGACCCGAGGGCCCCTCGACCGACCAGACCGCGCCATGGCCCGGCAGCGACCGGTCCAGCAGGATCGCCGGATAACCTCCCGTATTTTCGAAGATATACCGAAACCGCGTCCGCAGGCTCTCGCGCGTCGCCCGGTCCATCCAGGCCGGGATCTGATGGCGCTGCCGCAGGAAGAAGGCGCGGACGTCGTCGATGCCGTGGGCCTGGTCGGCGTGGTCATGGCTGAACAGCACCGCGTCGAGGCGGCGCACGCCGGCGTCGATGGCCTGTTCGCGCAGGTCGGGCGAGGTGTCGACCAGCAGGGTGGTCTCGGGCCCCTCCTCCGCCCGCCGGCGCACCAGCAGCGAGCAGCGGCGGCGACGGTTCCTGGGCTCGGCGGGATCGCAGTCGCCCCAGTCTCCGTCCGCCCGCGGCACGCCGCCGGACGACCCGCAGCCCAGCACCGTGATCTCCAGAACCCCCGTCACGGCCGCGGAATCCGGTCGAACAGGGCGAAGAAGGCGTCCTCGGCGCGTTGCTCGGCCTCCTCGAGGCTCCAGCCGCGGATCTCGGCGAGCCTGGCCAGGACCAGGGGCAGGTAGGCCGGCTCGTTGCGCCGCCCGCGCATCGGAACCGGCGCCAGGTAGGGGCAGTCGGTCTCGACGATGATCCGGTCGGCGGGCATTTGCGCAATGATGTCGCGGACATCCTGGGCGGCCTTGAAGGTGGCGATGCCGCTGACCGAGAACCAGGCGCCCAGCGCCGCGGCCCGCCGCGCCAGGTCCACGCCGCTGGTGTAGCAGTGCATCAGCAGCCTGAACGGCCCGGCGGCGTATTCCGTTTCGAGAATCTCGGCCATCGCCGCGTCGGCCTCGCGCGTATGGACCACCAGCGGCAGGCCGGTCTGGCGGGCGGCGGCGATGTGCTGACGGAAGACCCTGGCCTGGATGTCGCGCGGGCTGAGGTCGTAGTGGAAGTCGAGGCCGCATTCCCCGATGCCGACCACCTTGGGCAGCGCCGCCAGGCGGATGAGGTCTTCGGCCTCAAGGTCCGGATTTTCCCTGGCTTCGTGCGGGTGGGTGCCGACGGTCGCCCAGATGTCCGGATGGGCCAGCGCCACCGCGTGGCAGCGCGCGAATCCGGAGACCTTGTCGCTGATGTTGACCATCAGCCGCACGCCCGCGGCGCGGGCCCGGTCGATGACCGCCTCCATGTCCTCGGCGAACTGGGGGGCGTGCAGGTTGACGTGGCTGTCGATCAGCATGGCGCGGTCAGGCGGCCCTGGCGGCGGCGCGCAGCTCGCGCAGGGCCGTCCAGAAGACGTCGGCGCGGTCGAGGTTGAGCCCCTCGGCCTGGTCGGGCAGGGCCCGCAGCCGCTCCCAGACGGCGACCCAGCGGTCCAGCCCCTGCCCCGTCCCGTCCAGCGCCTGGCCGGCGGCCATGTCGCGGACCTGGGCGGCGAGGCGGTCGAACAGCAGCGCGAACCGCCCCTGCCCCTCGGCGCCGCGGAAGCCGTCGGCCAGGTGCAGCAGGGCGGCCTCGTCCAGCCGCGGCAGGTTGCGCAGGATCTCCCGGGCGGCGTCGTCGGCCTCGATCGCCCCGGCGGCGGCCAGCCGCAGGGCCAGACCCGGCGCTCCGCCGGCCATGGCGGCGATGCGCTCGGCCTGGTCGGCCGGCAGGTCCGCGTCCTCGGCCGCCAGCCGCGCGGCCAGCGAAGGGTCGGGCGCCGCGAACGCCAGCCGCCGGCAGCGCGATCGGAGGGTGGCCAGCAGCCGCCCCGGCGCGTGGCTGACCAGGAAGATCACCCCGCGCGGCGGCGGCTCCTCGAGGGTCTTGAGGATGGCGTTGGCGGCGTTGACGTTGAGGTCGTCGGCGGCGTCGACGATCGCCACCCGCCAGGGCGAGATGGCCGGCGTCTGGGAGAAGAACTCCGGCAGCCGCCGGGCCTCGTCGACCGGAATCACCTTGCGCGTCTTGCCGTCCTCGCCCAGCCGCTCGAGCACCATCAGGTCCGGATGCGAACGGGCGGCGACCTGGCGGGCGACCGGGTCCTCGGCCGCCGCGCCCAGCGGCCCGAGCGCCGGCTCGGGCCGGGCTCCCAACAGCCGGCGGGCCGCCCGGTAGGCGAAGGTCGCCTTGCCCACCCCCTCCGGCCCGGTCAGCAGCCAGGCGTGGTGCAGCCGCCCCCGGTCGAGCGCGTCGAGGAAGGCCAGTTCCTGGGCCTCCATGCCCGCCAGGCGGACGGCGTCGCGCGGATGCGCCGGCGCGCTCATGGCGCCAGTCGCGCCTCGACCGCGCGCCAGACGGCCCGGGCCACCTGCTCGCGGTCGCCGGAGGCGTCGATGACGACGCACCGCTCCGGCTCCGCCCGGGCGATGGCCAGGTAGGCCGCCCGCAGCCGTTCGTGGAACGCGAGACCCTTGGTCTCGAAGCGGACCTCGAACATGTCGCGGCCGAAGGCCCGCTCCAGCCCGACCTGGGGGTCGAGGTCGAAGACCAGAGTCAGGTCGGGGCGGGTGTCGCCGACCACCGCCCGCTCGACCGCGGCGATGAACTCGGGCGACACCCCGCCGCCGGCGCCCTGGTAGGCGCGGGTGGAATCGGCGAAGCGGTCGCAGACGACCCAGGTCCCCGCCTCCAGCGCCGGGGTGATGGTGCGCTCCAGGTGATCGCGGCGGGCGGCGTTCATCATCAGCGTCTCGCTGAGCGGCGACCAGCGGTCGGCCCCGCCCTCGACGAGCAGCCGGCGCAGCTCGTCCGCGCCCGCCGAGCCGCCCGGCTCGCGCGTGCGGATGGCCGGCCGCCCGGCCGCCGTCAGGCGGTCGGTCAGGACGACGGACTGGGTGGACTTGCCGGTCCCCTCCCCGCCCTCGAAGGTGATGAACTTGCCGCGCGACACGGCTCTCTCCATCGACCGGAACGCGGGCGTTGTCCAGAATGGCGCGCGGTTTGGCTGTGGACGGTCAGCCCGCCGGTCCGGCCGGTCCGATGTAGCGCACCCGCACCCGGGCGAGACCCTTGCGGTAGGTGCCCAGCTTGCGCGCCGCGCCCTTGGAGAGGTCGATGATCCGGCCCTCGACGAAGGGGCCCCTGTCGTTGACCCGCACGCGGATCTTCTTGCCGGTGTCCAGGTCGGTGACCTCGACGATGCAGGGCAGCGGCAGGGTCTTGTGGGCGGCCGAGACGCCGTCCATGTCGAACACCTCGCCGTTGGCGGTGTTGCGGTTGTGGAACTGGTCGCCGTACCAGCTGGCGATGCCCTTCTCGTCATAGTCCGGGTCGTAGCGCGGCGTGTACCAGACGCCCCTCACCTGGTAGGGCCGCATGGTCGCGGGGGTGCGGCCGCCCGGGCCCGGGCCGGGCCGCGCCGGGCCGCTCCCGGCGTCCGCCCCCTCGATGGCGTAGCGCGGCGAGGCGCAGGCCGCGAGGGCCAGGCAGGCCAGCAGCGGCGCGAGCGCCTTCGGCGCGGGTCTGAGACGCGAGGACAAACGGCCCCCTTCCCCGTCGGTTCGTCGCCCGAACATGGCGAAAAGGGTTTTCGACGTGGTTAAGGCCGGGCCCCGCCGCTAGGCTGGCCCTCGCAGCGCCGGAGGCCGCCATGACCGAACCCCTTCCCCAGCAGGGCCAGGCCTGGGAGGCCGTGCGGGCGCGGATGGCCGACCTGGCCGCCGGCGACGTGAAATGGCGCGACGGCAAGGCGGCGGTCTACGTCTTCAACGCCGGCGAGGACGTCGAGCGGGTGCAGAAGGAGGCGTACGCGATGTTCGCCTCCGAGAACGGCCTCGGCCCTGCCGCCTTCCCCAGCCTCGCCCGCATGGAGCGGGACGTGCTCGGCTTCGGCCTCGGCCTGCTCCATGCGCCGGAGGGCGCCGCCGGGGCCCTGACCAGCGGCGGCACGGACTCGATCCTGATGGCGGTGAAGGCCGCCCGCGACTTCGCCCGCGAGGAGCGCGGCCTCGCCGGGTCGCTGAACCTGGTCCTGCCGCGCTCGGCCCATCCGGCCTTCGACAAGGCCTGCGCGGTGATGGAGATCGAAGTCCGCCGCACGCCGCTGAAGGCCTTCCTGGCCGACCCGGAGGCCATGGAGGCGGCCGTCGACGCGGCGACCATGATGATCGTCGGTTCGGCGCCCTGCTTTCCCTTCGGCTTGATCGACCCGATCGAGGCCCTGGGCGCGCTCGCCGAACGCCGCGGCCTGTGGCTGCACGTCGACGCCTGCGTCGGCGGCTACATCGCCCCCTTCGTGCGGATGAACGGCGGCGACATCCCGCCCTTCGACTTCGCCGTTCCCGGCGTCTCGTCCATGTCGGCCGACCTGCACAAGTACGGCTACTGCGCCAAGGGCGCCTCGACCGTGTTCTTCCGCGACGAGTCCCTGCGCCGCCGCATGACCTTCACCGTCGACGACTGGCCGGCGGGACGGATGACCACCCCGACCCTGGCCGGCACCCGCCCCGGCGGCGCCATCGCCGCGGCCTGGGCGGTGATGAACGTCCTGGGCGTCGAGGGCTATCGCCAGCGCCACGGCATGGTGACCGAGGCCCGCGAAACGATCGAGGCCGGCGTCCGGGCGCGCGGCTTCGAGGTGATCGGCGCGCCGCGCCTGGGACTTCTCGCCTTCACCCACCCGGAGGTCGACAGCCTGGCGATCCTGGGCCAGCTCTACCAGCGCGGCTGGGTGACCAGCGCGGTGACCGAGCCCCGCGGCCTGCACCTGATGCTCTCGCCGGTGCATCTCTACGTCGCCGACCGCTACCTGGCCGACCTCGACGCGGCGACCGACGCGGCCCGCGGCCAGTCCGGGGCCGCCGTCCAGGCGGGCTATGGCCGATAGCGGGCCGCGGCCGGCCACAAGGGCGCCATGCCTGGACCATGGCGGACGGGGTGGGATTCGAACCCACGGTGGACTCGCGCCCACGGCGGTTTTCAAGACCGCTGCCTTAAACCACTCGGCCACCCGTCCGGAGGGCGGCTTCTAGCAGCCGGGCGGGCCGGCGTCGAACCGCCGGCGCCCTACTCGACCCTGGCGAAATAGGGCAGCGTGCGGGGCGGCAGGACCGAGATGGCCGGGCTGGCGTCGGCCCGGTCGAAGGCCGCCAGGATGCGGGCGAAGCGGGCCTCCACGCTGGCCCGGTATTCGGGGTGGGTGATGATGTGCAGCTCGCCGGCGAGAATGGCCTCGACCACCCGTTCCCCCACGGCCAGGGCCGGGATGCCCTCCTGCACCATAGAAAGGGCCCTGGGCGTGCGCTGCGCCGGCGCCGGCGCGGGACCGTAGGCGGCCGGACGGCGGCTGTAGCCCTCGTCGATCCGCGAACGCACCACGCCGGGGCATAGCACCGAGACGCCGATCGAGCGGGAAGCCAGTTGCGCCGCCCAGCCCTCGCTCATGGCCACCACGGCGGCCTTGGTCGCGCAGTAGGGCTCCATGGTCGGCGGGCTCAGCAGCCCGGCCATGGACGAGGTGTTGACGATCCAGCCGCCCTCGCCGTGCGCCTCGATCAGCGGGACGAAGGTCTCCATGCCGTGGACGACGCCCAGCAGGTTGACGTCGAGCACCCAGGACCAGTCGCCCTGCGGCACCCGGCCGAACGGGCCGCCCACGGGAACGCCGGCGTTGTTGCAGACCACGTGAACCTTGCCGAACCGCTCCATCGCGCGGGCCGCGGCGGCCTGGACGCTGTCGCGGCGGGCGACGTCGCAGACGACGCCGTCGGCCTCGACGCCCCGTCCGCGGAGATGGCCGACGGCCTCCGCCAGCCGGTCCTCGTCGAGGTCGGCGACCATCACCGACATGCCGCGCGCGCCGAGGGCCTCGGCGAGGCCCAGGCCGATGCCGCTGGCGCCGCCGGTGACGAAGGCGACCTTGCCGTCGAGGGTCTTCATGGGACGATCGGGCTCCTTGTGGGTGGGGGCGCCGCCAGGAAGCCGGCGATCTCGCCGACGGCCTCCCGCGCTTCGGGCAACAGGTCCAGGAAGGCGTGCCATACGTGGGGCATGCGCGGCCAGAGACTCAGGGTCGCGCGCGCGCCGGCCTGGACCAGTCTGCGGGCGAACGCCTCGGAATCCCAGCGCAGGTACTCGGCGGCGCTGACCTGCAGCAGGCAGGGCGGCATGCCCGCCAGCACGGCGTCGGGCGCGTTCAGCGGCGAGACGCGGGCGTCGTCGACCGCCGCGCCCTGCAGATACAGGCCGATGACCGACTCCAGCCCCGCCCGGTCCGCGTCCGGATGGACGCCCTCGCCCCGGGCCGGGTTCGCGGCGCCGTCCAGCACCGGCGACAGCAGCACCAGCCGGTCGGGGACCCGGGCGCCGGCGATCACGGCCTGCTGGCAGGCGGCGGCGGCCAGGTTGCCGCCCGCCGAATCGCCGGCGATGTACAGGCGCGCGGCCTCCGCCTCGCCCCGGGGGCCGAAACGCGCCGCCCAGGCGAGGGCCCGGCGACAGTCGTCGAGGCCGGCGGGGAACGGGTGTTCCGGCGCCAGGCGGTAGTCGATGAGCAGCACCGGCGCGCCGGTCTCGCGGGCCAGGGCGGCGGCCAGCGGCCTGTGGCTGACGAGGCCGCCCGCCACCCAGCCCCCGCCGTGCAGGTAGACCAGACGGGCGTCGTCGGCGCACCCGGCCGGGACGATCCACTCGGCCGCGACGCCGTCGGCCGTCACCGGCAGCAGGGTCACGCCGTCGACCGGCAGCGGGCCGGCGACCCCGCCATAGGCGTCGACGAAGCGCCGCAGGGCGGTCAGGGGGTCGCCGCCGGCGTCGGCCGCCGCGCCCCGGGCGATGTGGGCGAACGCCTGGTCGATGTCCGGTCGCGCCGCCCCGTCGCTGGTCTCGTCCGCCTGCCGCATGCCCCCGGTCTATTCCCGGCGGTCGGAGCCCGACAGGGCGGCAATCCCAGGCGCCGGGCGGACAGTTTCGGTCAGCGCCCGGGGCGGTCCCGCCCTCCGGGAACCGGCGGGCCGGGCGGCGGTTTGTCCCGCATGCGACGGTGGCTGCGCGACAACGGGCTTACGCTCGCCCTGCTGGGCCTGTTCGCCTTCAGCCTCGTCGGCCAGGCGCTGGCCGGCTGGCGGATGGAGCTGACGGGCGCGGAGACCCCGGGCCGGCCGCCGGACTCGCTGGCGGCCTATCTCGCCGGCGGGGCCTTCCTCTCCGCCCTGTTCGAGAACTGGGAGAGCGAATTCCTGCAGATGTGGGCCTTCGTCATGCTGACGGCCTACCTCTACCAGCGGGGCTCGGAGGAATCGAAGGACCCCGACCGGCCGGCGCCGCAGGACCGCGACCCGGCGCTCGACGCCGGCGATCCCGACGCGCCCTGGCCGGTGCGGGCCGGCGGCCCGGCGAGAGCGCTCTACAGCCATTCGCTCGGCCTGGCCCTGCTGGCCCTGTTCGTCGCCTCCTTCGTCCTGCACTGGCTGAACAGCACCCGTCACGCCGCCCGGGAGGCGCTGGCCCGGGGCGCGCCGGCGCCCTCTCCGGCCGACCGCCTGGTCGACCCGGCGTTCTGGTTCGAGAGCTTCCAGAACTGGCAAAGCGAGTTTCTGTCGACCGCCGTGCTGATCGTCCTGGCCATCTACCTGCGCGAGCGCCGCTCGCCGGAAAGCAAGCCCGTCGGCGCCCCGCAAGCCCGGACCGGCGACTGAGGGAACCATCGCCCGCCCCGCGGCCTATCCCAGTCGAAGGAGTATCCGCATGGCCGACAAGGACCTGCAGAGCGAGGGGCGCCGGCGCAACGCGGCGCTGCCGCCCGGGCGCCGGGACGGCCTGATCGCCGAGAAGACGACCCTGGCGATCGGGCGATCGGCCCGCACCCGCCCCGGCCCCGACGACGTTCATCCGGACGTGATCGGCGACGCCGCCAAGCGCCGCCCGCCCGCCAGGCCGTAGCGCAGGGCCGCGCGTTCGCGCTATGTCACCGGTGTCAGCATCACCGGTGGACCATGGTCTTCACGCGCAGATCGACCCTCATCGGCCTCGCCGCCGCCGCGACGGCGACACCCGCCGGCGCCCGGGCGCGCGATCCGGTGGCGACGACGACGGCCGGCCGGGTGCGCGGCCGGCGCGAGGGCGGCCTGGCGGTGTTCCGCGGCGTTCCCTACGGGGCCGCGCCGGCCAGGTTCCAGCCGCCGACGCCGCCCCGACCCTGGCGCGACATCCGCGACGCCCTCGCCTTCGGCCCGGCATCGCCGCAACGGAGCGCCGAGCCGGACCAGGCCGAGGCGTGCCTGGTCCTGAACGTCTGGACGCCGGGGGCCGACACCGGCCGCCGGCCGGTGATGGTCTATATCCACGGCGGGGCCTACAGCACGGGCTCCGGCTCCGGACCGCTGCTCGACGGCGCCCGGCTGGCGGCGCGCGGCGACGTGGTGACGGTGACCCTGAACCATCGCCTGAACGTCTTCGGCTATCTCTCCCTCGGCCGCTTCGGCGTTCCGCGCTGGGCCGACAGCGGCAACGCCGGCCAGCTGGACCTGGTGGCGGCCCTGGCATGGGTGCGCGACAACATCGCCGCCTTCGGGGGCGACCCGGGGCGCGTCACCCTGTTCGGCCAGTCGGGCGGCGGGGCCAAGATCGCCACCCTGATGGCCATGCCGGCCGCGGCGGGCCTGTTCCACCGCGCCATCACCATGAGCGGCCAGCAGGTCACCGCCTCCGGCCCGCTCAACGCGCGGCGCCGCGCCGAGGCCTTTCTCGACGCCCTCAACCTGCCGCCGGCCCGCGCCGCCGAGCTCGAAACCCTGCCCGTGGAGCGCCTGATCGAGGCCCTGGCGGCGAAGGACCCCATCCTGCCGTACGGATCGCTCTATTTCGGGCCGGTGCTCGACGACCGCAGCCTGACACGCCATCCCTTCTGGCCCGACGCCCCGTCGGCGGCGGCGAGCGTGCCGATGATGATCGGCAACACCCGCGACGAGGCCCGCGCCTTCCTGGCCGGCGACGCGCGGAATCACGCGCTGACCTGGGACGCCCTGCCCGGCCGCCTGGCCCCCGAACTG
The DNA here is from genome assembly GCA_049323695.1 of Pseudomonadota bacterium. Taxonomy (GTDB): domain Bacteria; phylum Pseudomonadota; class Alphaproteobacteria; order Caulobacterales; family Caulobacteraceae; genus Caulobacter. The sequence continues at coordinate 139,358 of JBMOOF010000035.1, forward strand.
CGGGTCGACATCAGCCCCGAGACCGTGGTCGCCGAATACCGGCGGCTACATCCCGGCTGGTCGCCCAGCGAGGTGTTCTTCGCCGCGGCCACGGCCTCGCGGTCGTGGCGGGCGGCGGTGATCGAGGCCGAGGCTCGCGCCCGGCAGGGCGCGCCGGCCTTCGTCTACCAGCTGGACCGGCAGAGCCCCCGGGACGGCGGCAAATGGGGGGCGCCGCACACCATGGACATCGCGCTGGCCTTCGGGACGCTGGACGCCCCGGGCTCCTTCGCCGGATCCACGCCGGAGGACCGCGGCCTGTCGGACGCGATGCAGGACGCCTTCGTCGCCTTCGCCCGCTCGGGCGATCCGAACCATCCAGGCCTGCCGCGCTGGGAGCCCTACACCCTGCCCCGCCGCCAGACGATGGTCCTCGACGTCCCCGCGCGGATGGCCGACGATCCGCGCGGAGCCGAGCGCGAACTCTTCGCCCGCGTGCCCTACATCCAGCCGGGAACCTGATCAGAGCGCCCGATAGCGCAGGTCCCGGAAACGAGCTTCGCCGGCGCCGGCGCAATAGATCCCCGGCCGCAGGCTGAGGAAGTCGCCGGCGACATTGTGGTGGTAGCCGCTGACCTCCATCTGGACGTCGAACTTGCGCCAGCCGCCCTCGCCGGCCCGCCAGTGGAAGGTGACCACGTGGCGATCGTTGGTGACGCGCAGGCGGACCCTGCGGCCGATCTCGGGCGGCTTGCGCACGGCCCGCTCGAGCCCGTAGCGGTGCATGACCAGGCCGGTCCCGTTCAGCGCCAGGCCGCAGTAGAGCCGGCGGCTGTAGAACAGCAGCAGCCCGGCCTGGGCCCCCTCCCCGACCTCGATGTCGACCTCGACCTGATAGGCCTGGTCGCCGGCGAGAAAGGTCAGGGGCGAGCTGTCGGCCGGGGACCTGCCCTTGGCGGTCAGCGCGAGGGTGCCGGCCTCGCGGCGGACCCGGGCCGACTCGCCGGGCCCTGGATCGTAGAAGCCCCACAGGGTCCCCATGCGGTCGGTCGAGAAATCGTCGGACAGGGGCTGGCCGTGCGGCGCCGGCGTCCCGCTCCCCGGAATCGCCAGCGGCCGCGACAGGTCCCCGCCGGTCGCCTCGAACCAGCCGTCGGCCGTCCAGCGCACCGGCTCGAGCAGAGTCTGGCGGCCGAGCGTCCAGAAGCCGTTCTCGTAGCCGTGGTAGACCATCCACCAGTCGCCCGCCGGCCCCTCGACCAGGGTCGCGTGTCCGCGCGACCACCAGCGTTCGGCCGCCGAGCGGGTGCGCACCAGCGGGTTGCCCGGATGCTGCTCCCAGGGCCCGTGGATCGAGCGCGAGCGGGCGGCGATCACCATGTGGCCGGTCGGCGGCCCGGCCGTGCCCCCGACGGCGGTGACCAGGTGGAACCAGTCGCCCCGTCGCAGGATCTTGGGCCCCTCCGGCGAAAAGGACTCCACATCCCAGTCCTCCGGGTAGCGCCAGGGGTCATAGACGTGCTCGACCGGTCCGTCGGTCGCCAGGCCGTCATCGGTCAGCCGCACCCGGTCTCCGCCGCTCAGGAACAGGTAGCGGCGGCTGTCCTCGCCGACGGCGTGGCCGGGGTCGATGTGACCGGGCAGATGAAGGTCGACCGGCTCGCTCCATGGTCCCTCGATCCGGTCGGCGTGGATCACCCAGATGGAGCGTCCCGCCGGGCGCCGGGCCGGGATGTAGAGGAAGTAGCGGCCGCCGTGCTTCACCAGCTCCGGCGCCCAGACCGAGCCGATCGGCGTCGTCAGGGCCGGACCGACCGGCGTCCAGTTGACCAGGTCCCTCGAGCGCCAGATCACCAGACCGGGATAGGCGTCGAAGGACGAGAAGGTCATGTAGTAGTCGGCCCCGTCCTTCAGGATCGTGGGGTCCGGATGGTCGCCGGCCATCACCGGGTTGAGGAAGGTCCCGTCGCCGCGGTCGGCCGTGCGCTGGCCTTCGAAGCCGGCGCCCCAGGCCGGGCGGGACGGCGCGGCGGCGAGCGCCGGCGCCGCGGGAGCGGCCGCCAGCGCCGCGAGGGCGCGTCGTCGCGAGATCCCCATCGGCTCAGGTTCCCCGGGCCTTGGCGCCGGCGTCCAGCACGTCCGGCCGCGCCGGCGTCATGTCGTCGAGGTTCCAGTCCGCCTCGACGAACGGCCGCCGCGTCGGCTTGGGCGAGGGGTAGCCGTGCAGGTCGTTTTCGGAGTCGATGATGTTCCCGCGCCCCTCGGCGACGTCGGAGATCAGTTGCACGTCGTTTGCGTCGCGGTCCCAGGGCCTGGCCCCGGCGTTGGCCAGGACCCAGCGCTGCACCTGCGCGGCGGGAAGGGCCTCAAGCCCCTCGGGCCAGAACGGCGGCTTGCCGAGCGGGATCGTGCGGGCCGGGGTCGTCGTGTAGCGGCCGAACATCGGCAGCGCCTCGCCCCAGCGGTCGACGGCGATGTTGTCGCGACTGTAGATCTCGACGTCGCCATAGCCGCCGAGCATGAACAGCGGCAGCCCCTCGGGCGTGTCCTGGCCGCCGCGCAGCACGTTGCCGACGATCACCAGCCGTCCGACCTGCCAGGGATTGGCGCCCCACTCCTCGGCCATCAGGTTGTAGTGGATCGCCCGCTGGCCCGGGTTGAAGATCAGGTTGTTGACGATCGTCGCCCACACGCCGCCCTTGAGCATCGGATTGCGCTCGTAGTTGTGGGCGTAGAGGTTGCCCCAGATCAGCACGCCGGTGACGTTGTCGTGGATCAGCGTCCCCTTGGAGTGCTCGATCTTGCCGTGGGTCGAATAGCGCAGGCTCTCGGCGATGATGTTCTGCGAGAAGGTGATGTCGCGCGAGGTGCCGGCTCGCCACGCGTCCGGCGTCTGGCCGACGAACCGCGGCCCCGAGGCCGACAGGTTCTCATCGGTGCCCCAGGTCAGCGTGCAGTGGTCGACGATGACGTTGTAGCTGATCCCCTGGGTCGAGATCGAATCGAAGTCGTGGCCGCTCTTCTTGGCGAAACCCGCCTCGCCCGGCCGCACCCGGATGTGCTGGACGACGACGTCGTGGGTGGCGATGTCGATGCCGCCCCGGATGAAGGTCACCCCCGGCGAGGGCGCGGTCTGGCCGGCGATGGTCAGGAACGGCTCGCGGATGGTCAGGGTCTTGCCGCCCAGGTCGATGACCCCGCCGACCTCGAAGACGATGATGCGCGGCCCCGCCGTCGCCGCCGCTTCGGCGAACGAGCCGGGCCCCTCGGCCTCCAGCGTCGTCACCCGGATCACCCGCCCGCCCCGGCCGCCGGGCGTCGCCGCCGCCCGGCCCTGGGCCCCCGGGAACGCCTTCGGCGCGGCGGCGACGGGCCCCGGCGCCGGCGATTCGCGCCGGCCGAACGGCCACTGGGCCAGGGCCCCCGTGGCCAGGGTCAGGCTCAGGCAGAGGCCCAGGATCATGGGACGGAACAAGGCTTCGACTCCCCAACGGATGTTTGATTTCGACGATCGGCGTCGCTGGCCGTTGAAAATGACACCGGTTTCCTCTAGACACAATCAGGACCCTGAAACTGGGGCCATCATGGTGGGGAGGACAAGGGGCGTGACCGCAGGAGCGAGGGCTTCCACGACGACGGCCGCGCCCGCGAGCGCCCCCGCCGACATCGCCGCCGCCTTCGTCGACGCCCGACTCGCCGCCAGGGCCCTGCCGGGCTACCCCGGCGCGGTCCCTGTCACCATGGCCGCCGGCTATGCCGTCCAGGAAGTCGCCATCGGCCTCTGGCCCGACGAGATCGTCGGCTGGAAGGTCGGACGCGTGCCGCCCGAGCTGCAGGCCGCCCTGGGCGCCGAACGTGTCGCCGGCCCGGCCTTCCGGAGCGGTCTGAAGCAGGCGGCGCCGGGCGAGACCGTGACCCTGGCCGTCATTCCGGGCGGCTTCGCGGCCGTCGAGGCCGAGTTCGTCTACCGCCTCGGGGCCGACGCGCCCGTCGGCCGGACCGACTGGACAGTCGAGGCCGCGTTGGACCTCGTGGCGACCATGCATGTCGGGGTCGAGTTCGCCGGCAGCCCGCTGAAGACCATCAACGATCTCGGCTCGACCGTGGTGGTGTCGGACTTCGGCAACAACGCGGGCCTGATCGTCGGGCCGGCGATCCCCGGCTGGCGCGACCGTCCCGACGCCGCCCTGGCCTGCGAGACCTGGATTGGGACCGAGCGCGTGGGGACCGGTTCGGCGGCCTCCCTGCCGGGCGGACCGGCGGCGGCCCTGGCCTTCCTGCTCGGCCACTGCGCCGCCCGCGGCCGTCCGCTGACGGCGGGACAGTACGTGACCACCGGCGCGGCCACGGGCATTCATGAGATCACCGCGGGGCAGAGCGCCCGCGTCAGCTTCGGCGAGTTCGGCGAGATCCTCTGCGTCGCGGAGATCGCGAGACCGGCGGTCCGTTAGGGAGTACAGGATGACGACCGAGACCGCGGCCGCGCCGACCGTGCGCGTGGGCAACTATCGCTGGGTGGTGGTCGCCCTGCTGTTCACCGCCATGGTGATCAACTACGTCGACCGGCAGACCATCGGCATCCTGAAGGGCACCCTGACGGCCGAATTCGGCTGGACAGAGACCCAGTACGCCGACCTGGTCTTCTGGTTCCAGGCCTCCTACGCCGTCGCCTACCTGGCCTTCGGGCGGGTCATGGACCGCATCGGGGCGCGCTGGGGCTTCGGCATCGCCTTCGCCCTCTGGCAGCTGGCCTTCATCGCCCACAGCGCCGCGCGCACCCTGAACGGCTTCATCCTGGCCCGCATGGCCCTGGGGGTCGGCGAGGGCGGCGGCTTCCCGGGCGGCATCAAGGCGGTGACCGAGTGGTTCCCCAAGTCGGAACGGGCCTTCGCCACCGGACTCTTCAACGCCGGCACCAACATCGGGGCCATCGTCACCCCGCTGGTCATCCCGGCGATCACCCTGGCCTGGGGCTGGGAGATGGCCTTCATCGTCACCGGCGCGGCCGGCCTGATCTGGCTGCCGATCTGGCTGCTGGTCTATCGTCGCCCGCGCGAACACCCGAAGGTGACCCAGGCCGAGATCGCCTGGATCGAACAGGACCCGCCGGACCCGGTGGAAAAGGTCGCCTGGACGCGCCTGCTCGGCAAGAAGGAGACCTGGGCCTACGCCCTGGGCAAGTTCCTCATCGATCCGATCTGGTGGATGTTCTTGTTCTGGCTGCCGGACTTTCTGGGCAAGCGCTACGGCCTCGACCTGAAGACCTTCGGCCCGCCGCTGATCGCCATCTATCTGCTCTCAGACGTGGGCAGCATCGGCGGGGGCTGGCTGTCCTCCAGCCTCATGAAACGGGGCATGAGCCTGAACGCCGCGCGCAAGACCGCCATGCTGATCTGCGCGGTCTGCGCCGTGCCGGTGGGTTTCGCCGCCTTCGCCGACAACGTCTGGCTCGCCGTGGCCATCATCGGCCTGGCGACGGCCGCCCACCAGGGCTTCTCGGCGAACCTCTACACCCTGCCCGGCGACGTCTTCCCGCGCTCGGCGGTCGGATCGGTGATCGGCATCGGCGGCATGGTCGGCGCCATCGGCGGCATGGCCATGGCCAAGTACGCGGGCTGGGTGCTGGACACGATCGGGACCTACACCCCGATCTTCATCGTCGCCGCCAGCGCCTACCTGCTGGCCCTGGGCGTGGTCCAGCTGCTGAGCCCGAAGCTGGAGCCGGTGAAGGTCTAGTATCGCCCTGGGTCGGCGCATACGGCGGTTCCTCTGAAGGTCGCCAGTATATTCAGGTCATCGTCGACGACCGGCTGCAGATGTTCCGAGACGCGATCTCATTGTTCAGTGTAGCCTCGCTTCCTGGCCAAAGGGGGAGAGGCCTTGACGGTCGTTCGGTTGAGCATTGCCGCCGCGCTGGCGGCGGCTCTTGTCACGGTTTCCGGCGCGCTGGCGGGTCGCACCTTCTGGACGACGCCGGAGCCGCCGCCCCAATCGGGCATGGAGTTGCTGAACGACTTTCGTTGCTGGCCCGGCGAAACGCATCGACTCGTGATCAGAGGCATCGAGGACGGTTTCTCCCCAGGCGGCATGGAGCCGAGTCACAAGCACCCCCGATTGCCGGACAGCCTCGTGGCGGCTCCGCTCACGCGCAGGGCCGACTACGACCACTCTCGAATGGACACCTACGTTCTCGACTATTTCGAGCTGCCCAGGACGACGGCTCGAGGTCTCTTCGTGATCAGCCTGAAATCCCTGGGCGCCGATGATTCGGATACCCTGGTGATCGGCGACATCCTTGAATGGTCGGGCGGCCGCCTTCCGCCGACGCACCCCATCTTCTATCAGCGGGTGTCGAAGCTCGGATCGATTCCGGGGTGGCGTCGGTCGGGTTCGCTCATCTGGGCCCGGTTGTCCGACATTTCGCTTCGGACGAGCGGAGCGGCGCCGGAAATCGCCGGCGGAAATCTGCTTGAGTACGTCCGCTCCGGGCAAGCAGGCGCATTTGACGTCAAGGTGGCCGACGATACCTCGGTGGACTTCATGGGCGTCGCCTTCTGTGAAGAGCCGGCCACGCACGGCGGCCTCACCGCCCGGGCGGAGACCCTGGTTCTGTCTGGCGAGCCCCTAATTGTCCTGTCAATGCTAGGGGGGCGATCGTCGGCAGGCGGAAATCCGTTTGTCGGCGACACGGACTGTGACGTCGAACTTCCCCTGGCCTGCTTTCGGGACGAACGGCGCCCGGCCCCGGCGATCTTCTCGACGCTGCGGCAAATGGGCGAGCACGAGGACCTCGCGCGCTTCTGGACCGGCGGATCGGTGAAGCTGTCGTCTCCTGTGAAAGGCAGCGCGTTCGCGACCGTTGCGGACGCGGACCGGCTGTGTCGGCGGTCGTTCGGTCCGGGCTGGCGCGTGGTCGACTACCATGCCTCCGGGGCCGGTGTGTCCGTGACCGGCTACGGCAGGGCCGATACCGAGATGCAGAGGGTCTGGGTTGACATCAAGGACCAGCCCTATGGCGTCTGCTGGAAGCGAGCGCCACGATGACCGAACAGGGCGGAACGATCGGCATCGTGGAAGATGACCACCACTATCGGTCGTTCCTCGAGACCCTTGTGGAGACAACGCCGGACCTGGCCTGCGCCTTCGCGACGGCGAGCATCGCCGAGGCGCTCGCCCAGTACGACCTGCTCCGTCCAGATCTGTGTCTGGTCGATCTGGGTCTGCTGGACGGAAACGGCCTGGAGCTCATCCGCCGAATCAACGCCGCCAACGCGGGAAGATCGCTGGTGCTCAGCGTGTTTGGTGACCAGGAAACGGTCATGGAGGCCATCAGGGCGGGCGCGAACGGCTACGTCCTCAAGGACATGCCCGCGCAACAGATCGTCGAGAGCATTCGCCAGACCTTGGCGGGCTTCTCCCCGATCAGCCCTCAGGTCGCGATCTATCTGACCCGGTTCCTGACCCGCAGTCGCGGCGGGGGACTGCCGGGCGAAGGCGAACTCACCCTCACCGATCGTGAGACCGAGACCCTTTCGGTTTTCGCCAGGGGGCTGAGCTACAAGGAGGCCGCCGAGGCCCTCGGTGTCTCGCCGCATACCATCAGCGACTTTGTGAAGAAGATATACCGCAAGCTCAATGTCCATTCGCGGAGCGAGGCCGTCTTCGAGGCCCAATGCCTGGGCCTGATCGACAGACCGGATTGAGGTCTAGACCGGCGTCGCCGTCCACGGGGGAAACTCCATCCGGATTGTTGTGCCCCGCCCTCCGATACCCGCGGTGATGGTCATGACCGCACCCACGCGGGCGGCCCGGCGGCGCAGATTTCGCAAGCCTCGGCCATTCGATCGGTCCGGCGCCGCGGGCATCCCGCATCCATTGTCGGCGATGGAGAGCACCATGCCGCGCCCGTCGGGACCGGAACGGATATCGATCTCAGCCCTGTCGGCCCTGGCGTGCTTGAGGATGTTCGTGCACCCCTCCTGCAGCGTTCGGAAGATGTCGAGCGCGCTCCGGGCGTCGAGCGCGTCCGGCAGAATGGCGCCGTCTTGCCGCCAGACCAGGGGAACGCCGGCGGCCTCCATCTGTGACCGCAGGCGCGAGCTGACCAGGGCCAGCGCCGTCGGAAACGATTCCGACGCATGGTCCAGGGAATCGATGATCAGGCGCAGGTCATTGAGGCTTGTCTGAACCTCGGCCTCAAGGTCGGTCTGATCGATCTTCCCTGCCTTGAGGCGCACCAGCAGGGAGACCAGCTGACCGCCGATCCCGTCGTGAATGTCCCGGGTCAGCCGCTCCCGTTCCTCCAGCACGGCGCGACGCTGGAGCTCGCGGTCGATTGCGCCTTGCTGCTCCGCAATCAACCCGCTCTGCTCCTGGACCCGCGCCGCGAGACTGCGGCGGCGGCCCCAAGCCGCGGATCCTTCGGAAATCCCTTGATCGACCAGGACGACAAGCCCGCCAGCGAGCAGGAGGTTCGCGGCCGCGGCGGCGACGGCTTCCGTCGCAATGGCCGGCGCGAGCGGAAGCAGCGTTGAGCGGCAAAGCATGGCCGACGCCAACCACAGGATGGTCAATCCCGCGCCGGCTGCGGCGGCGTGATCTGCCGGAGCGCCTCGCAGAATCCGCCAGCCGCCGATGAGGGCGGCCACGGTGGTGGACACCACGGCGAACGACTCAAGCGCCAGCCGCCAAGGTCCGGGGCCTGGCAGGCTCAGTTCCGCCAGCGTCAGGGCGCCCAGGATCACCGCCGCGAGGCGAAGCACGAGGCGCAGGCGCGGCGCGGCGCCTTCGTCGAACAACCAGGCGACCAGGAACAGTCCCAGAACGACCGGCAGCAGATCGGCGGCAACCCAAACCCACCGCGCCGGAAGTCCGGCGAGGGCCGACAGCGGCAACGAGACATAGGCAGTGGCAACAGCGGCGAACATCGCCGGCCGCAGCGTCTCCCGCCGGAGCCGACCGGGCTGAAGCAGTGCAAGAAATACCCCGGCCAGGAACGCAAGCCCCCCGGTCAGGAGTCCCAGACGCGGCGCAACGGATTCAAGCCACGCCTGACGGCGATGAGCCGACTCCAGCGGCGCCCTGGGTCCGAAGAGCAGCCCCCGCGGCCAGGCGAGGGGCAGCCCCGCGTCAAGCACCAGGTCCGCGCGGTTCGGCCCCGGATGCAGGTAAGACCGCGGAAACGCCGAGAGCCCGCCGCGGTCCAATAGCACCGGGGACGGCGTCGCGGTCACCTCTTCCCCCGGCAGCGGCACGCGATTGGCGAACAGGCCTCCGAGGCCTCCCCTGGGAGCATAGATGGCCAGGTCGCCGTCAGGCGCCTTGGCCAGATCGAAGGACAGGCCGTACTGCCGCGCACCCGACGGGGCGAGGCCGCCCGGTCGACGCGCGGGAACCGGCGTCTCGCCTACACGCGGGAGCCGGGTCAACCGGTTGTTCGCCGCGGCCTGCCAGGCCGCGCCGTCGAGGCCGACCGAAGACCGGACCGCCCGGAACAGAGGCGCGCTGAGCCAGAACGCCATCGCCAGGGCGAGCAGGACCGGGACCGCGATCGCAGCGGCCCGCCGGGTCGCATGGACTCCGACGCCCAGTTCGCTTGCGGCTCCGTCAGCGCCCATGCTGACCCCTGCCCCCTGCCCGAACGCGATCAGCCGAAGCCGCCAGCGGTGACAATAGCAGGGCCCCCGCCGCGGGCCAGCAGGTCAATCCATGCGGCCGGCCGGGATGGCCCGATACCCCAAGTTCCTGGGGTTTTCCGACGGCTCCGGCCCGGGGAACCTCGCGCCGCGCTGGTCAGGAGGACACGGGAGACAGCCGTCCAGCGATTGTCGTCCTGGAGGAGAACCGATGAACACTAACCATGTCCGGGCCGGGCTCGCCGGCCTCATCTGCCTGACCCTCGCGTCCGCCGCCATGAGCCAGCCGACGCCGCCCGGCTCCGGACAGTCGACGCCCATTCCCAAGGGGCCGGGCAAGAGAGTGGAGACGCCCCTGGATGCGAGTGTTCAGGGCGCTGTCATCAGGATGCCCGAACAACTCGTCGCATGCCATGCGACCTTCTTTCGAGCAGGCACAGGCACGTCCCATACCCCGCCCTCCTGGACGATCGGCGTCGTCGTCGGCTCGACGGACAACGAGAAGATGGCTGCCTGCAAGGCCTCGGTCACCGACAAGTGGCTGGCCAACGGCGAGATCCTGAAACACCTCAACTACACCACCGCGGACCAGGACAAGATCTGCAAGTCGGGAAAGGTCGAGGTCCGCATTGATTTCGGCTGGCAAGACCCCAACACGTCCCGGAAGGTGCAGCCCAGCTTCACCTACCTGGTGTCGGCGCCCCACTGCAGCTGCACCTGTTCGAAATCCAGCGACATGTTCGTGGATGCCGAGAAGAAGTGCGCGACCAAGATCGCGACCACGTCAGGGATCAACAACGGCAATCTCGGCGGGGGCTGGTACGGCATCGCCGGCAGCCTCTACCAACTGAACAGCTCGCCCTATTCCTGCAAGTTCCACATTGGCTAACAGGGTCGTTGACCGCCCACCGGTCCGGGGTGGGGCAGCCGCCGCACCCCGGCGCCCGGCTAGGCTGGCGCCATGGTGAAGACGCACAGCTTGTTGCCGTCCGGGTCGCGGAAGTAGGCGCCGTAGAAGCCGCCGTCGCCGCGCGGACCGGGTTCGCCCTCGCACGGCGCGCCGAGTTCGCGGGCCTTGTCGTAGACGGCGCGGACGAGCGCCTGCGACGGCGCGACCAGGGCGGTCATCGAGCCGTTGCCGGCCGTCGCGGGCTGCTCGTCGTAGGGGGTGGTGATGCCGATGCAGGGCCGGTCGGCGCCGTAGATCATGCCCCGCCCCATATCCATCATCCGCCGGCCGCCCAGCGGCGCGAAGATGGCGTCATAGAAGGCCAGCGACCGTTCCATGTCGTTGGAGCCGATGGTGACGTAGCCGAGCATGTAGTCCTCCCGTTGCTTTTGAGGACTTATGGCATGCGCGGGGGACGCCAGGCTAGCGGATCACCCGGGCGCCCTTGCCCTTCATGACGGCCTCGACCTCGGCGGCGCGGACCATGGAGGTGTCGCCGGGGGTGGTCATGGCCAGGGCGCCGTGGGCCGCGCCGTATTCGACGGCGGCCTGGGGCCCCTTCCCTTCCAGGAAGCCATAGGCCAGCCCAGAGGCGAAGCCGTCGCCGCCGCCGACCCGGTCGTAAATCTCCAGGTTCTCGCGCATCATCGACGAATAGAATTCGCCGCCGGCGTAGAGCACGGCCGACCAGTCGTTGACGCTGGCCGTCTTGGCGTTGCGCAGGGTGGTGGCGGCGACCTTGAAGTTGGGGAACTGGCGGGCCGCCGTCTCGATCATCTTCTTGAAGTTGGCCGGGTCGATCTCGCTGATGTGCTCGTCGAGGCCCTCGACCTCGAATCCGAGGCAGGCGGTGAAGTCCTCCTCGTTGCCGATCATCACGTCGACATGTTTGGCGATCTCGCGGTTGACCCTCTGGGCCCCCGGCTTGCCGCCCTGACTCTTCCACAGGGAGGCGCGGTAGTTCAGGTCATAGCTGACGATCGTGCCGTACTTGCGGGCGACCTCGACGGCCTCGATGACCGCCTCGGCAGTGTTGCTGGCCAGGGCGGCGAAAATACCGCCGGTGTGGAACCAGCGCACGCCCTCCTCGCCGAACAGCTTCTCCCAATTGACCTCGCCCGGCCGGATCTGGGAGGCGGCGGAGTGGCCCCGGTCGCTGCAGCCGAGCGCGGCGCGGATGCCGAAGCCCTTCTCCGTGAAGTTCAGGCCGACCCGGGTGTTGCGGCCCAGGCCGTCGTGTTCGCGCCAGACCACGTGGCTCATGTCCACGCCGCCCTGCATGATCAGGTCCTCGACCAGCCAGCCCAGGTCGTTGACCGGCAGGGCGGTGACGGCGGTGGCCCGCTTGCCCCAGCATTTGCGCATGGCGCGGGCGACGTTGTACTCGCCGCCCCCTTCCCAGACCTGGAAGCTGCGGGCGTTGCGCACCCGGCCGAAGCCGGGGTCGAATCGCAGCATCACCTCGCCGAACGAGGCGCAGTCCCAGCGGGTTTCGCTCGCGGGACGGATGGTCAGGACATTGTCGGTCACAGTCAGGCGCTCCGGATCTTCCTTATGAGGTCAACGGTCTTGCGCACGCGGGCTTCGACGCCCGCCCAGTCGCCCGCCTTGAGCAGGTCGTTTGTGATGAGCTTGCTGCCCATGCCGGCCGCCACGATGCCGGCGCCGAACCACTCGCGCAGGCTGGCCTCGTCAGGGTCGACGCCGCCGGTGGGCATGATCTTGGTCCAGGGCATCGGCCCCAGCACGTTCTTGACGAAGGTCGGGCCGCCGACGCTCTCGCCCGGGAAGACCTTGACGATCTCGCAGCCCAGCTCCTGGGCGTCGCTGATCTCGGTGGCGCTGCCGCAGCCCGGCGAATAGGGGATCATGCGGCGGTTGCAGACCCTGGCGACCTCGGCGTTGAGGATCGGGCCGACGACGAACCGGGCGCCGTTGGCGATGTAGAGGCCCGCGGTCGGGGCGTCGACGACGCTGCCCACGCCCATGATCACGCTGGGGTCGGCCTTCGCGAAGTGACGGGTCACCTCCAGGAAGGTGTGGGCCGCGAAGTCGCCGCGGTTGGTGAACTCGATGCATTTGGCGCCGGCGTTGGCGCAGGCCTGGATGACGTGGACGCAGGTCTCCACGTCCGGGTGGTAGAAGACGGGGATCACCCCCTGGTCGATCATCGCGGCCAGAACGGCCATGCGGTCCTTGGTCATTGTGCTCGCTCCTGCCTGCGCGACCCCGAGTCCTACGCCCGTCGCGGGAAAAAAGAAGGGCGCCGGGCAGGCCCGGCGCCCAGTCCGCGCAAGGAGGGTTTGACTAGAAGGTGTAACGGAAACCGAAGAAGAACTGCCGGCCGGTGTGGTGATAGACCGACGCCCGGTCGCCGACGGAGTCGACGAACTGGTCGTTGTACTCGTCCGTCAGGTTCAGGCCCTCGGCCGTCAGGGTGAGATCGTCGTTGACCCTGAACGAGGCCGAGGCGTCGACGTTCAGCGTCTCGCGCTTGCCTTCGACGTCGTTGTTGTTCCGACCCGGCACCGTCTGCAGGTAGTCGTCGCGATAGGAGGCCGACACCCGGGCGCTGAACCGCTCGTCCTCGTAGTAGAGGGTGGCGTTGTAGGCCTTAGGCGACAGGTTCACCAGGTCGCCGGTGACGGTCAGGCCCGACGTCGCCGAGGTGGCGTAGTCGATCTCCGATTCAACGTAGGTGTAGTTCAGCACCGCGCCGAGGTTGTCGAACGGCGCCGGCAGGAAGAGGAAGGGCTGCTGGTAGCTGATCTCGAAGCCCTTCAGCGGGCCGCCGTCGGTGTTGATCGGGCTGGTGACGTCGTACAGCGTATTGGCGTCCTGGCCCGGCGCCAGCAGGCTGAGCGGCAGTCCGGTTGACCCGAACGGACGGCTCTCCCGCAGCGTCTGGATGTACGTGTCGATGTCCTTGTAGAACAGCGCCACCGACAGCAGCGACTCCGGCGCGAAGTACCATTCCAGGCTCAGGTCGTAGGTCTTGGCCAGGAACGGATCCAGCAGCGGGTTGCCCGTCGTGATCGTCCGGGCGGCGGTGTTGACCGTGCCGCCCGGCGACAGGTTGGGCAGCTGCGGCCGGGCCATGACCTTGGCGGCGCCGAAGCGCAGCATCAGGTTGTCCCGGACGCTCAGGGCCAGGTTCATGGACGGCAGCACCTTGTTGTACTCGTTGCTGACCGTGACCAGGGTGCCGCCGCCCGTGGCCAGGTAGCCCTCGGCGTCGATTTCGGTCTCGACGTAGCGGACGCCGAAGTCGCCTCGGAACGGCATGTCGAACAGGTCGGTCCGGAACTGCGCCTGCAGATAGGCGCTGCGGGCGATCTCGTCGGCCGCCCGGTTGTTGCCGCGGGCGCTGCCGTTGGTCGGGCCGAACAGGGTGAAGTCGCCGCCGGTGACGCCGGTGTTGCAGTCGCAGTAGATGTCGAAGGCGCGAGCGATGGCGTTCAGGTCGGGGATCAGCCAGGAGCGGTGAAGCCCGCCGCTGTTGAAGCCGGTCAGCAGCTTCGAGATGTCCGCGACGGTGGTTCCGACGGGCAGGGCCGGCACCGAGGTCTCGGTGGCGCGGCGGAACTCGAAGGAGTCGAACTCGAAGTTCGCCCAGTTGAGCCCCGTCTTGAACGTCCACACCTCGTTGGCGTCGAAGGTCAGGTCGAAGCGCCAGGTGGTGTAGCGGTTGTCGACGCCCTGCGGCCGGATGCGGATTTCCGAACCGGTCGCCCCGGCGGGCGGCGAGTTGATCCACGACCAGTTGGCGGGATTGGTGACGTCGAAGCCGTAGTCGATCTTCGGCTCGCGGTCGTTGCCCCGGAAGTCCCAGGAATAGCCGTCGGTGTCGAGCCGATCGAGGGTGACGGTGGTCTGCCGCGGATTGCGGAACACGGACTCGGCGCGGCCGGCCACGAAGCTGCCCCGCCATTGTTCGTTGAACTCATGCTGGACGTCGAAGGTCCATTGCGTGAATTCGGTCTCCAGGGCGTCGAAGCGCGACTCGCTGCGCACGTCGACGTCGTTGAACAGACCGTAGACCATGTTGTTGCGGGAATTGACCTCGGCGGCGAGGACGTCGGTCGCCCCCTTGCCCTGCGCGCCGGAGCGGCTGAACGACAAGGTTTCCAGGAAGTCTTCCTGCCGCGTCGAGTCCAGATCGGCGTAGAGCAGGTCCAGCGAGATGGTCGTGGAGTCCCAGGGCCGGTACTGCACGCTGAGGGTGGCCCCCAGCCGGTCCTGTTCGTGCGTCAGCCGCCCGTAGCGCGGCAGGCGCGGATGGAAGACCGTCGCGTTGTTGACCAGGGCGTAGGCGGCGGGAACCGAGCCGGCGGCGGAGAAGCCGCCCGAGCTGACCCCGTTGTCCCAGCGAACCGCGCTGAAGCCCTCTTCGAGGAGGCTCCGCTGGCTGTAGGCCACCGACACCAGCACGCCCCAGGTTCCATCCTCGGTCTGGTCGCTGAACATCAGCGCCCCGCGCGGGTCCCACTCGTCGGCTAGGTCGTTGTAGCCGTACTGGCCGGCGAGGGTGAACACCCGCCCGCTGTAGTCGAACGGCCTGGACGTGCGCAGATCGACGGTGGCGCCCAGGGAGCCTTCCTCGACCTCGGCCGCCTGGGTCTTGCGCACGGTGACGCTGTTGAACAGCTCCGAGGCGAAGATGTTGAAGTCGAACTGCCGGCCGCGGTTGGCGCCGCCCGAACTATCGGTGCCGCCCGTGGTGGCCAGGGCCTGGATGCCGTTGATGCGGATGCGGGTGAAGTCGGCGCCCAGACCGCGAACGGTGATGGAGCGGCCCTCGCCCGCGTCGCGGTCGATCGAAACGCCCGGAATGCGCTGGATCGCCTCGGCCAGGTTCAGGTCGGGGAAGTCCGCGATGTCCTCGGCCTTGATGGCGTCGACGACCGCCGTCTCGGCGCGCTTGGTCGACAGGGCGCTCGCCAGGCTTCCGCGGAAGCCGGTGACCACGATCTCCTCGACCTCGGTGTCCTCCTGGGCCTGGGCCGCGCCGGCCATCGCGAGGCTGAATGCAATGACCGCCAGCGACGCGCCGAAGCGCAGGCCCGCATGGCGCGAAAGGTTGACCTTCGACACGACTACTCCCTCCCCTTTGGCGCGTTGGCGATCCTGGTCGCCGAATTGTCATTCCGCCTGCCCCGAACGTCGACCGCGCACTTATCGCCGACAGGGTGACACCGGTGTCATTCGCCTTTGTGTCCCGTTTGACACCGGTATCATCGGTGTAGATACCTTACATCGGCGCCGGCTGACAAGCCATTCGCGCCACAAGCTTGTCACTTTCCCGCCGCGCGCGAGCCGAACCGGCCCACGCGCGGATCACAGAGGGGGAAATCCCTTGCCCGCCAGGGTCTTCATGACGATCCCGCTCCTGACTCTGGCGGCCGCGGCCGCCTCCGCGGCGCCCTCTGACCCCGCCGTCATCGCCTTTCCGGGCGCGGAGGGCTTCGGGCGTTTCGCCGCGGGCGGCCGCGGCGGGGCCGTCTTTCACGTCACCACCCTCGCCGATTCGGGACCGGGCAGCCTGCGCGAGGCCGTGGAGGCCAGGGGGCCGCGAACGGTCGTCTTCGACGTCGCCGGCACGATTCGCCTGGCGACGCCCCTGAAGATCGCCCGGGCGAGGCTGACGATCGCCGGCCAGACAGCCCCCGGAGACGGCGTCACTCTCCGCGGGCAGCCGCTGATCTTGGCCGCCGACGACGTTGTCGTCCGCTTTATCCGGGTCCGCCTCGGCGACGAGACCGGCGTGCAGGATGACGCCGTCTCGGTCGTCCGCGGACGACGGATCGTGCTCGACCACGTCTCGGCCAGCTGGTCGGTCGACGAGACCCTGTCGGCGGGCGGCCGCTACGACCCGCCCGAGGCCGGGGTCTACGACCTCACCGTCCAGTGGTCGCTGATCGCCGAGTCGCTCAACGCCTCCCTGCACGAGAAGGGCCGGCACGGATACGGCAGCCTGATCCGGGGCGGGCGCGGGGCGCGGTTCAGCTGGCACCACAACCTCTGGGCCCACCACCAGGCGCGCATGCCCCGGCCCGGGAACTACAACCCGCCCGATGTCGATCGCCTCGGCCCGGTCCTCGAGTTCCGCAACAACGTCTTCTACAACTGGGGCGGCGGACGCAGCGGCTACAACGCCGACACCGGCCAGCTGGCCGCCTACGACTTCGTCGCCAACTGGTATCAGGCCGGCCCCGACAGCCAGGGCGCCCTCGCTTTCTGCGAGGAAAATCCCGGCGCGCGGGCCTGGTTCGCCGACAATGCGATGAACGGCGCTGTTCCGGCCGATCCCTGGAGCCTGGTCGGCTGCAGCCCGCCGGCCGGCTACAGGGCCGCGGGACCGCTGGCGGACTCGGGAATCCGCACGACCGGCGCCGCCCAGGCCTATGAAGCGGTCCTGGCCGGGGCCGGGGCCTCGCGGCGGCGCGACGCCGTCGACCTGCGCATCATCGCCGGCGTGCGCGCCGGCGCGGGCCGGATCATCGACAGCCAGGCGGAGGTCGGCGGCTGGCCCGCCCTGGCCGGCGGCCCGCCCTGGGTCGACACCGACCGCGACGGCATGCCCGATGACTGGGAGCGGACGCGAGGATTCGACCCGAAGGACGCGTCCGACGGCGCCCGGGACCGCGACGGCGATGGCTTCACCAACCTGGAGGACTGGCTGAACAGTCTCGTCTAGGCCCCTGCACGCCGGCCCTCACCGCGCCAGCCAGCCCCCGTCGACCGGCAGGGTGACGCCGTGGACGTAGTCGCTGGCCGGCGAGGCCAGGAACACCGCCGCCCCGCCGATGTCGGCGGGAACGCCCCAGCGGCCGGCGGGAATCCGCTCCAGGATCGCCCTGTTGCGGGCCTCGTCGGCGCGCAGGGCCTCGGTGTTGTTGGTGTCGAAATAGCCGGGGGTGATGGCGTTGACGTTGATCCCCTTCCCCGCCCACTCGTTGGCGAGGATCTTGGTCAGGCCGGCGAGGCCGCTCTTCGAGGCCGTGTAGGACGGCACGCGGATGCCGCCCTGGAAGCTCAGCAGGCTGGCGATGTTGATCACCTTGCCCCCGCCCCGGGCCAGCATGTGGCGGGCGACCGCCTGGGTCAGGAAAAAGACCGACTTGAGGTTGGTGTCCATCACCGCGTCCCAGTCGGCCTCCGTGAAGTCGAGGCTGTCGGCGCGGCGGATGATGCCGGCGTTGTTGACCAGGATGTCGACCGCGCCCAGCCCCGACACGGTCTCGGCGACCACGCGGTCGACCGGCCCGATGGAGGCGAAGTCGGCGCTCACCGACAGGAAGCGACGGCCCAGGGCCTCGACCGCGGCCCCCGTCTCGACAGGCGCGGAGCGGCCGGCGGCGGCGATGTCGGCCCCGGCGGCGGCCAGGGCGAGCGCGATCCCCTGGCCGATGCCGGTGTTGGCGCCGGTGACCAGGGCGACCTTGCCGCTGAGATCGAAGGGATGGCTCATTTCAGCTGGCAGATGTCGAGGACGTTCATGTCGGTGTAGTCGAGGTTCTCCCCGCCCATCGCCCAGATGAAGGCGTAGTTCGAGGTGCCCGAACCCATGTGGATCGACCAGGGCGGGCTGATCACCGCCTCCTCGTTGGCGACCACGATGTGGCGCGCCGCATCGGGCTCGCCCATGAAGTGGAAGACCCGCTCGTCGGGTTTCAGTCCGAAGTAGAAGTAGACCTCCGAACGGCGGTCGTGAAGGTGGGGCGGCATGGTGTTCCACACGCTGCCGGTCTTCAGGATGGTCAGGCCGAGCAGCAGCTGGGCCGACGGGCAGACCCCCGGGATGACGTACTGGTAGATGGTCCGCTCGTTGGAAGTTTCCAGGGCGCCCCGTTCCAGCGGATTGGCTTCGGCGATGGAGATCTTCTTCACGTCGAAGCGGGCGTGGGCGGGCGTCGAGGCCAGGTAGAAGCGGGCCGGATTGGCCGGATCAAGGCTCTCGAAGACCACGTCCCTGGCGCCCATGGGAACGTAGAGGCCGTCCTTCGGCTGCAGCTCGTAGGCCGTCCCGTCGACGGTGACGCGGCCCACGCCCTCGGCGACGTTGATCAGGCCCAGCTCGCGGCGCTCGAGGAAGGGACGCCCGGCGGCCGACGCCGGCTCGGTCTGGTCGGGCAGTCTCACCGCCATCGTGACAGGCGCCGCGCCGCCGATCACGAACCGCTCGTTGTGGCTGTAGTTCAGGCTGACCGCGTCGGTCCTGAACAGACCGGTGACCAGGTAACGGTCGCGGAGCTGGTCGTTGTCGACCCCGTCCATCATGTCCGGGTGGGTCGCGTGATAGGTCTTCTCGAACATCGATGGCTCCGCAGGGCTCAGAGTTTGTACGCCCGCCTGGGCAGGTTGTAGGCCAGATCGACGGCGACCTCGCGGGCCTCGTCGAGGGGAAGACGATGCTCGGCGACGAGCTTCGCCAGAAAGCCGCAGTCCACCCGCCGGGCGACGTCGTGACGGGCCGGGATGGAGAGGAAGGCGCGGGTGTCGTCGTTGAACCCCACGGTGTTGTAGAAGCCGGCCGTTTCCGTCGTCTGCTCGCGGAACCGGCGCATGCCCTCGGGGCTGTCGTGAAACCACCAGGCGGGCCCGAGCTTGAGGCAGGGATAGTGCCCCGCCAGCGGCGCCAGCTCGCGGGCGTAGCTGGTCTCGTCCAGGGTGAAGACGATCACCGACAGCCGCGCGTCGGTCCCGAACCGGTCCAGCAGCGGCTTCAGGGCGCGGACATAGTCCGTGGGCGTGGGGATGTCGGCGCCCTTGTCGCGGCCGAATCCCTCGAACAGCAGGCGGTTGTGGTTCCGGAAGCTGCCGGGATGGATCTGCATGACCAGACCGTCGTCCAGGCTCATGCGCGCCATCTCGGTCAGCATCTGGGCGCGGAACAGTTCAGCCTCCGCCGCCGATGCGCCGCCGCCCACGACCCGCCGGAACAGGGCCTCGGCCTCCACGGCCGACAGATCGGCGGTGGCGGCGGTCGGATGGCCGTGGTCGGTTGAGGTGGCGCCCAGGTCGGCGAAGGCGGCGCGACGGACGCGGTGCGCCTCCAGATAGCCTCGCCAGCTCCTGACATCCTGTCCGGTCAGCTCGGCGAAGGCGTCCAGGGCCGGTCCGAAGCGCTCGTCCTCGACGTCGACCACCGCGTCCGGGCGATAGGCCGTGATCACGCGGCCCCGCCAGCCGCTGTCGCGGAGGGCTTGGTGATGCGTCAGCCGCTCGTGCGGCCCCTCGGTGGTCGCCAGCACCTCGATGTTGAAGCGCTCGAACAGCGCCCGGGGTCGGAAGGCGTCGGTCTGCAGGGCCGCGCCGATGGCGTCGAAACAGGCGTCGGCCGTTTCCGCCGACAGCCGCTCCGGGCGATCGAAGACCGTGGCGAAGACATGATCCAGCCAGATCGCCGAGGGCGTCCCGCGGAACAGAGACTGGCTCGCGGCGAACAGTCGCCAGGCTTCGCGCGGGTCGACGGTCGAGGGCCGGCCGTGACGCGGCACCCCCAGCGCATCCAGCGAAACGCCCTGGCTGTAGAGCATGCGGTAGAGGTAGTGGTCCGGCGCCAGCAGCAGGTCGGCGGCGTTGGAAAAGGGCGCGTCGGTCGCGAACCAGGCGGGATCGGTATGTCCGTGCGGGCTGATGATCGGCAGGCCGCGCACTTCGCCATAAAGCTCGCGCGCGATGGCCCGCATCGACGGCTCGGCCGGGAACAGTCGATCATCGTGCAGGGTCAGCGGCGTGGCCATGGCGCTAGGTAACCGGTGTCATTTTTCTGGGCAACCCCTGCCGATATGATCTTCGTCAAAGCCGCCGTTGAGGACCGGCGACACCGTGCACCCGTCAAGGGAGCACAGTCATGCAGGATCTCAAGGCAAGGTTCGTCGCCGAGCTCAACAGGCGCCGCGTGCTGTCCATCGCCACATTGCGCCCCGACGGATGGCCCCAGGCCACCATCGTCGGCTTCGTCAACGACGGGACGGCGATCTATTTCATCATCTCGCGCGAGAGCCAGAAGTACGCCAACCTGAAGGCCGACCCGCGGGTCTCGATCTGCCTGGGAGAGGACGTCGCCCGACCCGAGGCGATCACCGGCGCCTCGATGGCCGCGACCGTCGCCGAGGTGAAGGATCCGGCCGAACGCCAGCGCGTGCTGGCGCTCATGCTGCTCAGCTATCCGGAATACGCCTCGATGATGGACGAGGTCGACAGCGCGCGGATGGCGATCATGCGGGCGACGCCGCTGGTGGTCTCGGTCCTCACGTACGAACAGGGGTTCGGTCATACCGACACCCTGGACCTGCGGACGGAGGCGGCCGTCGCCGCCTGACGCTATTTCCCCGGGGCCGCCGTCGACTCGCGCACCACCAGCGAAGGCAGGCGCCCCTCGGGGTCCCGCTTGTCGTCCAGGCTGCCGATCAGGCGCTCGGCGGCGAGACGGCCGATTTCGCGCGTCGGAGCCCGGATGGTCGTCAGCGGCGGCCAGACCCGCGACGCGATCTGGAAGTCGTCGAAGCCGATCACCGAAAGGTCGTCCGGCACCGTCAGGCCGAGCTCGCGCGCGGCATGAAGGACCCCCGCGGCCATCTCGTCGTTGCCGGCGAAGATGGCGGTCGGCCGGTCTCGCCTCGCCAGCAGGGCCCGGGCGCCCTCCAGGCCCGACTCGAAGGTGTAGGCCCCCTCGGCCACGAACTCGGGCGACAGCGTCACGCCGCGCTCGGCCAGGCCCTCCTCGAATCCGCCGCGCCGCTCGTGCGAGGAGCGGAATCGGTCCGGGCCGGAGATGAAGCCGACCCGCAGATGGCCGAGCTCGGCCAGATGGCGGCCGGCCAGCAGGCCGCCGTGACGGTCCTTGGTGACGATGCTGTGGGCTTCCTCGTCGACCGCGACCGAGGCCACGCGCACGAACTCGCAGCCGGTCTCGCGCAGCATGGCCGCGACCGCCTCGTCTTCCGAAACCGATGGCGTCAGCACCACGCCATAGAGCTTCTGGCGTTCGATGAAGGCGCGGATGTCGGGGACCAGGGTCGTGCTGCCCCGGTCGCAGGGGTGGACGACCAGCTCGTAGCCCGAGCCCCGCATGCCGTCGAGGAGGCCCAGCTGCATGTTCACGACGTACTGCGGGTTGGGGTTGTCGTAGATCAGGCCGATCAGGAACGAGCGACGGAAGGCCAGGCCTCGCGCCTGGGGGTCGGGCGCGTAGCCGTAACGCTGGATCACCGCCTCGATCTTCTCACGGGTCTCGGGCCGGACCGAGGGCGAGCGGTTGATGACGCGCGAGACGGTCTTCTTCGAAACCCCGGCCAGGCGGGCGATGTCGTTGATCGTGGCCCGGCGGCGGCCGCCTTCGAGGGCGTCGTCGGCGGCTTTCGGCGTCCTGGGGGCCAAGGCGAGCTCCGATGCGGTTCCTTGCCACTGATAACGTGCGCCGAAGCGCGGCGCCAGCAGCAGGCCGCAAAGCGTTGACACCGGTGTCGCCGGGGGTCATGCGTCGATCATGGCCGACGCCGCCCGCCTCGCCCCCGCCCTGCACCGTGTCGATCCCGCCGACGACGTGGCGACGGCCCTCCGCGACATCGCCGCCGGGGAGACGGTCGACGGGCTCGAGATCGCCCTCGACGTGCCGCGCGGCCACAAGGTCGCCCTGCGCGCCCTGGCGGCGGGCGAGGCCGTGCGGAAGTTCGGCTTTCCCATCGGCGTGGCGACCCGGCCGATCGCGGCCGGCGGCCATGTTCACGTCCAGAACCTGGCGACGGGCCTGTCCGGAGAGCGGCACTACCGCTTCGGATCGGCGACCGCGGCCCCGGCGCCGGTCGACGAGGGCCGCCGCTTCCTCGGCTATCGCAGGCCGGACGGCCGCGTCGGCACGCGCAACGAGATCTGGATCCTGGTCACCGTCGGCTGTGTCGCCAACACCGCCCGGCGTCTGGCTGAGGCCGCTGACCGGGCGTTCGCGGGACGGGTCGACGGAGTCCACGCCCTGGTCCATCCGCTCGGCTGTTCGCAGCTGGGAGACGACCTTTCAGCCACCCGCCGGGTGCTGGCGGCCCTCGCCCGGCATCCCAACGCCGGCGGCGTGCTGATCCTGGGCCTGGGCTGCGAATCCAACCAGCTGGACGCCCTGCTGGACGAGATCGGCGACCACCCGCGCCTGCGCGCCTTCTCGACCCAGGGCGAGGCGGACGAGCACGAGGCCGGCATGGCGGCCATCGCGGCCCTGGTCGCCGAGGCGGAGGAGGATGCTCGCGTCCCCTGCCCG
Source organism: Pseudomonadota bacterium (assembly GCA_049323695.1). Classification (GTDB taxonomy): domain Bacteria; phylum Pseudomonadota; class Alphaproteobacteria; order Caulobacterales; family Caulobacteraceae; genus Caulobacter. The sequence continues at coordinate 162,177 of JBMOOF010000035.1, forward strand.
CTCTCCGACCTGGTGGTGGGGCTCAAGTGCGGCGGATCCGACGGGCTTTCGGGCCTGACCGCCAATCCCCTGGTCGGGCGCATCGCCGACGCGGTCGCCGCCGCCGGCGGCGCGCCTGTGCTGACCGAGATCCCGGAGGTTTTCGGGGCCGAGCACCTGCTGCTGGACCGCGCGGTCGACCGGGCGACGTTCGAGGCCGCGGCGGGCCTGGTCAATCGCTTCAAGCGCCATTTCCTCGATCACGGCCAGCCGGTGTCGGAAAATCCCTCGCCCGGCAACCTCGCCGGCGGCATCACCACCCTGGAGGAGAAGTCCCTCGGCGCGGTGCAGAAGGCCGGCCGCGCGGTCCTGACCCAGGCCCTCGCCTACGGGGAGCGCGTGCGCGGGCCGGGCCTGGCCCTGCTCGAGGCGCCCGGCAACGACGCGGTCTCCTCGACGGCCCTGGTCGCCGCCGGGGCGACGGTCGTGCTGTTCACCACCGGCCGCGGGACGCCGCTCGGCTTTCCCGCGCCGACGCTGAAGATCGCCTCCAACACCGACCTCGCCGAGCGCAAGCCCGGCTGGATCGACTTCGACGCCGGCGTGGTGCTGGCCGGGGCGCCGATGGAGGCCGCGGCCGAGGCCCTGATGGAGCGGGTGCTGGCGGTCGCGTCCGGCCAGCGGACCCGGGCCGAGGTCAACGGCGAACGGGAGATCGCGCTCTGGAAGCGGGGCGTCACCCTGTGACGCGCCTGTCGGACGCCAGCCGGCCCGGCCCGGCGCCCTATGACCGAACCGGGACGCGGATCGGCATCGTCCATCTCGGCCCCGGGGCCTTCTTCCGGGCGCACCTGGCGAGCTACGTCGACGCCCTGCTGGCCCGCGATCCGCGCTGGGCGATCAGCGCCGTGGCCCTGAAGTCGCGCGGCGTGCGCGACGCCCTCGCCCCGCAGGACGGCCTCTACACCCTGGTCGAGCTCGGCGAGACGACCCGGATGCGGACGCTCGGCGTCATCGCCGAACTGCTGGTCGCAAGCGAGACGCCGGAGGCCGTCGCCGCCCGGCTGGCCGATCCGGCGGTCGGGCTGGTCACCCTGACCATCACCGAGAAGGGCTACTGCCTTGGCCCGGACGGGCGCCTGGACTTCGGCCATCCCGACATCGTCGCCGACCGCGAGAGGCCGACCAGCGCCATCGGCTGGCTGGTCGAGGGGCTGGCGCGGCGGCGGGCGGCCGACGTTCCGCCGTTCAGGGTGCTCAGCTGCGACAACCTCCCCTCGAACGGTCGCGCGCTAAAGGCCGCGGTCCTGGCGCTGGCGGCCGCGCGCGACCGGGACCTGGCGCGCTGGATCGAGGCCGAGGCCCGTTTTCCCCGCACCATGGTCGACAGCATCACTCCGGCCACGGACGACGCCCTGCGCGCCCGCGTGCGGGCGGAGACGGGCCTTGACGACGCCTGGCCGGTCCAGCGCGAGACCTTCGCGCAGTGGGCGATCGAGGACGACCTCGGCCCCGGCGCGCCGGACCTGGTCTCTGTCGGCGCCACGCTGACGGGCGATGTCGAGGCCTGGGAACAGGCCAAGCTGCGACTGCTCAACGGGGCCCACTCCGCCCTCGCCTACATCGGCCTGCTGCGGGGCCGGGAGACCGTGCGCGAGGCGATGGCGGACGCGGCGCTGGCCCGGTTCGTTCGCGCCCTGATGCTGGAGGACATCGCTCCGACCCTGGCCGCCCCGCCCGGCCTGGACATTCCGGCCTATGTCGAGGCGCTGCTCGACCGGTTCCGCAATCCGGCGCTCGCCCACCGGCTGTCGCAGATCGCCTGGGACGGCTCCCAGAAGCTGCCGATCCGCCTGCTGGGCGCGGTCCGCGACGCGCTGGTCGCCGGACGGTCGGTGGAGCGGCTGGCGGTTCCGCTGGTCGCCTGGATGAAGTTCGTCATCCGCCAGACGAGGGCCGGGGTCGCGCTGGTCGACCCCCTGGCCGGACGGCTGGCGCGCCTGTCGTCGCTGGACGACTTCCTGGCGCTTGAGGCGGTGTTTCCGCCGGACCTGGCCGGCGACCCGCGGCTGCGGTCCGCCCTCGGGGCGATCTGGATCAAGGAACCCGGAACGCTTCCCGTGGCTTGATGACGGCGAAGCGGAGGTCCGTTGTGAACGCCCCGGCCAAGCTCGCCCGCTATCGCGCCAAGCGGGACTTCAGGCTCACGCCCGAGCCCAGCGGCGCCGCGCGCGTCGCCCCCTCGGGGAAGCGGCGGTTCGTGATCCAGAAGCACGCCGCCACCCGGCTGCACTATGACCTGCGCCTCGAGCACGAGGGGGTGTTCCTCAGTTGGGCGGTGACCAGGGGCCCCTCGCGCGATCCGCACGATCGCCGGCTGGCCGTCGCCGTGGAGCCCCATCCGCTCGACTACGGCGACTTCGAGGGGACCATCCCCAAGGGGCAGTACGGCGCCGGCACGGTCATGCTCTGGGACCGCGGCTACTGGGCGCCGGAACCCGGATTCGATGTCGCCGAGGGACTGAAGCGCGGCGAGTTGAAGATCGTGTTCGCCGGCGAACGGATGAAGGGCGGCTGGGCCCTGGTGCGCATGCACGGCGACCGCGACCGGTCCGGCCGCGAGAACTGGCTGCTGATCAAGCATCGGGACGAATTCGCCGTCGACGGCGACGAGCGGTTCCTGGAGACCGCCGCCACCTCGGTCGCCTCGGGACGGACGATGGCGCAGATCGAGGCCGGCAAGGGGCGCGCGCCGCGATCGTTCGTGGGTCGCCCGGCGGCCGGCGCCCGGGCGGCGGTGAACGGCGGCAAGGCGAAGACAGCGAAGGCGTCGAAGCCGAAGGCGGCCGCGCGGCCGCCGGCCTTCGTCGAACCGCAACTTTGCAGACTGGTCGAGCGGCCGCCCGCCGGCGCGGGCTGGGGCCACGAGATCAAGTTCGACGGCTATCGCATGCAGTTGCGCGTCGAAGCCGGCCGCGCCGCCCTGAAGACCCGCAAGGGCCTCGACTGGTCCGACCGCTTTCCGGAGATCGTCGAGACCTGCGCCGGCCTGCCCGATTGCCTGATCGACGGCGAGGCGGTGGCGCTGGACGACGACGGGGCGCCGGATTTCGCCGGCCTGCAGGCGGCCCTGTCGGCGAAGGAGACCGACGATCTCGTGTTCTTCGCCTTCGATCTGATGTTCGCCGGCGGCGAGGATCTGCGCGGCCTGCCGCTGTCGGACCGCAAGGCGCGGCTCGCCGCCCTGCTCGCCGGCCGGCCGGACCGGCGCATCCGCTACGTCGAGCATTTCGAGACCGGCGGCGAGGCGGTGCTGAGTTCGGCCTGCCGCATGGCGCTGGAGGGAATCGTCTCCAAGCGGCTGGACGCCCCCTACCGTTCCGGACGGGGGCAGGCCTGGACCAAGGCCAAATGCCGGGCCGGCCACGAGGTGGTGATCGGCGGCTGGACCAGCACCGGCGGAACCTTCCGCTCGCTCATCGCCGGGGTGATGCGCCGGGGCCGGCTGGTCCATGTCGGACGGGTGGGGAGCGGCTTCGGGGCCGAGAAGCTGAAGACCCTGCTGCCCCGGCTGAAGGCCCTGGAGACGGACCGCTCGCCCTTCGAGGGACCGGTCCCGCGCGGCGGCGGCGCGACGCACTGGGTCAGGCCGACCCTGGTGGCCGAGATCGAGTACGCCGGCTTCACCGGCGACGGCCTCATCCGCCAGGCGGCCTTCAAGGCCCTGCGCGAGGACAAGCCGGCCCGCGAGGTCGAGGCCGAGGCTCCGGCCCGGACATCGCTCGCCCGACCGCGCCCGGCCGACGGCGGCGCGGTGGTGATGGGCGTGACGATCTCCAATCCCGACAAGGCGCTGTGGCCAGACGCCGGCGACGACGCCCCGGTCAGCAAGCTGGACCTCGCCCGCTACTACGAAACCGTCGCCGGCTGGCTGGGGCCGCATGTCTTCGACCGGCCCTGCTCGACGATCCGCACGCCCGACGGCGTCGCCGGCGACCGCTTCTTCCAGCGCCACCTGCCGAAGGGCGCCTCGACCCTGCTGGGCGAGGTCAGGCTGGACGGCGACCACAGGCCCTATCTGACGATCCCCCGCCGCGAGGCCCTGGCCGCTCTCGCGCAGAGCGGCACCACAGAGCTGCACCCCTCCAACTGCCGCCCGAACGCGCCGGAGGTCCCGGGCCGGCTGGTGTTCGACCTCGATCCCGACGAGGGCCTGGACTTCGACGACGTCGTGGCGGCGGCGCGGGAGCTGCGCGAGCGGCTGGAGGCCCTGGGCCTGGTCGCCTTCTGCAAGACGACCGGCGGCAAGGGCCTGCACGTGACCACGCCGCTGAAGGCCGCCCGGCTCGACTGGCCGACCGCCAAGGCCTTCGCCCGCGAGGTCTGCGCCCGCATGGCGGCGGACAGTCCGGACCGTTACGTGGTCAACATGTCAAAAAAGGCCCGCAAAGGTCGGATATTCCTCGATTATCTACGCAATGACCGGCTGAGCACGGCGGTCGCGCCGCTGTCGCCGCGCGCGCGACCGGGGGCGATGGTGTCGATGCCGCTGACCTGGGGCCAGGTGAAGGCGGGGCTGAATCCCGGGCGTTTCACGATCCGCACCGCATGGACGCTGCTCGCGCGGTCCGGGGCCTGGGCCGACTACGCGCAAGGCGAACGGTCGCTGGCCGGGGCCATGCGCAAGCTGAAATGAAGACAGACGCCGCGGGAGTCCGCCGCCGAGGTCACGACGCCTTGCGGCGCGCCGGGGTCCTGCGTCTGGCGGGGGCTTTCGCGGCCTTCCGGCCCGGCGCCGCCCTTCGCTCGCCGCCGGGCTTGCCGAGGCTGCGGCGCAAGGCCTCCATCAGGTCGACGACCCGGGTGTCCTGCGGCTCCTCGACGGCGGCCAGGCGTCCCTTGCCCTTCTGCTTCTCGCGAATGAGCGCGCGCAGGGCGTCCTCGTAGCGGTCGGTGAAGTCCGCCGGATCGAAGGCGCCGGCCAGCTGGTCGATGATCCGGCCGGCGATCTCGATCATCGACGCATCGGGCCGGCGCGCCGGGATGTCGCCGATGACCTCGTCGGCGTCGCGCACCTCGTCGCGACTGCGCAGGCTCCAGGCCACCATGCCCCGCTCCCGCGGCTCGATGCCCAGCAGGCGTTCGCGCTGATGCATGACGACCCGGCCGAGCGCGACCTTGGCGGACTTCGCCATCGCTTCGCGGATCACCGTGAAGGCCTCGATCGCCAGCTTGCCGTCCGGCGCCAGGAAGTAGGGATTGTCCCAGTAGAGGCGGTCGATGTCGGCGGAGTCGACGAACCGCTCGATGTCGATGGTCCGGGTGCTTTCCAGCCGCACCGCCTCGATCTCGGCCGGAGTGACGACCACATAGCGGCCCTTCTCGTACTCGAAGCCCTTGACCAGGTCGGTCCGCTCGACCGGGCCCAGGTCCGGATCGGTGGGGATCATCCGGATGCGATTGTGGGTGTCCCTGTGCAGCAGGTTGAAATGCACGTCGCCCTTGGGCGAGGTGGCGGTGTAGAGAGCCACCGGACAGGTCACCAGCGACAGGCGAAGGTGGCCCGACCAGGTTGGACGCGGCGCCATGACGGCCTCCGATACGAATGCCCGGAAGCGAAACGACGGCCCGCTGGGGGCGGTTGCCGGCGAAACGCTGGTCGACGCCCGCGGCCACCGCTGCCCGGTGCCGACGCTGCGGCTGCGACGCGCCATGGAGGCCGCCGGCGCGGGCGGGCGGGCGCGGCTTCTCGCCGACGATCCGATGGCGCGCATCGACGTGCCGCACTTCGCGGCGGCGAAGGGTTACGTCGTCGAGGAGAGCGGCGAGGTCAGCGGGACGCTTTTCTTCGTCGTATCAGCACCGGCTTGATCGTCCTCGTGTGCAGGGCGATCTCCATCTCGGTGGCCAGCGCGCCCCCGAAGAACAGGGCGTTCACGTTCCAGCTCAGCCAGATCAGGAACACCACCACCGTGGCCACCGAGCCATAGGTCGCGCCCAGATGGGCGATCTGCTCGACGTAGATGGCGCAGAACCACGAGGCCGCCAGCCCCAGCAGCGCCGCCGCCACGCCGCCGGCCAGCGACGCCCGCCAGGCCACCGGATCGCGCGACATGGCGAAGCGGTAGATCAGGGTCATCGCCAGCGTCAGGCCCACGCTGGTCCAGGTCCATTCGCTGTACAGCCACCAGGCCCCGGCGAAGGGCTTCAGGTTCCAGGCCGCCGCCATCACCCGCAGGCCGAGGAACAGCACCGAGACCAGGCCCATCAGCACCAGCGCCGCGATCAGCACGATCAGGGCCATGACGTTGAAGCCGACGAAGCCGCGCGGCCTGTCCTCGTCGTGGATGAAGCCCAGGCCCGCCAGCAGCGCCTTGAAGCCCCGGTGGGCGGCGTAGCCCCCGATCACGAGGGCGATGAGGCTCTGGGTCGACAGGGCGGCCGACGGGGCGTGCGCCAGGCGCTGCAGCTCGCCCTGGAAGATGTCGCGGCTCTCGGCGGGCAGCATGCGGGCCAGCACCGCCGCCTGCCCGGCCACCTGTTCGGGCGTGGAGAGCACGCCGTAGAGGCCCACGGCGATGACCAGCAGGGGGAACACCGCCAGCATGATCCAGAAACTGACCCCGCCGACGTAGAGCATGACGTCGCGGCCCCACAGGCGCGTCAACGCCTTGCCGAGCACGTCCAGCGTGGCCCGCGCCCAATGGACGGGATCGAGATCGAGCTTGCCTGGGGATTCCGGGCGATTGACGTCCGACATGGCGCGAACCTGCCTCCGCACGGCCTCGGGCGCAACAGGAAGGCGCGCCGCGGGAGGTCCCGCGACGCGCCAGACAGGATGACCTTGCCTTCTTCCTGTGCAGCCGGCCGCCGCTTCGAGGGACGGGAGAGCGCAACGACCGTCTACGGGTGCGAGACTGGATTCGCCCGCCTGAACCGCGCCTGAACGGAAGCCTCAGCCGCGGTTGGCGGCCTTGGCCTCTGCGGTGCGCGCGCTCCAGGCGGCGATGACGTCGCGGGCCCTGGCCGCTTCCTCGGCCATGATCCGGTCGTGGGCGGCGTCCCGGCAGGTGATCTCCAGCGCAAGGCCGTTGGGATCGTGAAAATAGATCGAGTGGCAGAAGTGGTGATCGATCGGGCCGAACACCGGCACCCCCGCCGCCTTCAGCCGCTTGCGGAAGCGCATCATCTCGTCGTGGCTCTCGGCCTCCATGGCGAAATGCAGGTCCATGCCGTCCTTGAGCGCGAACCGGTCCTCGGAGGCGCCGCGCGGCACATCGAAGAAGGCGATGTAGTTGCCGTCTCCGAGCTCGAAGAACAGGTGCATGTAGGGGTTCTCCTCCCCCGATCCCGGAACCTGGTCGAAGGCCAGGGCGGCGCGGACGGGAAGACCCAGCACGTCCTCGTAGAAGGCCCGCGTCTCCTCCGCGTCGCGGCAGCGAAAGGCGGAATGATGCACGCCCTTGAGCTTCGGCGGCGCTTCGGCCTCGATCTTCGTCTCGGCGGTCATCGGCTTCTCCCAGGTCTTCGGGCCCCCGCGGACGTCAGGATGACCCAGTCCGCGCGGCGCGCAAGGCTAGAGCGCTCCGGCGGCCCTGAGCGCCTCGATCTCGGCCGTGGAGAATCCCCACTGCGCGAGCGCCTCGTCGTTGTGCGCGCCGATCTTCGGGGGCGGTCCCTGGACGGCGCCGGGCGTCGCCGAGAAGCGCGGCGCGGGGGCCGGCTGGACCACGCCCTCGACGGTGACGAAGGTCTCCCGGGCGGCGTTGTGCGGATGGGCCGGCGCCTCGTCGAGGGTGAGCACGGGAGCGAAACAGACGTCGGTCGCGTCCATGATCGCGCACCACTCGGCCCGGGTCCTGGTGCGGATGACGTCGGCTAGCTTGACCCGCAGCGCCGGCCAGTCGTCGCGGCTCATCTGGTTCTGGAACTGGGGGTCGGAAATGCCCGTCTTTTCAAGCAGAAGCGCGTAGAATTGCGGCTCGATGGAGCCGATCGAGATCCACTTGCCGTCGGCGCACCGGTAGGTGTCGTAGAAATGGGCGCCGCCGTCGAGCAGGTTGGCGCGACGCTCGTCCTTCCAGATGCCCGCGCCCTTGAACCCGTAGAACATGGCCATCAGCGAGGCCGCGCCGTCGCTCATGGCGCAGTCGATCACCTGCCCCCCGCCCGTCGCGCGGGCATGGATGATCCCGGCCAGCAGGCCGAAGGCCAGGTAGAGCGCCCCGCCCCCGAAGTCGCCGACCAGGTTCAGCGGCGGCACGGGCTTGTCCTCGGTCCCGATGGCGTGCAGCGCGCCGGTGATGGCGATGTAGTTCATGTCGTGGCCGGCGGCCCTGGCGTAGGGACCGGTCTGGCCCCAGCCAGTCATGCGCCCGAACACCAGCTTTGGATTGCGCTTCAGCACCACGTCCGGACCCAGCCCGAGCCGCTCCATCACGCCCGGGCGGAATCCCTCGATCAGGCCGTCGGCGCTTTCCAGCAGCTTCAGCACCCCCTCGATGGCCTGCGGCGACTTCAGGTCCAGCGCCACCGAGCGGCGGCCGCGGCTGGTCACGTCGGCCGGCGACGACCGGCCCGCGCCCTTGCGGTCGACGCGGACCACGTCGGCGCCGAGGTCGGAGAGCAGCATGCCGCAGAAGGGTCCCGGCCCGATGCCGGCGAACTCGACGATCTTCAGGCCTGAAAGCGGTCCCTGCCCCATGGCGTCTCTCCCGTTTGCGCAAGGACTAGAGGCGCTGACGCACGGTCAGGCAAGCGGGCGGCCGATCCCGACCGGCGTCCGCCTACACCGCGCCTAGAGCGACTGCCCGTCGTCGACCGTGATCAGCGTCCCGGTGATGAAGTGCGCCCGGCGGCCGGCCAGCATCAGCAGGGCCTCGTCGAGGACGTCCTCGTCCATCAGGCGGCGACGGGGGAAACCCCTGATCTGCTTCTGGCCGCCTTCGGCAGCGAACCAGTGGTCGTTGATCTCGGTCTCGATGTAGCCCGGGCAGATGGCGTTGACCGCGATCCGGGGCCGGGCCCATTCGCGCGCCAGGGCCTTGGTCAGATGGGCGCAGGCGGCCTTGGAGGCGCAGTAGACGGTCAGACCGCCCAGCTGCTCGAAGGCGGCGATCGAGGCGATGTTGATGATGCGCGCCTCGCCCCGTTCGGCGACGCCGCTGGCGATCATCCGCCGGGCCGCCTCGACGGCGCCGAAATAGACGCCGCGGACATTGACCGCGAAGGTCTGGTCGAAGAGCTCGGGCGTCATCTCCAGCGCCATCCCCTCGCCGCCGACGCCGGCGTTGTTGACCATGATCGAGACCGGCCCCAGCGCCGCCTCGGCCGCGTCCAGCGCCGGACCGATGGCGGCGACGTCGGCGACGTCGAGCGGCAGGGCGACCGCCCGGCCGCCCTTGTCGCGGATGGCGGCGACCTCGGCCTCGAGGCGGTCGGTCCGGCGCGCCATCAGGGCCACCGCCGCGCCCGCGTCGGAAAGCACATGCGCAAAGCGCCGCCCGAGGCCGCTGGAGGCGCCCGTCACCACGGCCACGCGGCCGGCCAGAGGTCTGTCGATCATCGTTCCGTCCCCGCGTCGCCGTAACCCTATGCCGACCCTTCGCCTCTGCTATGGTGCGCCGTTGCGAATCCAGACGCGGTGCAGTCAGCCGACGGGGGCCGGCGGCGTCTAGGGCGGGAGTTGAGGCGGCTTGTCAATTCAGGCCCGTATTCTGATCGTCGCGCGGGACGACACCCTGGCCGGCCCGCTGTCCGAGGGACTGGACCGTCTGGGCTGGCGGACCATCACCGCGCGCGGGCCCTACGCGGCCGTCGCGGCGCTGAGCGATCTGGCCATCGAGGCCGCCATCGTCGATGTCGCCAGCGGCGGGCACGACGCCCTGCAGCTGGCCCGGCGGCTGAAGGCGTCCTGCGCTCCGCGCCGGCTGCCGGTGATCGCCATCGGCGACCCCGATCCGCAGCTGGACAGCTACGCCTTCGACCTGACCCTCGCCCCGCCCCTGCATCCGGCGCAGGCCGTGCTGCGCCTGGAATCGCTGGTGCGCATGGCGGTGGCCGAGGAGGAGTTCGAGCTGCGGCTCGAGACTTTCGCTGAGCGCGGCCGCCGGCTAGACCTGCCCGAACCCAATCCCGAGCCCTACCGCGTGCTGGCGGTCGGCGAGCCCGCGCCGCAGTTCCTGGCGCTCTCCAACGCCCTCTCGCGCAGCGGCGCGGAGGTGGTCGGCGCCTTTACGGCCTTCACCGCCTTCGACTACCTGCACGAGCGCGAGTTCGACTCGGTCGTGCTCTGGGCCGGCGACAACAGCGCCGAAGCGCTTTCCATCGCCGCCGGCATGCGGCGCAACACCCGCCTCTACCACATCCCCGCCCTGCTCTACCTGCGGGGCGAGAGCTATGTGACCACCTCCGAGGCCTTCCATCGCGGGGTGTCGGACGTCGCCTCGCCCGAGACGCCCGAGATCGAGACCGCCAAGCGGATCATCGAGCTGTCGCGCAGCTACCGCCGCCAGACGGCGATCCGTCGGGCGCTGGAACGGGCGCGCAGCAGCGGCCTGATGGACGCCGCCACCGGCCTCTTCACCCGGGACCTCTTCGCCGGACACCTGGTGCGGCTGGCGCACGCCGCGCGCGTGCGGAACCGGCCGATGAGCGTCTGCGTCCTGCGCGTCGCCGAACGGCCCGAGGTCACCGCCGCGCGCGCCGGAGGCTGGCTGGATCGGGCCGTGCCGCAGATCGGCTCGATGATCGGCCGCCTGGTGCGGGTGGAGGACACCGCCGCCAGGCTGGGGCCGGAGATGTTCGCCCTCGCCCTCCCCGCCACGCCACAGGGCGCCGGCCGGGCGGCGGCCGAGCGCATCTCCGCGGTGATCGCCTGCACCGCCTTCGAGGCCGGCGAGGGCCGGTCTCCGTTCACCGTCGACTTCGACATCGGCGTCGCCCAGCTCGAACCCGGCGAGAACGCCGCCGCGGCCCTCGAGCGGGCCGCCGCCCGGGCCCTGCGCCGCGAAGCCAGCTGAGGAGCGCCGCCATGCAGATCGACTTCATCGCCGACGTCGTCTGCCCCTGGTGCTATCTCGGCTGGCGGCGGCTGGGGAAGGCCCTGGCCCTGCGGCCCGACGTCGAGGCGACGGTCACCTGGCGGCCCTACCAGCTCGATCCCTCCCTGCCCGACGAGGGCGTCGACCGCCGCGCCTACTACGCCGCCAGGTTCCCCGACCCGGAGCGGCGCGACGCCATCGGCAAGGTGCTGAACGAGGCCGCCGCCGAGGACGGCGTCGTCTGGAACCTGGCCGACATTCCGGTCAGCCCCAACACCAACGCCGCCCACCGGCTGATCCGCTGGGCCCAGGGCGCGGGCAGACAGGACGCGGTGCTGGAGGCGGTGCTGGCCGCCTATTTCACCGAGCTGAAGGACATCGGCGATCCGGTGGTGCTGGCCGACATCGGCGCGGCCTGCGGCATGGACCGCACCCTGATCCTTCGGCTGTTCTCAGAAGAGGCCGACAAGGACACGATCACCCGCGAGTACATCCTCGCCGCCCGGGCCGGGGTGTCGGGGGTGCCGTTCATGATCTTCGACGGCAAGGTCGCCGTCGGCGGGGCGGAAACCCCCGAGAAGATCGCCCAGGCCATCGACAAGGCGCTGGAGCTGGCCGCGTGACCTTCGGTGATCCGCCGACGATCGGGTCCGTTATCGGGCGGCGAAGGCGGCCCGGGTCTCCGCGCCCTTGCCCTGACGCGGGGGAAGTCTGACAGCCTGCGGCGGAACAGGGAGGCGACCATGAAGCTCACGGGCGGATGCTACTGCGGGGCGGTGCGTTACGAGGCCGAGGGCGAGCCGATGATGCAGGCCCAGTGCCATTGCCGCGAATGCCAGCACATCACCGGCGGCTCGCCCAACGTCTTCATGGCCATGCCGGTCCCGGGCTTCCGCTATGTGACGGGCGAGCCCAGGTCCTTCGCCCGCAAGGACCTGCCCAACCCCATGACCCGCGAGTTCTGCCCCGAGTGCGGGACGCACGTGGTCACCCGGGCGCCGGGATTCCCGGCGGTGATCCTGAAGGTCGGCTCGCTGGACGATCCGTCGATCTTCTCGCCGCAGGCGGCGATCTACACGGTCGACATGCAGCCCTTCCATCGCATCCCCGAGGGCGTTCCGGCCTTCGAGCGACGCCCGGGCTGAGCGGACCGGACCGACGCGGGGCGGCCGTCGAGACCGTCAGCTTCCCCTGGCCAGCCTCGCGAGATGGCCCAGGATGCGCTCGGCGGCGTCCAGGCGCTGGCGGGGATGGTCCCATTCGCCCTTGACGACGATCTTCTGGTCCGGACGCAGCTTCCAGACGACCGCATTGGCCTGGATGAACCGGACCAGGGCCAGGGGATCGCCGAAGCGGTCGTCGCGGAAGGCCACCACCGCGCCCTTGGGGCCGACATCGATCTTGCCGACATTGGCCTCGCGGCAGAGCCCCTTGATGGCCACGACCTTGAGCAGGCTGTCGGTCTCCGGCGGCAGCGGGCCGAAGCGGTCGATGAGCTCGGCGGCCAGCGCCTCGCGGTCCTGCGCCTTCTCGGCCTCGGACAGGCGGCGGTAGATCGCCAGCCGGACATTGAGGTCGGGGATGTAGTCCTCGGGGATCAGAACGGCGGCGCCGGTGTTGATCTGGGGCGACCAGCCGCGGTCGGCGAGGGCCTCGGCGCCCTGCTTCTGGCGCAGCTCGGCGACGGCGTCCTCGAGCATCTGCTGGTAGAGCTCGACGCCGATCTCCTTGATGTGGCCGCTCTGCTCGTCGCCGAGCAGATTGCCGCCGCCGCGGATATCGAGGTCGTGGCTGGCCAGCTGGAAGCCGGCGCCCAGGCTGTCGAGCGACTGCAGCACCTTCAGCCGCTTCTCGGCCGACAGGGTCAGCTGCCGCTCGGCGGGCGTGGTCAGATAGGCGTAGGCCCTGGCCTTGGACCGTCCGACCCGCCCGCGCAGCTGGTAGAGCTGGGCCAGGCCGAACATGTCGGCCCTGTGGACGATCAGGGTGTTGGCCGAGGGGATGTCGAGGCCGCTTTCGACGATCGTGGTCGACAGCAGCACGTCGTACTGACCGTCGTAGAAGGCGCCCATCACCGCCTCCAGCTGGGTCGGGCTCATCTGGCCGTGGCCGACGACCACCTTCACCTCCGGGACCTGCTCGCGCAGGAACCGTTCGAGATCGGGCAGATCCTTGATCCTCGGGGCGACGAAATAGGCCTGGCCGCCCCGGTACTTCTCGCGCAGCAGGGCCTCGCGCAGGGCCACGGGATCCCAGGGGGTGATGTAGGTGCGCACCGCCAGGCGATCGACCGGCGGGGTGGCGATGATCGACATCTCGCGGATGCCCGACAGCGCCATCTGCAGCGTGCGCGGAATCGGGGTCGCGGTCAGGGTCAGCATGTGCACGTCGGCGCGAAGCTCCTTGAGCTTCTCCTTGTGCTTGACGCCGAAGTGCTGCTCCTCGTCGACGATGACCAGGCCCAGGTCCCTGAACGAGACCTGCTTGGAGAGCACCGCGTGGGTGCCGACGACGATCTCGATCTCGCCGGCGGCGAGGCCCTCGCGGGTCTCGGCGGCCTCCTTGGCCGGAACCAGGCGCGAGAGGCGGCGCACCTTGATCGGCCAGCCCTGGAAGCGCTCGCTGAAGGTCTTGTAGTGCTGGCGGGCCAGAAGGGTGGTCGGGCAGACGATGGCCACCTGCTTGCCGCTCATGGCCATGACGAAGGCGGCGCGCAGGGCCACCTCGGTCTTGCCGAAACCGACGTCGCCGCAGACCAGCCGGTCCATCGGCTTGCCCGCGCCGAGATCCTCCAGCACGTCGCCGATGGCGCTGAGCTGATCGTCGGTCTCCTCGTAGGGGAAGCGGGCGCAGAACTCGTCGAACAGGCCGGAGGGCGGGTCGACCTCCTCCACGGCCTTCAGCTGGCGGGCGGCGGCGATCTGGATCAGGCCCTCGGCCATCGCCCGCAGGCGCTCCCGGGCCCTGGCCTTGCGGCTCTGCCAGCCGGCCCCGCCCAGGCGGTCGAGTTGCACCGCCTCGCCGTCCGCGCCATAGCGGGTCAGGAGGTCGATGTTCTCCACCGGCAGGTAGAGCTTGGCCTCGCCGGCGTAGAGCAGGTCCAGGCAGTCGTGCGGCGCGCCCTGGACGTCGAGGGTCTTGAGGCCCTCGTAGCGGCCGATGCCGTGGTCGATGTGCACGACCAGGTCGCCGGGCGTGAGCGCGCTGGCCTCGGCCAGGAAGTTGGCGGCGCGGCGCTTGCGGCGCGGACGGGCCAGGCGGTCGCCGAGGATATCGGTCTCGGAGACGACGGCCAGGCTGTCGGTCTCGAAGCCGGCTTCCAGGGGCAGCACGACGCGCTGCGGGACCTTGGGATCGGCGGCCTTGGCGGCCTGCCAGTAGGGGGCGAAGGGGATGCGCCCGAGGCCGTGGTCGGCCAGCATCGAGCCGAGCCGTTCGGAGCTGCCCTCGGACCAGGAGGCGAAAAGCACCCGCTTGCCCGCGCCGGCCAGGGCGGTCGCGTGGGCGGCGGTCGCCTCGAACAGGTTGACGCTGTCCTGCGCCCGCTCCGCGGCGAAGGTCCGTCCCAGCCGCGCGCCCATGTCGACGACGTGCGCGCCCTCCTGCTGGAAGGGGGTGAACCAGCGGTTCGGCCGGTGGGCGATGCGCTGGGCGACCTCCTCGGCCGTCAGATAGAGGGCTTCCGGCGGCAGCGGCCGATAGGCGGAGCGGCGGTCGGCGGCGGCGCGGGCGTCATGGGCGTCGGCGACCATGGCCAGGCGCTCGGCCTCGGCCTCCGTCACCAGGTGATCGAGGCCGATCAGGGTGTGGGCGGGCAGGTAGTCGAAAAGCGTCTCGGTCCGCTCGTAGAACAGCGGCAGCCAGTGCTCCATGCCGGCCCGGCGCCCGCCCTCGCTGACCGTGTCGTAGAGGGCGTCCTCGCCCGGCGCGCCGAAGGCCGCCACATAGCCGCGGCGGAAACGGGCGACGGCCGCCGCGTCGAGCAGCACCTCGCTGACCGGCAGCAGGTCGATCTCCTTGAGCTGCCGGGTGGAGCGCTGGGTCTCCGGATCGAAGGCCCGGATGCTCTCCAGGGTGTCGCCGAACAGGTCCAGCCGCACCGGCTCCTCGGCGCCCGGCGGGAAGACGTCGATGACGCCGCCGCGGATGGCGAACTCGCCGCGTTCGGAGACCGTCGAGGCCCGGCTGTAGCCGTTGACCGCGAAATAACGCTCCAGGTCGGCGATGGCGACGTCCTGTCCGGGCCGGGCGGAATAGCCGGCCCTGGCCACCTCGGACCGCGGCGGCAGGCGCTGGAGCAGGGCCGGGGCGGCGGTCACCAGCAGCGCGGGGCGGCTCTCGTCGACCCCCCTGGCCAGGCGGGACAGGGCGGCCATGCGCTGGGCGGCGACCCCGGCCGAGGGCCCGATGCGGTCGTAGGGCAGGCAGTCCCAGGACGGCAGGTGCAGGACCGCCGTCTCCGGCGCGAAGAAGCGCATCGCCTCCATGAAGGCGCTGGCCCGCGCCCCGTCCCGGGCGACGAAGACGGAAAGTCCCCCGCGGGCCCGCACGATGTCGGCCATGACCAGGGCGTCGAAGCCCTCCGGCGCGCCGACCAGGTCGAGCCGGCCCTCGTCGCGGGCGACGCGCTTGAGGTCCGCGGGAGGCGAGCCGTCAGCCATCGCGCGCCCCCGATGGGTCGAAGGCGCGCAGCAGGGCCATCATCGCCGGGTCGATCCGGGCGGGCGGCTCGGCGCGGCCGAGGTACCAGTCGTAGATGTCCTGGTCGGGCTCGGCGAGCAGGGCTTCGAAGGCGTCGAGCTGGGCCGGGGTCATCGCGCGGCAATGGCGGTCCGCGAACGGCCCCAGGATGAGGTCCGCTTCCCGAAATCCACGGCGCCAGGCCCGCAGCCTGACCTTCTTGAGGCGATCCTCGTCCATGCAGAGGCGGCGGATATAGAGCGGGGACCGGCGGCGCGCCAGTGCGTCCTTCGACCCGGCCCAGCGCGCCGGCTCGGGATGACGTGTTCAGCCGGACGTCATGGCGAGCAGCCCCGGACTTGTTCCGGGGCCTGCCGAACCATGCCCCATGCAAGCGGCCCCGATCACGCTATGTTCCCGCCATGCGCCCGGAGATTCTGTTCCCGCTGTTCGCGCCGGCGACGACGCTCAAGGGCGTCGGGCCGAAGGTCGCGCCGCTGGTGGAGCGGGTGGCCGGGCCGCTGGTGCGCGACCTGTTGTTCCTGGGCCCCCAGGCGCTGGTGCATCGCGTCCCGACCCAGGTCGCCGCCGCCGTCGACGGCCAGGTGCAGAGCTTCATCGTCCAGGTCGAGGCGCACCAGAAGCCGCCGCGGATGGACATCCCCTGGAAGATCCGCTGCTTCGACGGCACGGCCTTCCTGACCCTGGTCTGGTTCAAGGGCCACGGCGACCATCTGATGCGCCAGCATCCGGTCGGAGCCCGCCGCGCGGTGAGCGGCAGGATCGAGCGCTGGGGAGGCGAGATCCAGATGGCCCACCCCGACTACATCCTGCCGGCCGAGCGGGCCGCCGAGATCCCCGAGGTCGAGGCGGTCTATCCGGCGACCCAGGGGCTGCCCTCGCGCACCATCCGCAAGCTGGCGCTGGAGGCCCTCGCGCGGGCCCCGGACCTGCCGGAGTGGCAGGACGCCGCCTGGCTCGCACGCGAGGGATTTCCGGCCTGGCGCCCGGCGCTCGAGCGCCTGCATCACCCGGCCGCGGACGGCGACCTGTCGCCCCAGGCCCCGCACCGCCGGCGGCTCGCCTTCGACGAGCTGCTGGCCCACCAGCTGGCCCTGGCCCAGCGCAAGGCGGCGCGGCGGTCGCACCCCGCCCCCGTCATCGCGGCCGGAGCGATCGCCGATCGCATCGAGGCCGCCCTGCCCTGGAAGCTGACCGGCGCCCAGATCCGGGCGCTGGCGGAAGTGCGCGGCGACCTGCGCTCGAGCGAGCGGATGAGCCGGCTGCTGCACGGCGACGTCGGCGCCGGCAAGACCGTCGTCGCCATGCTGGCCATGGCCGACGCCGCCGAGACGGGGCTGCAGTCGGTGCTGATGGCGCCGACCGAAATCCTCGCCCGCCAGCATTTCGAGACCGTTGCCGCGCCGCTGGAGGCGCAGGGGGTGCGGGTGGTGCTGCTCACCGGCCGCGACAAGGGCGGCGCGCGGGCCGAGAAGCTGATCGCCCTGATGGACGGGACCGCCGCCGTGGCCGTCGGCACCCACGCCCTGTTCCAGGACGACGTGCGCTACCGGGCGCTGGGCCTGACCGTGATCGACGAACAGCACCGGTTCGGAGTCTCCGAGCGCAAGCGGCTCCAGGACAAGGGCGAGAGCGCCCACCTGCTGGCCATGTCGGCGACGCCGATCCCGCGCACGCTGGAGCTGACGGTGTTCGGCGACCTGGACGTCAGCCGCATCGACGAGAAGCCGCCGGGCCGCACGCCGGTGGCGACGCGGGCGGTACCCTCCACCCGCGAGGGCGAGATCGTCGCGCGGCTGATTCGGGCGGTGCGGGACGGGGCGCAGGCCTTCTGGATCTGCCCGATGGTCAGCGAGAGCGAGGTCGCCGATCTGGCGGCGGCCGAGAAGCGGGCGCTCGCCCTGCGCCGCGAGATGGGCGCGGCCGTCGGCCTGGTCCACGGCCAGATGCCGGTCGCCGAAAAGGACGCGGTGATGGCCGAGTTCGCCGAGGGCCGTCTGCCGGTGCTGGTGGCGACGACGGTGGTGGAGGTCGGCGTCAACGTGCCCAACGCCACCATCATGGTCGTCGAGCAGGCCGATCGGTTCGGCCTCGCCCAGCTGCACCAGCTGCGCGGGCGGGTCGGCCGCGGTCGGCGCGAGAGCGCCTGCGTGCTGCTCTACGACCCGCCCCTGTCGGAGACGGCGCAGCAGCGGCTGGACATCCTGCGGCGCACCGACGACGGCTTCCTGATTGCCGAGAAGGACCTGGAGCTGCGCGGCGGCGGCGACCCGCTGGGTCTGAAGCAGAGCGGCTTTCCGGCCTACCGCCTGGCCGACCCGGTGGCCCATCGCGGCATGATCGCGGCGGCGGCCGACGACGCCCGGCTGGTCCTCGCCCGCGACCCCGGACTGACCTCCGAGCGCGGCCGGGCGCTGCGCGTGCTGCAGGAACTGTTCGACTGGCGGCCCGGCGGTTTGACTGACGCCGGGTGAGGCGCATCAATCGAGCATCATGAGCGACCTGGAAACCGCCCTGACCGCCCTCGCCCCGCAACTCGGCGGCGCCGGGATCGTCGGGCTGCGCCGCCTGTCGGGGGGCGCCAGCCAGGAGACCTGGGCCTTCAGCCTGGACAACGGCCGGCCGCTGATCCTGCGGCGCAAGCCGGCGGGCGCCGGCGGCGTCGCCGGCGGCGGCGCCAGCCTGGCGACGGAGGCGGCGGTGATCCGCGCCGCGGCCGGTCACGGCGCGCCGGTTCCCGAAGTGCTGGCCGTCTGCGATCCCGACAGCGCCATCGGCGAGGCCTATGTCATGGCGGCGGTCGAAGGCGAGACCCTGGGCAAGCGCATCGCCCGCGATGAGGCCTTCGCCGCCGTCCGCCCGGGTCTCGCCCGCCAGTGCGGCGCGGCGCTGGCCCGGATCCACGCGGTCCCGCCCGGGGAGGCCCTGCCGCCGCTCGCCCGCTCGGGCGCCCTCGAGGAGCTGGCCAGGTACGAGGCGGTCCATCGCGGGCTCGGCGCCCGGCGACCGATCCTCGAGGCCGCCTTCCGCTATCTCAAGGAGCGCGCGCCGCCCCTCGAGCGGCCGGTCCTTCTCCACGGCGACTTCCGAAACGGCAACATCATGGTCCACCCCGAACGGGGCCTGGCGGCGGTGCTCGACTGGGAGCTGGTCCATGTCGGCGATCCGGCCGAGGACCTGGGCTGGCTGTGCACCGCCTCCTGGCGGTTCGGCGGCGGGAAGCCGGTCGGGGGCTTCGGCGACTACGCCGACCTGCTGGCCGGCTACCAGGAAGCCGGCGGCTCGCCGGTCCCCCTGGAGCGGGTGCTCTACTGGCAGATGCTCGGCTCGCTGAAGTGGGGCGTCATGTGCGAGGGGATGTACGCCTCCTTCGCCAGCGGCGCGGACCCTTCGGTCGAGCGGGCGATGATCGGGCGACGCACCTCCGAGTGCGAGATCGACCTCGTCGCCCTGCTGGAGGCCGCGTCGTGATCACCCACCCCGCCGCGACCGAGCTGATCGACGCCGTCATCCGCTTCATCGAGGACCGCGCCGCGCCCCAGCTGAAGGACCGCGACGCCTTCCTGGCGCGGGTGGCGGTCAACGCCCTCGCCGCCGTCCGGCGCGAGATCGAGCAGGGCCCGGCGGCCGAGGCGGCGGCGACCGACCGCCTGCGCGCCCTGCTCGGCCGCGAGGGCGGCTTCGCCGAACTCAACGCCGCCCTCTGCGAGGGGATCGCCGACGGGACCATCGACGCCCTCGACCCCGCGGTGCTGGCGCATCTCAAGGCGAGCATCATCGACCAGGTGGCCATTGACCAGCCGCAGTACGCGGGCCTGAAGGCGCTGGCGCCGGAGGATTGACCGGAACCGGCCGGGGGGACGGGCGTTGCGCTCCTTTCCGCGCCGCGCCCCTCGCGAGGCGAAGGCGGCGGCCGGCGCCCAGCCCGGAGGCCGCCATGGCCAGGCAAGCGATCGAGACCGAACTGCTGACGCTGGAGCGGCGGTTCTGGCAGTCGATGATGGACAAGGACCGGAAGGCCGCCGACGACCTGACGGATTTCCCCTGCATCGTGGCCGGGCCGCAGGGCGTCGCCAGCCTCGACAAGAAGGCGTTCGCGGCCACCCTCGAGGCGGGCAACTGGGAGATCCGCGACTTCGCCTTCGGCGACGACGTCCAGGTCCGCCGACTGTCGGACGACGTCGCCCTGATCGCCTACAAGGTGCGCGAGAAGCTGACCGTCGACCGCGAGCCGGTCACGCTGGAGGCGGCCGAGACATCGGTCTGGGTGCGGCGCGACGGCCGCTGGCGCTGCGCGATGCACACCGAGGCGCTGAGCGGCGATCCCTTCGGACGCGACCGCAAGGCGGCGGCGCACTGACCCGGCGGTCAGTCGATACGGTGGATGGGGGCGGTGCGCACGGTGATCGAGCGGCTGATCGGCGGGGCGAGGTCGGGATAGGCCGGCCGGCCGAGCAGCGTCGAGACCCGCACCTGGGCGTCCTTCTCCAGGTCGCCGTAGAACAGGTTGTAGGGCGCGACCTTGAGGCTGTCGGCCCAGCCCCGGGCGCGCCGGAAGGGCGAGGACCTCGGCCTGGAGACCTCGAGGAAGCCCTCGACGCACCGGGCGCCGATCTCCCGACGCAGGAACGGCGGGCGCACGCCCCACTCCATGCGCGTGGCGTTGACCGCGCCCAGCGCGTCGTGGGCGTCGACGGCGCGATCGGTGCGCGCGCCGGCGAGCGGGTTCACGCAGAGGGGCCGGCCGCTCATGCCGACCAGGGCGCCCCCGGCGTCCCAGACCAGGCTGCGCGCCACCACCCGCCGGCGGTCGCCGTCGCGCGGGCTGGTGAACCAGGCGACGACGCAGCGGGCCTGGCCGCGTCGCTCGCAGGCGGGGATCGGCGCTCCGGGGCCGAAGGCGGCCTCCGGGACGACCGCCTCGATCAGATAGACCCCGGCCAGCCGGGCGGAAAGCGCCGGGTCCGGGAGGATCTCTTCGCGCAGCAGCCGCTCGGCCAGCAGGCCGCCCTGCTCCACCCCGACCACGACCAGCGGCCGGTCGCCGTCATGCCTGGCCTTCCAGGTCCGGAAGGCGGCGCGGACGTCGCCGTAGGCGAAGGCGCGGGCGAGACGGGCGTCCTCGCGCAGGGTCAGCTGCGAATAGAGGCTGGCCTGGCGGTATCGCGGCGCGAAGACACGCCCGACCCGGGCGAACGGCCCGGCGTAGTTGGGCAGCATGACCCGCTCGAGCAGGCGCGAGGCCTCCTGGTCGCGGAACGGCGCGTTCCAGTGCTCGCCGCCGTCGAACGTCGTGGGATGGACGAAGAAGACGTCCGCCGGCAGGGCCGGGCCGGGCCCGGGGTCGATCGGCAGCGCCCAGGCCCGCGCCTCGGCGTAGTCGGGGGCCTTGGGCGGCGTGTAGGCCTGGAACGGCACCCGCGGATCCAGGGCGGTGCGCAGGATGTCGACGCGGAAGGCGAAGGCGGCCCCGGCCAGCAGGACCGCCAGACCCGCCGCTCCCAGCACGATCCAGCGCTTGAATCCCCTCATGGCCCAAGCGTTACACGAGGTCCGGACGAGAGGTAAGCAGTCGAACAGCAAGTTCCTCCCCTCTGGGGGATGTGTCCCGGCGCCGCCGGGACGGAGGGGCTTGCCGGCGCGATGAAACCCCCGCGGTCGCCGTTTCGCGGGCGACAGCGCCCCACGGGGGAGCGAGGCGACGGGGCCCTACGCCCCTTCCTGGCCGACGATGGCCACCGAGCAGACGTTGGTCGACGGCGAACCGCCGAGGTTGTGGGTCATGCCGAGCACCGGATTGGCCAGCTGGCGCTCGCCGGCCCGGCCCTGCAGCTGCAGGTACATCTCGTAGAGCATGCGCAGGCCGGACGCGCCGATCGGGTGGCCGAAACACTTGAGGCCGCCGTCGATCTGGCAGGGGACGCCGCCGTCGGCGTCATAGAAGCCGTCCATCACGTCGCGCCAGCCCCGGCCCTCCTCGCTGATGAACAGGTCCTCCATGGTCACCAGTTCGGTGATGGAGAAGCAGTCGTGCACCTCCATCATGCTGATCTGCTCGCGCGGCCGCTCGACGCCCGCCTCGCGGTAGGCCTTCTTCGCGGCGATACGGGCGGTGTGGAAATAGCTGCCGTCCCAGCTGTTGTACTGAGCCTCCGAGCCGTTGGAGACCGACAGCTGCAGGGCCTTGACGGTGACCAGCTGCCGCTTGCCCAGGCCTCGCGCGATTTCCGGCGTGGTCACGATGGCCGCCGCCGCCCCGTCCGACACGCCGCAGCAGTCGAACAGGCCCAGCGGCTCGGCGATCATCGGGGCGTTCAGCGCCTGCTCCTCGGTGATCGGCTTCTGCAGGTGGGCCTTGCGGTTCCTGGCCCCATTGGCGTGGCTCTTCACTGAGACATGGGCGATGGCGCGCTTGAGATCGTCCTTCGAAACCCCGTGCTTGGCGCGATAGGCGCTGGCCAGCTGGGCGAAGTTCCCGGGGGCCGAGCCGTTGGGGGCGACCTGGGGGCTCAGGGTGCCGGCGTTGCCGACCGGCAGCCCGCCGTAGCCCGTGTCCTTCAGCTTCTCGACGCCGACGGCGAGGGCGATGTCGGCCGCGCCGGCCGCCACGGCGTAGACGGCGCCGCGGAAGGCCTCCGAGCCGCTGGCGCAGAAGTTCTCGACCCGGGTCACGGCGATGTTGGGCAGGCGCAGGGCGATCGACAGCGGCGTGCCGCCCTTGCCCGCGCCGAACTCGTCCACGTGGGTGGAGAACCAGGCGGCGTCGAGCTGGGTCGGCTCGACGCCGGCGTCCTGCATGGCCTCCAGATAGGCCTCGACCATCAGCTCCTCGGGGCCGGCGTCCCAGCGCTCGCCGAACTTGCTGCAGCCCATGCCGAGGATGGCGACCTTGTCCCTGATGCCGCTGGCCATGGTTGGCGCTCCTATTCAGCCGCCACGGCGGCGGGTTTGGCGGCGGCCGCGCGGTCGGGCGCGGCCTTCCAGAAGTAGCGGGTGAAGCCCCGCTTCTCGTCGACGTCCTTGATGCGAAAGACCATGCGGACCGGCAGTCCGGTGTCCACCTCGCCGGGCTCGACGTCGGTGATGTCCATGAAGATGCGGCCGCCGCCCTCGAACACCACCATGCCGTAGTGGTTCGGCGGGGCCATGCTGAAGGTGAGATAGTCCGCGGAATAGCTTAGAATCGAAGCCTTTCTCTCCGCGAACCGATAGGGTTCCTGGGTGTCCACCGCCGGATTGTTCGGCGCCACCGAGATGCGGGTGCGCGGGAACTGGACGACGCCGGTCTCGCGACAGCGACCGCCGACCAGGCCCAGGATCATGTCCTCGTTGCGATGGAGGGTGGTGAGGGCGGTCTTGTTGTCCTTCTCGGCCCGCATCCCCTTGTCCCAGTCGACAAGGCCGTTGAACATCAGGAACTTCAGATAGTTCGTCTCTTCCCTTCGATCGGCGAGCGAGCCCGTGACGCCGCGCGCCGGCCGGGCCGCCGCAACCCCGTCGCCGACGCGGAAGACCAGGGCCTCGGCGCCCTGGCCGAACTGGGCGGCCAGCACGATATCGCCGGGCGCGGCCTCCTCCAGCGCGTGGGCCAGCAGGACCAGGCCGTGGCTGCACCCCGCCTCGCCCATCACCGCCGCCAGGTTGTCGCGAACCGCGCCCTCGGGCACGCCGGCGCGCCTGGCCAGCGTCGCGGCCATGCCGGGGAAGGTCGACGGGAAGCAGAAGTGGGTCACCGCGCGGGCTTCGACGCCGGCCAGGGCCAGGGCCGCCTCGATGGCCGGCGGGACCAGCCTGACGATGCCCTCGTCGCGAATCCAGCGCTCCTCCCAATGGTAGTCGAACTCGGAATCCGCGCCCCGGAAGTGGTCGACGAAATCGTCGGTGACGGCGCCGTGGCCGAGGAGTTCGGCCGCCGGCCCCTCGGCCGTGACCACGAACGCCGCCGCCCCGTCGCCCCAGTCGAGTTCCTGCGGCGAGGCGGCGCGGGCCCGCCGGTGCTCGCCCGAGGTCACCAGCGCGGTCCGGGCCGCGCCGGCCTTCACCGCCGCCAGGGCCTGCGCCAGGGCGGTCAGTCCGCAACGCTGTGAGCCGGAAACGTCGGCGGCCTGGATGCCCTTGTCCAGGGTCAGGGCCGCCGCGACGATCCCGGCGTTGAGCCGGTCGGCGAAGGGCGCCGTGGTCGAGGCGAAATACAGGCTGTCCACCCGCCCCCGGTCGTCGCCCGGCCCCAGGGCGTCGCGGGCGGCCTCGACGGCCATGGTCAGGGCGTCCTCGTCCCAGTTGGCCATGGCCCGCTCGCCGCGGCCCTTGGCCCGCAGGTTCGGCGCCACCCAGGCGTTGGCGGCGGTGACGGCCTTGCGGCTCAGGCGCAGGCGCGGCGCATAGGCGCCCCAGGCGGCGATCCCGACCACGCGGTTTCTCCCTGACGCTTGTCGACGGTCGGGGAGCCTACGCTTGCTGACGCAACGGCGCCTAGGGTCTGTACTCAATACCGCCCACCCCGGCGAATGCCGGGGCCCAGATGGAATGGCGCGGGCGTGGGTTCTACAACCGCCGAGGCCATCCCATCAGCGTCAGAGCTGTG
This sequence comes from Pseudomonadota bacterium, assembly GCA_049323695.1. Classification (GTDB taxonomy): domain Bacteria; phylum Pseudomonadota; class Alphaproteobacteria; order Caulobacterales; family Caulobacteraceae; genus Caulobacter. The sequence goes on from JBMOOF010000035.1 coordinate 186,483, forward strand.
AGATCTGGGTCCCGGCATTCGCCGGGATGAGCGGATGGTAGGGGCAAGCCGTTGGATTTGCTGGAACCCTATTGAGTCCGGACCCTGGCGGCTCAACCCATTCGTCATGGCCCGACTCGTTCGGGCCACCCAAGAACACAGGGCCTGACGAAGAAGCGATTAGAGGCGCGGCGCGCCTGTCTGGCCATCATCACGCATGGGAGGCCCGAACGAGTCGAGCCATGACGGCATGGGACCTACCGATAGGGATCGGCCGTGTTCAGGTAGCTGCGGACGTAGTCGCCGATGCCCTCTTCGAGCGGGGTCGACTGGCCCGGGTAGCCGGCCTCGCGCAGGCGGTCCATGTTGGCCTCGGTGAAGTACTGGTACTTGTCGCGGATGGCCGGGGGCATGGGGGCGTATTCGATGGCCGGCTCGCGGCCCGCGGCCCGGAACACCGCCTCGGCCATGTCCCTGAACGAGCGGGCCCTGCCCGAACCGAGGTTGAAGATCCCGTTGACCTTGTCGTTGCGCAGCAGCCATTCGACCACGTCGGCGACGTCGCGCACGTAGACGAAGTCGCGCAGCTGGCCGCCGTCCTCGTAGTCCGGGTGGTGCGACTTGAAGAGCTGGACGGTGTGGCCGGCCTTGACGTGCGGCCAGATCTGGGAGGCCACCGACTTCATCGAGGCCTTGTGTTCCTCGTTGGGGCCGTAGACGTTGAAGAACTTCAACCCGACCCACTGCGGCGGGGCGTAGTCGCGGGCGGCCTGGCGGGCGGCGAACAGGTCGAACAGGGACTTGGACCAGCCGTAGGTGTTGAGCGGCCGCAACGCGCGCAGATGGTCGAGATCGCCGCGGTCGTCGAAGCCCAGGGCGCCGTCGCCATAGGTCGCCGCCGAGCTGGCGTAGATGAAGCGGCGCTGGCGGTCGGCGCACCAGCGGAACAGGTCCCGCGACAGGCCGAAATTGGTGTGGATGATCCGGTCGGCGTCGGGCTCGGTGGTCGAGCTGATGGCTCCCATGTGGATGACCATGGCCACGTCCTGCCAACGCTTCTCCAGCCAGTCGAACATGGCCTCGGGCGGCACGAAGTCGCCGATCGGGTGCTTGGCGATGTTGCGCCACTTGCCGAGATCGGCCTCGTGCAGGCGATCGCAGACGACCAGGTCCAGGCCCTCGTCCTGCGCCAGCCGGGCGACGATGTTGGAGCCGATGAAGCCGGCCCCGCCGGTGACGAAGACGATGCGGCGGCTCATGGTTCAGGCCTTCTCGGTCATGCGGGCGATGGCGCCGGTGGTGGAATAGCCCTCCACGATCGGGGCCAGCTTCACCTCCCCGCCCCAGGCGGCGACGAGGTCGTGGCCGACCACGGACTCGACGGTGTAGTCGGCTCCCTTGATCAGAACGTCCGGCCGGGCCGCGCGGATCAGCGCGACGGGCGTGTCCTCGTCGAACGGGGCCACGAGGTCGACGCTGGCCAGGCCCGCCAGCACCAGGGCGCGGGATTCCAGATCGTTCACGGGCCGCCCCTCGCCTTTCAGCGCGCGCACCGAGCGGTCGCTGTTGACCCCCACGATCAACCGGTCGCACCAGGCCCGGGCCTGGGCCAGATAGGCGACGTGGCCGCGGTGCAGGATGTCGAAGCAGCCGTTGGTGAAGCCGACCTTCAGCCCCTGGGCGCGCCAGGCCTCGGCCTTCTCGGCCATCTGGGCGGCGGTGACGACCCTGGCTTCGGCCGGGGCCATGTGGGCGGCGAGCTCGGCCTCGATCAGCTCGTGCGGCGTGGCGACCGCCGTGCCGGCCTTGCCGACCACCACGCCCGAGGCCAGCAGGGCGAAGGCGACCGCGTCCGCGGGCGCGGCCCCGGCGGCCAGGGCCAGGCCCAGCGCCGCCAGCGCCGTGTCGCCGGCGCCGGAGACGTCGAAGACCTCGCGCGGACGGCCGGGGAAGTGGCGGACGCCCTCCCCGCGCACGGCCAGGCTCATGCCGCGGGCGGCGCGGGTGACCAGCACCGCCCGGGCCCGCGACAGGTCGAGGGCGCGCGCCAGGGCGGCCTCCACCTCCTCGTCGGTGTTGGTCGGCAGGTCCGTGGCGGCGGCCAGCTCGGCGGCGTTGGGCTTGACGATGTCGGCGGCGCCGTAGCGCGCGAAGCTGCGGGCTTTGGAATCGACGATCAGCGGCGCGCCGGACGCCCGGGCGGCGAGCAGGCAGGCCTCGATCACCCTGGGCGTCACCGCCCCCTTGCCGTAGTCCGACAGCAGGATGGCCCCGGCCCCGCCGGCCGCGTGGCGCACGGCGGCGACCAGCCGGGCCTCGGCCTCGCGGCCGACGGGACGCGAATCCTCGGCGTCGACGCGCAGCAGCTGCTGCCCGGCGGCGACATAGCGGGTCTTGACGGTGGTCGGCCGCGCCGTGTCGGCGACCAGATGGCCCTCCATGCCGCTCTCGGCGCCGATCATGCCCAGGGCCTCGTGCGCCGCCGGATCGTCGCCGACCACGCCGGTCAGGGCCGCCAGGCCGCCCAGCGCGGCGACATTGCGGGCCACGTTGCCCGCGCCGCCCAGCATGGCGATCTCGCGGGCCCGGGCGAGCACCGGGATCGGCGCCTCGGGCGATGTCCGCGTCACCTCGCCGTAGACGAAGCGGTCGACCATGACGTCGCCGACGCAGGCGACGCGCACGCCGGCCACGGCGGTCAGCAGCGACTGGAGGGAAGCAAGGTCCATGACGCGCAGGGTGTGGGCTCTGACGTTGGGACGGTCAAGCGGGGTTGCGTGGTTCGGCGCGCGCCTCTGGCGCTGCCCGCCATGACGTACGCTGAGTCACGTCATCCCGGGCAGCCCCGGACTTGATCCGGGGGTCGAAGGACGCGGGACGCCGGGTCGCAATTCGGCCGCCGGCGAGGCATACAGGCCCGCAATCAACTCCGGGAGCGGAAACCCCCATGGCCGTCGTTGAACTGAAACGCTGGAACTTCGCGATCGGCGACGGCCGGGCGCTGGCGGTGATCGCCGGGCTCAACGTGCTGGAGAGCCTGGAGCTGGCGCTGGAGGTGGGCGCCGAGCTGAAGGGCATCTGCGCCGATCTGAGCCTGCCCTTCGCGTTCAAGGCCAGCTTCGACAAGGCCAACCGTTCCTCGATCAAGAGCTACCGGGGTCCGGGGCTGAAGGACGGCCTCGCCATGCTGGCCGAGGTGAAGGCCCGCCTCGACGTTCCCATCGCCACCGACCTGCACGAGCCCGGCCAGGCCGAGGCGGTCGCCGCCGTCGCCGACCTGGTGCAGATCCCGGCCTTCCTCTGCCGCCAGACCGATCTGATCGTGGCCACGGCCCGGGCGACCGCGGCGGCCGGCGGCGTGCTGCACGTCAAGAAGGCCCAGTTCATCGCCCCCTGGGACTGCCGCAACATCATCGACAAGGCCCGCGAGGCGGCGCCGGGCCTGCCCATCGTGCTGTGCGAGCGGGGCAGCAGCTTCGGCTACAACAACCTGGTCGTCGACATGCTGGGCATCGGCGAGATGAAGAAGCTGGGCGCGCCGGTGACCATCGACGCCACCCATGCCGTGCAGCTGCCGGGCGCCGATCCGCGCACCGCCGGCGCCTCGACGGGCGGCCGGCGCGAAGGCGTGCCGGTGATCGCCAGGGCGGCCGTGGCGGCCGGGGCGGACGGCGTCTTCCTGGAATTCCACCCCGATCCGGACAAGGCGCTGTGCGACGGGCCCAGCTGTCTGCCCACGTCCGGCGCGCGGGCCCTGCTGACGACGCTCAAGGCGCTGCACGAGGCGGCCAGGACCTGATGATCCGGTCGGCGCGCCGCCCCGTAGAAGGGCCGTGACCGACGCACCGGGGCCATGGCGGCGAGGCGGCGACGATCACGCCATCGTCCACGCCGCCGGAGCGCCGCATGAAAATCGCCGTCGTCGGAGCCGGGATCGCCGGCCTTTCGGCCGCCTGGGCCCTCAGGGACCGCCGGGACGTCGTCCTGTACGAGGCGGACGGTCGGCTGGGCGGTCACGCAAACACCGCCACCATCGACTATGACGGCGCGTGCGTCGACGTCGACACCGGCTTCATCGTCTACAACGAGGACAACTATCCCAACCTCGTGGGCCTGTTCGCCGCGCTCGGCGTCGAAAGTCGCCGGACCGAGATGAGCTTCGCCTGCGCCGGCGGGGGCGTGGAGTGGTCCTCCAGCTTCCCGCGCGGCGTCTTCGCCCAGAAGCGCAATATCTTGCGCCCGGACTTCCTGGGCATGCTGGCCGACATCCGGCGGTTCTACGCGGTCGCGCGCTCCGACCTGCTGGCCGGCGACATCGACGACCTCACGCTCGCCGCCTGGCTGCGGATGCGGCGGTTCGGCGGCGGATTCCGGGACCGGTTCCTGTTGCCGATGGGGGCGGCCATCTGGTCCACGACGGACGGGCGCATCGGCGAGTTTCCGGCGGCGAGCTTCCTTCGTTTTCTCCATAATCACAGTCTGTTGCAGTTCAAACCTGCGAGCTGGCGCACCGTCGTCGGGGGCAGTCGGCGCTATGTCGACCGGATCGGCGCGGCGCTCGGCGGCCGCGTCCGGACGGGCGCCCCGGCCGTGCGGGTCGAGCGGACGCCCGCCGGAGTCCTGGTCCGCGACGACCAGGGCCGCCAGGACCGCTTCGACCAGGTGATCCTCGCCTGCCACGCGCCCGAGGCGCTCGCCCTGCTCGCGGCGCCCGACCCGGAGGAACGGGCCCTGCTGGCGGCGATCCGCTACGCGCCCAATCGCGCCTGGCTGCATCGCGACCCCGCCCTGATGCCTCGCCGGCGCCGCGCCTGGAGCAGCTGGAACTATGTCGCCGAACCCTTTGAAAAGACCGGGCCTTACGTCACTTACTGGATGAACAATCTGCAAGGGATCGATCCGGCCCGGCCGCTGTTCGTCAGCCTCAACTCGCCGCCGCCCGACCCGGCCCTGACCTTCGGCGATTACCGCTACGACCACCCGCAGTTCGACGCCGCCGCCGTCGCCGCCCAGCGCCGGTTCGGCCGCATCCAGGGCCGGGGCGGCGTCTGGTACGCCGGCGCCTGGCTCGGCTACGGTTTCCACGAGGACGGGGCGACTTCGGGCGTGAAGGCGGCGCTGGCGCTCGGGGGCCAGGTCCCCTGGACCTTCGTCGACCATCGCGTCGCCGGCTTCGGCGAAACCGTCGCCCTGCGGGAAGCGGCATGACCGCCTGGCTCTATGTCGGCGAGACGACGCACCGGCGCCGCACGCCGCGGCCGCACGCCTTCCGGCGCCGCCTGTTCCAGCTGCTGCTCGACGTCGACCGGATCGGGGAAGACCTGCGCGGCCTGCGCCTGATCCGCGAAGGGCGCTTCGGCGTCTTCAGCTTCTCCGGCCGCGATCACGGCTGGCGCGACGACCGGCCGCTGCGCGACTGGGTCGAGGCCAGGCTGGCCGGGGCCGGCCTCGCCGCGAGCGCGCATCGCATCCGGCTGCTGACCTTCCCCAGGGTGCTGGGCTTCGTCTTCAATCCGATCTCGCTCTTCTTCGTCGAGGACGAGGCTGGCGCGCTCGAGGCGGTGATCTACGAGGTCAACAACACCTTCGGCCAGACCCATGCCTATGTCGCGCCCGCCGCGGGCCGGGGACGCCAGCGGCAGTCGGCGGACAAGGCCCTGTTCGTCTCGCCCTTCTTCGGCCCGGAAGGCGCCTACCGCTTCGATGTTTCGCCGCCGGGCCGCCGCCTGCGCCTCACGATCGTCAAGACGACGGGGGACGGGCCGGACTTCGCGGCCGTCCTGCGCCTGGAACGTCGGCGTCTCGGCGACGCGCGGCTGCTCGGCCTGTTCGTCAGCATGCCGCTGATGACCCTGACCGCCTTCGCGGCCATTCACTGGCAGGCCCTGCGCCTCGTCCTCAAGGGAATTCCGCTGGTTACGCGGCCGCCTGGACCCGCGGCCGGGACCAGCCTCGCCACGCTCCACACTCGCGCTGCGGGAGTGAACGGTGGTATGTTGAAGCCGACGGAAGGGAGCGCCGATGACGACGACCGAACTGACGTCCGCCGCGTACCGGCCCGCGCCTGAGCCGCCGGACCTGCGCGCCGCCCCGGCGGTGTTCCGCACGGCCGTCCGCATCTGCGCGGAGAACTGGAGCCACGGCTCTCTCGTCTGGGTGCTGCCCGGCGGCGTCGAGGTCCCCTGCTCGGGGGCTGAGCCCGGCCCCGCCGCACGCCTGGTGGTCCGTGACTACCGCTTCATCCGCCGCTGCCTGGCGGGGGGGTCCGTGGGGTTCGCCGAGGGCTACATGGCCGGCGAATGGGACACGCCCGACCTGTCCGCCCTGCTCACCGCCTTCGCCCTCAACTTCGACCGGCTGCAGGCGCTGGTGGCCGGCAATCCGCTGGTGCGGGCCATCGACTTCGTCGCCCACCTGATGCGCCGCAACGACCGGCGCGGCTCCCGCCGGAACATCCACGCCCATTACGACCTGGGAAACCGGTTCTACGAACGCTGGCTCGACCGGACGATGACCTACAGCGCGGCGGTCTACGAGCGGCCGGGACAGGCCCTGGACGCCGCCCAGCGCAACAAGTACGCGGCCCTGGCCCGGGCCATGGACCTGAAGGCCGGCCAGAGCGTGCTCGAAATCGGTTGCGGCTGGGGCGGCTTCGCCGAGTTCGCCGCCGGCGAGGTCGACGCCAGGGTGACCGGGATCACCATCTCGCGGGAACAGTACGACTTCGCCCGCAAGCGCCTGTTCGACCAGGGTCTGGCCGAGAAGGCCGACATCCGCCTCGTCGACTATCGCGACGTCGAGGGCCGCTTCGACCGGGTGGCCTCGATCGAAATGTTCGAGGCCGTCGGCGAGGAATACTGGCCCACCTACTTCGGCAAGATCCGCGACGTGCTCACCCCCGGCGGCCGGGCCGGGCTGCAGATCATCACCATTCGCGACGAGTTCTTCAGCGTCTATCGCCGGCGCGCCGACTTCATCCAGAAGTACATCTTCCCCGGCGGCATGCTGCCGAGCGAGGAAGTCCTGCGCCCCCTGGTCGCGAGGTCCGGCCTGCAGTGGAGCGGGGTGGTCCGTTACGGTCAGCACTACGCCGACACCCTGGCCGAATGGGGCCAGCGCTTCGAGGCCGCCTGGGACGACATCCGCCGGCTCGGTTTCGACGAGCGCTTCCGCAAGATGTGGCGCTACTACCTCAGCTACTGCGAGGCGGGGTTCCGCACCGAGCGGACGAACGTGGTGCAGCTGAGCCTGAGCAAGGCGTAGGGACGAGGGCCGAGAGGCGAGACGGTCGGCGCCGGATCTCGCCCCTCGCCCCTCGCACCTTTAGAAAAACTGCGCTTGCCTCTCAGGGCCGCGACACGATCTAGAGGGCTCCAGAGACCGGGGCCGAACCCTCCATGACCATCGCTGCAAGCGTCCTCGACGCCATCGGGAATACGCCGCTGATCCGCCTGAAGGCGGCCAGCGAGGCGACGGGCTGTGAGATTCTCGGCAAGGCCGAGTTCCTCAATCCCGGCCAGTCGGTGAAGGATCGGGCGGCGCTGGGCATCATCCGCGACGCCGAGGCGAAGGGACTGCTGAAACCCGGCGGCCGGATCGTCGAGGGCACCGCCGGCAACACCGGCATCGGCCTGGCCATGGTCGGCGCGGCGCTCGGCTACCGAACGACCATCGTCATTCCCCGAACCCAGAGCCAGGAAAAGAAGGACGCCATCCGCCTCGCCGGCGCCGAGCTGGTGGAGGTGGACGCCGTCCCCTACGCCAACCCCGACAACTATGTCCGCTACTCCGGCCGGCTGGCGGAAGACCTGGCGAAGACCGAGCCGAACGGGGCCATCTGGGCCAACCAGTTCGACAACGTCGCCAACCGCGAGGCGCACGAGCGCACGACCGGCCCGGAGATCTGGGACCAGACCGGCGGGCGCGTCGACGGCTTCGTCTGCGCCGTCGGCTCGGGGGGCACCCTGGCCGGCGTGGCGGCCGCGCTGCGGGCGCGGAACCGTCGTGTCCAGATCGGCCTCGCCGACCCGCACGGGGCCGCCCTCTACAGCTACTACCGGACCGGCGAGCTGAAGGCGGAGGGCGGCTCGATCAGCGAAGGCATCGGTCAGGGCCGCATCACCGCCAACCTCGAGGGACTGGCCGTCGACCACGCCTGGCGCATCGACGACGCCGAGATGCTGGAGGTGATCTTCCACCTGGTGGAGCACGAGGGACTGTGTCTCGGCGGCTCGTCGGGAATCAACATCGCCGGGGCCGTGCGGCTGGCGCGCGAAATGGGCCCTGGCCACACCATCGTGACGGTGTTGTGCGACTACGGATCGCGCTATCAGTCGAAGCTGTTCAACCCCGCGTTCCTGAGGGAGCGCGGCCTGCCCACGCCCCGCTGGCTGGAGACCTGACCCGCATGGCCGACCCGCTCGTCACGACCGCCTGGCTCGCCGACCACCTTGGCGCGCCGGACGTCCGGATCATCGACGCCAGCTGGTACTTCCCCCATGAGGGCCGCGACGCGAAGGCCGAGTTCGCCCTGGCTCACATCCCGGGCGCCGTCTTCTTCGACATCGACGAGATCGCCGACGAGACCTCGCCCCTGCCCCACATGCTGCCCAATCCGGTCAAGTTCGCCTCGCGGGTCCGCAAGCTGGGCCTGGGGGACGGTTCGCGAATGGTGGTCTACGACCAGCTCGGCCTGCGTTCGGCGGCGCGGGTGTGGTGGACCTTCCGGGCCATGGGCCACGAGGATGTCGTGGTGCTCGACGGCGGCCTGCCCAAGTGGATCGCCGAGGGACGGCCCGTGTCCGACGCCCCGCCGGCGCCGCAGGAGCGCCATTTCACTGTCCGCTACAGCTCCGACCTGGTGCGCGACCTGGGCCAGGTGAAGCGCGCGCTCGAAAGCGGCAAGGAGCAGGTGCTGGACGCCCGTCCCGCCGCCCGCTTCACCGGCGAGCAGGCGGAACCCCGCGCCGGCCTGCGCGGCGGCCATATGCCGGGGGCTTTCTGCTTGCCCGCCTCGGACCTGCTGGCCCCGGACGGCACGATGAAGCCGGCGGCGCAGCTGGCGGCGCTGTTCGAAACAGCCGGCGTCGACGTCAACCGGCCGGTGATCGCCTCCTGCGGTTCGGGCATCACCGCCACCATCATCGCCCTGGCCCTCGCCCGCCTCGGCAAGGATCGCGCCGCCGTCTACGACGGCTCCTGGGCCGAGTGGGGCGGGCGCGAGGACACGCCCGTCGTCACGGGGCCCGTGTGAATTCTGTCATCCGCCTCGCCCGCCCGGACGAGATCGAGGCGCTGGTCGCCGTGGAGGAGTCCGCCGATCGGGCCTTCGCGGCCATCCCTGAACTGGCCTGGATCGCCAATGGCGGCGGCCCCGACATCGAACCCTCGCTCGCGCCTCCCTACGCCGCCCTGATCCAGCTCGGGAGCGTGTGGGTGGCGACCGAGAACGACATCCTGATCGGCTTCGTGGCGACCCAGGCGGTGGGCCGCGATCTGCATGTCTGGGAGCTGGCCGTCGCCGCCGACCATCAGCAGAAGGGCGTCGGACGCCGGCTGATGGAGACCGCCGAGCAGTGGGCGCGGGCGCGGACTCTCGACTCGCTGACCCTCACCACCTTCCGGTCCGTGCCCTGGAACGCGCCCTTTTATTCCCGGCTTGGGTTTGAGGCCGTCGAGAATGGCGCCCCCGCGGCCCACCTGGACAGGGTGCTCGCGGACGAGGCCCGGCGCGGCCTGCCCGACCGTTGCGCCATGCGGCTGACGCTCCGCTGAGCGCCGCTTGACGGATACATACCTGATTGGCTATGCGATAACCCATAGCCCGTCGAGTATACGTCACCCATGTCCGCCACGCCCGACGCCATCTTCCGGTCCCTCGCCGACCCCACCCGACGGGCGCTGTTCGAGCGCCTGTGCCGGGAGGGCGAGGTGACCGTCGGAGCGCTGACGGAAAAGGCCGGCGTCTCCCAGCCGGTGGTCTCCAGGCACCTGGGGGTCCTCAAGGCGGCGGGCCTTGTGCGCGGGCGCCCCGACGGGCGCCAGACCCACTACAGCGCCCAGCTCAGCGCCCTCGCCCCCCTGCTCGACTGGACCAGCGAGATGACCGCCTTCTGGGAGCACCGCTTCGACAGGCTGGAAGACCTGCTCCGGAGGATCGACCTGTGACCGCCGTCGAAACCCGCTCGGTCGTGGTCGAGCGCGAGTTCTCCGTCCCGCCCGGACGCCTCTGGCGCGCCCTCACCCAGCCGCCCCTGATCGAGGCGTGGCTGATGAAGAACGACTTCGCGCCCGAGGTCGGCCGCCGCTTCAACCTGCGCGGCGAATGGGGCGGGGTGCTGGACTGCGAGGTGCTGGAGGTCGAGCCGGAACGATCGCTCGCCTACCGCTGGGACTTCGACAGCGACGATCCGGCCTTCCGGCTGAGAAGCGTCGTCACCTTCACCCTCACGCCGACCGCCGCCGGCACGCGCCTGCGCATGGAGCAGACGGGGTTCCGGCCCGACCAGCCCCGCGCCTTCGGCGGCGCCCAGATCGGCTGGCGCAACAACTTCGACAAGCTGGAACAGGTCCTGGCGCGACCCGATCCGGCCCGCCCACGAATCTAGGAGGCTTCCATGAACGCGTTCATCCGCAAGGCCCACCGCTGGCTGTCCATGATCTTCATGGCCACGGTGATCCTCAACCTCGTCGCCCTGTTCACCGGACAGCAGGCGACCTGGATCGGGCTGACCGCACTCTTCCCGCTGATCCTGCTGATGGTGAGCGGCACGTATTTGTTCTTCCTGCCGTACGTCCGCGGCGCCTCGAAGGCGGACTGAGGCGTGGCCGGAACCCAGTCCCCAGGATGGCCGGGATGGCCTGGGGCGTTTGGGCCGCCGGGATGATCGACGCCAGGATCGGAGGCCTCGGCGACTGGCGCGGCGAGGCGCTGGCGCAAGTCCGCGAGCTGGTCCCCGCCCGCGCCGCGGCCCGACCGGACGCGTCGTCGGAGGCGAGGACGAAGCGTAGGGCCTGATGGATTCAGATCGAACCGATCTGGACCGTGAATCAGGCACTACACTCTTGATTCCAAAGCACGATTCAACGGTGGGACGATTCCGTCCGACCGCATCGCGCCTCAGCGCAGCGGCGGGGCGTAGAGAAGGCCCGGGCGACGGGCGTTCCACAGGGCGTTGAGGCCGCGCTCCAGGTTCAGCGCCGAATCCCGGCCCAGGTTGCGGTCGAAGATCTCGCCGTAGTTTCCGCCCGCCCTGATCGCCCTGAGCGCCCAGGCGTCGTCGAGCCCCAGCATCGCCCCGAAGCCGGCTTCGGCGCCGAGCAGGCGGCGGACCTCGGGCGAGGCCGAGTCCTTGCGCATCCCCTCGGCGGACCGCGCCGTGACGCCCAGTTCCTCGGCCAGGATCAGGGCGTTCAGCGTCCAGCGGACAATGTCGGTCCATCCCGGATCGCCCTGGCGCACCACCGGCCCCAGCGGCTCCTTGGAGATGACCTCGGGGAGCAGGACGTGGGCGTTGGGGTCGGCGAGCGTCGCCCGGGCCGAGGCCAGGGCCGAGACGTCGGCCGAGAAGACATCGCAGACCTCGCGCTCGTAGTCCTGCCGCGCCCGGGCCTCGGTGCGCGCCAGCACCGGCGTCCAGTTGATCGAGCGGGCGGCGAACCAGTCGCGCAGGTTCAGGGCGCTGGTCGAGCCGGATTGCACGCAGATGCGGGCGCCCGACAGTTCGGCGGCGCTCTCCAGCTCGAGGTCGCGCGGGGCGAGGAAGCCCTGGCCGTCGTAGTAGCTGACCCCGGCGAAGTCGACGCCCAGCCCCGCGTCGCGGCTGAAGGTCCAGGTGGTGTTGCGCGACAGCAGGTCGACCTGGCCGGCCTTGAGCGCCGGCAGGCGCTGGTCGTTGGTCAGCGGCACGTAGGCCACGCGGTCGGGGTCGCCGAGCACGGCCGCGGCCAGGGCCCGGCAGAAGTCGACGTCGAAGCCGCGCCAGCGGCCGCGAGCGTCCGGTTGGGAAAAGCCGGCGAGCCCTGGATTGACGCCGCAGCGCAAGGCGCCCCGCGCCCGCACCGCCGCCAGGGTCCGGCTGGCGGGCGTCGCCGCCCTCGGGTCGTCCGTCACCGGAACCTCGTCCGGCGCCTGGGAGACCGCGGGCGCCCGCTCGCAGCCGGTGATCGCCAGGACGGCGACCAGAACGGCGAGGGAGCGTCTCTTCACGGCGGCTTCCTTGATCGGCGGGCCTTCGCCGCCTTATGGGTGTCGGGCGCAGCATCGCCCGCGCCGCCCGGGACTGGCAACCGCATGGACGAAGAAACTCGCCTGATCCACGCCGGCCGCCGCGAAGGCCTGCCGGCAGCGACGGTGGGCCCCGCCATACAGCGCGGCTCGACCGTGCTGCTGCCCAGCGCCGAAGCGCTCTACGACGGCACGCTCGGCTACGGCCGCGCCGGCCTGTCGGCCCAGTTCGCCCTGATGGACGCCCTGGCCGAGCTGGAGGGAGCGAGCGGCGTGGCGCTGTTTCCTTCGGGACTGGCGGCGGTCACCGCCGCGATGATGGCCGTGCTGAAGGCCGGCGACCACGTGCTGATCGTCGACAGCGTCTACAAGCCGGTGCGCCTGTTCGCCGACCATGTGCTGGCGCGGTTCGGCGTGGCCGTCGACTATCACGACCCGCGGCTGGACGCCGGCGCCATCCTCGCCCTGGCCCGGCCGCAGACGCGTCTGATCGTGATGGAATCGCCCGGCTCCCTGACCTTCGAGATGCAGGACGTGGCCGCCATCGCCGCCGCGGCCCGGGCCAGGGGCATCCTCACCCTGGTCGACAACACCTGGGCGGCCGGGCGGCTGTTCAAGCCGCTGGCCCATGGCGCGGACATCAGCGTCCAGGCCCTGACCAAGTACGTCTGCGGCCATTCCGACGTCTTCATGGGGTCCGCCGCGGCGCGGGATCCGGCGGTGGTCAGGGCGCTGGAGCGGGCCGTGCACGACCACGGCTGGTCGGTCTCGCCGGACGACGCCTACCAGGCCCTGCGCGGCCTGCGCACCCTGGCGACGCGACTGGAGCGACACGGCGAGAGCGGGCTCCGGATCGCCCGATGGCTGGCCGGGCGGCCCGAGGTGCTGCGCGTGCTCCACCCGGCCCTGCCCGGCGATCCGGGCCACGCCCTGTGGTCGCGCGACTTCACCGGCGCCTGCGGCCTGTTCGGCTTCGTGCTGGCGCCCGCCCATGCGTCCAGGACGGCGGCCTTCCTGGACGCGCTGGAGCTGTTCGGCCTGGGCTTCTCCTGGGGCGGGTTCGAGAGCCTGGCCATCGTCTGCGATCCCCAGCTGAAGCCGCGGACCGTGGCCATCGACCCCGGCGGGCCGCTGATCCGGCTGCATGTCGGGCTGGAGAATCCTGACGACCTGATCGCCGACCTGCGCCGCGGCCTCGACGCCCTCGCCTGAGACCCCCTTGCCGTGCGTGGCGCGCGGTGCTCTCCTGAGGCGCGAGCCGGCCTGGGAGGACGATCATGAGCGCACAGCTGTTCAAGTCGGACATCCTGTTCCTGCAACGGCTGCTGTCGGTCGGCGGCTTCTACGCCGGCCCCCGGGACGGCAAATGGAGCGCCGCCGTCGACGCCGCCGAGGACGCCTTCATCGCCCGCACCGAGGCGATCCGGGCCGAGCATGGCCGCGTCGATCCGCGAAGCGAGGCGGCCATCGCCACCCTGACGCCCGAGGCCCAGGTCGCGGCGCGGCGGTTCATGGCCGCCGCCAGGGAGATGCCCCTGACGTGCAGGATCCTGTCGGGCACGCGGACCTACGCCGAACAGGACACCCTCTACGCCATCGGCCGCACCCGCGAGCGCAACCGCAAGCCGGTGACGCGGGCCCGGGGCGGACAGAGCAACCACAACTTCGGCGTCGCCTGGGACGTCGGCCTGTTCGAGGGCGGGACCTATTACGCCGGCGCCACCCGGGCGCAGATGGACGCCTACCGGGCGCTGGCGGCGCGGGCCAAGGCCGCGGTCCCGGACCTGGCCTGGGGCGGCGACTGGAAGAGCTTTCCCGACGCCCCGCACTACGAGCTGAAAACCGGCAAGACCGTCGCCCAGCTGCGCGCCCTGCTGGAGGCGGGCAAGCCCTACCGCTGACGAAGGCCTGGCGACCCCGGCAGGACTCGAACCTGCAACCGTCCGCTTAGAAGGCGGATGCTCTATCCGGTTGAGCTACGGGGTCTCTGGCAGCGATGTAGCGGCGTTCGCCGCCGGGGACATGCATTTTAGTGCGTGTCCCCCGAAGCGGCCCGGACACGCGCCAAGGCGCGCGTCCCCGTCCTAATGCGTCCAGGACTGCTTGCGGCCGGCGGCGAAGTTGTCGGCGTAGGCCTTGATGATCCGCCTGGGCTCCTTGGCGTCGAACAGCCGGAAGGGGACGCCGTGCTTGCGGGCGTAGGCGACCGCCTCCTCGCGCGTCTCGAAGCTCAGCCGGACCTGCCCGTTCATGTCGGTCGACTGGGTCCAGCCGGTCAGGGGATCGTTGCGCCGGGCGGCGGCCGGTTCGAACTCCAGCACCCAGTCTCTGGTCTTGGCCTTGCCCGACTGCATGGCGGTCTTGGCGGGGCGATAGATGCGGGCGAGCATGGACGGCCTCGATGGTTGTTCCGGTCCGCTGGTCGGGGCGGCGTGATTCGAACACGCGACCCTCTGCTCCCAAAGCAGATGCGCTACCAGGCTGCGCTACGCCCCGTGGCCGGCGGAAAGGCTGGTCTACAAACCTTCGCCCGGCGGAGCAAACGGATAGAGCCTGACGGGTTCAGATCGAACCGATCCGGACCCTGAATCAGGCTCTACGCTTTTGACTCTCAAGTACGATTCAACGGTCGGACGATTCCGTCTGACCGCATCGTGTCTTGGCGCGGTCAGCGGGCGGCGACGCGGCGCCGGTCCCACCCCGCCTTGCGCCAGCGCGTCTCGGCGGCGGCGTCGAAGGTCGGGCCCGCGCCGAGGACCCTGGCCATCTCCGCGACCACGGATCCGCCGGCCCGCGCCGCGTCGTCGGCGCCGTAGTCGGCGCCGATCAGGCCCTGTTCGTTGACCAGCGCCCGCAGCCGCCAGCGGCGCGCGTCCCGGCAGGCCAGGCCCGAGACCGGGCCGTCCGGCGCCTCGAGCCGGAACTGGCGGCAGGGCGAACCGTCGCGGATCGAGAAGGTCCGGGTGACCGTCAGGCGGCCGACCCGCAGGGCCAGCGGGCGCCCCGTCGTCGCCCGGTCCAGGCCCCTCGCCAGGGCGCCGCGGACGGCGTCGTGGGCGGGGTCGCCGAAGCCGCGGGCCAGGCGCCCGCCCGCGGCCATGCCGGCCAGCAGCAGGAGCAGGACCAACACCGTCCAGGCCAGGCCGCCCAGGCCCCGCCGGATTTCCGACCGGGCCGGGCGGAAGCTGACGACGTTGCTGAGATCGGGCCCGAGCCGGGCGCGGATCATGGCCTCGGTGCGCGGCGCCGGCGGCTCGCCCGTCGCCTGGGCGTAGGCCTCGGCGATCTGGCGGCGAAGCGCGCGCAGCCGCTCCAGCGCGGCGGCCTGGGCCGGATCGGCCTCGACTTCGGCCGCCACCCGGGCCGCCGCCTCGGCCGGCAGTTCGCCGTCGGCGAAGGCGCCCAGCTCTTCCCGCGGAATCATTGCGCCAGTCCCTGCAGCAGCGCTTCCCGGGCCCGGGCCAGCCGGCCGGCGACGACGCCGGGCGTGACGGCCAGGATGTCCGCCGCCTCGCGATAGCTGCAGCCGTCGACGAGCACCAGCGCCGCCGCCAGGCGCTGATCGTCCGGCAGGGCGGCGACAAGCCGGGCCGCCGCCTCGCCGGCGGACGCCGGCCGCGACGGCGAGCCCGTCTCGGTCCACCAGGCGATCAGCTGCCGGAACAGCCAGACGTCCAGCCGGGTGTCGCGACGCCAGCCGTCCAGCCGGTCCAGGGCCCGGTCGACGGCGTCATGGGTCAGCGAGCGGGCGAGGTCCGGATCGCCCGACAGCGCCAGCGCCAGGCGCTGAAGGCGGGGCAACAGGTCGACGATGCGGTCGGCCAGGTCGGTGCGACTGTCCATGGGGCGGCTAGCCGGCCTTGCGGTGCATGGGTTTGAAGACGCCCGAGCCGCGCAGGACCTCGCGGGTCCCGACCCGGACGACGCCTTCGGCGAAGACCAGGTCGCGCGCCTGGCGCGTCACCCGCGCCTCGCCCGTGACCCACTCCCCGGCCCGCGCCATCGCCAGGAAGTCGAGCGACAGATGCACCGTCACCGGCGTCGCCCCCGTGGCGCGCGCCACCGCGCCGGCCACCAGGCCGTCGAAGAAGGTCGACAACATGCCGCCGTGGACGATGCCCAGGCTGTTGCAGTGCCGTCCGAGCACAAAGAAGGCGTGTTGCGGCGGACCGCCCTCGACCTCGCGATGGAACATCGGGCCGTTGTGGCTGGTGAAGGGGCCCCGGCTCGACCGCCGGAATCCCTCGGGCGGCTCGGGGACCCGTTCCTCGGTCTCGCTCACCGCGGGAAGATCCGGTGCCGAACCCGGTCACCCGGCTTGACGCCCAGCTGGGCGGCGCGGCCGCCGGCGATCTCCAGCACGCCGAGCGCCGGGCCGTCCGACGGTATCGGCTCCTCGGAGAAGGGCTCGGTCATCGCCGCGATCGAGACGATGCGGCCGTCGGCGCCGATGTAGATGATGTCCAGCGGGATCAGGGTGTTCTTCATCCAGAAGGCCCGCGGCGCCGCCCGGGTCCAGATGAACAGCATGCCGGCGTCCGGGGCCAGCCGGTCCCGGAACATCAGCCCGCGCTGGCGCTCGGCCTCGTCGTCGGCGATCTCGACCCGGAACGCCGCCGGGCCGCGCGTGGTCTCGATCGTCAGGGTCTCGAGCGACGCGGCCGCGGGCGGAACCGGATCGGGCGCGAGCGGCTCGGCGCCGCAGGCGCTCGTCGACAGCTGGGCGGCCAGCAGGACCGCGGCGAGGACAGGCGTCCGGCCGGCGCTGCGCGTCATGCGGCTCACGGGATACTCCTGAAGCGTCGGGCGTCAGGACGCCGCGATCTCGGCCACCACCAGACCCTTGGGCCCTTCGGCGAAGCGCACCATCACGCCTTCGCCGGGCTGCAGGTCGTCGAGGCCGCTGCGGCGCAGGGTCTCGATGTGGACGAAGATATCGCCCGGCTCGCCGTCGCGCACCACGAAACCGTAGCCCTTGGTGCGGTTGAACCATTTGACCGTGCAGCGTTCGAGCGGGCCGTCCGCCCGCAGCTGCGGGCCGCGTCGCGGACCATCGTGCCGGCCGAAGCCCCCGCCCATCCGCTCCCGGCGGAATCCGCCGCCCTCGTGCTCGAACCGGCGTTGCGGGCGGTCGCTCGCGGGCGGCGCGGCGCTTTCGTCCAGCTCGACGATGTCGGAGACCTGCCAGCCCTTGGGCCGACGAACCACGTCACAGGTGATCGTCGCCCCTTCCGGGGCCGACTCGCGGCCGGCGTTCCGCAACGAGCTGATATGCAGCAGCACGTCCTTCAGGCCGGTCTGGCTCGGATCGTCCGGAACGATGAAGCCGTAGCCCTTGCCTGCGTCGAACCACTTCACACGGCCATTGATCCGCACCGATTCCTCGTGCGGCTCCTGGCCCTCGAAATCGTAACCTGACATTCCGCCCCTCTGCCCCGTCCCAAGTCCCATCTGGACGAGCGCCCCAGTATAACACTGTTCTCGCATGAGGAGAGCCGTCAATGTCCGAATTCGCCTGCGCGACGACTCGGGGGCGAGCCGCGACAATTGGCCGCATGCTGACGGAATGACGCTCTCGTTGCGGGGGTGTTTCGCGGTGGCACGCCCTAGGGGAATCGAACCCCTCTTGCCAGATTGAAAATCTGGAGTCCTAACCGATAGACGAAGGGCGCGCAGCGCGAAGAGCCGGCGATATAGCCGCGTTCCCCCGGGTCCGCAACCCCGTCCCCCGCCACTTTTTCAGGGCGAAACCATCCGGGGATCGGCGACGTCCTCGATCTCCAGTTCGACGCCCTGACGGCCCTGCCAGTCGTCGGGTTTCAGGCGGCCGGCGACGTGGGCCCCGCCGCCGCCGGACAGCAGGCGGCGCCCCGCCTCGGTCTCTTCGGCCCGCCAGGCGACGGCCTTCAGCCGCCCGCCCGACGGGTCGGCGAGGGTGACCCGGACGTGGCCGCCCCGCAGCGGCGTCGGCCGCTCGATCCTGACATCGGCCAGGGCGAAGGTGGGCTCGGGATTGCCCTGTCCGAACGGCGCCAGGCGCTGGAACTCGGTCCACAGCCCGCGCGTGGCGCCGGAGGGGGTGACCAGCGCATCGATCTCCAGCGCGTCCTGTTCGGCGGCGGCGGCCATTTCGCCGGCGAGCCGCTCGCAGAGGAACGCGCGCAGGTCCGGGATGGCCGCGGGGCGGACGGTCAGCCCGGCCGCCATGGCGTGCCCGCCGCCGGCCAGCAGCAGTCCCTCGTCGAAGGCCGCCTGCACCGCCCGGCCGAGGTTGACGCCCGGCTGCGAGCGACCCGACCCCTTGCCCACGTCGGCGAGCCGGTCGATCCCGATGACGAGGACCGGCCGGCGGTAGCGTTCGCGCAGCCTGGCGGCGGCGATGCCGACGACGCCCGGGTGCCAGCCGTCGCCGGCGACGACGATGGCCGGCGCCTCGGGGTTGAAATTGCTGTCCCGCTCGATGGCCACGACCGCCGCGTCGATGACGCCCTTCTCGACGTCCTTGCGGGAGGCGTTGAGGGCGTCGAGCTCCTCGGCCAGCGCCCGGGCCTCGGCCGGATCGTCGGTGGCGAGCAGCCGGGCGCCCAGGTCCGAGCGGCCGATGCGCCCGCCGGCGTTGACCCGCGGCCCCAGGATGAAGCCGGCATGAAACGTCGTCGCCGACCCCTGCCCCCTGGCCGCCTCCAGCAGCGCCTTGAGGCCCGGATTTTCCCAGTTCGACATGGCCCGCAGGCCGAGGGCGGCGAGCGCGCGGTTGAAACCGGTCAGCGGGGTCACGTCGCAGATGGCGCCCATGGCCGCCAGGTCGAGCCACCGGCGAATGTCCGGTTCGGGCCGCCCCTCGAACAGGCCGCGACGACGGGCCTCGCGGTTGAGCGCGGCCAGCAGCACGAAGGTGACGCCGGCGGCGGCCAGATGCCCCTGCCCCGACGCATCGTCCGGACGGTTGGGATTGACCAGGGCGGCGGCCGGCGGCGGGTCGCCGCGCATCAGATGGTGGTCGATGACAACGACCTCGAGGCCGATCTCCCGGGCGGCGTGCAGGGCGTCGTGGGCCGCCGCCCCGCAGTCGACCGTGACCACCAGCTCGGCGCCCTGCTCCTTGAGGTGGCGGAAGGCGGCGGGGCTCGGGCCGTAGCCCTCGGTCACCCGGTCGGGCACGTAGATCGGCAGGTCGCGGCCCAGGGCCCGGAACCAGCGCACCAGCTGGGCGGCGCTGGCGGCCCCGTCGACGTCGTAGTCGGCGAACACCGCCATCGGCCGGCCGGCCTCGGCGGCGTCGACCAGGATCCGCGCCGCCAGGTCCATGTCGGCGAAGCTCGACGGGTCGGGGAACTGGGCCCGCAGCGAGGGCGTCAGGAAGTCCCGCGCGGCATCGACCCCGATTCCCCGCGCGGCCAGGGCGCGGGCCAGGGGTTCGGCGAGGCCGTGGCGCAGCTGATGCTCGCGCGTGGTCGCCGCGTCGGCCGACCGCCAGCGCCAGGCCCGGCCCGAGAGCGATCGCCGGACGCCGAGGAAGCCGAGCTCGCCCGCGCCGTCGGCCATGGTCAGAGCGGCCGCTTCATCCGCACTTCGCGCACCGTGCGGGTGGAGGAATTCATCACCAGCGAATGGGTGTGGACGGTCCCGTTCTCGAACCGCACCCCGTCGAGCAGGGCGCCCTTGGTGACCCCGGTCATGGCGAAGATGGCGTCGGCGCGGACGATCTCGCCAAGGGTGTACTTGCGGTCCAGGTCGGTGATGCCCCAGCGGGCGGCGCGGGCGCGCTCGTCGTTGTTGCGGAACACCAGCCGGCCCTGGAACTGGCCGCCGACGCACTTCAGCGCCGCGCAGGCGAGGACGCCCTCGGGCGCCCCGCCCTGGCCGATGTAGAGGTCGATGCCGGTTTCGGGATCGGCGGTGTTGATCACGCCCGCCACGTCGCCGTCGGTGATCAGGTGGACCCGCGCGCCGACCGCCCGCAGGCTGGCGATGATCTCGGCGTGGCGGGGGCGGTCCAGCACGCAGACGGTGATCTGGTCGGGCGTCACGCCCTTGGCCGCGGCCAGGGCCTCGACGTTCCGGGCCGGGGTCGCGTCCAGGTCGATGACCCCGTCCGGATAGCCCGGTCCGCAGGCGATTTTGTCCATGTAGGTGTCGGGCGCGTTCAGCAGCGTGCCCGCCGGCGCCCAGGCCATCACCGCCAGGGCGTTGGCCATGGCCTTGGCCGTCAGGGTCGTGCCCTCGAGCGGGTCGAGGGCGATGTCGACGCGCGGCCCCTTGCCGCTGCCCACCTTCTCGCCGATGTAGAGCATCGGCGCCTCGTCGCGCTCGCCCTCGCCGATGACGATGACGCCGGTGATCGAAAGCTCGTTGAGCGCATTGCGCATGGCGTCGACAGCGGCCTGGTCCGCGGCCTTCTCGTCGCCCCGGCCGACCAGCCCCCAGGCGGCGATCGCGGCGGCCTCCGTCACCCGGACGGCGTCAAGCACCAGACCGCGGTCAAGCGTATCGGAACTCATTCGATCTTGTCTCCCGGCCCCGTCCGGAGCCCTCAGCCAGATTGTCGGCGGATTCTCAGATGCGCGCGATGCGCAACAGCCGTGGACGCTCTAGCACGGCCGACAGCTTTTCGATGCGGTTTATCGCGTCGGTGAGAACCGACTCGGCGATGGCGTGCGTGGTCAGCACGATGGGCACGCCGCCGGCGTCCTCGACCGGTTTCTGCAGGAAGCTGTCGATGGAGACACCGCACTCGGCGAGGGTTTCGGACACCGCCGCGATCACCCCCGGCTGGTCCCTGACCAGCAGTCGCAGATAGGCCTTGCCGACCCGCCGCGTCGGGGCGACCGCGACGAAGGGCTTCAAGGTCCCCGCCGGCGCCTGGAACACCGGCCGGACGGCGGCGGTCATCACATCGGCGATGTCGGCGGCGACGGCGGCGGCGGTCGGCCCCGCGCCCGCGCCCGGTCCCTGGATGAAGATGCGGCCGATGCGGGTCCCCTCGATGAACAGGGCGTTGAGCGCCCCGCGGGTTTCGGCCAGGGGGTGGCCCAGCGGAACCAGGGAAGGATGCACCCTGACCGCGACCCCGTCGGGCGTGCGGTCGGCCGAGGCGACCAGCCGGATGCGATAGCCCAGGTCCCGGGCCAGCCGGATGTCCAGCTGGTCGACCTGGTCGACGCCCTCGATCTCCGCGGCGGCGAAGTTGGGCGCGCAGCCGAAGGCCAGGGCGGCCAGGATGGTCACCTTGTGCGCCGCGTCGAAGCCGCCGACGTCCATGGTCGGATCGGCCTCGGCGTAGCCCATGCGCTGGGCCTCGGTCAGCACCTCGGCGAAGGCCGCGCCCCGCTGCTCCATCTCGCTGAGGATGAAGTTGCAGGTGCCGTTGAGGATGCCGGCCACGCCGACGACGTCGTCCCCGACCATGGCCTCGCGCAGCATCTTCACCGCCGGCGTGCCGCCCATGACGGCGGCCTCGAACAGCAGGGGGACGCCCGCGGCCTCCGCCAGGGCGGCCAGTTCGGCGCCGTGCTCGGCGATCAGGGCCTTGTTGGCGGTGACCACCGGCTTGCCGGCCTTCAGCGCCGCTTCGACCGCGGCCTTGGCCGGACCGTCGGAGCCGCCCACCAGCTCGACGAACAGGTCGATGTCTGGCGAGGTCGCCAGCGCCACCGGATCGTCGAACCAGGGCAGGCCGGAGATGTCGACGGACCGCTGCCGCGAGCGCGAGCGGGCGCAGACGCCGGCCACCACGGCCTCGCCGCCGGCCGGGGCGAAGTCCGGCCGCTCGGCCAGGAACTGCAGCAACCCGCCCCCGACGGTGCCCAGGCCCGCGACGCCGATGCGCCAGGTCTTGTCGGTCATCTCACTCTCCGATCACGCCGGCGAACGCCCGGGCCCGGCTGAAGCCCACCAGCCGCTCAGGCTGACTCCGGGCCCCGGCGTTCGCCGGGATGAGCGGATGATTGGGTATGGCCAGGCTCATGGCGCCGCCATGGCGTTGTGGGCCTTGCCCAGGATGCGGTCGGAGTCGGCCAGGAACTTCTTCACGTTGCGCGCGGCCTGGCGGATGCGGTGCTCGTTCTCGACCAGACCGATGCGCACGTAGCCCTCGCCGTATTCGCCGAACCCGGCGCCGGGCGCGACGGCGACGCCGGCCTCCTCCACCAGCAGGCGCGAGAACAGCATCGAGCCGGCCCCCTGGTAGGGCTCCGGCAGCTTGGCCCAGGCGAACATCGAAGCCGGCGGCGCGGGAATGTCCCAGCCGGCCCGTTTCATGGATTCGACCAGGGTGTCGCGACGCGACCTGTAGATGCCGCGGATTTCGGCGACGCAGTCCTGCGGTCCGTTCAGCGCCGCCGCCGCCGCCACCTGGATCGGCAGATAGGCGCCGTAGTCGAGGTATGACTTCACCCGGCTCAGCGCCGCGCACATGCGCTCGTTGCCGACCACCATGCCCACCCGCCAGCCGGCCATGGCGTAGGTCTTCGACAGGCTGTTGACCTCGACGGCCAGGTCCTTGGCCCCTTCCACCTGCAGGATCGAGGGCGGCGGATTGTCGTCGAAATAGATCTCGGAATAGGCGACGTCGGAAATGACCAGCAGGTCGTGCCGGCGGGCCAGCTGGACGGCGTCCTTGTAGAAGTCGAGGTCGACCCACTGGGCCGTCGGGTTCGAAGGATAGCTGAGGATCAGGATGTTCGGCGGCGGGGCCGAGTGCTTCACCGCCCGGCCGATGCCCGACAGGTACTCCTCCGGCGACAGCGCCGGCACATGGCGGATCACCCCGCCGGCCATGATGAAGCCGAAGGCGTGGATCGGATAGGCCGGGTTCGGGCAGATGATGACGTCGCCCGGCGCCGTCAGGGCGTTGGCGAGGTTGGCGAAGCCCTCCTTGCTGCCCAGGGTTGCGACCACCTCGGTGTCGGGGTTCAGCTTCACGCCGTAGCGCCGGCCATAGTAGCCGGCCATGGCCTTCCGCAGGCCGATGATGCCCTTGGACACCGAATAGCGGCCGGCCTTGGGGTCGCGTGCGGTCTCGACCAGCTTTTCGACGATGTGGGCGGGGGTCGGCATGTCGGGATTGCCCATGCCGAAGTCGATGATGTCCGTGCCCTGGGCCCGCAGCCTGGCCTTGATGCGGTTCACTTCCTCGAAGACGTAGGGCGGCAGGCGCCGGATGCGATGGAACTCGGTGGTCATGAAGGGCTCGTCTGCGCCATCGGGCGCGCGCTGGAGCGGAAGTCGAGCATGGATATCCTCCGGATGGAGGGTTTCCAAGCGGGTTCAGGGAATCTCTTGCCTCCGCCGCGCCGGTCTCACCTCGGCGACGGAGGCGGGGTAGCTCGCTTGCGCAGCGCCCGTGCATAGGCCTCCGAGGCGGCCATCTCGGCCTCGGTGGGCGGGGTCAGGCCGAGCGGATTGGCCTCTTCCCGGGCCCGGGCCTCGAAGGCCTCGGTGGCGGTCAGGCTCCAGGTGTCCTCGGCCGCCGTGCGGCTGGTGTACAGCCCCTCGGCTTCCTGGTCCTGCACGGCCGTTCGCCAGGCGGCGGACGCGCGGAGGTCCTGCGGCGTCTCCGGAATGCCGGCGAAGGTCGGCCAGGGGCCAGGCTCGGCGATGGACCTGGCGACTTCGGCCGCGGCCGGCGACCGCGGGTCGATGCTGGCGCCGGCGCCCGGCTCGACCCTGGGCAGGTCGGCGCAGGCCGTCAGCCCGCCCAGCATCGCCAGGGCGCCCGCCCGCCACAAAGTTCGCGCATCGCCGTTCATTTCGCGTCCGGTCTTATGCCATGATTGTGGCCAGCGAAAGGGCGGGCCAGCAACCGCCCGAGGGAAGGACGCGCGCATGGCCGGACGGAGCGGCGGATCAACGCCTCGAAAGACCTCGACGAAGGCGGCGGCCGCGAAGGGCGCCGCGGGGCCCAGGCCGAAGGCGTCCGCGGGGACCGCCGCCGACCCGGTCCGGCCAGGCGCCGCCGCCTCCGCGGAGACGGCCGCCGCCGCCGACCCCGCCGCCTTCCTGTCGGCCGACCAGCGCCAGGCCCTGGAGAAGCTGTCGGTCAATCTCGCCCGCGCGGCGGTCACGGCCCAGGGCGCCATCGCCGAGGCGGCCCTGCGCCAGGCCGACAGCCCCGCGGCGCTGAGCCCGGATCCCTTTCACGTCGCCCCGGCCCTGACCGATGTCATGGGCCGCCTCGCCGCCCAGCCGGACCGGTTGCTGCGGGCCCAGGCCGACCTCTTCAGCCGCTACCTCGACCTGTGGCAGTCCACCGCCCGGCGCATGGCCGGCGAAGAGGTCGCTCCCGTGGTCGAGCCGCCGAAGGGCGACAAGCGCTTCCTGGCGCCGGAATGGGGCGAACATCCCGTCTTCGACGTGATGAAGCAGTCCTATCTGCTGACCAGCGGCTGGCTGAACAGCCTGGTTTCCGAAGTCGAGGGGGTCGATCCCCTGGAGAAGCGACGCGTCGAGTTCTTCATCAGGATGCTGACCGACGCCATCTCGCCGTCGAACTTCCTGATGTCCAATCCGGCGGCGCTGAAGGCGGCGATGGAGAGCCATGGCGAGAGCCTGGTGCGCGGCATGGAGAATTTCGCCGCCGACCTCGCCCGGGGCAACGGCCAGCTGGCCATCAGCCAGACCGACATGGAGCAGTTCAGGGTCGGGGAAAACGTCGCCACGGCCCCCGGCAAGGTGGTCTACCAGAACGACATCCTGCAGCTGCTGCAGTACGCGCCGACCACCGACCAGGTCCGCGAGATCCCGCTGCTGCTGTTCACGCCCTGGATCAACAAGTTCTACATCACCGACCTTCGGCCCGATAACAGCCTGATCCGCTGGCTGACCGGCCAGGGCTTCACCGTCTTCGTCACAAGCTGGGTGAACCCCGACGAGCGGCTCGCGGCCAAGACCTTCGAGGACTACATGCTCGAGGGCGTCTACGACGCCACCGCCCAGGTGATGAAGCAGTGCGGGACGACCCGCGTGAACGCCGTCGGCTACTGCATCGGCGGCACCCTGCTCTCCTGCGCCCTGGCCCACATGGCCGCCGTGGGCGACGCGCGGATCGGCGCGGCGACCTTCTTCGCCGCCCAGCAGGACTTCCAGGAGGCCGGCGATCTCAAGCTGTTCGTCGACGACGCCTGGCTGGCCGAGATCGAGGAGCGGATGAACCAGGCCGGCGGCTTCCTGCCCGGCAAGTCGATGGCCGACACCTTCAACAGCCTGCGCGGCAACGATCTGATCTGGTCGTTCTTCGTCAACAACTACCTGATGGGCAAGGAGCCCAAGCCCTTCGACCTGCTGTTCTGGAACGCCGACCAGACGCGGATGCCCAAGGCCCTGCACCTGTTCTATCTGCGCAACTTCTACAAGGACAACGCCCTGGCCAGGGGCGGCCTCACCCTGGGCGGCGAGCGGCTGGACCTGGGCAGGGTGACGATCCCGATCTATGTGCAGTCCTCGCGCGAGGACCATATCGCCCCCTATCGCAGCATCTATCGCGGCGCGAAGCTGTTCGGCGGACCGACCACCTTCACCATGGCCGGCAGCGGCCACATCGCCGGCGTCATCAACCATCCCGACGCCCGGAAGTACCAGCACTGGACCAATCCCGACCTGCCGGCGACCGTCGAGCAGTGGCAGGCGGGGGCGGTCGAGCATCCGGGCAGCTGGTGGCCGCACTGGGCCGAGTGGCTGCACGCCCGCTCCGGCGGCTGGACCGCGCCGCGCGACCCCGCCGCGGGCCCGCTCGGCGAGCCGCTCGAGGACGCCCCGGGGAGCTTCGTGAAGGTGCGCTCCTAGAATTCCTCCCCGCGGAACGTGGGGAGGGGGACCGCGCTTGCGCGGTGGAGGGGGCCGCGCGGGAGGCGGCGGCGCTGACCCCTCCACCGCCTCCGGCGGTCCCCCTCCCCCTCGCTACGCTCCGGGGAGGACCAGCTCGAACCTCGGCCGTTCCCACCCGATCTCCTCGCCCGGCGGCGTGACGCCGACGTCCACCGCGCCCATGCGGCGGTAGAAGGCGGCCGCCTCGGGGTTGGAGCTGATGATCACCCGCGCGGCGCCCAGCGCCCTCGCCCGCTCCGCCATATGCTCGAAAAGGCGGCGGCCGAGGCCGGTCCCCTGGGCGGCGTTGGCGGTGAAGAAGAGGTCCAGTTCCCGGTCCGCGCCGTGCGGAACCAGGGCGTAGAAGCCGCGCGGGGCGCCCGCCTCCTCCGCCACCCAGACCTCGTGGCCGCCTTCGGGCACGGTCCAGCCGGCGGCGTAGGCGACGATCATCGCCCGCGCCTGCGGCCGCCCATAGCCGTTGCTGCCGGCCATCATCGCGCGCAGCGCCGCGGTGTCCTGCGGCGTCGCCCGGCGGATCACAGGCCGGCGGCCTCCGGCAGGCCGAGCATGAGGTTCATGTTCTGCACCGCCGCGCCCGAGGCGCCCTTGCCCAGGTTGTCGAGCAGCGCGACCAGCCGCGCCTGCTTGCTGCTCTCGGACCCGAAGACGAACAGCTTCATCCGGTTGGTGCCGTTGAGCCCCTCGGGGTCGAGCGTCTTCACACCCGCCGCCTCCTCCATCGAGGCGACCTCCACGAAGGTCTCGCCCTGGTAGGCCTCGCGCAGCACGTCGTGGATGTCCTTCAGCGAGGGCCCGGAGCCGATCAGGCCCAGATGCAGCGGAACCTCGACGATCATGCCCTGGCGGTAGCGGCCGACGGCCGGCGCGAAGATGGGCCGGGTCAGCAGGCCGCCGTGCACCTGCAGCTCGGGCACGTGCTTGTGCTCCAGGCCCATGGCGTAGATGCGGTAGGGGGCCTTGGTGAAGGTCGGGGCGGCTTCGTCCTCGAACTCGGCGATCATCGGATTGCCGCCGCCGGAATAGCCGCTGACCGCGTTGACGCTGATCGGCCAGTCCTGCGGCAGCACGCCGGCGACCACCAGCGGCCGGATCAGGGCGATGGCGCCGGTCGGGTAGCAGCCGGGGTTCGAGACGCGGGTCGAGGCGGCGATGGCCGCGCGCTGGTCCCGGCTCATCTCGGGGAAGCCGTAGGCCCAGCCGGGCGCGGTGCGATGGGCGGTCGAAGCGTCGATGATGCGGGCCGAAGGATGGGTGACCAGGGCCACCGCCTCCCTGGCCGCGTCGTCCGGCAGGCAGAGGATCGACACGTCGGCCGCGTTCAGCAACCGGGCGCGGGCGTCGGCGTCCTTGCGCTTCGCCGGATCGATCGACAGCAGTTCGATGTCCCGGCGGCCGGCCAGGCGCTCGCGGATCTGCAGCCCCGTGGTGCCGGCTTCGCCGTCGATGAAGACCTTGGGAGTGCTCATGCTGCTCGTCCTAGAAGATGATGGACCCGTTCGGGCCATCGATTTGGCCGCACTCGTACGGGCCGAGTTCGGAGTCGATCCTCAGGTGCTCGCCGTCCTCGAAGGTCAGCGTGAGCGTGAGGTGGTCGGACACGACCGTCTTCGGCGCCTTGCCGATCAGGTTGTTGAAGGTGATGGGCGCCGCTTCGGAACTGAGGACGTCGTACTCGGTCTCGACCCCCCAGCGGTCCCGAAAGCCGAAGGACTTCCGCGACTCGACGCGGCAGCCGTTCTGAAACCGGAATGCCACCCGCGCGGAGTCGACCGAAAAGCCGGCCAGACGGGCGTCGCCGTCGAGCAGGAAGGTCAGCCGCTTGGTGGGGGGAAACGTATCCACGGTCCGTTCCAGACAAAGAAAAAGGGCGCCCCGGTTTCCCGAAGCGCCCTTCTCGCAAAGCAGGTCTGCGAGCGCTTAGCGCTTCGAGAACTGGAAGCTGCGGCGGGCCTTGGCCTTGCCGTACTTCTTGCGCTCGACCACGCGGCTGTCGCGGGTCAGGAAGCCGTGCGGCTTGAGGACCGGGCGCAGGCCGGGCTCGTAGTAGGTCAGGGCCTTGGAGATGCCGTGGCGCACCGCGCCGGCCTGGCCGGAGAGGCCCGAGCCCTCGACCGTGACGACGACGTCGAACTGGCCGACCCGGTCGGTGACCTGGAACGGCTGGGCCAGCATCATGCGCAGCACCGGGCGGGCGAAGTAGACCTCCTGGTCGCGGCCGTTGATGGTGATCTTGCCCTTGCCGGGCTTCAGCCACACGCGGGCGACGGCGTTCTTGCGCTTGCCGGTGGCGTAGGCGCGGCCGAACTTGTCGAGCTTGGGCTCGGCCGGCGCGGCGGCCTGCGGGTTGGAGGAGAGGCTCTGCAGGGCCTCGAAACCTTGGGCTTCGGCCATGGCTTATTGGCTCCGCACGTTCTTGGCGTTCATCTGGGCGAACGCGACGGGTTCAGGGCTCTGGGCCTGATGGGTGTGCTCGGCGCCGGCGAAGATGCGCAGGTGCGTCATCTGCTTTCGGGCCAGCGGGCTTTCCTTGGGCAGCATGCGTTCGACGGCCTTCTCGAGGACGCGCTCGGGGAAGCGGCCGGACAGCTGCTTGCCGGCGGTGATCTCCTTGATCCCGCCCGGGTGGCCGGTGTGCCGGTAGTAGACCTTCTGGTCCAGCTTGCGGCCGGTCAGCCTGACCTTGTCGGCGTTGATCACGACGACATGGTCGCCGCAGTCGACGTGCGGGGTGTAGTCGGGCCGATGCTTGCCGCGAAGACGCATGGCGATGAACGACGCGAGACGGCCCACGACCGCGTTCTCGGCGTCGATCACGATCCACTTCTTCTCGACCTCGGCGGGCTTCAGCGAAGCCGTGGTCTTCATCATGGGACTGATCCGTTGCAGGCGGAGACGACCGGTCCCCGACGTGAGGGCGCGCCATTACCCGCCTCGCGCCAGGCTGTCAACCGGCCGCCGGCGACGAGAGGCCGCAATCGCTTGTCGCACAAGGGGAAACGGCGATGCGGTAATATCATACCGAAGATTGGACGCCGGCGGCGTAATGACTCTGTCGCCGACTGGCCTTAGCTGGGGGACCCGACGCCGGAGCCTGTCCATGCACCTCACCCGCCGCGGCCTGATCTCGACGGCCGCCGCCTCCCTCGCCTTCCATGGCCTGGCCCGCGCCCAGGCCGCGCCGGACACCTATCGCAACGAGGTCGAGGGCTACGGCCCGCTGAAGCCCGACCCCAACGGCGTGCTCGACCTGCCGGAGGGGTTTTCCTATCGCATCGTCTCCTGGGCCGGCCAGCAGATGGACGACGGCTATATCGTCCCCGGTCGCGCCGACGGCATGGCCTGCTTCGCCGGGCGCGGCTCCAGGGTGGTGCTGATGCGCAACCACGAGAACCGCCACACCCACATCAACTCCGGTCCCTTCGGCATCGCCCGCAGCCTGAAGAAGCGGCCCGGTCCCGAGAAGGTGTTCGGGCGCGACGCCTCGGGCGAGCCGATCGGCGGCGGCGTCACCCGGCTGGTCTGGGACCTCGAGGACCGCAAGCTGAAGCGCGCCGAACTGGCCCTGGTCGGCACCTCCACCAATTGCGCCGGCGGGGCGACGCCCTGGGGGAGCTGGCTGACCTGCGAGGAAACGGTCGCCGGCGTGAAGGAAGGCCTCGAACGCGACCACGGCTGGGTGTTCGAAGTCCCGGCCCGCGACCGGGGACTGGTCGATCCCGTGCCCCTGAAGGCCATGGGTCGATTTTTCCACGAGGCGGCGGCCGTCGATCCGCGGACCGGGATCGTCTACATGACCGAGGACGACCCGAACCTGGACGGCCTCTTCTACCGATTCATCCCCGAGACGCCGGGCGAGCTCGTCCGGGGCGGCCGGCTGCAGGCCCTGGCCTTCCGGGGCGACCCGTCCGCCGACGCCCGCAACTGGAACGGCCAGATCGCCTGGAAGCCGGGCGAACGGCGCGAGGCCGCCTGGATCGACCTTGACGAGGTCGAGGCCCCGCAGGCCGACCTGCGCAAGCGCGGCCGGGCCGCCGGGGCGGTGGTGGTCGGCCGCGGCGAGGGCGTCTACTTCGGCGACGGCGAGGTCTGGTTCACCTGCACCAACAGCGGCCCGGCCAGGCACGGCCAGATCCTGCGCTACCGTCCCTCGCCCCGCGAAGGCCATCCGGACGAGGATGGTCAGCCGGGCGCGGTGGAGCTGTTCCTGGAGTCGGCCGACGACCGGGTGCTGGACTTCCCGGACAACATCACCATCGCCCCGAACGGCCACCTCCTCGCCTGCGAGGACCGCTATTCCGACACCCTGCGCAACCACCTGAAGGGCGTCACGCCCGAGGGCAAGGTCTACGCCCTGGCGCGCAACGTCTATCGCGACAACGCCGAGCTGGCGGGGGTCTGCTTCTC
The DNA here is from genome assembly GCA_049323695.1 of Pseudomonadota bacterium. Taxonomy (GTDB): domain Bacteria; phylum Pseudomonadota; class Alphaproteobacteria; order Caulobacterales; family Caulobacteraceae; genus Caulobacter. Next base: position 216,919 of record JBMOOF010000035.1, read on the forward strand.
GCCGGACGGCTCGACGATGTTCGTCAACATCTACTGGCCCGGGATCACCCTGGCGGTGACGGGGCCCTGGGGGGCGGTGAAAACCTAGAGGCGCCGCACCCGCCAGGCGAAGGCGGCGGCGAGGCCGAGCAGGGCCACCGCCCCCAGCTGGTGCAGGACGCCGAGCCACAGGGGCACGCCCGCCATCAGCGTGGCGACGCCGAGCGTGGCCTGCAGCAGCGCGACGCCGCCGACGGCGAGGCCCAACGCCTTGGCTTCCCGCGACAGGTAGCGGTCGCGCCAGGCCAGGACGGCGACCGCCAGGCAGCCGGCCAGCAACAGGTAGGCGCCGATGCGGTGATGCAGCTGCACCGAGGCCTGGTTGTGCGCGATCGTCGCCCAGATCCCCTCGCCGGCGTAGGTCTCCGGCAGCAGTCGCCCGCCCATCAGCGGCCAGTCGTTGTAGATCAGCCCGGCGTCCGCCCCGGCCACAAGCGCGCCCAGCAGGCTCTGCAGGAAGACGCCGCCCAGCAGCACCCAGGTTCCGACCCGCCAGCGCGTCGGGTTGGCCTGCCGCGGCGCCCCGGCCTCGGCGTCGAGCGCCGTCCACACCAGCAACACGAAGAGGGCCAGGGCCAGGCCCAGGTGCGCCGCCAGCCGCTCGGGCGCCACCGACACCCGGTCGGCCAGGCCGCTGGCCACCATCCACCAGCCGACCGCCCCCTGCAGCCCGCCCAGCCCCAGCATGGCGCCGCAGCGCCAGATCAGCCGCCGCGGGATCTCGCGCCGGATCAGGAAGACCCCGAACGGGATGGCGAACGCCGCGCCGACCAGACGGCCGAGCAGCCGGTGGGTCCATTCCCACCAGTAGATGCGCTTGAACTCGGGCAGCGACATGCCGCGGTTCACCTGCCGGTACTGCGGGATCTGGCGGTACCTGGCGAACGCGTCCTCCCAGCCCCGGTCGGACATCGGCGGCACGGCGCCGGTGACCGGTCGCCACTCGGTGATCGACAGGCCCGATCCCGTCAGCCGCGTCGCCCCGCCCACCACCACCATGGCCACCACCAGCGCGGCGACGGCCAACAGCCAGACGGCGACCGGTCGTGACCGGTCCGAACGGAGAAACGAGGTCATGGGCGTCTTGTGGCGGCGGGCGAAACTCGGCCGCGGACTGATAGGCCGACCGTGTCGCACGGTCCAGAGCGGTGACGCGCGGGCGGCGCGCTGGCATGCTGGCGCCATGTCCGGTCCAGGCCTCTTCATCCTCGCCGCGATCGGCCTCGCCGGCGGGCTGGCGGGCCGCTGGATCGTCCGCGGCCGCCAGTCGACCTTCGCCGCCCTTGTGGCCGGGGTCCTGGGACTGGCGCTGGCGGTCCCGGCGGCCGAGGCGCTGGGCTGGACGGCGCGCGGCGGCCTGCCTCTGGCCCTGGCGGCCGCCGCGGGCGCGACGGTGTTGCTCGCCCTCGCCAGGGTGATGACCCGGCGTTGAACGGAACCGCCCGCCCCTGCCCGCATTCCCTGCACGCCGCGGTCAGGAGAACGAGGCCATGGAAGGGGTCAACTGGATTGTCGCCATCGTCATCGGCGTCGCCGCCGGCTGGATCGCCGAACGGCTGATGAACCGCGACCACGGCCTCGTGACCAACCTGGTCGTTGGCCTGGTCGGCGCCCTGATCGGCAGCTTCCTGGCCGGCCTTGCCGGCGTAACCTATTCGGGGTGGCTGGGCAGCCTGGTCGCCTCGGTGATCGGCGCCGTCGTTCTGCTCTACCTGCTGGGCCTCTTCAAACGGGCCTGAGGCCGGGGTAAGCGGTGCGGATGAACCCGCGCCTCCGCAAGCTCGTCGGCAGCCTGGCGATGCTCGCCTTCCTGTTCGTCTGGGTCGTCGTCGCCCTGTCCCTGGCCGACCGCCTGCCGACCCACTGGCTGGCGCAGCTGGCCTTCTTCATCGTCGCCGGCCTCGGCTGGGGCCTGCCGCTGATCCCGCTGATGCGATGGATGAACCGGTAAGGGGCGGCGAGCGGCCACGGGCCGTCGAGTCCGCGGCGGAAATGGTCGGAGCGGCGGGATTCGAACCCACGACCCCTTGACCCCCAGTCAAGTGCGCTACCAGGCTGCGCTACGCTCCGACACCGTTTACGGTCCGCCGAGGCGGCCGAAGGGGAGCGCCCTTATAGGCGCCGCCCCCGCCTCGGGCAACGGCGAATTCAGCCTCCCTTCAGCAGGCCGTCGAGGCGGGCCTTGACCGCCTCCAGGTCGGCCAGGGCGAAGGTCAGACGCTCTCTCGCCTCGTCGCCGACCGCGACCGGGACGGCGAAGTCGACGTCGCCGACCGCCGCCGGATTCGCGGGCGTCGCGCCCTCTCCCGCCCCGGCCAGGCGCTTGACGCCCTGTTCGCGGTGCAGCTTCTGGACGCCCTTGATGGTGTAGCCCTCGTCGTGCAGCAGCCGACGAACGCCGCGCAGAACGGCGATGTCCTGCGGCCGGTAGAAGCGGCGGCCGCCGGCCCGCTTCATCGGGCGGATGAACGAGAACTTGGTTTCCCAGAATCGCAGCACATGCTGCGGCACGCCGAGCTCCTCGGCCGCTTCCGAGATGGTGCGGAAGGCGTGGGGGCCCTTCGCCACCGGGGCCGTCAGTCGCTCAGGGCGCGGTCGATCCGCGCCTTCATCACCTGCGAGGCGCGGAAGCCGATCACCCGGCGGGGCTCGATCTCGGCCGGCTCGCCGGTCTTGGGGTTGCGGCCCATGCGGGCCCGCTTGGCGCGCACCTGGAAGACGCCGAATCCGGAGAGCTTCACCGTCTCGCCGCGCTCAAGAGCCTCGGCCACCAGGTCGAGGGTGCGTTCGACCAGGCCGCCGCAGTCCTGGCGGGTCAGGCCCACCTCCTCGTGCACGGCTTCGGTCAGTTCAGCCCGCGTTAGGGTCGCGCCCTTCATGCCCCGCTCCCATCCCTGCAGATCATGGGTGCATGGCAAGATTGGTCCGTCAAGTCAAAGGCTTCCCGCAACCAGCGGAATTCCCGGGCTAAAGCCGGATGACGCAGGCGCCCCAGGTCAGCCCGCCGCCCATGGCCTCGAGCAGCAGCAGGTCGCCCTTCCTGATTCGCCCGTCGGCGACGCCCTCGGCCCAGGCCAGCGGGATCGAGGCGGCCGAGGTGTTGGCGTGTTCGGCGACGGTCTGGATGACCTTGTTCTCGTCCAGGCCCAGGCGGTGGGCGACCCCGTGCAGGATGCGCTCGTTGGCCTGGTGGGGGATGAACCAGTCGACCTCGGCGATGGTCACGCCCGCCGCGTTGGCGGCGGCGAGCACGGCCTCGGAAATGTTGATCACCGCGTGCTTGAAGACCTGGTTGCCCTGCATGCGCAGTTTGCCGACGGTGCCGGTGGTCGACGGGCCGCCGTCGACATAGAGCAGGTCCTGCTTGGTCCCGTCGCAGCGCAGGGCGAAGCCGAGCAGGCCGCGGTCGGCCGTGGTCCCCTGCCCTTCGCCCGGCTCCAGCACCACCGCCCCGGCGCCGTCGCCGAACAGCACGCAGGTGCCCCGGTCCGTCCAGTCGAGCAGGCGCGTCATGGTCTCGGCGCCGATGACCAGGCAGCATTTCGACTGGCCGCGCGCCACGAAGCCGTCGGCGACGCTCAGTGCGTAGACGAAGCCCGAACAGACGGCCTGGACGTCGAAGGCGACGCCGATCGGGCAGCCCAGCTTGCGCTGGACGATGGCGGCCGTGGCCGGAAAGGTCAGGTCGGCCGTGGTCGTGGCGACGACGATCATGTCGACGTCGGCCGGCGTGCGGCCGGCGGCGGCCAGCGCCTTCCGCGCCGCCTCGACGGCCAGATCGGAGACGGCCTGGTCCTCGTCGGCCCGGTGGCGGCGGCGGATTCCGGTGCGCGCCTGGATCCACTCGTCGCTGGTCTCGACGATCTTGGCCAGATCGTCGTTGGTGACCACGGTCTCGGGCAGATAGGCCCCGACCCCGGTCACCACGCTACGCAGAACGCTCACTCGACGGCTCCTTCGGCCGCCCGGGGTTCGGCGGCGGTCTCGTTCAGGGCGGCGGTCAGCCGCTGGATGTTGCGATCGATCTCGGCCGCGAAGTCGCTGCGGGCGAGGTCGGCGGCGACGCGGATGGCGCTGGCGTAGCCCCTGGCGTCCGCGCCGCCGTGGCTCTTCACCACGATGCCGTTGAGCCCCAGCAGCGGCCCGCCGTTGACGGCGCCCGGATCCATGCGTCGGCGCATCTTCTTCAGGCTCGAGGCGGCCAGCAGGGCGCCCAGCGTCGACAGCAGGTTCGAGGTGAAGGTCGTCTTGAGTTCGGCGGCGAAGAAACGGGCCAGGCCCTCGGCGGTCTTCAGGGCGATGTTGCCGGTGAAGCCGTCGGTGACGATCACGTCCACCGTGCCCCGGGCGATGTCGGTGCCCTCGACGAAGCCGTGGTAGTCCAGGTCGAAACTGGCGGCCCGCAGCAGGGCGTGGGCGCCGCGCACCTCCTCGTGGCCTTTCTGCTCTTCCGATCCGACATTGAGAATGCCGACGGTCGGCCGCTTCGAGCCGTGGACGGCGTGGTGGAAGGCCGCGCCCATGATGGCGAACTCGACCAGCTGCTCGGCGTCGCTCTCGACGTTGGCGCCGACATCGAGCACGGCGGTGATCCCGCGCGAGGTCGGCCAGCTGGCGACGATGGCCGGCCGCTTGATGCCCTCGGCCATGCGCAGCACCAGCATGGAGATGGCCATCAGGGCGCCGGTGTTGCCGGCCGAGACGGCGGCGGCGGCCTCGCCCCCCTTCACCGACTCGGCGGCGTTCCAGACGCTGGAGCCCTTGCCCCGGCGCATGGCCTGGGCCGGCTTCTCGTCCATGGCGATGAAGCGGTCGGTGTGGCGCACCTCGCTCGCGGCCCGGGCCGCCGGCGCCCGCGCCAGCTCGGCCTCGATGGCGGCCCGGTCGCCGTGCAGCAGGAAACGCAGGTCCGGCTGGGCGCGCGCGGCGATGTCCACGGCCGGAACGGTCACGGACGGGCCATGGTCGCCGCCCATGGCGTCGATGGCGATGACGAGGGGTTGGGGCAAGGGCCGGGTCGCGATTCCGTCTCGAACCCCTTTCGGGGGAAGCCGCCGGACCTTACCCCCGCGCGGCGATGATGCAACCCCGGGCGCCGGTCAGCCTTCGGGCGGGGTCTTGCTCAGGGTCGCCAGCACGGCGAAGGGCGAGATCTCGCCGCGCTCTTCGGGCGGGGAGAATACCGCGCCGGGCTTGCGCGGGAAGGGATCGAGCTCCAGCGACAGGTGCTCGACCACGTAAGCGGCCAGGTCGATCAGGTCGCCCTCGAGAAGGTCGGGCGGATCCTCCGCCTCCGGATCGAGGTCGATCTCCTCGCCGGCGCCCTGCGGCGCGTTGGGGCTGCCTTCGGGCAGGACGCGCAGGGCGATCCGGCCCTCGATGCGTTCGGGGAAGGCCTCGCCGGTGACGCCGCAGGTCTGGATCGCCTCGGCGACGAAGCCGCCCTCGATCTGCGCGCCGTCGAGCCAGGGGGCCAGGGCGAGATCGGCCTCCAGCCGGTCGAGGGCGACCAGGCCCAGATGCCGGGCCACCGCCCGGCGCGCGGCTTCGCCGGCCTCGAGCCGCCGGAGGACCGGTCCCCGCGCGAGCTCGCCGAGCCGGATGGTCTCGCTCCAGGGCGGCCGCGCGTCCATCACGCCGCCCAGGCCACGTCGCCGGCCAGCAGGGCCGGCGTCGACTGGCGCGACAGGGCGTCGCGGGCGGCGGCGGCATAGGCCGCCAGCGCCGGGGCGTCGGCCTCGCGCCCCTCGAGCACGGTGCGGGCGAGCAGCCGGCCGAGCGCGCCGGCGTCGGCCTCGCCCGCCGTCGCCTCCTCGAAGCCCTTCAGTCGCCCGTAGAAGGCCTGGCCCAGGGCCTTCACCCGCCGCGCCACCGACAGGTCGCCCACCCCCAGCTCGCGGAAGGCGTCGTCCAGGCCCTTCACATAGCGGTCGAACAGCCGCTGGCGCGCCTCGCCGGCCAGGCCGCCCTCGCCCTTCAGCCGGTCGACCAGCAGGATGACGTGCAGGGTGTAGAGTTCGAACCGTCCCTCGCGCGTGTCGGCCACGCCCAGTTCGGTATAGAAGCGGGCCGCGCGCGCCTGGGCGGCGGCGGCGGCGTAGAGCGCCTCGCCGGCCTCGCGGGCGGGATTTGACCGGAAAAGCCGGTTCAGCATCGCAGGTTCGCCTCGATTTCGCCGCCGGGGGCGCCTAAAGCGGGCATTGAACTAAGCCCGCGCGGGCGATAGGTCAAAGGGCGGCGCCGCAGCGGCGCCCCGGGAGTGGACATGTTTCGCAAAGTCGCCGTCGCAGCCGCCTCCGCCGTCGTCCTGGCGACGACCGGCGCCTGCATGCCGATCACCAACTATTCCGGCTTCCAGGCCGTCGAGGTCAATCCCGCGGACGTCAAGGTCGGCGAGGACACCAAGTCGACCGTCATGGGCAAGCTGGGCTCGCCCTCGGCCACCTCGACCTTCGATCCCAACGTCTGGTTCTACATGAGCCAGATCACCGACCGCGTCGCCTTCTACCAGCCGCGCGTCGCCAAGCGGGACATCTACGCCATCACCTTCGACGGCCAGACCGAGCAGGTGACCGCCGTCAACACCTACACCCTGAGCGACGGCAAGGTGATCGCCTTCAACGGCCGCGAGACGCCGACCCGCGGACGCGAGCTGAGCATCCTCGAGCAGCTGCTCGGCAACGTCGGCCGCGGCGGCATGCTTCCCCGCGACGACGAAGGCGTCCCCGGCAGCCGCCCCGGCGACCGCCGCTAGGGTTTGTACTCAATACCGCTCACCCCGGCGAATGCCGGGGCCCAGATGGAATGGCGCGGGCGTGGGTTCTACAAGCGCCGAGGCCATCCCATCAGCGTCGGAGCTATGAGATCTGGGTCCCGGCATTCGCCGGGATGAGCGGATGGCAGGGGCAAGCCGTTGAATTTACTGGAACCCTATTGAGTCCGGACCCTAGGCGCCCTCGGGCAGGGTCAACGGACTTTCTGATGGATCTTCCGGCCGCCGTCGCGGTCGGCGTCGGGACCGGTGCCGGGCGGGTGGCGGAGACGGAGGGATTCGAACCCTCGGTACCCTTTTGGGGGTACGCTCATTTAGCAAACGAGTGCCTTCAGCCTCTCGGCCACGTCTCCATCCCGGCGTCGCGGGACGCCCCTCTTATCCAAGAGGCCGCCGCTTCGCAATGCGGACCGAGGCGCGGTTTCGACGAACCGCGTTAACCGGGCGCTCAGGCGGGCGTGGGATGCTGGCGGCGATGGCCTCTGCTTCCGCCCGACGCGCCGAAACGCCCGCCCCGACCGACGAAGGCTGGGTCGAGGCCCTGCGCAGCCTGCGCCGGGGGCTGGAGGCCGGGTTCGCCCGCGCCGGCGCGCCCCGGACCGGCGAGGGGAGCGAGCGGCGCGGCTCGCTGCGGCCCGCCCGGCTGATCCCGGTCCGCTCGCGGCTGGAGCTGCGCCAGGTGACCCAGACCTTCCGGCTGGTCGACGCGGCGGCGATCGTGGTGCTGGCGCTGGCGTTCGGCCACCTCGCCTGGCCCGGCGGGCTGCTGGCGGCCAGGGTCGGGGCCGTGCTGCCCCTGCTGGTCGGCGCCGGAGCCCTGATGTGGGGCCTGCGCACCCTGGCGGTCTACGCCTTCGCCCATCGCGAAAGCCTGGTCCGGCATCTGCTGCGGGTGTCGGCCGCCTTCAGCCTGTCGGCCCTCGCGGTCGAGGCGACGATCCTGTTGCTGCCGGGGAGCCGCGCCGGCATGGCGCCGGCCGCGATCTGGTTCCTGGCCGCCCTGGCCGGCCTCTATGTGCTGCACACGATCTGGTGGTCGACGGTGAGCGGCTGGCGGCGGGACGGCAAGCTGACCCCCAACATCGTCATCGTCGGCGCCACCGAGGCCGCCCGGCGCCTGATCGAGACCGCCCTTCGGACCCGCGAGGTCGCGGTGCTGGGCATGTTCGACGATCGCCTCGGCCGGGCGCCCAGGGATATCGGCGGCGTGCCGGTGCTGGGCGACATCGACGCCCTGATCAGCCACCGGATCATGCCCTACGTCGACCGGGTGGTGATCGCCGTCAATCCGGCCGCCCAGGCCCGCATCCGCCAGTTGATCGACCGCCTGGGCGTGTTGCCCAACGAGGTCAGCCTGGTGCTCGACAGCGGCGGCGAGGACGGCCGCCAGCGGGCCCTGTCGCGCATCGCCGACGCCCAGCTGGCCCAGGTCAGCGGCGAGCCGGCCGACATCCGCCGGGCGGGCGCCAAACGGATCCAGGACCTGGTCGTGGCCAGCATCGCCCTGCTGCTGGGCTGGCCGCTGATGCTGCTGGTGGCGCTGGCCATCAAGCTGGACAGCCCGGGACCGGTGTTCTTCCGCCAGCGCCGGCACGGCTTCAACAACGAGGAGATCCTGGTCTGGAAGTTCCGCTCCATGCGCCAGGAGGCGGCCGACTTCGCTGCGGTGCAGCAGGTGCGGGCCGGCGACGACCGGGTGACCCGCATCGGCCGCTTCATCCGCAAGACCAGCCTCGATGAACTTCCGCAGCTGTTCAACGTGCTGGCCGGCGAGATGAGCCTGGTCGGGCCCCGCCCCCATGCGGTGGGCATGAAGACCGGCCAGACCGAGAGCGCCCGCCTCGTCGCCGAATACGCCCATCGCCACCGGATGAAGCCCGGCATGACCGGCTGGGCCGCCATCAACGGCTCGCGGGGACCGGTGGACACGCCGGAACTGGTCCGCCGTCGGGTCGCCCTCGACATCGAGTACATCGAGCGCCAGTCGTTCTGGTTCGACCTCTACATCATGGCCATGACCATCCCCTGCCTGCTGGGGGACCGGGATCAGGTGCGGTAGGCCCGCCATGTTCCGCCGTGGACTGATCGGCTACCTGCCGGCCAACATCGTCCAGGCCGTGGTCGGCCTGCTGACCATCGTGGTCTTCACCCGGCTGCTGACGCCGGAGCAGTACGGCGGCTACGCCCTGGCCCTGACGGCCATGACCCTGGCCCACACCACCCTCTTCACCTGGACCGAGGCGGCGATGGCCCGTTTCCAGGCCCGGTCGACAGAGCGCGGCGAGGGCGCCGACCACCTGGCGACCTTGCTGCGCGCCTTCGCGGTGCTGGCCGTCGTCTTTCCGGCGATCGCCGCCGTGGCGGTCTGGCGGGTTCCGATGGCGCCGCCGCTGAAGCTGGCGGTGGCGGCCGGCATGGCGGCGGTGATCTTCCGCAGCCTGCTCAAGCTCGCCCAGGAGCGCCGCCGGGCGGACGGGGCGGTGATGTCGGCCTCGGCCCTCGACATGGCCCAGACCGCCGGCGGCTTCGCCATCGGCGCGGCGGCGATCGGCCTGGGCGCCGGGGCGGCCGGGCCGATGCTGGGCTTCGCCCTGGCGGCCGTGCTGTGCCTGGTCTTCGCCCTGCCCCGCGACCTGGCGCTGGCCCGCGGCGGCCGGGTCGAGACGGCGCGCCTCGCCGAATACGCGCGCTACGGCCTGCCCGTGGCCCTGTCGCTGATCCTGGCCCTGGTGATCTCGGCCACCGACCGGTTCCTGTTGGCGGCCTTTCTCGACGCGACGGCGGTCGGCGTCTACCACGCCGGCTACAGCCTCGCGAACCGCACGCTCGATGTGATGTTCATCTGGCTGGGCATGGCGGGCGGGCCGGCCCTGGTCGCGGCCCTGGAGCGCGGCGGCCGGCCGGCGCTGGAGGCCTCGGCCCGGGAACAGGCGTCGCTGATGATCCTGCTGACCCTGCCGGCCGCCGTCGGCGTGGCCCTGGTCGCCCGTCCCCTGGCCGAGGTGATGGTCGGCGAGGCGCTGGTCGCCGGCGCCGCCCACGTCACGCCCTGGATCGCCGTCGGCGCCTTCTGCTCCGGCGTGACGACCTACTACCTGCATCAGGCCTTCACGCTCGGCAGGCGCACGTCGCTGCTCTTCGCCGCCATGACCGTTCCGGCGGGGGCGAACCTGCTGGCGAACATCGTGCTGATCCCGCGGTTCGGCATCGAAGGAGCCATGTGGGCGACCGCGGGAAGCTACGGCCTGGGCGCGCTGGCGTCCTTCGCGCTCGGACGACAGGCGATGCCGCTGCCCGTGCCGCTCGACGTGATCTGGCGCGCGGGCCTGGCCTGCGTCGCCATGGCCTTCGCGGTGAGCCGCGTCCCGGCCTTCGGCGGCCTGGCGGAGCTGATCCTGAAGGCGGGCGCCGGCGCGGCGGTCTATGGCGCGGCGGTGATCGCCCTCGACGCCGGCGGCGCGCGCCGGCGGGGCGCGGGCCTGCTGATGGGCCTGCGGGGGAGGTTCGCCACATGACCGCCCAGCCCGGCGAATGGACCCTGGACAATCCCGCCTGGGCGGCGGCGAGCCCGCGCCTGTCGGTACTGATCCCGTTCTACCGCGACGATCCCTGCGGCCTCCTGCGTCTGCTCGACCGCGAGCACGCGCCGGCGGAGATCGTCGTCCTCGACGACGGCTCGGGCGACGCCGACCTCGCCCTGCGCGTGGCGGAGACCCTCGAGGCCCTGCGCCTGCCGGCCCGGTTCGTACGGCTGGCGGCCAACGAGGGCCGCGCCAGGGGCCGCAACCGCCTCGCCCGCCACGCCCGCGCGGCGCGGTTCCTGTTCCTCGACGCCGACATGGCCCCCGACCGCCCGAGCTTCCTTGCCGACTGGCTGGCGTTGATTGAACGGGAGGATCCGGCGGCGGCGTTCGGCGGCTTCTCGCTGGACCAGACCCCCCGCACCCGGGCCAACGCCCTGCACAGGGCCATGGCGCTGAAGAGCGACTGCGTCCCGGCCGCCCGGCGGGCCCTGGCGGCGGCGAAGCACGTCTTCACCTCAAACCTCCTGGTCCGGCGCGACGTCTTCGAGACGGTCGCCTTCGACGAGGGCTTTTCCGGCTGGGGCTGGGAGGACGTGGAATGGGCCATGCGCGTCGCCCGGCGCTGGCCGATCGTCCACGCCGACATCCCGGCCAGCCACCTGGGCCTCGACAGCGCCGCCGTCCTGGCGCGGAAATACGAGCAGTCGGCGGCCAATTTCGCCCGCGTCGTCGGCGCCCATCGCGAGGTCGTCGAGTCCTATCCCAGCTACCGGGTCGCCCGGATGCTGAAGCGGACGCCGCTGCGCCCGTTGTGGCGGCCGCTGCTGAAGGCCGCCGCCCTGGCCGACGCCCTGCCGACGGCGCCGCGCGCCCTGGCCCTGCGCCTCTACCGCGCGGCCCTCTATGCGGAGGCGGTGTGATGCAGGCCTATTCCGCCGACCGTTCCGTCGTCGGCAAGCTGCGCCGGCGCATCGCGCGGCTGGCCGAACGGCGGCCGGTGCGCATGGCGCTGACCCGGCCGATGATCACCTTCAGCTTCGACGACGCGCCGTTGAGCGCCGCCCTCGCCGGGGCGCGCGAGCTGGAGGCGCGGGGCCTGCGCGGCACCTGGTATTTCTCCACCGGACTCGCCGGCCAGATCGGCCCCATGGGCGCCTACGCCCAGGCCGAGGACGCGCGGCGTCTGGCGGCGGCCGGACACGAAATCGCCTGCCACACCTTCTCGCATCTCGACTGCGGCCGGGCGGACCTGGCCGAGATCGTCAGCGACGTCGATCGCAATTCCCTGGGCCTCAAGGCCTGGGGCGCGGCGTTCACGGAGAGCTTCGCCTATCCCTACGGCGATGTCTCGATCCCGGCCAAGCGGGCGCTCGGCGGGCGATTCCGCACCCTGCGCACCGTGCAGGCGGGCCTGGTGGAGAACGGCGCGGACGCCAACCAGCTGCCGGCCGTGGGCGTCGAGGGGCCCGGCGGCGAGGCCGCGGCCCTGCGCTGGCTGGACCGCGCCGCCGAGCGCCGGGCCTGGCTGATCCTCTACACCCACGATGTCGCCGAGGCCCCCTCTCCCTGGGGCTGCACGCCCGAGACCCTGGGTCATCTCATCGACGCGGCCGTGGCCCGCGGCTTCGAGGTGGTGACCGCCGCCGAGGGCGCGCGCCGGCTGGGACTCTGAGGGCGGGCCGACCGCCGCCTTCTGTCATCGCGAACGAAAACGCCCCGGAGATCGCTCTCCGGGGCGTCGTCGTTCCGGGCCTGCCCGGCGGCTCAGTGCGCCAGAATCGCCAGCAGCAGCAGGGCCACGATGTTGGTGATCTTGATCATCGGGTTCACGGCCGGGCCGGCGGTGTCCTTGTAGGGATCGCCGACCGTGTCGCCGGTCACCGCGGCCTTGTGGGCCTCGGAGCCCTTGCCGCCGTGGTGGCCTTCCTCGATCAGCTTCTTGGCGTTGTCCCAGGCGCCGCCGCCGCTGGTCATCGAGATGGCGACGAACAGCCCCGTGACGATCACCCCCATCAGCATGGCGCCGAGGGCCGCGAAGGCGTCGACCTTGCCGGCGATGGCGTTGATCGCGAAGAACAGCACCACGGGCGAGGCGACCGGCAGCAGCGAGGGCACGATCATCTCCTTGATCGCCGCGCTGGTCAGGATGCCCACGGCCTTGCCATACTCGGGCTTGACCTCGCCGGTCATGATGCCGGGGTTCTCCTTGAACTGGCGACGGACCTCGGCGACCACCGACTCGGCTGCGCGGCCGACGGCGGTCATCGAGAGGCCGCCGAACAGGAAGGGCAGCAGGCCGCCGAACAGCAGGCCGACCACCACGTAGGGGTTGGACAGGTCGAAGCTGACGGCGCCCATGCCTTCGAAGAAGCTGCCCGGCTCGGCGTTGGCCGAGAAGAACTTCAGGTCCTCGGTGTAAGCGGCGAACAGCACCAGGGCGCCCAGGCCGGCGGAGCCGATGGCGTAGCCCTTGGTGACGGCCTTGGTGGTGTTGCCGACCGCGTCCAGGGCGTCGGTGGAGACGCGCACCTCGGGCGGCAGGCCGGCCATTTCGGCGATGCCGCCGGCGTTGTCGGTGACCGGGCCGAAGGCGTCGAGGGCGACGATGAAGCCGGCCAGCGACAGCATGGTGGTGGTGGCGATGGCGATGCCGAACAGGCCCGCCAGGTTGTAGGTGACGATGATGCCGACGATGATCACCAGCGCCGGAAGGGCGGTGGACTCCAGCGACATGGCCAGGCCCTGGATGACGTTGGTGCCGTGGCCGCTGACCGAGGCCTTGGCCACCGACTTCACCGGCCGGAAGCCCGTGCCGGTGTAGTACTCGGTGATCATCACGATCAGCGCGGTGACGGCCAGGCCCGCCAGGCCGCAGTAGAACAGTTCGTTGGCGCCGAAGGTGCGCTCGCCCACGGTCACCGGGCCGGAGACCAGCTGGTTGATCACCCACCAGACGGCGCCGACCGACAGCACGCCGGTGACGATCAGGCCCTGGTAGAGGGCGCCCATGATGTTGCCGCTCTTGCCCAGGCGCACGGCGAAGGTGCCGACGATCGAGGTGACGATGCACACCGCGCAGATGGCCAGCGGCAGCAGCATCATCGAGGCGACCATCTCGGTCCCGCGGAAGAAGATGGCGGCCAGCACCATGGTGGCGACCGTGGTCACGGCGTAGGTCTCGAACAGGTCGGCGGCCATGCCGGCGCAGTCGCCGACGTTATCGCCCACGTTGTCGGCGATGGTCGCGGCGTTGCGGGGGTCGTCCTCGGGAATGCCGGCCTCGACCTTGCCGACCATGTCGCCGCCGACGTCGGCGCCCTTGGTGAAGATGCCGCCGCCCAGACGGGCGAAGATCGAGATCAGCGAGGCGCCGAAGCCCAGGGCGACCAGCGAATCAACGACCTCGCGGCCGGTGGCCTCCAGGCCCATGACGTTGGTCAGCACATGGTAGTAGCCGGCCACGCCCAGCAGCGCGAAGCCGGCCACGAACAGGCCGGTGATGGCGCCGGAGGTGAAGGCGAGGCTGAGGCCCTTGCCGAGTCCCTCGGAGGCCGCCTGGGCGGTGCGCACGTTGGCCCGCACCGAGATCAGCATGCCGGCGAAGCCCGCCAGGCCCGACAGCACCGCGCCGATCAGGAAGCCGACGGCCGCCGTCAGGCCCAGGAACTTCCAGGCGCCGACCGCGATGACGACGCCGACGATGGCGATCGCGGTGTACTGCTTGGTCAGGTAGGCCTGAGCCCCTTCCTGGATCGCCGCTGCGATCTCCTGCATCCGCGCGTTGCCGGCGGATTTCCGCATCAGCGAGGCGGTCTGCAGCACGCCGTAGAGAACGGCGAGCAGACCGGCGCCGATCGCCAGCCAGAGAAAGTCGATACCCATTGTGCAAGCGCCCCTTTGTTCCAGCGCCGGAGGTTTCCACGCGGCCCTGTCGGCGCGCGCCCCATCCTCCGATTTCCTTTGATCGAACGCCCCGGCCGGAGCGTCCCCTTGCGAAAAAGACGCCCGTCTTTGCCAAATGCGGGCGACCGAAGCAACCGCCCGTTCCGGAAGGAGAAATCAGGACGCGGCGGCGGGCGGCCGGGGAAGGCCGGTGCGCTGCTTGGGGGTCTGCGAAATGACGGTGATCGAGGCGATGTTGCGCGCCCCCACGATCGCCGCCGCCTCGCGCATCATCACGGCCTTGAGCCGGGCCTCGTCGACCACCGTGTAGTCGGTGGCCTTGGTGAAGGGCGCGCGATGGGCGGCCCGCACCAGGGCGTCGCGGAACCAGGGCTCCTTCTCGCGCAGGCGCGTCGCGTCCGCCGATCGGGAGAGGTTGATGCGCAGTTGGATGAAGACGTAGTTGACCAGCCGTCCCCCGACCACGATGGGCAGGGCCACCGGCGCGAGGTCGACATATTGGCCGGCGGCCTCCTTGGGGCCCTCGCCGCCGCCGCTGGCGTGGGCGGCGCTGGCCGCGAGGGCGATAGGAAGGGCTGCGAGCATCTGGCGTCGGCGCATGGCTGCGATTGGACCGGACGCCGGTTAAGGCGGCGCTAACCGTGGGTCCATCCCGGACGGTCGACGGGGACCGGCGCGCCGCGGAAGGCGGCGTGCGCGCCCTCGCCTTCCGCGAAGGCCCCGACCAGGGTCAGGCCTGCGGGAACGTCGCCGTCCGGCGGCAGGGCGCAGACGATCTCGTAGTCGTCGCCGCCCGTGGCCAGCGACACGCGCGCGGCGACCTGGTCGGGCTGGGACTCCAGCCAGGCCGAGGCGTCCGGCGACAGCGGAAGCGCCTCGAGATCGATATGGGCCGCACAGCCGCTGGCGGCGGCGATGTGGCCGGCGTCGGCCAGCAGCCCGTCCGAGACGTCGGCGGCGGCCCGGGCCAGCCGGCGCAGGGCCGGGACCAGGTCGAGCCTGGGCGTCGGCAGGCGATACCGCGCCGCCAGGGCGGGCGAGTCCAGCTCGCCGCGGGCGGCCAGCAGGCCCAGCCAGCCGTCGCCGATGGCGCCGCTGACCGCCAGCCGGTCGCCGGGACGGGCGCCCGAGCGCAGCACCGCCCCGCCGGTCGGGACCCAGCCCAGCAGGGTCGCGCAGACCATCGCCGGGCCGGGAGTCGAGACGGTGTCGCCGCCCAGCAGGATCAGGCCGAACGCCTCGCCGTCCAGCGCCAGGCCCTCCGCGAACCGTGCCTTCGTCGCCCAGGCCGTCCCCGCCGGCCAGGCGGTCGCGAGCAGGTAGCCGTAGGGCTCCGCGCCCTTGGCGGCCAGGTCGGAGAGGTTCACCCGCAGCAGCTTGCGGGCCACCAGGTCGGGCGGATCGTCCGGCAGGAAATGCACGCCCGCGACGAGGGCGTCCTTGGTCAGCACCAGGTCGAGCCCCGGCCGCGAGGGCAGCACCGCCGCGTCATCCAGCAGGGCGAGGGCCTCGGGCGCGCCCCGGGTCAGCGGCCGCAGCAGCCGGGCGATCCAGTCGAACTCACCCCCGGGCGTCACGGGCGATGCCGTCCAGGGCCCCGTTCACGAAGCCCGGCTCCGGCCCTTCGAAGAAGGACTTGGCGATCTCCACATACTCGTCGATGGCCACCTCGACCGGCACGTCGGGGCGGCGCACCAGCTCCCAGGCGCCGGCCCGGAGGATGGCGCGAAGCGTGGCGTCGACCCGCTCCAGCCGCCAGCCGCTGGCCAGGCGATGGGCGATGGCCCCGTCGATGGCGTCCTGCTCGGCGACGACGCCCTTGACCAGCTCGGCGAAGAAACCCTCGTCGGCCTCGGCCAGGGTCTCGCCTTCCAGGTCGCGGTCGAAGCGGTGCTCGTTGAACTCCCGCACCACCGCCTCGACGCCCGTGCCGGCCAGCTCCATCTGATAGAGGGCCTGGACCGCGGCCAGCCGGGCCACCGTGCGGGCCCGACGCTCGCGGGCGCTGAGCGGCGCCGTCGTCGCATCGGCCTCGGAGGCGGCGACCAGGCGGTCATAGGCCTCCTTCAGCGAGGCCGGGCGGCTCTCGCCGCTCACGCCGCCGCTCCCAGCAGGCGCTCGCGGATGCTGAGCACTTCCAGACACGCGCGCGCCGCGCCGCCGCCCTTGTCGCCCTCGGAGACGCGGGCCCGGGCCCAGGCCTGGGCCTCGTCCTCAACGGTCAGGATGCCGTTGCCGATGGCCAGGCCCTGGTCGACGGCCAGGGTCATCAGGCCCCGCGAACTCTCATTGGACACGATCTCGAAGTGGTAGGTCTCGCCCCGGATCACGCAGCCCAGGGCGACGTAGCCGTCGTAGCCGCCCGCCCGGGCGGCGATGGCGATGACCGCCGGAATCTCCAGCGCGCCCGGGACGGTGATCACCTCGTACTCGGCTCCCACGGCGGCGATCGCGTCGGTCGCGCCCCGCAGCAGCTCGTCGGACAGGTCCGAATAGAAGCGGCCCTCAACGATCAGGATGCGGACCTTGTCAGCGGGCATGTCCCTCTACTCCTCGGGCGTCTCGATGGGCTGGCGCCCCACGATCCTCAGGCCGTAGCCCTCCAGGGCCGCCGGCTTGAACGGGCTGGAGGTGAGCAGGATCATCTCCCGCACCCCCAGATCCAGCAGGATCTGCGCCCCCACGCCGTAGTCGCGCAGGGCGTTGGTCCGATACTGGCTCCCCGCCGCATACTCCCCGCCGTAGCGTTCGGAAAGCCACGCCGGGTTCGGATCGCGAATGAAGACGGCGACGCCGGGCCCGTCGTGCGCGCCGATGGCGCGCAGGGCGGCGGGCACATAGTCGCGCCGGGCGCCCACGAAGCCCAGCATGTCGGCCGCCATGTCGACCTGGTGCATGCGCACCAGGGTCGGGTGGTCCCCGTCGATCCGCCCCTTGACCAGGGCCAGGTGTTCGCAGCGGTCGATGCTGTTGCGGTAGACGATCATGCGGAACTCGCCGCCATGAACGCTGGTGAACGGCGTCTCCAACACCCGCTCGACCTGGCGCTCGGTGCGGCGGCGGTAGGCGATCAGGTCGGCGATGGTGCC
The DNA here is from genome assembly GCA_049323695.1 of Pseudomonadota bacterium. Lineage (GTDB taxonomy): Bacteria > Pseudomonadota > Alphaproteobacteria > Caulobacterales > Caulobacteraceae > Caulobacter. The sequence continues at coordinate 234,246 of JBMOOF010000035.1, forward strand.
GATCTTCAGCCCGTGCAGCTGGGCGAAGGCGACCAGGTCCGGCAGGCGGGCCATGGTCCCGTCGTCCTTCATGATCTCGCAGATCACCCCGGCGGGGTTCAGCCCGGCCAGACGCGAGATATCGACCGCCGCCTCGGTGTGGCCGGCGCGGACCAGCACGCCGCCGTCACGGGCGACCAGCGGGAAGACATGGCCGGGCGAGACGATGTCGTCGGGTCCCTTGGTCGGATCGACCGCCACCGCCACGGTGTGGGCCCGGTCGTGGGCCGAGATGCCGGTGGTCACCCCTTCCTTCGCCTCGATCGAGACGGTGAAGGCGGTGGTCATGCTCTCCCGGTTCTCGATCGCCATCGGCGGCAGACGCAGCTGGCGGGCCCGGTCGGCGGTGATCGAGAGGCAGATCAGGCCGCGGGCGTGGCGGGCCATGAAGTTGATCTGGTCGGGCGTTGCGAACTGGGCCGGGATGATGACGTCGCCCTCGTTCTCGCGATCCTCGGCGTCGACCAGGATGTAGGGCCGTCCGTTACGGGCGTCCTCGATGATGTCCTCGATCGGGGAGATAGGGCTGTCTTCGGTCATCAGTTTCTACCGCTCATCCCCGTCCCACAATACGTCATGGCCCGACTTGTTCGGGCCACCCATGCCTGATGAGACGGACTGGAAGGCACGGCCTTGATGACGAGCGTCGTCACCGGCCACGGTGTTCATGGGTGGCCCGAACAAGTCGGGCCATGACGGATATAGGTCGGAGCACGGCATCACGCGGTCTCCTGCCACCGGGCGAGGTAGCGCGCCAGCATGTCGATCTCGAGATTCACCCGCGAACCGGCCCCGAGCTGGTCCAGGGTGGTCGCCTCGAAGGTGTGGGGAATGATGTTGACGCCGAAGACGTCGTCCTCGACGGCGTTGACGGTCAGGCTGACGCCCTCGACGGCGATCGACCCCTTGGCGGCGATCAGCCGGTGCAGCGGCCGCGGCGCGCGGATGCGGACGCGATGGGAGCCGCCCTCGGGCTCCACCGAGAGCACCTCGCCGACGCCGTCGACATGGCCGGAGACGATGTGGCCGCCCATCTCCTCGCCCAGCCGCGCGGCCCGCTCGAGGTTCACCGCCGTTCCCTCGACCCAGTCGCCCAGGGTGGTCTTCGACAGGGTCTCGGCCGAGACCTCGACCGCGAACCAGCCCTGGCCCTTTTCCACCACGGTCAGGCAGCAGCCGGCGTGGGCGATGGAGGCGCCCAGTTCGATGGTCGAGACATCGTAGGCGGTCTCGATCTCGTAGCGGCGGTCGCGGTTGGTCTGGCGCGCGCCGCGCACCCGTCCGACGTCGGTGACGATTCCGGTGAACATCAGGCCTTCTCGTAGCGCTCCCACAGATCGTCGCCGAGAGCCTCCGCCGCAACCCGCCGGAAGCGCGGCGCGGCGGCGAGATCCTTCAGCACGAAGGCGCCGACCCCGGGCCGGCCCTCGTCGCCCAGGACGATGGGGGCCCGGAACCACTCGATGCGGTCCACCAGCCCCGCCGCCAGGAAGCTCGCCGCCACCTGTCCTCCGCCCTCGATCAGCAGGTTCATCTCCATGCCCTCGAGCGACGCGCCCGGCACCCGCTCGGCCAGGCGGGCCGCCAGATGCGCCGTCACGCCCGCCAACGCCGCCGCCGGTTCGGGCCGCCCGTCGCTTTCGGCCACACGAACCACGGTGACCCCCGCGTCAGTCAAACGCTTGTTTGGATTCTGCACGGTGACGACCAGGGTCGGCAGCCGCGCGGCGTCGCGGACCAGTTTCGTGGCCAGCGGCAGGCGCTGGCGGCTGTCGAGCACGACCCTAAGGGGCTGGAATCCGACGAAGCCCGGCAGGCGCACGGTCAGCTCGGGATCGTCGGCGATCGCGGTCTCGACCCCCACCAGAACCGCCTGGTGCATGGCCCGCAGGCGGTGAACCTGCTCGCGCGCGGCCTCGCCGGTGATCCAGCGGCTTTCACCCGAGGCGGTGGCGATACGGCCGTCGAGCGAAGTCGCCAGCTTGAGCGTGACCGACAACCTCACTCGTCCGCATCGTCGCTCAATCCCTCGGCGCTGAGGAACTGGGCGAAGTCGTCGGTGTGGCGGAAGTCGCGGTAGACCGAGGCGTAGCGGACGTAGGCCACCTCATCGAGGGCCTTGAGGGCCTTCATCACCATCTCGCCGACCACCGAGGACGCCAGCTCGGTCTCGCCCATGCTCTCCAGCTGGCGGACGATGCCGTTGATCAGCCGGTCGACCCGCTCCGGCTCGATGGGCCGCTTGCGCAGGGGCAGGGCCACGGAACGGGCCAGCTTCTCGCGATCGAAGGGCGCCCGGCGACCCGACCGCTTGACGATCGTCAGCTCGCGCAGCTGCACCCGCTCGAAGGTGGTGAAGCGTCCGCCGCACTCCGGGCAGAGGCGGCGGCGGCGGATGGCCGCGCCGTCTTCCGACGGACGGCTGTCCTTCACCTGGCTTTCCATGTGGCCGCAGAACGGGCAGCGCATCTTGGGCCCCTCCCGGCGGCCGTCCCTATTAGTTGTAGATCGGGAAGCGCGCCGTCAACGCCAGGACCTGTTCGCGCACCCTGGCCTCCACCGCCGCGTTGCCCTCGGCGCCGTTGGCGGCCAGGCCGTCGACGACCTCGCCGATCCAGCGGCCGATCTGGGCGAACTCCGCCTCGCCGAAGCCGCGGGTGGTCCCCGCCGGCGTCCCCAGGCGCACGCCCGAGGTGATGGTGAAGGGCGCGGTGTCGAAGGGGATGCCGTTCTTGTTGCAGGTCATGTGGGCCCGCTCCAGCGAGGCCTCGGCGTCCCTGCCGGTGACGCCCTTGGGCCGCAGGTCGACGAGCATGACGTGGCTGTCGGTGCCGCCCGAGACGATGGCCAGGCCGGCCTCGATCAGGGTCCCGGCGAGCACCCTGGCGTTGGCCACGACCTGGGCGGCGTAGGCCTTGAACTCCGGCTGCAGCGCCTCGCCGAAAGCCACCGCCTTGGCGGCGATGACATGCTCCAGCGGCCCGCCCTGCAGGCCCGGGAACACGGCGGAGTTGATCTTCTTGGCGATCGCCTCGTCATTGGTCAGGATCAGGCCGCCGCGCGGGCCGCGCAGGGTCTTGTGGGTGGTGGTGCTGACCACATGGGCGTGCGGCACCGGGTTGGGATAGACGCCCCCGGCGACCAGGCCCGCGTAGTGGGCCATGTCGACCATCAGATAGGCCCCGATGCTGTCGGCGATCTCGCGGAAGCGCTTGAAGTCGATGGCCCGGCCGTAGGCGCTGCCGCCGGCGATGATCAGCTTCGGCTTCTCGCGCTCGGCCACCTCGGCGACGTTGTCGTAGTCGATGTACTGGTCCTGCTTGCGCACGGTGTAGGCCACCGGCTTGAACCATTTGCCGGACTGGTTGGCCGGGCTGCCGTGGGTCAGGTGGCCGCCGGCGGCCAGGTCCATGCCCATGAAGGTGTCGCCCGGCTGCAGCAGGGCCATGAACACCGCTTGGTTGGCCTGGGCCCCCGAGTGCGGCTGGACGTTGGCGAAGCCGGCGCCGAACAGCTGCCTGGCGCGGTCGATGGCCAGGTCCTCGATGACGTTGATGAACTCGCAGCCGCCGTAGTAGCGGCGGCCGGAGTACCCCTCGGCGTACTTGTTGGTCAGGATCGAACCCTGGGCCTCGAGCACGGCGCGCGAGACGATGTTCTCGGACGCGATCAGCTCGATCTGGTTGCGCTGGCGCTTCAGCTCATGACCGATCGCCTCGGCGACGGCGGGATCGGCGGCGGCCAGGCCGGCGCCGAAGAAGGCGGGACGGACGGGCGTGGAGGCGTTCATGGCTTCACCTTGGGCTGCGGCGCTGGCGCGCCTTGTTTAGCGATGATCCGGCGCCGATCAATCGGAACCGGGGGTCTGCGAACGCGTTGCTGCTTGAACCCGCCGGGGTCGACGCCCCGGACGGGTCTTTGCGCATCGCGTGGAACGGAGTGCGGGAATGACCGACGAAACGGCCGACGCTGGACCTTCGGGCGCCGACCTGCTGGCCTGGGCCTCGGATATCGTGGCGGCCTATGTGAGCCGGAATCCGGTGGGCCCGACCGCCCTCCCCGACCTGATCCGGAACGTGCACGGCTCGTTGAGCGGGCTGGGGGCCGCCGCGCCGGCGCCGCGCGAGAAGCAGAAGCCGGCCGTGCCGATCTCGAAGTCGGTGCAACGCGACTACATCGTCTGCCTGGAAGACGGCGCGCATCTGAAGATGCTGAAGCGCTACCTTCGCGCCCACTTCGACCTGTCGCCGGAAGAATACCGTCGCAAGTGGGGCCTGCCGCCGGACTACCCGATGGTCGCGCCGGCCTACGCCGAGCGGCGGTCCGCATTCGCCAGGAAGATCGGTCTTGGAAAGGGCGTTCGGCGGCGGAAGTAGCTCCGGAAGGGCGCGCCTTCCTTAGCCGATCCCGAGGCTCCAGGAAAGCACTACCCCCTTTTCGTCATGGCCCGACCTGTTCGGGCCACCCATGCGTGATGGGCTCAGCGTGGGTACGCCAGCAGGCGCTCCATGGCTCCGACCGCGCCGAAGCGCGCAGAACCTGGATCGGCGATCACAGAGACTCGGAAAACTCTTGCGCGCCTTCCACGACTACCCGCGTTCATGGGTGGCCCGAACAAGTCGGGCCATGACGTTGAAGAAGCTGGCCTACGCCGCCACGCCGCCCACGCGGGCGATGTTGCAGCGGGCCCAGAGGCCTTCCATCGCCGTGACGAGGTCGCGCATCATTTCGTCGGTATGGAAGGGCGTGGGCGTGAAACGCAGCCGCTCGGCGCCGCGCGGCACGGTCGGGTAGTTGATCGGCTGAACGTAGACGCCATGGTCCTCGAGCAGCAGGTCGCTGACCATCTTGCAGTGGACAGGGTCGCCGACCATCACCGGCACGATGTGGCTGACCGAGCTTTCCATCACCGGCAGGCCGGCCGCCTTCATCATGGCCTTCAGCGTCGCCGCGCGCTCCTGGTGCGCCACGCGGATCTCGTCGTGCGCCTTCAGCCAGCGCACCGAGGCCAGGGCCCCCGCCGTCAGCGCCGGCGGCAGCGAGGTGGTGAAGATGAAGCCCGAGGCGAAGGAGCGGATGGCGTCGACGATCACCGCGTCGGCGGCGATATAGCCGCCCATCACCCCGAACGCCTTGCCCAGCGTGGCCTCGATGATGTCGATCTGGTCCATCATGCCGTCGCGCTCGGCGACGCCGCCGCCGCGCGGGCCGTACATGCCGATGGCGTGGACCTCGTCGATGTAGGTCAGGGCGCCGTATTTCTTCGCCAGCGCCACCGTCCCCGGAATGTCGGAGATGTCGCCGTCCATCGAATAGACGCTCTCGAAGGCGATCAGCTTGGGCGCCGCGGGATCGGCCTCGGCCAGCAGCGCCTCGAGGTGTTCGAGGTCGTTGTGCCTGAAGATGCGCCGCGCGCCGCCGCCGTTGCGGATGCCGCTGATCATCGAGGCGTGGTTCAGCTCGTCCGAGAAGACGATGAGGCCGGGCAGGATCTTGTAGAGCGTCGACAGCGTCGCCTCGTTCGAGACGTAGCCGGAGGTGAACAGCAGCGCCGATTCCTTGCCGTGCAGGTCGGCGAGTTCGCGCTCCAGTTCGACGTGATGGTGGGTGGTGCCGGAGATGTTGCGCGTGCCGCCCGAGCCCGAGCCGTTGGCGTCGATGGCCGCGTGCATGGCCTCCAGCACGACCGGGTTCTGGCCCTGGCCGAGATAGTCGTTGGAGCACCAAACGACGATTTCGCGCTCGGCGCCGTCGGGACGGGTCCAGGTCGCCCGCGGAAAGTCGCCGCGATGACGCTTCAGGTCGGCGAAGACGCGATAGCGGCCCTCGCTGCGCACCTGGTCGACGGCGGTCCGGAAAGCGGCCTTGTAGTCCATCACGACGCCCGGCCCTCGTTGGCGGAACGCCCGCCCGGCCGGCTCCCATCTATCGTTCCGCGGCGCTTTTCGCACCGCAACACACCCAAGTCCACCGACGCAGGGTTTCATTGGGCAGGGTATTACGTGAATCGCCGCGGGTCTTGCGCGAACGGTTCTCAGATAAGGGCTGGCATGCTGACATGCAGCATCAAGACCCGAATTGATCTGGCTCAATCGGTCAGGCGAGATCGCCGAGACGGCCACGCAGCAGCTGCAGCATAGCCGAGAAGTCCTTGCCGCCGTAGCCGAGGCCGTCGAACAGCGCGTAGAGCGCCTCGGCCTGGGCGCCCATCGGCGTGGAGGCTCCCGCCCGAGCCGCCGCCTCCTGCGCCAGCTTCAGGTCCTTGAGCATCAGGGCCGACAGGAAGCCGCCCTCGTAACCCCGGTTCGACGGCGCGGTCGGCACCGGCCCGGGCCAGGGGCAATAGGTGGTCAGCGACCAGCACTGCCCCGAAGACTTGGAGCCGATCTCGAAGAACTTCTCCGGGTCCAGGCCCAGCTTCTCGGCCAGGGCGAACGCCTCGCAGACGCCGATCATCGAGACGCCCAGCAACATGTTGTTGCAGATCTTGGCCGCCTGCCCCGCTCCGCCGCCGCCGGCGTGGAACACCGCCCGGGCCATCGGCTGCAGCAGGGCGTCGAAGTCCGGATAGTCGGCCGCCTCGCAGCCGACCATGAAGGCCAGGGCGCCGGCCTCGGCGGCCATGATTCCGCCGCTGACCGGCGCGTCGGCGAAGCGGAAGCCCTTCGACCTCGCCTGTTCGCCGACCGCCCGGGCGCTGTCGATGTCGATGGTCGAGCAATCGGCCAGCAGGGCGCCGGCCGGGGCGTGCGCGAAGACCTCGTCGCCGTAGACGGCCCGCACGTGCGGGCCGGCGGGCAGCATGGTGATCACCGCCTCGGCGCCCGCCACCGCCTCGGCGACCGAACCCGCGGCCCTGCAGCCGGCGGCCACGGCCCTGTCGACGGCGGCCTGAGACAGGTCGAAGGCCAAGACCTCGCGGCCCGCCTTCGCCTGGTTGGCCGCCATCCCGGCCCCCATGTTCCCCAGGCCGATGAAAGCGATACGAGTCATGATATTATGCGGGTTTGCGGAACTTGAGGATGAACTGGTCGGTCCGGCCGCGGATCGAGGCGTCGAAAACGCTCGCCGTGCGCGGGTCGGCGGGATTGCGCAGCAGGTCGCTCTCCGCCTCTAGCACGAAGCCGGCGGCGGCGAGCTCGGACTTGACCACCGCGATGTCGATCCGGTGCAGCTTGTTGGACAGGCTGTCGCCGGTTCCGTCGGCGGCGTAGTGATCGATGACCAGCAGCACGCCTCCCGGTTTCAGCGCCGCGTAGAGCCGCCCGTTGATCGCCGCGATCTGTTCCGGGCTCGCCCGGCCCAGGTGCAGGTCGTGGTAGTTCTGGGCGGTGAAGATCAGGTCGAGCGGCTCCGGGAACGAGAAATTCGCCAGCGACGACCGCACGGGCGCGATGTTGGGCGCGAAGGCTACGGCGTTGTCCTGCCACTTGGCGTAGTCATTCAGGAAGCTGATGAACTCGGAGGCCTGGTAGCCGTAGACCTTGCCGGACGGCCCGACCGCGCCGGAGAAGATGCGGGTGAAATAGCCGCCGCCCATCAGGAAGTCGCCGACCCTGTCGCCGGCCTTCACCCCGGCGAAGGCCAGGATCTCGGCGGGCTTGCGGGCGGCGTCGGCGGCCCTTTGCGGTTCCGGCCGGTCCGGATTGGCGACCGCCTCGGCGATGTTGGCCGGAACGTCGGCGGCCAGGGCGCCGGCGGCGAAGGCCAGGGCGATGGCGCCGGCCAGCGGGGCGAGGAGACGGGGGGTCATCAGCGGGCGCTCCTGGGCTTGCGGAACTTGTAGACGAACTGGTCGGTCCGGCCGCGGATCGAGGGGTCGAAGACGTTGGCGGTCAGCGGGTCGCGCGGATTGCGCAGGATGCGGGTCTCGCCCTCGAACACGAAGCCGGCCGCCAGCACCTCGCGCCTGACCAGATCCGGATCGATGCGGTGCAAGGTCTCGGTGTCGGAAAGACCGCTGCCGGCCTTCGCCGCGTGATCGATGACGATGTAGACGCCGCCCGGCTTCAGCGCCTGGAACACCCGCCGGTTCACCACGGCCAGGTCGGCGGGGCCCATGAAGGGCAGGTGCATGTCGTGGTAGTTCTGGGCGGTGAAGACCATGTCCACCTTCTCGGGGACGGCGAACGCCGGCAGGCGGGCCAGGATCATCCGGCTGTTGGCGTAGGGCGGCTTGCCGACGAACCCCGAGATCGACGGCGGACGGCCCTTGGCGAGGGCGGTCAGTTCGTCCGGCACATAGGCGTAGACGCGGCCGTTCGCCCCCACCGCCTTCGAGAAGATGCGGGTGAAGTAGCCGGTCCCCGGGACCAGGTCGACGACCTTCATCCCCGGCCTCAGGCCGGCGAAGGCCAGGATCTCGCCGGGCCTGCGGTTGGCGTCCCGGGCGCGGTCGGTCTCGGGTCGGGCGGCGTCGGCGAGGGCGGCGGCGAGGAAGCCGGGGATCGCCATCGGCGCGTCGGCGGGCGGCGGCGGCGGCGGCGGCACGGTCTGGCAGGCGGCCAGCGCCAGGACGGCGGCCAGGGCCAGCCAGCGGGCATGGGTCTTCATTCTGCGTCTTCCCAGTTCGTTTCGTCCCGACCGGTGCGATACCTACGACGGTTCCGGCTTCAAGTCAGCGGCGTCCATTCCTCGCCCGCCGGCAGCGGGGCGAAGATGTCGTCCAGCAGGGCCGGGTCGACGGCCTCGACCGTCGCCGGCGACCATCGGGGGGCGTTGTCCTTGTCGACGATCACCGCCCGCACCCCCTCAAGGAAGTCGTGCAGCCGCACGACCCGCGCGCCGATGCGGTACTCCATCGCCATGTTGTCGGCGAAATCGGTCAGGGCCGCGCCGGCCTTGAGCTGGCGGAAGGCGACCTTCAGGGTCTGCGGCGACTTGGTCTGGAGCGTGGCCAGCTGCTCGGCCGCCCAGGCGCTCTTTTCGGCCGCCAGCTCGCCCAGGATCGCCTCGACGGAGTCGCCGCCGAACAGGCGGTCGATGTCGGCCCGGTGGGCGGCGATGCGCGGATGACCGGGATCCTCGACGTATCCGGCCAGGGCGGCGGCCACGCGCCCCGGGTGGGCCAGCAGGGCGGCCTTGAAGGCCTCGACCCGCTCCGAGGGGATGAAGTGGGTGGCGATGCCCAGGGCGCAGCAGTCGGCGCCCTTGATCCGCGCCCCGGTCAGCGCCAGCCAGAGCCCCGTCCGGCCGGGCAACCTGGGCAGGAACCAGCCCCCGCCGACGTCGGGAAACAGGCCGATGCCGGTCTCGGGCATGGCGAAGGTCGTGCGCTCCGTGGCGATCCGCACGCTGGAGGGCATGGAAAGGCCGACGCCGCCGCCCATCGTCACCCCGTCCATCACCGCCACGACCGGCTTGGGATAGACGAACAGCAGGTGGTTCAGGCGGTATTCGGTGTGGAAGAAGGCTCGCGCCGCCTTGCCGTCCCCTGCCCCGCTCTCGGCCAGCATGCGGATGTCGCCGCCGGCGCAGAAGCCGCGCTCGCCGCTGTGGTCGATCAGGACGCACTGCACCGCCGGATCGGCCTTCCAGCCCCGCAGGGCGACGATCATCGCCTCGCACATGCCCGTCGTCAGGGCGTGCAGCGCCCGGGGCCGGTTCAGGGTGATGCGGCCGACGCCGGACTCGATCCGGCAGAGGACTTCGGGTTCCTCGGTCACTGACGGAACATCTCGCGGCTGATGATGACGCGCATGATCTCGTTGGTGCCTTCGAGGATCTGGTGGACGCGCAGGTCGCGGACGATGCGCTCCAGCGGATAGTCCTGCAGGTAGCCGTAGCCGCCGTGCAGCTGCAGCGCCTCGTTGGCCACCTGGAAACCGGCGTCCGTGGCGAACCGCTTGGCCATGGCGCAGAGCTTGGTCGCCTCCGGGTCGCGCTTGTCGAGGGCGTCGGCGGCGCGGCGGACCATCAGCCGGGCGGCCTCCAGTTCGGTCGCCATGTCGGCCAGCTTGAACTGCAGGGCCTGGAAGTCCTTCAGCGGCCGGCCGAACTGGTTGCGGGTCTCCATGTAGGCCTTGGCGGTGTCCAGGGCGAAGGCCGCCCCGCCCAGCGAGCAGCTGGCAATGTTCAGCCGCCCGCCGTCCAGGCCCATCATGGCGAAGCGGAAGCCCTCGCCCTCCTGGCCGACCCGGTTGCTCTCATGGACCCGGCAGTTGTCGAAGTTCACCTGGGCCGTCGGCTGGGCGTTCCACCCCATCTTGCGCTCGTTGGCCCCGAAGCTGAGCCCCGGCGTCCCCTTCTCGACCACGAAGGTCGAGACGCCCTTCGGTCCGGCATCGCCGGTGCGGGCCATGACCACATAGAGGTCCGACACCCCGCCGCCGCTGATGAAGGCCTTGCTGCCGTTCAGGACGTAGTGGTCGCCGTCCTTCTTCGCCGTGGTGCGCAGGCTGGCGGCGTCCGACCCCGAGCCCGGTTCGGTCAGGCAGTAGCTGGCGATCAGCTCCATGGTGGTCAGGCGCGGCAGGAAGCGATGGCGCAGGTCGTCGGACCCGAACCGGTCGATCATCCAGGAGGCCATGTTGTGGATGGTCATGTAGGCCGCCACCGGCACGTCGCCGTAGCTCAGGGCCTCGAAGATGATCGAGGCGTCGAGCCGCTTCAGGCCCGAGCCGCCGACGTCGTCCTGGACGTAGATTCCGGCGAAGCCCAGCGCCGCGGCGGCGCGCAGCACGTCCACCGGAAAATGCTTGTGCTCGTCCCAGGCCGCCGAGTGCGGGGCAAGTTCGTCCCTCGCGAAGGCCTGGGCCATCGACTGGATTGCGCGCTGATCGTCGGAAAGCGAAAAATCCATGCGTCCATTCTCTCCCGCGAAGCCGGAAATCGCGTCGCGTGTCGCGGCTTGCTGACCTGCCGCCCCCGGCGCACCCTGTCAACGCGCGCCGAAGCAGGGGAACGCAACCGTGAGCATGATGAGACAGGCCTCGATCGAGGGACAGCGGCTGCTCGCCCTGCTGGGCTACGGCCTGCTGTTCGCCGGGGTGCTGACCGCCGGCCTCTCCGCCCTGGCGGCCGTATTGCTGGCGGCGGGCCAGGCCGAGGGCGCGCACGAGGCGCTCAAGCCCCACTTCGAGGCCCAGACGCGCATCTTCTGGCGGGCCTTCTGGGCCTGGCTGCTGGGGCTGGCCGGCCTGGCCGCGGGCCTGACGGTCGCGGCGAACAGCGGCTTCGCGATCGACGCGCGCACGCTGGATGTCGCCGTCGACGGCCAGAGAGCGGGCGCGGCGCTCTGGACCCTGGCCGCCTCGGCGCTGTGTCTCGCCGCCGGCGTCGCCTATTCGCTGCTGGCCTCGGCGCTCGGCTTCATCAACCTTGCCAGCGCCGGTCCGATCGGCGAGACCGGCGAGCCATGACCGTTCCCCCGCTCGCCCCCTGGCCCGCCACCCGCCTGCGCCGCCTGCGCCAGGCCGACTGGAGCCGCCGCCTCGTCCGCGAAAGCGTGCTGACGCCGTCCAACCTGATCTGGTCGATGGTGGTGCACGAAGGCGAGGGCCGCGTTCCCGTCGCCTCGATGCCGGGGATCGAGCGGCTGTCGGTCGCCGAGGCGGCGAAGGCCGCCGTCGAGGCCCGCGATCTCGGCATCCCCGCCATCGCCATCTTCCCGCACATCGACATGGCCCGGAAGGACGCCGGAGGCTCCCTCGCCGCCGATCCCGACGGGGTGATCAGCCGGGCCGTGCGGGCCATGAAGGCCGCCGCCCCCGAGGTCGGGATCATGTGCGACGTGGCGCTCGACCCCTTCACCACCCACGGCCACGACGGCGTGCTGGACAAGGGCCGGGTGGTCAACGACGCCACCCTTGAGCGGCTGGTCGAACAGGCGCTGGTCCAGGCCCGGGCCGGCTGCGACATCCTCGCCCCCTCGGACATGATGGACGGCCGGGTCGGGGTCATCCGCTCGGCGCTGGAATCGGCGGGATTCCAGGATGTTATGATCATGTCCTATGCGGCCAAGTACGCCTCGGCCTTCTATGGCCCCTACCGCGACGCCATCGGCTCGGGGACGCTGGGCGGCGGCGGGATCGACAATCCCGGCGACAAGAAGACCTACCAGCAGGACCCGGCCAACGGCGACGAGGCCCTGCGCGAGGTGGCCCTCGACATCGCCGAGGGCGCGGACATGGTCATGGTCAAGCCTGGCCTGCCCTATCTCGATATCATTCAACGGGTTGTCGCCGAATTCTCGATGCCGACCTTCGCCTTCCAGGTCAGCGGCGAGTACGCCATGATCATGGCCGCGGCGCAGAACGGCTGGATCGACGAGGAGCGCGCCATCCTCGAGAGCCTCACCGCCTTCAAGCGCGCCGGCTGCGCGGGCGTGATCACCTATTTCGCCCCGCGGGCGGCGCGGATGCTGGGGGCCTGAACACCGGATCGTCGCCGGCGACGGCCGCCAGCTGGGTGCGGATCATCGCCTGGGCGAGCTGCCGCGTGCGGCCGGGCGGCTTGCCCATCAGGTCGTCCAGCGAGGCGCCGAACAACCCCACGCCCATAGCCAGGGCCACGCAGACGAGGATGAAGTCCTCGGCCTGTTCCGCGTTGACCAGGCCGCTGGCGATGCGCCCGGCGACCACCTCCTGGATGGCGCCCCGCACGAGAGTCATCCTCGGCGCCTGGCCGGTCAGCTCCATCCAGGCCGCCAGCCGCGCCGCGCCGCGCGTCTCGAAGGCGTCGAACAGCGCCCGCGCCCCCGCCTCGGCCCGGCCGGCCGCCCCGCCCTCGACCGGGGGCGCCGCCAGGATCTGGTCGACCAGCTGGCGCACCATCCGCTCCATCAGCGCGGTCTGAACCTCGTCGATCGAGCCGAAGTGGTGCAGCACGCTGGCGTTGGCGACCCCCGCCCTGGCGGCCACGTCCGCCAGCTTCAGGGCCTGCGGGCCCCGCTCGACAAGCAGCGATTCCGCCGCCGCCAGGATGTTGTCGCGCGCCGCCTCGGGCGAGCGGCGGACGCGCGGCCGGGCTGGAGGTCGATCTATTGACATTTTTGTCGGTAAGAACCAATCTTCATCAACCACGCCCCCTGGCCCTCCGCAGGATGCGACGCCATGCCCTCCAAGACCACCCCCGTCGACGTCCCGGTCCGCCCTCGCGATATCCGCTTCCAGGTCGAGAACGCCGGCAGGGGCTTCTGGCTGGGCGGCGACCCCGTCGGCACGGCGGTGTTCAACGCCCTCTCGCTGACGTTCCCGGACGGCGAACGGCTGTTCATGGACGCGGTGCGGGCGTTCCGCGACCGGCTCGACGGCAAGCTCGCCGAGGACGCCCGGGGGTTCATCGCCCAGGAGGCGATCCATTCGCGCGAACATCACGGTCTCAACGGCCTGATCGACCGGACCCGCTATCCGGTCGACGAGATCGAGGCCCAGGTGCGCGAGCGGACGACGGCCGCCCGGGGCCGAGGTCCCATGGCGATGCTGATCTCGACCATCGCGCTGGAGCACTTCACGGCCATGATGGCCGAAATGCACATGGCCCACGACGATCTGTTCGAGAACGCCGATCCCGAGATCGAACGGCTCTGGCGCTGGCACGCCATGGAAGAGACCGAGCACAAGGCGGTGGCCTTCGACGTCTTCATGGCCGTCACGCGCGACTGGAAGCCCTGGCGGCGCTACCTGCGGCGGTGCATCGCCATGGCGATCATCACCTACATGTTCAGCCGCAACATCACCCGCTACGCCGCGCGGCTGCTCGAGGCCGACGGCTACGCCGCGCCGGCGGCGCTGCGCGCCGTACGCCGGTTCGTCTGGAGCAAGCCGGGCATCTTCCGCCGCGGCTGGCGGACCTATCTCGCCTGGTACAGGCCGGGCTTCCACCCCTGGGACCAGGACACGCGCCCCGCCCTGGCGGCCTGGAAGGCCGAGTTCGACGCCCTCGCCAGGCCGCTGGCCGCCTGACCCGGTTCACACCGGCCCTTCGACGTACTCGAACTCGACGAGGAAGACGCGCTCGCCGGGACCGTGCTTGGCGACCTTGAGCAGGTCGACCAGGCCCTCGAAACCGGAGCGGCGGGCCAGCTCGGGCGTGATGTCGCCCATCCCGATCTCCCTGATCGCGCTGACCACGATGTGGCCGGGCCCCAGGACGTAGCGCCCGCCGACCTTCACCCGCGGGCCCCGCCAGATCCGCACCGAGCAGGTCACCTCGCCCCGCATCACCGGTTCGCGCAGGCGCTTGGCGAACATCATGGCCTGGGCTCGGTTTCCGCCAGCAGCCGGGCCAGATGGTCTTGCCAGAACACGGCCCAGCTGTGGGTTCCGTGGCCATGGCCGTCCACGCTGTTCGGCAGCAGGACGTAGGTCCCGCGCCGGATACGGGGCGCGAAGGACTCGGCCAGGCCCAGTTCCGGCGGGTTGATGAAGTCGTCCGCCGAGTTCACCCACATCACCGGCGCGGTGATCCGCTCGAGCCCCGCCGAGGGGTTGTAGGTGCGCGAGGCGTTGATCTGGAACCACAGGTCGTTGGCGTCGAGGCCCGCCATGGCCGCCGGGAGGGTCTTCTCGGCCCAGGCGTCGACCGCCGCGCGGGTGGGAAGGTCGCGCTGCATCGGCATCGGCGCGGCGCCGGCGAGGGTCAGCAGGCTCTGGGCCGTGCGCAGGCCCTGCACGGGCTGGGCGGCGTAGTCGCCGCCCGCCCAGGCCGGATCGGCGCGGATCGCGTCCAAGGCCAGCTTGCGCCACAGCCGGTTGCGCCCGGCGATCTCGGTCGGCAGGCAGGCGAGCGGCATCAGGGCGTCGGCGAAGTCGGGGTGGGTCTCGCCCCAGACGAAGGCGTGCATGCAGCCCATCGACGTCCCCATCAGCAGGCGCAGATGGTCGACCTTCAGCCCGTCGACCAGCAGCCGCCGCTGGGCCTCGACAATGTCGTCGTAGTCGTAGGCCGGAAACCCGGCGCGCAGCCCGTCGCTGGGCCTGGACGAGCGGCCGTGGCCGATGCCGTCGGGCAGGATGATGTAGTATTTCGCCGGATCCAGCAGGCCGCCGGGGGTGAACAGCACGTCCGCGAACTGCGGCCGCAGGAACTGGGCGCCCGAGCCGCCGGTGCCGTGCAGCACCATCACCGCGTTGACCACCCTGCCCTTCGCGTCGCGGCGCGGCTGGCCGAGCGTGCGGTAGTGCAGCCGCAGTTCCGGCAGGGTTTCGCCGGTGCGGAAGCGGAAGTCGCGGACGACGAAGTCGCCTTCGGTGACGGCGGGGGCGGCCAGGGCGGGGCTCGTCAACATGGCGACGAGCAGTATCGCCAGCGCTGCAAGCGGACGGGTGAACATCATCCCTCCTGGAATGCTCTTCGCCGGACTGCGACTGGGGCAGCGCGCGAGCGGATCATCAGAAACCGGCCGGACCATGCGCCCGGAATCTCCCAGAAGCCCTCGATCTCGGATCGATCAAATGAGAGCGCGCCGTGGTAGTTGACTGCATGAGCCCAACCTCCGGAGCCGTCATAGCGCTTGATGAACACCGCCGACTGACCTTCGCGAAAGCCCGAAAGGGATGCGAATCTCTGCACCGGCTTCGACCCGTCGTCGACGGACTGCTCATGAATGCCGCCCGTCAAGGCGCCGGAAACATCCATCACAGTGGCGACAAAGGACGCCGGCTCGAGGAGGGCAGGATAGGCGTAGAGCCCCTGCCAGACGCCCGTCAGGTTTTCGGGTTGCGCCTCGCTCATTCCGGCTTCTCCAGCCGCGCCGCCAGGCTGGAGGTGTCCCAGCGGGCGCCGCCCATGGCCTGGATCTCGGCGTAGTAGCCGTCGACCAGTTTCACCAGATCGAGGGTCGCGCCGTTGCCGGCGGCGGCTTCGAGCACCAGGCCCAGGTCCTTGCGCATCCAGTCCACGGCGAAGCCGAAGTCGAACTTCCCCTGCACCATCGTCGCCCAGCGGTTGTCCATCTGCCAGGACTGCGCCGCGCCCTTGCTGATCGCCTCGAACACCAGCTGCGGATCGATCCCCGCCCGCCGGGTGAAATGGACGGCCTCGGCCAGGCCCTGGACGACGCCGGCGATGCAGATCTGGTTGACCATCTTGGCCAGCTGGCCGGCCCCGGCCTCGCCGATGCGCCTCACGGCCCGGGAATAGGCGGCGATGACCGGCTCGGCCCGGGCGACGGCGGCCGCATCGCCCCCGGCCATGACCGTGAGCTGGCCGTTCTCGGCCCCCGCCTGGCCGCCGCTCACCGGCGCGTCCACGAACCAGCGGCCGGCCGCGCGGGCCAGGGCGTCCATCTCGCGGGCCACCGTGGCCGAGGTGGTGGTGTGGTCGACCACGATGCCGCCCGGCGCCATGGCCGCCAGAATGTCCGGGACCAGGCCGCGGACGTCGTCGTCGTTCCCCACGCACAGGGCCGCCAGCTCACGGCCAGTCGCGGCCTCGGCCGCGGTCGCGCAGGCCTGGCCGCCGTGCGCCTGAGCCCAGCGCGCCGCCTTTTCCGGCGAGCGGTTGAAAACGCTGACCTCGTGCCCGGCCTTCGCCAGATGGCCCGCCATCGGAAAGCCCATCACGCCCAGGCCTATGAACGCCACCTTCATCGATCGTCCCCAAAATCCGCTCATCCCGGCCCGAGGACAGGCTCCGGCCGGGCCCCGGTGTTTTAGCTCGCAATGGCGCGCTGTCAGGAAAAAAGCCCCGGCCCCCCGCCGGGCCTGTCCCCGGACGCGCTGGCGCGGCCCCTCAGGCCGGGACGCGCGGCGTTCGGGAAGCCCCCGTCGCAACGCCATCTTAACGCGCCGCGGCCACCTTCCGAGTCACGGTTAAGCGGGGATTGAGGGATGGCTCTGGGCGGCGACGCGCCGGTTCTCATCAAGAAGGTCAAGAAGGTCGTCGGGGGCGGTCACCACGGCGGCGCCTGGAAGGTCGCCTACGCCGACTTCGTCACCGCCATGATGGCCTTCTTCCTGCTGATGTGGCTGATCAACACCACCAGCCCCGAGCAGAAGCGCGGCATCGCCGACTATTTCGCCCCGGCCAGCGTCGCCGAGACCACGAGCGGCTCGGGCGGCATCCTGGGCGGCACCTCGCTGGGCGAGGACGGCTCGAAGTCCGGCGGCACCATGGCGATGGTCGAGCAGATGGCGCCCGAGGCCCCGCCCAACACCCGCGAGGCGGGCAAGTCGCCCGACAGCGCCGGCGCGGCCAGCCTGGAGTCCGCCAGCGAAGAGGCCCTGCGCAAGGAGCTGCAGGCCCGCGAGGAGGCGGCCTTCGCCTCCGCCGCCCAGTCGCTGCGCCAGGCCATGCAGGACATGCCGGAACTGGCGGAGCTGTCCAAGCAGATCCTCATCGACCAGACGCCCGAGGGCCTGCGCATCCAGCTGGTCGACCAGGACGGCCGCTCGATGTTCAGGGAAGGCGCCGCCCAGCCCAACGAGCGGGCCCGCGTGCTGTTGCGCGCCATTGCCCGGATCATCAACACCCTGCCCAACCGCATCACCATCAGCGGCCACACCTCGA
The DNA here is from genome assembly GCA_049323695.1 of Pseudomonadota bacterium. GTDB lineage: Bacteria > Pseudomonadota > Alphaproteobacteria > Caulobacterales > Caulobacteraceae > Caulobacter. The sequence goes on from JBMOOF010000035.1 coordinate 251,736, forward strand.
TCGGGCCCAACGGCCGGACCGCGCCCAGCGACTGGGGCCTCAGCTCCTCGCGCGCCGACGTCGCCCGCCAGTTGCTGCAGGGCTTCGGCGTCGACCCGGACCGGGTCTACCAGGTCTCCGGCAAGGCCAATTCCGATCCGCTCTATCCCGACGATCCGATGCTCGCGGGAAATCGCCGCATCGCCATCATCCTGTTGCGCGAAGCGCCTGTACTTCCACCGGACGAGTGAACGATGGTCGTCCAAACCACCCTTGCACGGGACAGCGCCATACGTCCTAATCGCTTGGGGAATAAGGAGAGCCGCAAGGCGTAGGGGTTGTGACGCATCATTTCACATCGAGACGGATGCGTTTCTTCCTGACCGCGCCTTCGCCGTGTCCGTACCTTCCCGGACGCGAGGAACGGAAGGTCTTCGCCCACCTGCCCGCCGGCGACGGCCCGGCCGTCAACGACAGCCTGACGCAGTCCGGCTTCCGCCGCAGCCAGCACATCGCCTATCGCCCGGCCTGCGAAACCTGCAGCGCCTGCGCCTCGGCCCGCATCCCGGCCGCCGAGTATGTCTTCACCCGCAACGAGCGGAAGATCCTCAACCGCAACGGCGACCTGCGCCGCTGCCTGGTCGAGGCCGAGGCGACGATGGAGCAGTTCGACCTGCTCCGGCGCTACCTGCTGGCCCGCCACGCCGACGGCGGCATGGCCGACATGACCTGGCCCGACTATGTGGCCATGGTCGAGGACACCGCCGTCCGCACCCACCTGATCGAGTACCGCCTGCCCTCCGTCGACGGCGGCCCCGGCGACCTGCTGGCCTGCGTGCTGATCGACGTGATGAGCGACGGCCTCTCGATGGTCTACAGCTTCTACGATCCCCGCCTGTCCCGGCGGAGCCTGGGGACCTTCATCATCCTCGACCACATCGTCCAGGCCTCGCTGAACGGCCTGGCCTACGTCTACCTGGGCTACTGGGTCGCCGGTTCGGAGAAGATGGCCTACAAGGGCCGCTTCTCGCCGGTCGAGGTGCTGCGCCCGCAGGGCTGGATGCTGATGGGCGCGCGCGACCGGGCCGAGGCCGACGCCGCCCTCGCCCGCGAGCGCCAGCGCGGACCGGCGACGGCGCGGCTGGGCCGCAAGTAGCGGCTGTGTTCTCGATCTCGAAAGCCGACCTCGACGCCGACGACGTGCGGGCGCTGCTGAAGCTGCATCTGGCGGGCATGCAGGCGAACACGCCGGCGGGGCATGTGTTCGCGCTCGACCTGTCCGGGCTGCGGCGGCCGAACGTGACCGTCTGGACCCTGCGAGACGAGGGCGAACTGGCCGGGATCGGGGCGATGAAGGCGCTGGACGACGGCGGGGCGGAGGTGAAATCGATGCGCACCCATCCCGACCACCTGCGCAAGGGCGTCGCGGCGGCGGTGCTGGAGCACATCATCGGCGAGGCCCGCGCACGCGGCTGTCGCCGCCTCAGCCTGGAGACCGGCAACGGCGAGGCGTTCGGCGCCGCCCTGTCCCTCTACCGCAAGCGCGGGTTCGTGGACGGCGAGGCCTTCGGCGACTACCGGCCCAGCACCTTCAACCAGTTCCTGCACCTGGACCTGTAGGTCCGCTCGATTCCCCGGCGGCGCTTGTCCCTCCCGACTCCCGTCGGGGGCTGAACGTCGTGCACATAGGCGCCTGCGACCCAAAAGTCCAGGAATATTTTCCTGTCCCGCATCCCGTATCTCACGGCCTCCCGGAGCATTCGGGGGATAGGGGATGCGGGACGGCCTCCGCCCCTCCCCCGGCGTCCCGATGGGCGCCGAGCCATCCCGGACCGGCGCTGCCGATCCTTACCTGGAGGGATCGACCAGCGCCTGGTAGACCAGGGTCGCGGAGCGTTCGTCGAGGCGATAGCGGCTGCCGCCCAGAACGTGGATGAAGCCCAGCACGACCACGTCGTTCTCGGGATCGACCCAGAACCAGGTGCCGGCCGCCCCGCCCCAGCTGAAGCTGCCCTTGCCGGCCAGGGTCCCCGCCTGGGCCGGATCGAGGATCACGTCGACGTCGAGGCCGAATCCGCGGCCGGGATTGCCCGCCTGGTAGGTCGCGAGGGTGATGTCGCTCAGGTGGTTGGAGGCCATCAGCTTCACCGTCGCCGGGCTGAGGATCCGCGTCCCGTCCAGCGCGCCGCCGTTCGCCAGCATGGCCCCGAAGCGGGCGAAGTCGGCCATGGTCGAGACCAGGCCGCCGCCGCCGTTGGCGGCCGCCGGAATCCGGTCCAGGGGCAGCACCATGAAGCCTTCCGCCGGCGCCAGGGACCGGGTCTTCGGATCGATCATGTAGAGGCTGGCCAGCCGCCCGGCCTTTTCCGGCGGCACCCAGAAGGCGGTGTCCTTCATGCCCAGCGGTCCGAAGATGCGGCTCTGCATGAAGTCGGGCAGCGTCTGGCCGCTGAGCTTCTCGACGATGTAGCCCTGGACGTCGACGGCGACGCTGTAGCGCCAGGCCTCGCCCGGCTGGCCGGCCAGCGGCAGGCCGGCCAGGGCCTGCATCGCCTGGCCGAGGCTGGGGGCCCCGAACAACTCGCGGGAGTCCTGGTAGGCCTTGTCGACGTAGTTGTCGGCCATCAGCCCGTAGGCGAAGCCGGCGGTGTGGGTCATCAGCTCGCGCATGGTGGCGGACCGGGCGATCGGCTCGAAGGTCGGCCGGCCGTCGGCGTCCAGGCCCTTGAACACCTTCAGCCCCTCGAATTCGGGCACGTATTTCGTCACCGGCTCGTCGAGCCGCCACCTGCCCTCCTCGTAGAGGATCATCATGGCGACGCCCGTGACCGGCTTGGTCTGGCTGTACATCCGCCAGATGGTCTCGCGCGTCAGCGGCGCGCCGCTGGCGAGATCGGCCTTGCCGTAGACGTGGGTGTCGACGATGCGGCCGTGGCGGATCACCACCGTGGCGATCCCGGGGGCCAGTCCCGCGTCGACGGCGGCGTCCATGCCGGCGTGCAGCCGCTGCAGCCGTTCCGACGAGAAGCCCATGGACTCCGGGCTGGCCGCGGGCAGGCCGGAGGGCGGCGCGGCGGGCTTCCGGTCCCAGGGCGCCGCCGACCCCGCCGGCGCGGCCGCCGCCAGGGCCAGGACGGCCATCGCCGCCAGGATGCTTCTCCGCCCGATGCTCATCGAATCCCCCTGACGGTCAAACAGCCGTTCGGCGGAACAGTAGCGGGCTGAACGGCCGGAGCAAGCCGGGGAGCCTTGGCCTTCGGGCGCCTGCCCTCCAGCCTCAGCGGGGCCGGAAGCGCTTGCTGGCGGGGAAGCCGCGGGGGGCCAGCTTGCCGGCGGCGCTGCGCCGCCCGACCCAGTCCTTCCAGTCGGGCCAGTCGCGCGTGCGGCCGGCGGCGTCGGTCCAGGCCGCGCCCTTGGCGCTGTCGAACACCAGGGCGTCGCGCAGCCCGCCCTCGCGGTAGGCCTGCAGCTTGACGCCCTTGCCGCGCGGCATCTCGGGCAGCTCGTCCATGGCGAAGACCAGGACCTTGCCGTTGTCGCCGATCACGGCGACGCGGTCGCCGGCCGCCTCGAGCGACACCTGCGCCTCGCCGTTCAGCACCTGCTTGCCCGCCCGGCGGAAGGCCAGGGCCTCGTCCTCGGGCAGGATGAAGCCGTAGCCCGCCTTGCTGGCGATCACCCGCCTGCGCCCCGCCCGGTGCGGGAAGACGTCGATGATCTTCACCCGGTCGTCGATGTCGACCATCAGCCGCAGCGGCTCGCCGTGTCCCCGGGCGCCGGGCAGCTTGCTGCAGTCGACGGTGAAAAACCGCCCGTCGGACGCGAGGATCAGCAGCTTGTCGGTCGTCTCGGCCGGCACGATGAAGCCCAGCCTGTCGCCTTCCTTGAACTTGAGCTCCGAAGGGTCGTCGACCCGGCCCTTGGCCGCCCGGATCCAGCCCTTTTCCGACAGGATGACGGTGATCGGCTCGCGGGTGACGAAGGCCTCGACCGACACTTCGGCCGCCCCCGCCGGAGCCTCGGCGAAGGTCGTGCGGCGCTTGCCGACGGCGGTGTCGGGCCCGAGCACCTTGCGGACATCCTTCAGCCCCTCGCCCACCAGCTTCCACTGCAGGCGGTCGTCGGCCAGCATCGCCTGGATGCCGTCGCGCTCTTCCGCCAACACCGCGTGTTCGCGGCGGATCTCCATCTCCTCCAGCCGGGCCAGCTGGCGCAGGCGGGTGTTGAGGATGGCGTCGGCCTGGATGTCGGACAGGGCGAAGGCGGCGATCAGCTTCTGCTTGGGCTCGTCCTCGTAGCGGACGATGCGGATCACCTCGTCGAGGTTCAGATAGGCGACCAGCAGGCCGTCCAGCACGTGCAGGCGCGCCTCGATCTTGCCCAGCCGGAAACGGGCCCGCCGCACCAGCACCTCGCGCCGGTGATCGAGGAAGGCCCGCAGGCAGGCCTTCAGCCCCATGACCCCCGGCGTGCCGCGGGCGTCCAGCACGTTCATGTTGACGGGAAAGCGCGTCTCCAGGTCGGAGAGCCGGAACAGGCTCTCCATCAGGACCTCGGGCTCGACGTTGCGGCTCCTGGGCTCGAGCACCAGCCGAACGTCCTCGGCGCTCTCGTCCCGGACGTCGCCGAGCAGCGGGGCCTTCTTGCTTTCGATCAGCTCGGCCAGCTGCTCGACCAGCTCGGCCTTCTTCACCTGGTAGGGCACCTCGGTGACGACGATCTGCCAGCCGCCCCGGGCCTGGTCCTCCCTCTCCCAGCGGGCCCGCAGCCGCACGCCGCCGCGACCCGTTTCATAGGTCTCCAGCAGCGAGGCCGCCGGCTCGACGATGACGCCGCCGGTGGGGAAATCCGGGCCCAGCACATGGGCCATGAGTTCGGCGGTCGTCGCCGAGGGCGACCTGAGCAGCAGCAGGCAGGCGTCGATCAGCTCGGCGGCGTTGTGCGGCGGAATCGAGGTGGCCATGCCCACGGCGATGCCGGAGCTGCCGTTGGCCAGCAGATTGGGGAACCCCGAGGGCAGGACGACCGGCTCCTCGTCCTGGCCGTCGTAGGTGGGCCGGAAGTCGACCGCGTCCTCGTCGATGCCGTCGAGCAGCAGGGTCGCCGCGGCGGTCATCTTGCACTCGGTGTAGCGCATGGCCGCGGCGTTATCGCCGTCGATGTTGCCGAAGTTGCCCTGGCCGTCGACCAGCGGGATGCGCTGGGCGAAGTCCTGGGCCAGGCGCACCAGGGCGTCGTAGATCGACTGGTCGCCGTGCGGGTGGAAGTTGCCCATCACCTCGCCGACCACCTTGGCGCACTTGCGGGCGGCCGCATCCGGGTTCAGCCGCATGTTCGACATGGCGTACATCAGCCGCCGGTGCACGGGCTTGAGCCCGTCGCGCACGTCCGGCAGGGCGCGCGAGCTGATGGTGGACAGGGCGTAGGCGAGATACCGCCGCGACAGCGCCTCGGTCAGCGGCTCCTCGAGGATGCGGTCGCCGTCGGACGGCGGAGGGGTGTGCAGGGTCATGGTCGAATCGGAACTGGGCGGATCGAGCCCTTCTAGCGCGGGGGTCCGACGCTGTCCCGGCGTGGTTCGGCCGCCGGATCAATTCCGGGGGGCCGTCGGCCGCCGGCGGCGCCGATGGACGCACAGCGTTGCCCAACCGAACGCGCGAGCGCACTATCGGCGAGGGCAATCCCCGATGCCGTAAGGGAAAGCGCCATGGCCGACGACGCCCCGTCCATCCTGCAGCTGACCGCGCTGAACCCGGCGTTCAACGCCGATCCGCACGCCTTCCTCACGCCCCTGCGCGAGCGCTGTCCGGTGCAGCCGGACGCGGCCTCGGGAAGCCTGATGCTGAGCCGCTACGAGGACGTCCGCGCCGTGGTCTCCGACCTCTCCATGTGGCGCGATCCGGTGCGGGCCGAACCGGGCGCGGTGATGCAGCGGCGGTTCCTGGAGAACTACGACCCGTCTGTTCCGCGCACCAGCACCACCAGCATCCTGATGCTGGACGACCCCGACCACGCCCGGGTGCGCCGGCCGCTGGCCCAGGCCCTCTACGCCCGCGTCGCGAAATTCCGGCCCGAAATCGAGCGCATCGTCGAGGAGACCCTGGACCGCCTGGAGGGCGAGGCCGAGTTCGACCTGATGAGCCGCTTCTGCGTGCCCATCCCGATCGACGCCATCGCTTCGATCCTGGGCATCGAGCACGACCGCCTGGCCGAATTCCGCCAGTGGTCGGAAGGCATCATCCAGAGCCTCAACCCGTTCCGCACCCCGGCCCAGACGGCGGCGATGACGGCGGCCAGCGAATCCCTGACCGCCTATTTCACGGAGGCCATCGCCGATCGCCGGACCGCCCCGCGCGACGACCTGATCAGCGACATGGTCCAGCTGCAGGCCGGCGGAGCCGACCTGTCGGACGACGAGCTGCGCATCAACCTCGGCGCCCTGCTGGTGGGCGGCAACCTGACCACCACCGACCTGATCGGCAACGGCGTGCGCCTGCTGCTGCTCCATCCGGACCAGCTGGCGCGGTTCAGGGCCGACGTCGGCCTGGCCAACACCCTGGTCGAGGAGGTGCTGCGCTTCGAGCCGCCCATCGACATCACCGGCCGGCTGTCGCCCGAGGACCGGGAGTACGGCGGCTGCCCTGTGAAGCAGGGCGGCGCACTGACCCTCTGGCTGCGGGCCGCCAACCGCGACCCGGCGAAGTTCGCCGACCCCGACCGGTTCGACATCGGCCGCAAGGGTCAGCCGCACGTCAGCTTCGGCGGCGGCGCCCACATCTGCATCGGCGCGCCGCTGGCGAGGCTGGAGGCGCAGGTGGCCTTCACCCGGCTGTTCCAGCGCTTCCCCGCCCTGCGCCTCGCCCGGCCGGAGGACGCCGCGGCATGGCGGACCCTGCCGTTCTTCCGAGGCCTCGAGCGGCTGGATCTGATCCCCCGATGAAATGGAGGGACAGCTTACTCATTTCCTCGCCGCCCCGAGCCCGCTCAGCGGAAATGAGTAAGCTGTCCCTCCATTTCTGCCCCTCTCCCTCCGGGAGAGGGATGATCACAGCACCGTCGCCGCCCAGGGCGCCACGTCGGCGAACGGCTCTTCCAGGCTGTGCTGGGGCCGGGTGAACCAGCGGGGGCCGTCGGCCGTCATGTGGAAATGGTCTTCCAGCCGCACGCCGAACATCCCGGGCGCGACGATCATCGGCTCGTTGGAGAAGCACATGCCTTCTTCCAGCGGGGTGGTCTCGCCGCGCACCAGGTTCGGCGCCTCGTGCACGTCCAGGCCGATGCCGTGGCCGGTGCGGTGGGGCGTGCCGGGCAGCTGGTAGTCCGGACCCAGGCCGTGGCGCACCAGCACCGTCCGGGCGGCGTCATCGGGGGCCTGGCAGGGCGCGCCGAGGCGGGCGGCCTCGAAGGCGGCGGCCTGGGCCTCCTTTTCGATGGTCCAGATGCGCTTCACCGCGGGCGAGGCCTCGCCGAAGACGTAGGTTCGGGTGATGTCGCTGTTGTAGCCGTCGATCCGCGTGCCGGTGTCGATCAGCACCAGGTCGCCGGCCTTCAGGGCCCGGTCGGTCTCGCCGCCATGCGGCAGGGCGGTGTCCTCGGCGAAGGAGACGATGCAGAAGCTCGAGCCGCCCTCCCCGCCCAGCGCCCTGTGCTGCCCGTCGATGTAGCGCGCCACCTCCGAGGCCAGGACGCCCGGCGTCAGGCTGGCCCAGGCGCGCCGCTGGACCTCCAGCGTGATCGTCTTGGCGTGGGCCATCAGGGCGATCTCCGCCGCCGACTTGCGCCGGCGCAGGCGACCGGTCAGCGGCCCGGCGTCGGCCAGGCGGCCGTCGTCGATCTCGCGCCGAAGCCCGCGGTAGGTGAACAGCTGGACCTGCTCGTCGACGGCCAGCACGGCGTTGGGCTTCAGCCGGTCGGCCACCAGCCGGCAGGGATTCTCGTGCTCATGCCAGGTGAGGATGTCGCCCGGCGCGCCGATCATCTGCTCGATCTTCTCGCGCTCGAAGGCCGGAGCGACATACTCCAGCGCGCCCGAGGCGTGGACGATGGCGCCGCACAGCCGTTCGGACGGGCCCCAGACCAGGCCGGTGAAATAGCGCAGGCTCGACGTCGCCCCGAGCAGAACCGCCTCGACGCCGGCGGCGGCCATGGCCGTACGCAGGTCGTCCAGGCGGCGCCGGCGTTCGGCGAGGGTGATCGGCGGCGGCGGGGGCATGGGCGACTCCTTGCCGGTCCATCCTAGTCCGGCCGTCGCCCCGTGGGGAGACCCCGCGTCCCAGGCCTCTATCTAAGACGTTGATTTACCCTGCTTTTGGCCCGCCCGACCGGGCCTACAGCCGCCCCGCGTCCGCCAGCCGCTCCAGCAGCCAGACCCGGGCCGGGGGCAGCGGTCGGTTGAGCGGACCGAACACGAACTGCTGCAGGAAATGGCCGGTGAGGTCGAAGCCCCGGCCGACATCTCCCTCCGCCAGCCCGCCCTGCGCCGACAGCAGGAAGGGCGGCAGCGCCAGCAGCCGCTCGGCGTAGGGCGCGCCCGCCGCCCGGCTGACCGCCCGGCCCGTGCGCGGGCTGACCCAGACGAGCTCGTCCGTGACCCCCGTGGCGGCGCAGCGCGACAGGTCCAGGCCGAAGCCCAGGTCCTGCAGCAGCCCGGCCTCGAAGCGCACGAACACCGCCGGCCAGATGTCGGCCGCGGCCAGCGCCCCGACCAGGGCCTCGAAGGCGTAGAAGGCCCCCGGATGGGGTTCGCGCTCGGGCAGGGCCCCCGCCGCCACCGCCGCCGCGGCCGCCAGCCCCGACAGCGCCAGCGGATCGTCGAACAGGGCCGAGGGCCCTTCGCCGGTCGGCTCGACCCGCGCCGAGCCCAGCTGGCCCTCGACGCGCGCCCGGTAGCCGGCCCGCACGCGGGCGCCGGCCTGCAGCACCGGCTTCATCCGCCGCGAGGCCCCGCCGGCCACGTGAGCGGCGAAGCGGCCGCGCCGTTCGGTCAGCAGCTCGACGATCGCCCCGCTCTCGCCATGCGGCCGGGCGCTGAGCACAAAGGCGTCGTCCTCCCATTCCATGAGGATCAGATAACCCGCCGACGCGGCCGCGACGAGGCCGAACGCCGCCTGATCCGCCCGCGATTCCGGCTTGCGCCGGGCGGCCCGCTCCGCCGATGCTCGCGGCCGAACCCGGAGATCCGGCATGAAGTACCGCAAGCTGGGCGCCAGCGACCTGATGGTGTCGGAGATTTCGCTGGGATCGTGGCTGACCTACGGGGTCGGCGTCGAGCGCGACAACGCCCTGGCCTGCGTGGACCGGGCCTTCGCGCTGGGGATCAATTTCATCGACACCGCCAACGTCTACGGCCGGGGGGCGGCGGAGACATTCCTGGGCGAGGCGCTGGCCGGACGGCCGCGGGACAGCTACGTGCTGGCCACCAAGCTGTTCGCGCCGATGAGCGAGACCGATCGGGGTCTCTCGCGCGCCCAGGTGCTGAAGCAGATCGACGCCAGCCTGCAACGGCTGCGCACCGACTACGTCGACCTCTACCAGTGCCACCGCTACGACCCCGAGACGCCCCTCGAGGAGACCATGCAGGCGCTGAGCGAGGTCGTGCGGGCGGGCAAGGCGCGCTGGATCGGCTTCTCCGAATGGTCGCCGGACCAGATCGAGGCCGCCTTCGCCATTCCCGGCGTGGAGCGCTTCGTCTCGAGCCAGCCGCAGTACTCGATCCTCTGGCGACGCCCCGAACAGAGGGTCATCCCGGTGTGCCGCGAAAAGGGCGTCTCCCAGATCGTCTGGTCGCCGCTGGCCCAGGGCGTGCTGACCGGCAAGTACCGCCCCGGCGACGCCCCGCCCGCCGACTCCCGCGCCGCCAGCGAGGCCATGAGCACCGCCATCGGCGGCTGGATGCGGCCCGAGGTGCTGGCGGCCGTCGAACAGATGAAGCCGCTGGCCGCCGAGGCCGGCTGCAGCATGGCCCAGTTCGCCCTCGCCTGGGTGTTGCGCGAGCCCAACGTCGCCTCGGCCATCATCGGCGCCAGCCGCCCCGGCCAGCTGGACGACAACTGCGCGGCGGTCGAGGTCCGGGTCGACCCGGTCCTGTTCGAAAAGGCCGAGGCGATCGCGGCGGCGATCCCCCGGCCTCAGCGCTGAGCCGCTTCCCCCGGGGCCGCCGTCGAAATCGCTGCACGGACCCGCCTCCACACAGGAGAGGGCCCTGCCTTGCGCCATGGCTATAAGTCTGCACTTATATGCGCGATGGCTTATGACTCGGCCCTGACCGCTCTCGCCGACTCGACGCGCCGCCGGGTGTTCGAGAGCCTGCGCAGGCGGCCGCGCGGCGTGGGTGAGCTGGCGCGCGAGGTGGGGATCAGCCAGCCGGCCGCCTCGCAACACCTGGCGGTGCTCAGGCGGGCGCGTCTGGTGCGCAGCCGGCCTGACGGGGCCCGCCGCCTCTACAGCCCCGACCCGGCCGGCATCGCCGCCGTCCGCGCCTACTTCGACGACCTCTGGGACGATGTGCTGGAGGCCTACGCCGCATCCTTCGAGAGGGACGGGGAATGACCGAAGCCGCAACGGCCGGCGGAGACGCCGCCTATGCGCCCATCGTCAAGACCGTGCTGGTCAAGGCGAGCCCGGAACAGGCGTTCCACCGGTTCACCGCCGAGATCGGAACTTGGTGGCCGCTGGGCAGCCACTCGGTCGGGCGGGATCGCAGCGAGGGCGTCGACTTCGACGGCCGCGTCGGCGGCCAGATCACCGAGCGGATCAGGGGCGGCGAGCCGGCGATCTGGGGAACGGTGACGGCCTGGGATCCTCCGCGACGCGTGGCCTTCACCTGGCGCCCCGGCCAGCCGGCCGAGAAGTACAATGACATCGAAATTGTCTTCGAACCAGCGGGCGACCGCACCCGGGTCACGCTCACCCACACCGGATTCGAGCGCCTGGGCGAGATGGCCCGGCGCGCGCGCATGGGCTATCCGATCGGCTGGACCTTTGTGCTGGGGAGGTTTGCGCGGCGGCGCGACCCGGTGATGTTGATGATCAGCGGGCTGAACGCGGCGGTCATGACCCTGGTTCGACTGCGCGGCAGGGCGGCGGCGAAGGACTAGACGACGCGCTCCTGCCCCCGCCGCCGCTCGGCGTAGTCGTTGGCGAGCGTCTTCAGGTCCTGGGTCGCCGGGCGCGGCAGCGCCTTGCCCCGGCAGGCGAAATCCGCCGTGGGGGTGAAGGGCGAGTCCGGCAGCGCCGGCGACCAGCGGGTCTGGTCCGGGTCGCCGGTCTCGCGGGTGAGGTAGTTCATCTCCAGATCGAAGACGTCGACCTCCTCGATCCGGTAGCGCGCGCCAGCGCAGTCGAGCAGAACCCGGCTGACCAGGACATTGAAGCTGTCCTGGTCGCCGTCCTTGAGAACCGCGACGAACTGGAGGCGGCGGGCGTCGCCGACCGCGACGATGCTGTCGGCGTCGACCAGGCCCAGCCCCCGGTCGCTGTCGTCGGCGACGCGGTAGTCGGCGGCGGCGGCGAGGCCGGCGTGGCCGAGGGCGAGGCCGGCCGCGACGGCCAGGGCGGCGAACGGCTTCACCGATCTACTCCAATGCGCCGGCGATACGCGCGGCGAGCGCTTTCAGTTCCTCGACATCGGCCATGTCGCCGGCGTGGCGGCCGAGCGGCAGGCCCTCCCAGCGGGGAATGATGTGGACATGCAGGTGGAACACCGTCTGCCCGGCGGGCGCGCCGTTGAACTGGGTGACGACGATGCCGTCGGGCTTCAGCGCCGCCTTGATCGCCCTGGCCGTCTTCTGCGCGGCGGCCATGACGGCGGCGAGGGTCGCCGGCTCGGCCTCCAGCAGGTTCCGCGCCCGGGAGGCCTTGTGCACGACCAGCGTGTGTCCCTTCGCCTGGGGGAAGACATCCATGAACACGAGGACCGCCTCGTCCTCCCAGACCTTCACGCTGGGCGCCTCGCCCCGGATGATCCGGGCGAAGATGTTGCCGTCGTCGTAGGCGCCGTCGAGGCTCATTGCCGCGCTCCCGTGGTTGGGTCATCGTCTAGCAAACGAGGCCGGGAGGTAAACCCATGAGCGGCGCGGGGGCCGGCGGCGAGCACCTCACCGAGCGTCAGAGGAAGTGGTTCGCCTCCGTGCGGGCGAGCCTGGAGCGCGACACCGGCAAGACCCTCGAGGCCTGGGTGGCGATCGCCCGCACCTGCCCGGAGACCACTTCGGGCAAGCAGGCCGCCTGGCTGCGCGAGCGCCACGGCCTGGGCGCCAACCGCGCGGCGCATGTCCTGTCGGTCGCCTTCCCCTCCGACGCGGGCTGGGACGCGCCCGAGGCCTTGAGGGCGGCGCTTTGGAAGGACGCGGCCTCGGCGCGGATCCTCGCGGAACTGGAGACGGCGGTGGGCGGCTTCGACGGCCTCGTCACCGGCCAGCGAAAGGGCTTCACGGCCTGGTCGCGCAGGGTCCAGTTCGCCGCCGCCCGGCCCGTGAAGGGCGGCGGGGCGAGGCTGGGCCTGTGCGTCAGGCCGGACGCCGACCCGCGGCTCGAGGCGCCGAGGAACGAGGGCTGGTCGGACCGGCTGAAGGCGGCGATGACCCTGGCAGGCCCGGCTGATGTGGATGCGGCCGTGCGGGCCCTGCTCCGCTCGGCCTGGGAGGCCTCCTAGGTCGAGCGGACCGCGTTCCTGTCCAGGCCCTCATCCCGCCCCGCCGGGAGCGGGAGGTTCGTTCCGCCGGAACGGCGACATCGCCTCGGCGGTCCAGGCCATCTCCTGCTCCACGCCCGCGCGCTCCTGCTCCAGATAGCGGCGCACCGGCTCGCGCAGGGCCGGGTCGGCGATCCAGTGGGCGGACCAGACCGGAGCCGGCAGGTAGCCGCGGAACACCTTGTGCTCCCCCTGGGCCCCCGCCTCGACCCGCGGCAGGCCCAGGCGGATCGCCTGCTCGACGGCCTGGTAGTAGCAGAGCTCGAAATGCAGGAAGGGCACGTCCTCCAGGCAGCCCCAGTTGCGGCCGTAGAGGCAGTCCCCGCCGATCAGGTTCAGCGCACCGGCGATCCAGCGCCCGTCCCGGCGGGCCATGACCAGCAGCACGCGGTCCGCCATCCGCTCGCCCAGCAGCGAGAAGAACAGCCGGTTGAGGTAGGGCCGGCCCCACTTGCGCCCGCCGGTGTCCATGTAGAAGGCGAAGAAGGCGTCCCAGTGCGCCTCGGTGATATCCGCGCCGGACAGGGCGACGATCTCCAGCCCCTCGGAAGCCAGCCGCCGCTCGCGCCGGATGGTCTTGCGGTGGCCCGACGACAGGGCCGCCAGGAAGTCGTCGAAGTCCCGATACCCGCGGTTGCGCCAGTGGAACTGGCGGTCCTGCCGCTGCAGCAGGCCGGCGGCGCCCAGGAACCGCCAGTCGGCCTCGTCCGGGAAGGTCACGTGCAGGCCCGAGGCGCCCAGGCGCTCGCACAGGGTCAGCGCCCCGCCGAGCAGCAGGCGACGGCCTTCGTCGGCCTCGACGTCCGGCCGCGTCAGCAACCGGGGTCCGGTCACCGGCGAGAACGGCGAAGCGCACTGGAGCTTGGGGTAGTAGCGCCCCCCTGCCCGTTCGTAGGCGTCGGCCCAGGACCAGTCGAAGACGTACTCCCCCTGGCTGTGGCTCTTCAGGTAGAGCGGCATGCAGGCGGCCACGGCGCCGGCCTCGTCCTCGACGGTCAGATGGTGCGGCGCCCATCCCGTGCGGTCGCCGGCGCAGCCGGACTCTTCCAGCGCGTCGAGGAAATCGAAGGAGACGAACGGATTGCCGCCGCCCGCGCAGGCGTCCCAGGCGTCACGGCCGATGTCCGCGATGCGGCGATGAATGGCGACCGCGGGCTTGAGGCTCATCCGGCCTTGCCGAACTGGACGAAGGAGATGGTGTTGCCGTCGGGGTCGCGAACCTGGAAATCGGCGCCGCCCCAGGGCTGGGCGACAAGCGGCTGGACGATCTCCGCGTCGCGACCGGCGATTTCGGCGAACAGGCCCGCGACGTCCGTGGTCTCCAGGGTGGCGAGGATCAACGACTCCTCGCGGGCGGCCAGTTCCGCGAAGTTGGGCCGGCTGACGAACCGCAGGTGCAGGCGGGCCTCGTCACGCGACACCGAACCGTAGAAGGGCGGCTCGCCGTACAGGAAGTCGACGCCGAAACCGAGCGCGCGCTCGTAGAAGGCGGCGGACGCGGCGACGTCTCGGACGAACAGGATCGGCGTCGCCCGCAGCAGGCTCAAGCCGCGAAACCCTCGAAGATCAGGTTGTCGCAGTGGTCGCGAACGCGATCCCATTGCTCGGGCGAGCGCACGGTCCAGGCGATGACCGGCATCCCGCGGGCACGGAACAGGTCGGCCCTCGGCGAGGGCAGCATGGCGACGTCCAGCGCCAGGAAGTCCGGCCGGGCGATCTCGACCTGTTCCAGGTTGGCGAAGGCGCGGCGCTGCTCGGGCGCCAGCTTCATCGCCGCTCCGTCGTTCCAGGCGTAGCTGTCCAGCCCGCGCAGGATCTGCGGGTGGTGGTCGGCGAACCAGGCGTGGCTGTAGGGATTGAAGCCGATCACGCAGGTGGGGCCGTTGTGGTCGAGCAGCACCTCGCTGACCCGCTTCTCCAGGGGGCCCACCTCGCCGAACTTCGTCTTCAGCTCGATCTGCACCAGGGCGCGATGGCCGACCTCGACCAGCACCTCGGCCAGGGTCGGGATAGGCTCGTCCGTGCCCTTCAGGCGCAACGCGCGCAGGTCCTGCAATGCGCGCTCGGCCACCTTGCCCTCCACGCCGGTCATGCGCTGGAGGCTGTAGTCGTGGAACACCACCGCCTCGCCGTCGGCGGTGATCTGGACGTCCAGCTCGATGCCGTAGCCGGCGGCGCAGGCGGCCTGGAAGGCGGCCAGGGAATTCTCGGGCGCACCGTCCGGCGACCACAGGCCGCGGTGGGCGACCGGCGGGTCGAACAGCAGTTCCCAGGCCTCGCCGAACATGCTGGCGTCGGGTCTCGCCCTGGCCTTCATCCGCGCACCTCCACGACGGCGTCGACCTCGACCGCGAAGTTCCGCGGCAGGCGATAGACGCCCACCGCCGAGCGCGCGTGCCGGCCCGCCTCCCCGAAGGCCTCGACCATGAGGTCGGAACAGCCGTTGATCACGGCCGGAATGTCGAAGAACTCCGGTCCCGCCTGGACGAAGCCGTTCAGCTTGACCACCCGGGTTACGCGGTCCAGGTCGCCCGCGCAGGCGGCGCGCATCTGGGCCAGCAGGTTGATCCCGCACAGGCGGGCGGCGCGGACGGCGGTCGCCGCGTCGACATCGACCCCGACCACGCCGACGATGCCGCCGGCCGCGTCCAGCGACACCTGGCCGGAGATATGGACCAGCGGCCCGACCTTCACGAAGGGGACGTAGTTGGCGATCGGCGCCACGGGGTCGGGCAGCAGGACGCCGGCGGCGGCGAGACGGTGTTCGACGTTCGACATCGCCGCAAGCTAGCGCGCGGGCGGCCCCGACGAAAGGACGCGAAAAAGGCCCGGGTCCTTTCGGGCCCGGGCCTTCACGCGAACTTGAAGCCGGCGTCTTGGGGGGGAGAGGGGCCGGTCCAAGCTCCTGGGGGTGCTTTGTCGCCTTACTTGGCGGCCTGCAGCTTCTCGACCGTGGCGGTCACGCGCTCGTTGAGCGGCTTGACCGAGTCCTTCACCGAGGCGGCGACGGTTTCGCCCCACTTGGTGAATTCGGCCATGTAGCCCTCGAGCGAGGACTTCACCCAGGCGGTCTGCAGCTCGACGGCTTCCTGCACGCTCTTGGCCCCGGCCAGCGCCTTGGCGGCGGCGACCTGGTCCTCGATGTTCTTCTTCGAGAAGGCCATCGCCTGGGCGCCCAGGGTCTCGGCGCCCTTCGTGGCGGCCGTCACCGAGGCCACGACGGCCTCGAGGTTCTTCTTGGAATAGGCGTTCATGTCGTTGAGGGCCGCGAGCGACTTCTCGACGTTGTCCTTGAAGGCCTGGTTCCCGGCCGTGGCGAACTGCTCGACCGTGGTCTTGAGGGTTTCGGCGCCGGTGGCCATGGGTTGTCTCCTGTGCGGTCGGGGAGGACCTGGATTCGATTCGACGGCCCCGGTCGAGGTCGCCGACGAGGCGCCTTCTCTCATGCTGCACTGCAGCAGTCAATGATTTTTTGTGCACTGCACAATGACGATTTTGCGACGCGGCGGCGCGAGCGGCGCCCGCGGCGGATTCGCTCAACAGGTGTTTACTTTGGCGAAAGACCGAACAATGCATGCTACTTGGGCGCCACAGAGCTGCTTCGGGGCCGCCCTGTAATCATGAGATTTTTCGACGGACGCCGCATGTTCCAGCTCGCCCGCCGCGTGTCTTTCGCCCTTGCGCTGCTCGCCTCGCTGGCGACGATGCTGGCCGCCCCCGCGACCGCGACGGCGCAGGTTCCCTATCTCGCGCTGCCGGCCTCCGAGCCCAAGTACGCCGCCATCGTCGTCGACGCCAACTCCGGAGAGGTGCTCTACGCCAAGCGCGCCGACAGCCCGCGCTATCCGGCCTCGATCACCAAGGTGATGACCCTCTACCTAGCCTTCGAGGCCCTGTCCGAGGGCCGGCTGAAGCCGACCGACATGATCACCGTCTCGGCCCGGGCCGCCTCGCAGCCGCCGACCAAGCTCGGCCTGGCCGCCGGCGACCAGATCAGCGTCGACGACGCCATGCGGGCGATCGCGGTGAAGTCGGCCAACGACATGGCCGTGGCCCTGGCCGAGCATCTGGGCGGCACCGAGCAGCGCTTCGCGGCCCTGATGACCCTGCGCGGCCAGGAGCTGGGCATGACCAACACCCGGTTCGTCAACGCCTCGGGTCTGCCCGACAGCCGCCAGATCTCGACCGCCCGCGACATCGCCATCCTCTCGCGCGCGGTGATGCGCGACTATCCGCAGTACTACAGCTACTTCAGCCTGCGCTCGTTCACCTTCCGCGGCGTGACGGTGAACAACCACAACCGCCTGATGGGCCAGTTCGCCGGCATGGACGGGCTGAAGACCGGCTACACCAACGCCTCGGGCTTCAATCTCGCGGCCTCGGCGGTGCGCGACGGCCGGCGGCTGATCGCCGTGGTGCTGGGCGGCCGCTCGACTGTCACCCGCGACGACCATGTCGAGGACCTGCTGCTGACCGGCTTCGACGTGCTCAAGCGCCGCTCGCTCGGCGAAACCATCACCGTCGCCCAGACGATGTTCGAGCCTGTGATGGAGGGGCCGGTCATGCGGCCCTCGACCGAACAGGGCGACGGCGGGCAGGAGGGTCTGAGGGTCGTGCTCACCGACGCGCCCGCCGCCGGCGCCATGGCCCCCGTGCCCGACCCGGTCGCGCCGGCCGCGACGCCGGCCAGGCCCAAGGCGGCCGCGCCGCGCAAGCCCCGCGGCCAGTGGGCGATCCAGGCCGGCGCCTTCAAGTCCAAGGCCCAGGCCCGCGAGCAGCTGGCCCTGATCAAGCGTCGGTTCGGCGGCGTGGTCCGCGACGCCGAGCCGGATATCGGCGGCGCCGTCGGCGGCTACTACCGGGTCCGCTTCGAGGGCATGAGCGCCGACGGCGCCCGCGCCGCCTGCAAGACCCTGAAGGCCAGGAAGCAGGCCTGCATGGTCATCGCGCCGTAGCGCCGGCCGCCCCGCCGGGACCCCGGCCTATTTCAGCAGCGTATCCCGCGCCGCGTTGAGCCGGGCGGCGAGGCCGGTCGTGCCGCCGACATCGGGATGGAGCGCGCGGATCAGGCGGGCGTGGGCGGCGATGATCTCCTCGCGCGAGGCGGTCGCCGGAACGCCCAGGATGTCGCGCGCCTCGACGACCTCGGCCGGGTCGGACCGCCGCGCGCCGAACCACGGCAGGCCCCGCGCCGTCGCCGCCAGCACCAGTCCCGCGCCGCCGATCACCACGCCCGGCATGACCCGCCCGGTCACCGCCAGCAGGGCGCCCGCCGCCATCGCCAGCCCCGACAGGGCGCCGGCGGCGATGCGGAATTCGGGTTTCGCCAGGGTCGGCCGCGCCTTCCGGCCGGTCCAGACCAGCAGGGCGAAGACGGCGATCCCGAGCAGCAGATATATCATGTCGGCCCAGGTTGAAGCTTCACGCCGGAGCGGGGCCGGTCAGGCGGCGTGGGCCCGGCCGGCGACGGCATCCAGCGACTCTTCGCCCGAGAAGGCCGAAAGTCCAACCGAATGCAGCAGGGCGCGCAGCTCCTGGCGGGCGGAGACGTGCGTCAGCGACACCGGCACCGGCCGGACCTTGGCCGAGACGTCGGCGATGGTCAGGCCGAAGGGAAACAGCTCGCGGTAGATGACCCGGTCGCGCAGGCCCGAACCGATGCGAAAGCCGACCCGGCGCGAGAGGGCCTCGAGCCGGTCGTCGACCCGCTTGCGGTTGCGCGCCTCGACGCTGGCCAGGCGGTTGCGCAGCACGATCCAGTCGAGCGGGACGCGCTGGCCGCCCAGGGCCCTCTGCTTGCGGGCCTCCCAGACGGTCTCCGAATAGAGGCTGGGCTTCTGCAGCTCGAGCGTGACCGGATCGACGTGGCCGAGCATGTCGAAGTCGACGAAGCTGTCGTTCATCGGGGTGACCACCAGGTCGGCGCAGGCGTGGCCGGCGCGGCTGAGCGGGGTGTCGCCGCCGGGCGTGTCGATGATCACGAACTCGGCCTCGCGCCGGGCGCGGGCGAAGGCCTCGCCGAACCGCTGGATCTGTTCGGCCGGCTCGGCGCGGGCCAGGGCGACGCCGTCCTCGGACGCATGGCAGGCCAGCGGCTCGGGCAGGGCCGCGCCCTGGGCGGCGACCCAGGCCCTGCGGTTGGCGAAGAAGCGGGCCATGGACGACTGGCGCAGGTCCAGGTCGATGACCGCCACGCTCGCCCCGCCGTGCAGCAGGGCCGCGGTGAGATGGACGGCGATGGTCGTCTTGCCGGCGCCGCCCTTCTCGTTGCCGACGACGATCACGTTCGGCTGGTTGGGCATGTGGTTCTCCCCCGGCCGGAGGGCCGGATTCCCCGATACGAGACGCACGGCTGGCGAGTCGGGGCAATGCGACGCGGTGACTTGTCCACAGCCGCGCCCGCTGGACCGGGATGCTGCGCCGCGATAAGCCGCCGTCCATGAGTCCGCGCCCACTGCCCGTCGCCCGCACGATCGCCGACCTGCGCGCAGCCGTCGGCGCCTGGAAGGCCCAGGGCCTGCGCGTCGCCTTCGTCCCGACCATGGGGGCCCTGCACGAGGGCCACCTGTCGCTGGTGCGGCTGGGGCTGGAGCGGGCCGACCGGGTGGTCGCCTCGATCTTCGTGAACCCCGCCCAGTTCGCCCCGCACGAGGACTTCGACGCCTATCCCCGCGGCGAGGACCGCGACGCCGCCCTGCTGGCCTCGGCCGGCTGCCAGCTGCTCTATGCGCCCGGCGCCCGGGAGATGTATCCGGCGGGGTTCGCTACCTCGGTGGCCGTTGGCGGGATTTCGGAGCCGCTGGAGGGCGTCTCGCGGCCGCACTTCTTCGGCGGCGTGGCGACGGTGGTCGCCAAGCTGCTGATCCAGTGCGGACCGGACCTCGCCGTCTTCGGCGAGAAGGACTACCAGCAGCTGCTGGTCATCCGGCGGATGGCCCGCGATCTGGACCTGCCGGTCGAGATTCTCGGCGCGCCGACGGCGCGGGAGGCCGACGGCCTCGCCCTGTCGTCCCGTAACGCCTACCTGACGGCCGGGCAGCGCGAAATGGCCGCCGCCCTGCCCGCCGCGATGGCCATGGCCGTGGATTTCCTGCGCGAGGGGCAGACGGTGGAAGCCGTCGAGGCCCGGGTGAAGGCCAGTCTGACCGAGGCCGGCTTCAGTCCGATCGACTATGTGGAAGTCCGCGACGGCGAGACCCTGGAGCGGATCGGGCCCGGAGTTCTGGAGCGAAACGCCCGCATCTTCGTCGCCGCCTGGATGGGCCGGACCCGGCTCATCGACAACTGGGCCATATCGTCCCTCTCCCGCGAGGGTGAGGGGTTGGGGCGAGGGCGTACGGCGCCTTGATCCCTCATCCGTCAGCTGCGCTGACACCTTCTCCCTCCGGGAGAAGGGAGCCGCCTCACCAAGCCCCCAGTTCCCGCAGCTGCCGGGCCAGTTCGGGCTCGACGGCCTCGTCGCCGCCCCTGGGCAGATCGCCCGGAGCGTCCCCGGCCTCCAGATAACGCCAGCCCTGGAAGGCCCGGCGCGGCTGGGGCAGGGTCTCGATCAGTTCGGGATGCAGGTAGATGCGGCAGGGCTGGGCGCCGCTCTCGAGCGTGACGATCTCGTCGATCGCCTGGCGCACCAGGATCTGGCCCTTGATCACCCAGTAGAGCGAGCCGCCTTCCAGCAACTCCGCCGCCCGCTTCGGCGTCTGGCGGGTCGGACAGACCGAGCGATGGCCCTGCGCCGCCCGATGCGCCCGCCAGGCGCGCAGCTCCTCGACGCTGTCGACGCCGACGCAGAGCTTGATCAGGTGGAGGGGCATGACGGCTCCATACCCCCTTCCCCCTGGAGGGGGGAAGGATCTAGGAGGCCGCCTCCAGCTTCACCAGCACCACCCCCTCGCTGACCTGCCCGCCAGCCACGGCGGTCAACTCGGCCACCACCCCGTCGAACGGCGCGGCCAGGGCGTGCTCCATCTTCATGGCTTCCAGCACCAGCAGGGTCTGACCTTTGGCCACCTTGTCGCCGGCCTTCACGGCCACGGAGACGATCTTGCCGGGCATCGGCGAGAGTATGGCGCCGTCGGATTCACCCAACGCGCCGATTGACGTGGGGAGGCGGTGGAACTCGAATGTCGCACCATGCTCGAAGAGCACGCGCGTCGCCGTATCGGGCTGCGCCACCAGGACACCGCCTTCCTCCCCCATAAAGCACACGCAGTTGGCCATGCCATAAGCCACCGCTTCGACTTCACCATGGCGGACGCGGAACCCTGAGTGGCGCGGGATCGATCCGTCCCAAGGCAGACCACTCAAGGTCACGTCCCGCCGTTCGCCGTGCTCGTACATCGGGAGCCAGAAACTTGGCGGCCCATTCATGCGAAAGCCGAACAGGCCGTCCGAGAACGGGCCCTCGGGCTGGTGTCTCCACGCCTCCTCGTCAGCGTCCATGGCGAAGGAGGCCGCCGCCGCGAGGACCACACGGGGTGAGGCGGAACTCTGGTTGACGAGCTGGTCCAGCCGACCCTCGATGAACCCCGTGTCCACGTCGCCGGCCGAGAAATCCGGGTGGCTCGCGCATCTCGCCAGGAAGGCGGCGTTGGTCTTGACCGGCCAGACCTCGACGCTCGCACAGGCGTCGGCCAGGCGCTCTGCGGCCCGCTCGCGCGTCTCGCCATGAACGATCAGCTTGGCGATCATCGGGTCGTAGTGGGGCGTGACCTCGCCGCCCTCCTCCACCGCGCTGTCAATGCGCACCGCCCCCTTCCCCCTGGAGGGGGGAAGGGTTGGGGATGGGGGTGGAGCAGGTTCAGGGTGAGGCGCGGTGGGCGGGACAGCCGCCGGGGCCGCCACCCCCACCCCCGACCCCTCCCCCCTCCAGGGGGAGGGGAGTCTGAAGTGGGTCAACCGCCCGGTGCTCGGCAGGAAGCCCGTGGCCGGGTTCTCGGCGTAGAGGCGGCCCTCCATGGCCCAGCCGTCGATGGAGAGGTCCTCCTGCTTCAGCGGCAGGGGCTCGCCGCTGGCCACGCGCAGCTGCCATTCGACCAGGTCCTGGCCGGTGATCATCTCGGTGACGGGGTGTTCCACCTGCAGCCGGGTGTTCATTTCCATGAACCAGATGCGGTCGGCCCTCAGGCCCTCGCTGGCGTCGGCGATGAACTCCACCGTGCCGGCGCCCTCGTAGTTCACCGCCTTGGCCGCCTTCACCGCGGCCTCGCAAACCGTGGCGCGGGTGGCGGCGTCCATGCCGGGCGCCGGCGCCTCCTCGATGACCTTCTGGTGGCGGCGCTGCAGCGAGCAGTCGCGCTCGAACAAATGGACGATGTTGCCGTGCTGGTCGCCGAACACCTGCACCTCGATGTGGCGCGGGCGGGTGACGTACTTTTCCAGCAGCACCCGGTCGTCGCCGAAGCTGGCGGCCGCCTCGCGCTTGCAGCTGGCCAGGGCCTCGCGGAACGCGGCCTCGGACTCGACCTTGCGCATGCCCTTGCCGCCGCCGCCGGCCACGGCCTTGATCAGCACCGGAAAGCCGATGGCCTTCGCTTCCCTGGCCAGGCGCGCCTCGGACTGGTCCTCGCCCAGGTAGCCCGGGGTGCAGGGCACCCCGGCCGCGATCATCAGCGCCTTGGCCGCGTCCTTCAGGCCCATGGCCTCGATGGCTTCCGGCGGCGGGCCGACCCAGACCAGCCCCGCCGCCTTCACCGCCCGGGCGAAGGCGGCGTTCTCGGAGAGGAAGCCGTAGCCGGGGTGGATGGCCTGCGCGCCCGTCGCCCGGGCCGCGGCGATGATCTTCTCGCTGACGAGGTAGCTCTCCCGCGCCGGCGCGGGGCCGATCAGCACGGCCTCGTCGGCCTCGGCCACGTGCGGCGCGCCGGCGTCGGCCTCCGAATAGACGGCCACCGTGCGAACGCCGAGCCGGCGGGCCGTGCGGATGACGCGCCGGGCGATTTCCCCCCGGTTGGCGATGAGCAGGGACTTCAGCATGCCCCCTCCTAGCGGACTCAGTGAGCGGCGGCCACGTC
This sequence comes from Pseudomonadota bacterium, assembly GCA_049323695.1. Classification (GTDB taxonomy): domain Bacteria; phylum Pseudomonadota; class Alphaproteobacteria; order Caulobacterales; family Caulobacteraceae; genus Caulobacter. The sequence goes on from JBMOOF010000035.1 coordinate 274,416, forward strand.
GTTGAGGCCCAGGAACATCAGCGCCACCATGATCACCCCGGCGCCGACAACAGAGCCGGCGAAGAGGAAGGCCATCCGCCAGAGGGTTCCCAGGACGCCGGTCCCGTAGGTCCCGCGCATGTGTACGAAGAGGTGCGCGGGCATGGCCAGCAGCAGGACGTCGCCCAGGCTCCCGGGCGCGAGGTTGAGCAGGAAGCTCGCGCTGAGCAGCAACCCCTGGAACGACAGGCTGTGCATCGAGAAGATCAGGTGATCGAAAAGGAAGAAGGCCTTGCGGGTGACGAAGAGCAGGCCCAGCAGAAGGGCGGCGATCGGCAGCGCCAGGATGGCCAGCCTGTGGCCCCAGGTATGCAGGGAGTGGCCGAACGCCTCGGGGTTCTCCATCGCCGCCCGGGCGTGTTCCTCCATCCAGCGGTCGAAGCCGCCCTGCCCCGTGTCGACCTCCAACGGGTCTCCGGGGCTGGTCTTCACGTCGAGCTGCATGCCGGGCGCGGTCAGGACCTTCTCGCCCTCGACCGGATGGGCGACCTTCGCGCCCGTGCCGCCGAGTCCCCCGGTGAAGAAGACGATCAGCAGCACCACGAGGAACAGGCGGAAGGGCGGAATCTGCGGCGCCCGTCGCCCGTCCAGGTAGGCGCGCGTCAGGCGGCCGGGACGGCGCGCCAGATCCGGCATGGTGACCCAGAAGCGGCCGTCGAAGTGCGTGAGGCCCTCGAACGCCTCGGCGATCAGATGGCCGATCGAGCGGTGGAATTCCTCGCCCTTCTGGCCGCAAGCGTGACACCAGGGCCCCTGCAGCGGCGTCTCGCAATTGGGACAAGGGGTCCCGACCGGCAGCGAATGTTTGGGTCGGCGGGAGAAGAACCCGCCGACGGCGGCCTCGGCCGCCGCTTCCAGCTCCTGCGACATCGCCCCCGTCTCCCCCGACGCGTCAGTTAGCCCAGCCGGGCTTGCGCTTCTCCAGGAAGGCGGAGACGCCTTCGCGGCCCTCGTCGCTCGCGCGCTGATCGGCGATCAGCCGGGCGGTGAGGTCGAGCAGCTCCTCGTCCATCGGCACGCCGGCGACGTCGTCGACCAGGGTCTTGGACCTGGCCACCGCGCCCGGCGCGCAGGCCATGATCTCGCCGGCCAGACGCTCCATGGCGTCGTCGAGGTCGGCCGCCGATCCGACCACCTCGTCGACGAGGCCGATCTCCCGGGCGAAGCCGGCGTCGAAGACCCGGCCGGTGGCGAACAGGCTCTTGGCGCGCCTGGGGCCGATCGCCGCCACCACATGCGGGCTGATGGTCGCCGCCACCAGACCGAGCTTGACCTCGCTGAAGGCGAATTTCGTTCCGTGCGCCGCCACCGCATAGTCGCAGGCGGCGACCAGTCCCGCCCCGCCGCCGAAGGCCGCGCCCTCGACCAGGGCGACGGTGAACTGCGGCAGCTCGCGCAGGGCCAGCAGCATCTCGGCCAGGGCCATGGCGTCCTGGCGGTTCTCCTCGCGGCTGAAGCCGGCGGCGGCCTTCATCCAGTCGAGGTCGGCGCCGGCGCTGAAGGCGCCGCCCGCGCCGCGCAGGAAGACGATCCGCACCCCGTCGGCATCGCGCAGGGTTTCGAAATGCTGGGCCAGGGCGGCGATCACCTCGGCGTTGAAGGCGTTCCTCTTCTCCGGCCGGTTGATGGTGACGACCGCGACGCCCGAGGGGCTGGCGTCGAGCACGACGCTGTCGCTGAGGGTCTCGGTGTCCGGGCCCTCGACGAGGGGATCGGCGATGGGGTTGGTCATGAGGGTCTGTCCTGAAGTCCCTTTCCCCCGGGGGAAAAGGCGGGGCCCGCGCCCGAAGGACGCAGGAGGATGAGGGTGTGAGGGGACGGCTGGCGTCCGGCAAGGCCGTAACCCCGCGCCCTCCCGCCGCGTTGCGTCGGGCCCCTCCTCCCTCCGGGCGAGGGAATGATGCGCGCCATGGCTGTCATGGTCACATCCTGAACACGCCGAACGTCGTCTCGGGGACCGGCGCATTGAGGCTCGCCGAGATCGCCAGGCCGAGCACGTCCCGGGTCTGCGCGGGGTCGATGACCCCGTCGTCCCAGAGCCGGGCGGTGGCGTGATAGGGGTTGCCCTCGTCCTCGTATTTCTGGCGGACCGGGGCCTTGAAGGCCTCTTCCTCCGCCTTCGTCCACTTGCCGGCGTCGCGGTGGACGGTGGCCAGGACCGAGGCGGCCTGCTCGCCGCCCATGACGCTGATCCGGCTGTTGGGCCAGGTGAACAGGAAGCGCGGGGAATAGGCGCGGCCGCACATGCCGTAGTTGCCGGCCCCGAAGCTGCCCCCGATCAGGACGGTGAACTTGGGCACGTTGGCCGAGGCGACCGCGGTGACCATCTTGGCCCCGTCCTTGGCGATGCCGCCTGCCTCGTACTTGCCGCCGACCATGAAGCCCGAGATGTTCTGCAGGAAGACCAGCGGGATCTTCCGCTTGCAGGCCAGCTCGATGAAGTGGGCGGCCTTGAGGGCGGCCTCGCTGAACAGCACGCCGTTGTTGGCCAGGATGGCGACCGGATGGCCCCAGATGCGCGCGAAACCGGTGACAAGCGTGGTCCCGTAGAGCGGCTTGAACTCGTCGAAGTCGCTGCCGTCGACGATGCGGGCGATGACCTCGCGCACGTCATAGGGCGCGCGGACGTCCTGGGGAACGACGCCGTAGAGCTCGGCGGGATCGAAGGCCGGCGGCCGAGGCTCGCGGACGTCCATATCCACCGACTTCACCGTGTTCAGGTTGGCGACGATCGAGCGGACGATTTCTAGGGCGTGCTCGTCGTTGGCGGCCACATGGTCGACGACGCCGCTGCGGCGGCCATGGACGTCGGCGCCGCCGAGGTCGGTGGCGCTGATCACCTCGCCGGTGGCGGCCTTCACCAGCGGCGGGCCGGCCAGGAAGATGGTGCCCTGGCTTTCGTCCCCCGCGCCGCGGACGATGACGGTCTCGTCGCTCATCGCCGGGACGTAGGCGCCGCCGGCGGTGCAGCTGCCCATCACGCAGGCGATCTGGGCGATGCCCTCGGCGCTCATCCGGGCCTGGTTGTAGAAGATGCGGCCGAAGTGATCGCGATCGGGGAAGACCTCGGCCTGGTGCGGCAGGTTCGCCCCGCCGCTGTCGACCAGGTAGATGCACGGCAGGCGGTTCTGCTGGGCGATCTCCTGGGCCCGCAGGTGCTTCTTGACCGTCATCGGATAGTAGGTGCCGCCCTTCACCGTGGCGTCGTTGGCGACGATCATCACCTCGCGGCCGCAGACCCGGCCGATGCCGGTGATGACGCCCGCGCCGGGGACCTCGCCGTCGTAGAGGTCGAAGGCGGCCAACTGGCCGATCTCCAGAAACGGCGAGCCCGGATCGAGCAGCCGCTCGACCCGCTCGCGCGGCAGCAGTTTGCCGCGGCCGGCGTGGCGCTTGCGGGAGTCCTCCGAGCCGCCGAGCGCCGCCCTGGCCACGTGGGCCCGCAGATCGGCGGCGAGGGCCGCGTTGACCTCCCTGTTCTTCGCGAAGGCGTCGGAGGCGGGGTCGATCGAGCTGGTCAGCCTGGGCATGGCGGAGGGATAGCCGGAAGCACAGGCGGCGTCATCTCCGCACCGTCGTCCCCGGATCGCGTCTTCGCGATTGCAGGGGCGCCGGCGAAATTGACAAAGCCACGACTCGCCGCCGCTGCTAACCTCGCCGGGTGGGGACCCTCTTCGATACGCGGCAGGAGACTGCGCTGGAGCGCCTTTTCGATGAGGCGCGTCAGAGCGGCGACGCACGCTGGTTCTCGCTGCCCGGCGGAGCGGCGCTGTACGGCCCTGGCGAGCCGGCCAGCGAACTCTACTTCCTGCGGGCCGGACGGCTGGGCGCCTTCCGCCGCGAGGAGGGCCAGGAGCGCACCTTTCTGGGCGTGATCCGTCCCGGCGAACCTGCCGGCGAAATGGCCCTGATCGCCGGCACGCCGCATTCGGGACATGTCGTGGCGCTGCGCGATTCGGAGGTGCTGGCCCTGTCGCGGCGGGATTTCTTCGACGCCGCCGACCGCGACCCGGCGGTGATGACCGAGCTGGCGCGGCTGATGATCCTGCGCACGCGCCAGGCGGCGACCCAGGCCTCGATCGGCGAGCCGACGGTGTTCGGCTTCATCGCCGCCGACGCCGGCCGCAAGATCCGGCCGCTGGTCGACCGCATCGCCCTGGAGATCGCGCGCCTGGGCCATTCGGTCACCGTCGCCGGCGTCGAGGCGACCCACGCGCCGACGGAGTGGTTCTCGAACGTCGAGGCCGACCACGACTTCGTCCTCTACGCCGCCGAACATGGCGAGACCGCCTGGAAGCCGATTGTCGGCCGCCAGGTCGACCGTCTGTTCCGCATCGGCCGCGGCGACCGGCCCCCGCCCCGGTCGCTGGAGGCCTACGCCTCCCCCGCCCTGCAGCAGCAACAGCTGGTCGACCTGATCCTGGTCCAGCGCGCCGACGAACGGCGACCCGAGGGTTCCGAGGCCTGGCTGGACGCCACGGGGGCGGCGCGGCTGTTCCATATGCGCGAGGGCGGCGCGGCCGACGCCGAGCGCATGGCCCGGGTGCTGACGGGGCGGTCGGTGGGTCTGGTGCTGTCCGGCGGCGGAGCCCGCGCCTACGCCCACATCGGCGCCATCCGGGCCCTGCGCGAACACGGCGTGCCCATCGATTTCGTAGGCGGCGCCTCGATGGGCGCCATCGTCGCCGCCGGCGTCGCCATGGGCTGGGACCAGGAGGAGCTGGAGTCGCGCATCCGCCAGGCCTTCGTCGACACCAGCCCGCTCGACGACATCGCCTTCCCGATCATCGCCATGACCCTCGGCGAAAAGGTCCGCCAGCGCTTGAACGAACATTTCGGCGACACCCTGATCGGCGACCTCTGGCTGCCGTTCTTCTGCAATTCCTCGAACCTGACCACCGGCGCCTACCAGCTTCACAGGCGGGGCAAGGTGCGCTGGGCGCTGAGGGCGTCGATCTCGCTGCCGGGGGTGATGCCGCCGGCCATCCTCGACAACAACGTCCTGGTCGACGGGGCGGTGATGAAGAACTTCCCCACCGACGTCATGCGGGCGATGCAGCTGGGGCCGGTGGTCGGGGTCGATGTCACCCGCGGCCGCAGCATCACCGCCGACGACGTCGCGCGGCCGAAGTCGGCCTGGCGCTGGATCCTGTCGGGCGACTGGCGCAAGGGCCCGCCCATCGTCGGCCTGCTGATGCGGGCGGCGACGGTCTCGACCGGCCGCGAGATGCTGGCCGCGCGCGAGGCCACCGACCTGCTGGTTCTGCCCAAGGTCGACGGCATCGACATCCGCGACTGGCGCGCCTACGAGCCTGCCGTCGAGACCGGCCGCCGGGCGACGCTGGAAGCGCTCGAGAAACTCGACCGGCCGGTCACCGAGCTGCGGAGACGGCGGGCGCTCTAGCGCACCGCCACCATGAACAGCCGCGGGAATGGAAACAGCGTCACGCCGTCGGGGCGGGGCGGGAAGGCGTCGGCGATCCGGCGCCGGAACGCCTCCAGGAAGGGCTCGAGCTGCGGACTTCCCGTGAGCGCGTCGAGATAGGGCCGCAGGGCCGTTCCCCGCATCCAGTCGACGACCGGATCCTCGCCCTCCAGCACATGCAGATAGGTGGTGGTCCAGATGTCGACCTCGCCGCAGACGGACGAGAGCCAGCCGTAGTAGGCGTCGAGCGGAGGCGTCGGGTTGATGAGGCGCGCGGCGCGCGTCGCTTCGGCCCAGGGCCCCGCCTCCGCCGTCTCGCGCAGCAGCCGGTGGTGCTCGGTCTCCCAGGCCATCGGCATCTGGCAGGCGAACACGCCTCCCGGCGCCAGCAGGCCCGCCAGCCGCGGGAACAGCGCCGCGTGGTCCGGCAGCCACTGCAGGGCGGCGTTGGTGAACACCAGGTCGGGCGGCGCGTCGGGGGCGAAGGCTTCGACCCCCTGCAGCACCCATTCCACGTCGGCCTCGCGCCGGCGGGCCGCGGCCAGCATGTCGGAACTGGAATCCAGCCCGCGCACCCTGGCCCCGGGGTGGCGCAGTTTCATCATGGCGGCGTGCTCCCCCGTGCCGCAGCCCAGGTCCCAGATATCGGCGAAGGGCCGGTCCGGAATCTGGACCATCAGGTCGAGGGCCGGACGATCGCGGTAGGCCTTGTAACGGTCGTAAACGGCGGGATCCCAGCTCGGCATGTCCATGCCCTACACCGGTTGTCCGCGGTGGTCATCGCCCGTTCATTCAGTTTAGGTCAGAAAGACGCCACGCTCGCATCCGAGACTGGAACCATGAAGACGATCCGCAACCTCGCCCTGCTGGGCCTCCTCGCCGCCGCCGCCGCCGCTCCGGGCGCCGTGGCGCAGGAAACCTCCATCCGTCCCGGGTGGTGGGAAAGCGTGAACAAGGCCTCGATGGTCATCAGCAAGACCGAGGTCGAGCGCCGCTGCATCACGCCCGCCGATGTGGACAAGATCCTGTCGGGCCGGATCAACCGCCACTACACCTGCACCTATCCCGTCAAGCGCGTGGGCGAGGGGCGGATGTATTTCAAGGGCACCTGCGTCGACAAGCGCGGGCGCAAGGTGAACATCGAGGCCAACGGCACCTATTCGGCGACCGCCTTCCAGCTGTCGGCGGACCTTTCCGGCAAGTACGGGGGCATTCCGCTGGCGGCGACGATGAGCACGACCGCCCGGCGACTCGGCGACACCTGCCTGGGAAAGCCGCAGAAGATCAAGGGTTAGGCGGATTGTCGCGTCCGATGGTCGCTTCGGGCGCGAGGAGGGTTGGCGACTCGTTAAGCCCCATCCCATATTGTCCTTCCTGTCCTCAACAGCTGAAAGGAGGTGATCCGGTGTCTCATCGTATGAACCCGCGGTCGCAACGCGTGACCTGGTCTTTCGCTTCGGCGGAGGTCCGCGCCTGATCAGCGCTGCGTTTCGCCGCTGACCGCGGCCAGAACGATGGAAAGGCCGCCGGGGCGCCCCGGCGGCCTTTCGCATTTCTGGACAAAGCTTCATTGGGCCGGGCGAGCGCGCCGTGGTGTCCTCCGCGCAGGGAGGATCAGGTCATGACCAGCAGGCGCGAGCTGATCGTCGGCGGGGCGGCTCTGGCGCTGGCCGGGTCCGCGGCCCGGGCCGAGGACGACGGCCCCCTGCCCGAGGATGGCTACTACGAAGTCATCGAGAATCTGCATTCCAACCGGCTGTGGTCGATCCGGCAAGGCAAGCCCTTCCATCTGCAGCCGATCGGCAATGTGACGGTGATCGACCAGGCGGACGGTCTGGTGATGGTCGACAGCGGCGGCTCGCCCGGTTCGGGCCGGCGGATCGTCGAACGGGTCAGGAGCGTCAGCAGGAAGCCCGTGAAGGCGCTGATTCTCACCCACTGGCACGGCGACCATCCCCTGGGCCTGTCGGAAATCCTCAAGGCCTGGCCGGAGGCGCGGACCATCGCCACCGAGGCGACCAGGGCTCACCTCTCGGATTCGAAGACGATGAACGCGCCGGGCGCGCCGGACGTGGCGGCCAACGCAAGGATGGTCGGCAAGTACAAGGGCTTCGCCGGCTACTGCGGCGAACAGGCGGCGGCGGCGACCGAGCCGAAGGAAAGGGCCGGCTGGGCGGCCGGCCAGCGGCTGTTCACCCAGTACGCTCGCGACATGGACGGGGCCCTGACGATCGCGCCGAAAGAGGGCTTCACCGACCGGCTGGTGATCGACGATCCGGATCAGCCGGTCGAATGCCTGTTCCTGGGTCGCGCCAACACGGATGGCGACGCCCTCGTCTGGATGCCGCGTCAGCGCTGCCTGATCACCGGCGACGTGCTGGTGAACCCGATCCCGTTCGGCTTCGGCAGCTATCCCGCGGAGTGGATCGCAGTGATCCGCAAGATCCTGGCCATGGACGTGGGGACCTATGTCCCGGGCCACGGTCCGCCAATGTCGAACAACCGCTACCTGGTCAAAGTCGGCGCCTTGATCCAGCACACCCTCAGCCAAATCCGCGCCCTGCCCGCCGGGACGTCGATGGAGAAGGCCAGGGCGCTGCTCAATCAGGATGGCTGGGCCGCCATGTTCGTCGGCGACGACCCGTGGCTGAAACGCTGGTTCAGGAGCTACTGGTCCGACCCGATCATCGCCTCGGCCTGGAAAGAGGCCAACGGCGCGCCGATCGAGCAGAGCCTCGGCGGTTAGTGCTTCACGTGCTCGGGCTTGCCCTTGCGTTTCGCGCCCGCCAGCTTCTCGAGCTCCTTTTCGCTCATCGACAGCATCGACTTCGAGGGCTCCTTGAGCGCCGACTTCGGCGTTTCGCCGCGCTTGGCGCTGAGCGCGGCGCCGGCGGCCTTCTGTTGCGCGGCGGATCTGGCGGGCATGGGGAACTCCATCGCTGACCCCGACCTGTCCGGGCATCAACGACGCACCATCCTCGCTGTTCCCTCTCATCCGTCTTGGCCCGACCCGTTCGGGCCATGACGATCAGGTTCAGGACCCCACGCAGGCCGGGCGTTCGACCAGCAGCACGGCCTCCTGGCGGAAGCGCGCCTTGTAGGCCTCGCGGATGGCGTCGAGCTTTTCCCGGTCGGCCTCCTCGTCGGTGAGGATCAGCATCAGGACCTTGGAGGACTCGCGCACGGTCACGCCGTCCTCGCCGCGCCACTGGCCCTGGACGTCGAAGACCGAGAGGCCCTCGGGAAAGCGCGGCGTCACCTCCTCGTCGACGAAGCGGCTCCAGTCGTCCTCGCTGACGCCCGGCCGGCCGCCGATGTTGCGGCCAAAGAAGAGTTCCGCGGTGGTCGCGGGCCGCAGGCCGGAGGAACACAGAACGTCCTCTGTCGACACATCGATGCTGACGCAGCCCGTCAGCAGCAGCGAGGAAGTGATGGCGACGATCGCCCTCACCCGCCCACCAGCTCCCGGCCGATCAGGAACCGGCGGATTTCGTTGGTGCCGGCGCCGATGTCGTAGAGCTTGGCGTCGCGCAGGTAGCGCTCCACCGGCCATTCGCGGGTGTAGCCGGCGCCGCCCAGGGCCTGGATGGCTTCAGTGGCGACCTTCACCGCGTTCTCGCTGGCCATCAGGATGGCGCCGGCGGCGTCGAAGCGGGTCGTGCGGCCGGCGTCGCAGGCCCGGGCGACCGCATAGACGTAGGCCCGGGCGGAGTTGAGGGCGACGTACATGTCGGCCACCTTGCCCTGCATCAGCTGGAAGGCGCCGATCGGCTTGCCGAACTGCCTGCGCTCGCGGACGTAGGGCAGCACCGCGTCGAGGCAGGCCTGCATGATTCCCAGCGGCCCGGCGGCCAGGACGGCGCGCTCGTAGTCGAGGCCGCTCATCAGCACCCCGACCCCGCCGTTTTCGGGGCCCATGACATTCTCCTCGGGCACCTCGCAGTCCTCGAACACCAGCTCGGCGGTGTCGGAGCCGCGCATGCCCATCTTGTCGAGCTTCTTCGACACGCTGAAGCCCGCCATCCCCTTCTCGATCAGGAAGGCGGTGATGCCGCGGCTCTCCGCCTCCGGCGCGGTCTTGGCGTAGACCACCAGGGTGTCGGCGTGGGGGGCGTTGGTGATCCAGAACTTCGTGCCGTTGAGTACATAGCGGTCGCCCCGGCGGTCGGCGCGCAACTTCATCGAGACCACGTCCGAACCGGACCCCGCCTCGCTCATGGCCAGGGCGCCGACATGCTCGCCGCTGATCAGCTTCGGCAGATAACGGCGCTTCTGCTCCGGGCTGGCCCAACGCCGGATCTGGTTGACGCAGAGGTTGGAGTGGGCGCCGTAGGAAAGCCCGATCGAGGCGGAGGCGCGGGACACCTCCTCCATGGCCACCACATGTTCGAGATAGCCAAGGCCGAGGCCGCCGAACTCTTCCTCGACCGTGACGCCGTGCAGGCCCAGCTCGCCCATCCGGGGCCAGAGTTCGCGGGGAAAGGCGTTGTCGCGATCGATGCCGGCCGCCATTGGGGCGATGACGTCGGCGGCGAAGCGGGCGGTGGTTTCGCGGATGGCGTCGGCGGTCTCGCCGAGGCCGAAATCCATGGCAGGGCCGGTGTTCGGGATCATGCGGCGCGGGATAGCACAACCAGGGCCGGGTCAGACACCCTGGCGTCCCTTTCCTGCAACTGCGCCCCGCGGCTCGGCCGCGGGGCGCTTACGCCACTCCCGAACGCTAAGCGGGTTACGCTTGCGGCTCCGACTCCGCCGCGGGCACTTCCTCGTTGTCGTCTTCCGCCTCGTCCCAGCCGCCGAGCAGGCGGTTGAGACCCAGGTAGGTCGCGCCGGTGAACAGCACGATGCCGACCAGGGCGAGCGCCCAGCCGGTGTAGCGCACGCCGTCGACGCCGGCGGTGAACCCCAGGGCGACGCCGCCGGCGAACAGGACGACCCCGCCGATGGCCGCCAGGATCAGCGGCAGGCCGGCGATGCGGGCCGGCTCGGTGGGAGTCTCGGCGAAGGCCGGGTCGAAACCGCCCATGGCCGCCAGTTCGTCCTCCTGGACCAGCCGGCGGACGTAGTCCTCGCTGACCAGCGGCCGCGTCGGCCCGCCCTCCAGCACGGTTTCCGACAGCGTCACGTCGAACAGGCCCGGGCCGGACTCGTTGGCCGGCTCCGGCAGATCGGCGCGCAGGGCGTCGGCGGGAATGTATTCTACGGTGACCTCCGGCGCGGGGGTCAGCACGAAACCGGCGTCGCCGTTGACCACCGCCAGCGCCGGCCGGGTCGGCTCGGGCTGCGGATAGGCCTCGGGCTCCGGCTCGGGCTCGGCGAGCACCTCGGCCGCGGTCGCGGCCTCGGCCGGGACGGGCTCGGACGGCGCCTCGAAGGCCGGCTCGTCCGTTGAATCGACCTCGGGCGGGGCCGGCGGCGGCTCCTGGTCGACCGGCTCGAGCTGGGGCTCGGCCTCGGGCTCGGCCAGCGTCTCGACGGCCTCCGGCAGCAGCTGTTCGAGCCGGGCGCTGACTCCGGCGGCGGCGATCTCGCTGGCCAGCGGCTCCATGACGGGCGGGACCGGCCTGGGGGCCGGCGTCTCGTCGCGCTCGACGACCACCCGTTCGCCGGTCAGGGACGCCTTGACGGCGGTCGGCGTCTCGCGCGGCACCGAGTTGACGGCGTCGTAGTCGACCTTCGGCTTGAGCACCGGCGACGGCGCCGGCACCCAGCCCCGGGCGGGGGTCAGGAACAGGGTCTTCTCGGCCGCCCGACGGCGCACCAGGGCGTCGATGACGATGCGCTCGCCCTCGAAGTCGGCCTTGCGCCACATCTCCATGGCGCAGGCGGCCTGCAGCAGCTGGCCCTCGTTGACCCGGCGCAGGACCGACGAGCGGCGGAAGTTCTCGACCCCGACATTGAAGGCGAAGCAGCAGAGGGCGTCGAACTGGTTCTGGGTCAGCGGCGTGTAGCTGTGCTCGTTGACCGCGTGCGCGACGGCGATCAGGTCGTAGAGCAGCAGGGCCTCGGCGTCGGATTCGTCGACCTCGGCGCCCTCGCGGGCGGTCAGGGTGTGGCCATAGCCGATCGTCCAGCGTCCGTCGGGAAGCTGGGCGGCCTTGCGGCGATAGCCCTCGAACGTCTTGATCAGTTCGATCGCGGCGCGGGAGACCTGGTGGCGGGGTTTCATCGGCCTTCTTGACCCGAAATGAGACAAACGCGGCTGCGTTCCACCCCATTCCCGCAAGAGGGATGCCGCGGCGCCCGGGACATAGCCCTACAGGAGAATTAGTCCGGCCAGTCCGAGGAAGGACAGGAAACCCATGAAATCGGTCACAAACGTGACGAACACCGAGGAGGAGACCGCCGGGTCGCGCTCCAGCCGGTCGAGCGCCAGCGGCACCAAGATGCCGGCCAGCGAGGCCACGAACAGGTTGATGACCAGGGCCAGCGCGATGGTCAGGCACAGCAGCGGATCGCGGAAGAAGGCCCAGGTCGCCGCCGCCATGATCGAGGCCAGGACGCCGCCGTTGACCAGGCCCACGGCCATCTCGCGCATGACGATGCGCACGGCGTTGGCGGCGTTGAGCTCGCGACTGGCCAGGGCGCGCACGGCGACGGCCAGGGTCTGGGTGCCGGCGTTGCCCCCCAGCGAGGCCACCACCGGCATCAGGACGGCGAGGGTCAGGGTCTTGGCGATCTCGTCCTGGAAGCCGCCGATGACGCTGGCCGCCGTCGCCGCCGTCAGGGTGTTGACCACCAGCCAGGGCAGGCGGGAACGGGCGACGTCCCAGACGCCGGCGTCGCGGCCCGCGTCGCTCACCCCGGCCAGGGCCAGGATGTCTTCCTCGCCCTCCTCCTGGATGACGCCGACGATGTCGTCGACGGTGATCTGACCCACCAGCCGGCCGCCCGGGTCGACCACCGGGGCGCTGATCAGGTGGTACTTGTTGAAGGTGTAGGCGACCTCTTCCTGGTCGAGGTCGACGGTGATCTCGGTCACCGGCTCCATGATCTCGGCCAGGGTGGTCTCGCGCTTCGAGCGCAGCAGGCGGCTGACCGGGGCGGCGCCGATCGGGCGGAAGGCCGGATCCACCACATAGATGTCGAAGAACAGCTCGGGCAGTTCGTCGCCGGCGCCGCGGACATGGTCGATGGTCTGGCCTACCGTCCAGAACTGCGGCGCGGCCAGGAACTCCCGCTGCATGATGCGGCCGGCGGTCTCGTCCTCGAAGGCGAGCGTGCTCTCGATGGCCGCCCGGTCGGTCTCGTCCATGGCGGCGAGCACCTGGGCCCGCTTCTCGCCCTCCAGGTCGTCGACGACGTCGGCGGCGTCGTCGGAGTCGAGCTCTTCCAGCGCCTTGGCCAGCGCCGTCGGATGCACTGTCTCCAGCACCTCCTCGCGCAGGTTTTCGTCCAGTTCGGAGAGCACCTCGGCGAGGGTCTCCGAATCGAGACAGGGAATGACCTCCTCGCGGTAGTCGGCGGTCAGGAACCCCATCAGGTCGGCGACGTCTTCCGACCGCAGGGCGCCGACCAGCTCGCGCAGCCGTTCGGCGTCGCCGCGGTCGGCGGCGTCGATCACCAGGTCCACATAGGCCGGATTGAGGGCGTAGTCGTCGCCGAGGGCCAGGTCCTCGAGGTCCTCGGCCGGCGCCTCGATGTCCGAAGCGGCGGGAATCGCCAGGGCCTCGTCCTCGGTCAGGTCGGCCTTATCCCGGGTCATGACGGGGCCTCCTGAGCGAGCGTTGGATCCTGCGGCGACTAAAGTCCCTGATTCACTGGTGCGGTCGAGAAGACTCGAACTTCCACGGGTTGCCCCACAGCGACCTCAACGCTGCGCGTCTACCAATTCCGCCACGACCGCTCGTGGTGAGGCGCGGGGGGTAGCAAAAGCCGCGCGGGATGGGAAGGGGCGTCTTCAGAGCTCGTCCCCGCGCCCCAGGGGGTCCGGAAGCGGGTCTCCGTCGGCGACGAAGCTGAGGCTGACCGAGTTGATGCAGTAGCGCAGGCCGGTGGGCGGCGGGCCGTCGGGGAAGACATGGCCCTGGTGGCTGTCGCAGCGGGCGCACCGGGTCTCCACGCGGACCATGCCGTAGCTCGTATCGCGCACGGCGGCGACATGGTCCTCGGCGAAGGGCGCGTAGAAGCTGGGCCAGCCGGTGCCGCTTTCGAACTTGGTCTCGAACCGGAACAGCGGCAGGCCGCAGAGCCGGCAGCAGTAGACGCCCGGCCGCTTCTCGCCCAGCAGGCCGCCGCAGAAGGGCGCCTCGGTGCCGTGGCGCAGCAGCACCTCGGCCTCCTCGCGGGAGAGGCCCGCCTCGAGGCCTGCGCGCTCGGCGGCGCTGGGCGGGGTCAGTTCGAAACCGGCGGAGGATGTGGCGGCGGCGGACATGAGCCACAATGTAGAGACGGACCGGCCCGGCCGGAAGGAAAAGGACAGGACGCCCGATGCTCACCGCCACCACGCCCCAGATCGCCGAACGCCCCACCCGCGAAACGCTCGGCGTCGTCGCCGGCGAGGTCATCCTGGGCGCCAACATCTTCCGCGACCTCTTCGCCGGCATCCGCGACATCGTCGGCGGCCGCTCCGGCAGCTACGAGGAGGTGCTGCGCGAGGCCCGCGAGGGCGCGATGCAGGAAATGGTCGCCGAGGCCCGCAAGCTGGGCGCCGACGCCGTCGTCGGCATCGACATCGACTACGAGACGCTCGGCGCCAACAACGGCATGCTGATGGTGACGGCGACGGGGACGGCCGTGAAGCTGGCGTAGCGCGCGGCCGGACGCGAGCGATCCGGCCTGGCGGCGAACCCGCTGCGCGCCATCCGCCATGGCCAGGCTCCTCGCCCCTGGCCGTTGCGCTCGGCCCGCTCCCGGTCTAACCGAACGCGCAATAATAATGCGCAAGGGGCTGCCGCAGGCCGATGTTCTCGAAGATTCTGATCGCCAACCGGGGCGAGATCGCGGTCCGGGTCATCAAGACCTGCCGCCGGCTGGGGATCAAGACGGTCGTCGTCTACTCCGAGGCCGACGCCGACAGCCTGGCCGTGGAGATGGCCGACGAAGCCGTATTCATCGGCCCGGCCCCCGCGGCGCAGTCCTATCTCGTCGCCGACCGGATCATCGCCGCCTGCCATGAGACCGGCGCCCAGGCGGTGCACCCGGGCTTCGGCTTCCTCAGCGAGAACGCCGGCTTCGCCCAGCGATGCGCGGACGAGAGGATCGTCTTCATCGGCCCCAACCCCGGCGCCATCCAGGCGATGGGCGACAAGATCGAGTCCAAGAAGTTCGCCGAGAAGGCCGGCGTCAGCTGCGTGCCGGGCCACATCGGCGAGATCGACGACACGGCCCACGCCGTCCGCATCGCCGAGGAGATCGGCTATCCGGTGATGATCAAGGCCAGCGCCGGCGGCGGCGGCAAGGGCATCCGCGTCGCGCACACGCGTCGGGACGTGGAGGAGGGCTTTCCCGCCGTGCGGGCCGAGGCCAAGGCCAGCTTCGGCGACGACCGCATCTTCATCGAGAAGTTCATCACCAGCCCCCGCCACATCGAGATCCAGGTGCTGGGGGACAAGCACGGCAACGTGGTCCACCTGTTCGAACGGGAATGCTCGATCCAGCGGCGGAACCAGAAGGTCATCGAGGAAGCCCCCTCCCCGCTGCTCGACGTGAAGACCCGCGCCGCCATGGGCGCCCAGGCCGTCGCCCTGGCCCGGGCCGTCGGCTACGACAGCGCCGGCACCGTGGAGTTCGTCGCCGGCCAGGACCGCAGTTTCTACTTCCTGGAGATGAACACCCGCCTGCAGGTCGAGCACCCGGTCACCGAGCTAATCACGGGCCTCGACCTGGTCGAGCAGATGATCCGGTCCGCCGCCGGCGAGACGATGGCGTTCGGACAGGAAGACCTGAAGATCGACGGCTGGGCCATCGAAAGCCGCATCTACGCCGAGGATCCCTACCGCAAGTTCCTGCCCAGCATCGGCCGGCTGGCCCGCTACGAGCCGCCGGCCGAGGGCGAGGCCGACGGCTGCAGGGTCCGCAACGACGCCGGCGTCCGCGAGGGCGACGAGATCTCGATGTACTACGACCCGATGATCTCCAAGCTGTGCACCTGGGCGCCGACCCGCGAGGGGGCGATCGAGGGCATGGCCCGGGCCCTGGAGGACTTCCACATCGAGGGGCTGGGCCAGAACATCCCCTTCCTCGCCGCCGTGATGGACCAGCCTCGCTTCCGCTCGGGCCAGCTGGCGACCAGCTACATCGCCGACGAGTTTCCCGATGGCTTCCATGGCGCGGCGCCGACGCCGGCGCAGACGGACATCCTGGCCATGGCGGGCCTCGCCATGCAGCGGACGGCCGCCCGCCGCTCGGGCGCGCCCGACCGCCGCGACTGGATCGTGCTGGTCGGCCACGACCGGCGCCTGGTCCGCGTCGAGGAGACGGGCCAGACCCTGTCGGCGACCGACGCCGACGGCCGCACGCTTGTCCTCGACGGCCTCGACTGGCGGCCCGGCAAGGCCCTGCTGCGGGCCCGTCTCGACGGGCGGCCCTTCACGGTGACGGTGGCCCCGGCCGCCGAGGGCTTCGTCATCCGCCACCGGGCGGCGAAGGCCAAGGTGCTGGTGCTGACCCCGCGATCGGCCGAGCTGCACGACAAGCTGCCGGTCAAGGCCCCCGCCGACACCAGCCGCATGATCATCTCGCCGATGCCGGGCCTGGTCGTGAGCATGGACGTCGAGGTCGGCCAGACCGTGCGCGAGGGCGAGGTCGTCTGCGTGATCGAGGCGATGAAGATGCAGAACATCATCCGCGCCGAACGCGAGGGGGTGGTGAAGTCCATCTCGGCCAAGGGCGGCGACAGCGTGGCCGCCGACGAGGTGCTGGTCGAGTTCGCGTGACGGTCCATAGCTGACCTCCCGGAGGCGGACGGCCGACGCCTGGGCCTAATGGGCCCTCCAGCGCCCCGGGGGAGCGCCGGCTCCGGTCGCCGCCGCGGGCCCGTCGGGGGACCGGCCGGAAATCCGTCGCCTGACGGGCGAATCTGTTGCGGGGCGGCGACAGGCGGGGAATCTCGCGTCGCGGCGGGCCGGCGGACGAACGGATCGGGAGCGAACGGCGTTATAGTTCCATCGATCCGGGAGCGTGGCGTGAGACCCTCCGATCTCTACAGTTTCGAAGGCCGCACGGGGCGACTGACGTTCGCCCTGATCCAGATCGCCGTCTTCGTGGTGAGCTATCTGGCCGTCTTCACCCTGATCGCCCTCAGCGGGGCCGGTGACGAGGCCGCCGCCGGCGTGACTTGGTTCGGCCGCGGCGCGGTGGGCCTGCTGACGGCGCTGCTGGCCGTCAACGCCGTCTGGATCAGCCTGGCCGCGGCCGTGCGGCGCTGCCACGACCGAGACCTCTCCGGCTGGATGCTGCTGTTCGTCATGCCCCCGGTGCTGGGCCAGTTGTGGCTGGCGCTCAGCCTGATCGGCGGCCCCGGGACGCCCGGCGTCAACCGGCACGGCGTGCGGGGCGATCCCGGCCAGCCGACCAATCCCTGGTCCGCCGACCTTTCCCAGCTCGACGCGCTCGCCTAAGTAAGGGTCCGACCCATTCCGGAGTCGGAGCAAGCGAACGCATGAGCGGCCAGATCGACTGGGTGGAGCTGTTCTTCTCCTCCACGGGCCGGGTGGCGCGTGCGCCGTTCCTGATCGCCACGGCGGTGCTGGTGGCCCTGGCGGCCCTGTACGAGGCGGCGGTCGGGCCGACCCTGCACTGGCTGACCGGCTGGATCGTCTATCCCTGCTTGCTGTTCTCGGCGGCCTGCGTGCTGTCCAAGCGCCTTCACGACCGGGGCCGGTCCGGCTGGCTGGCCGGAGTGATCATCCTGGCGCTGATCGTGGTCTGGCCGGTTCCGACCGGCTTCCTCGATTTCGCCTTCTCGCTCGCCATTCTCTGGGCCGCCGTCGAGCTCGGCGTCATGGCCGGGGAACAGGGCGCCAACCGCTACGGCCCGAACCCCACGCGGGCGGCGGCGTAGCCGACGCCGCGCCCGAGACGGACCCGGGTCCCCGGCCTAGGCCGGCGCGGCCTCGCGATCGACCGGGCCGAACACCCGCGCGAAGCTCGCCTCCAGGGCTGCGTCGGCCTCGGCCATCGTCACCGGCAGGCCAAGGTCGACCAGGCTGGTGACGCCGTGCTCGGTGACGCCGCAGGGGACGATGCCGGTGAAATGCTCCAGCTCCGGCTCGACGTTCAGGCTGATGCCGTGGAAGCTGACCCAGCGGCGAAGCTTGACGCCGACGGCGGCGATCTTGTCCTCGCGCGACCAGCCCGGTCCCCGCCGCTCGATCCAGACGCCGACCCGTCCCGGACGAAGCTGGCCCTCCAGGCCGAAGGCGGCCAGGGCGTCGATGATCCAGGCCTCCAGGGCCGCGACGAAGGCGCGCACGTCCCGCGTCCGCGCCGACAGGTCGAGCATGACATAGGCCACCCGCTGGCCGGGCCCGTGGTAGGTGTACTGCCCGCCCCGCCCGCTCTCGAACACCGGAAAGCGGTCGGGATCGACGAGATCGGTCGGCCGGGCGGAAACGCCGGCCGTGTAGAGCGGCGGGTGCTCGAGCAGCCAGACCAGCTCCCCCGCCTCGCCCCGGGAAATGGCTCCGGCGCGGGCCTCCATGGCCGCGACGGCCTCGGCGTAGGGCACGGGGCTCGCCGAGACCGCCCAGCCGGCGGCCGCGCCATCCCGGCGGGCGAATGTCGGGCCCTGGAGGGGCCGGCTTAACGGCTGATCAAGCATGGCGGGCCCAATGTGGCGTGTCGGCAGTGTTCGCGCGAGGGGCCAGCGTTTCCGTGAGTCAGGTCAAGGCCGTCAACGTCGAGATTTCCGTGGTCCTCGGGCGCTCGACGCTTCCGATGCAACAGCTGCTGCGCATGGGCCGGGGCGCCGTCATCCCCCTGGACGCCAAGGCCTCCGACGAGGTCTGGATCCTGGCCAACAACCACCCCGTGGCCCGCGGCGAGATCCAGATCAACGACGACAAGATCAGCATCTCGGTGACGAGAGCGGCCGACGTCTACGACTACATGGCCGGCGGGGCGGGATAGCCACACCCCGATTTCCGGACCCGCGATCACCGATCCTACAGCGGGATATTGTCGTGCTTTTTCCAGGGGTTAGCCAGCTGCTTTCCCTTGAGGCTCTTCAGCGCCCGGACGATGCGGCGACGGGTGCCGTGGGGCATGATGACGTCGTCGATGTAGCCGCGCGAGGCCGCCACGAACGGATTGGCGAAGCGTTCCTTGTACTCCGCCTCGCGGCCGGCGAGCTTCTCGGGGTCGTTCATCTCGGCGCGGAAGATGATCTCCACCGCCCCCTTGGCGCCCATGACCGCGATCTCGGCGGTGGGCCAGGCGTAGTTGACGTCGCCGCGCAGGTGCTTGGAGCTCATCACGTCATAGGCGCCGCCGTAGGCCTTGCGGGTGATGACGGTGATCTTGGGGACCGTCGCCTCGGCGTAAGCGAACAGCAGCTTGGCCCCGTGCTTGATCAGGCCGCCGTACTCCTGCTTGGTGCCCGGCATGAAGCCCGGCACGTCGACGAAGGTCAGCACCGGAATGTTGAAGGCGTCGCAGAAGCGCACGAAACGGGCGGCCTTGCGGCTGGCGTCGATGTCGAGGACGCCGGCCAGCACCTGCGGCTGATTGGCGACGATGCCCACGCTCTCGCCGTCCATGCGGGCGTAGCCGCAGATGATGTTCTTGGCCCACTCGCTTGAGATTTCGAAGAAATCGGCCTCGTCCACGACCTTAAGGATCAGTTCCTTCATGTCGTAGGGCTTGTTCGGATTGGCCGGCACCAGGGTGTCGAGGCTCTTTTCTTCGCGCAGCGGGGCGTCGAGGCTCTCGCGCGCCGGCGCCTTCTCGCGGTTCGAGCCGGGCAGGAAATCGACGAGGCGACGGACCTGGGTCAGCGCCTCCAGGTCGTTCTCGAAGGCTCCCTCGGCGACGCCGGATTTCGCCGCATGCACCCGGGCGCCGCCCAGGTCCTCGTGGCTGACGATCTCGTTGGTGACCGTCTTCACCACGTCCGGGCCGGTCACATACATGTAGGAGGTGTCCTTCACCATGAAGATGAAGTCGGTCATCGCCGGCGAATAGACGTCGCCGCCGGCGCAGGGGCCCATGATCACGCTGATCTGGGGAATGACGCCGCTGGAGAGCACGTTCTCGAGGAAGATGTCGGCGTAGCCCGCCAGGCTGTCGACGCCCTCCTGGATGCGGGCGCCGCCGGCGTCGAACAGGCCGATGATCGGCGCCCCGGCCTTGGCCGCCTGACGCTGGACCTTGACGATCTTCTGGGCGTGGGCGTTGCTAAGCGAGCCGCCGAAGACCGTGAAATCCTTGGAGAAAACATAGACGACGCGGCCGTTGATCGTGCCCCAGCCGGTGACCACGCCGTCGCCCGGAATGCGCTGGTCCTCCATGCCGAAGTCGTGGCTTCGGTGCTCGACGAACATGTCGAACTCCTCGAAGCTGCCCTCGTCCAGCAGCAGGTCGATGCGCTCGCGGGCGGTGAGCTTGCCCTTGGCGTGCTGGCTGGCGATCCGCTTCTCGCCGCCGCCGGCCCGCGCCTTGGCGCGCCGCGCCTCAAGTTCTTCCAGGATGTGCTGCACGTCGTCGTCCCCGTTGCGCCGAACCCGGACGGGTTAGAACGGCGGCCGGGGTGAGGCAAGGGCGGCGGCGCGTGAGTTGGTGATTGGCGAGTCGGGACTCGCCATTGGCGGCTCGTGGCTGCGTCAGGGCGCGGACCCCGGCGACCCAGTCGCCCGCCGCCATTCACCCTTCACGATTCACCATTAGCGCCCCGTCCCGCCGCGAACCACCGCTCCAGCAGCACGGCGTCGCGGCGGCGGGCCTCGGCGGCGGCGGCGGATTCGGCATCGACGCCCCAATGGCGTTCCTGCCAGGCCTCGTCGACGCGGGCGAGCGCATGGGCTTCCTCGCCGTCGATGCGGCCGCGCTGAAGGGCGAAGGCGATGACGGCCGAGCCGAACAGGCCGGCGCCGTGGGCCAGGCCGACCAGGGAGAAGTCGTCCAGGGCCAGCGCCAGGGCCTTGGCCCTGGCCAGCGACCCCGGCGGCTGCGGACGATGGACGACGCCCCGGGCGGGCTCGAGCACGATGTCCAGGCCGGCCGCCCAGTCGCGCAGGGGCGCCCAGGCGGCCTCCTGCTCGGCGACAAGAGCGTCGGGCCCCTCCGCGACGTAGCAGACGAGGTCCGAGCCGGCGTATTTCGCGATCTCGTCGGCCACCGCCTCGCGGGCGGCGGGCGCCTTCTCCAGCGCCGTCCAGGCGAGGCGCGTGGCGGGCATGGCCGCCATCTCGACCACTTCGCCCTGGGCCGCCCATTCGCCGGCGATCAGGTCGGCCAGCGCCCGGGTGGGCGGCACGAGGGGATGTCCGCCCGGTGATCTCGGCGTGCGCCCGTCCAGCATCACCGCGAAGCCGCCGTCGGCCGGCGCGACCGACACCGCCTTCCAGAATCGTCTCGGGCGCTGGGTCCCGTCCTGCGCGTCCGCCAACTGCATCGCTCCGACCCGCCGCGACGGAAGCGCCGCGGCCCGCCGTGGAAGTGGACGAACGGCCCCGTGAGTGCAAGGAGGCGCCGCCTTGGCATCCCTGAACGACCAGCGCGCCGCCATCGCGGTCACCCGTTTCGGCCTGGGCGCCCGGCCTGGAGAGCTGGCCGCCGTCGCCGCCGATCCCGAGGGCTGGCTGAACGGCCAGATCCGACCGGCCGGGGGGGCCGACCAGCCGCAGGCGAACCCCGAGACGGCGGCCAGCCGCATCCGGGACTTCCGCGTCTATCGCCAGGACCGCGAGGCCATGCTGCGCGACCGGGCCGAGGACGAGGTCCCGCCCGAGCGGGACCCCGTGCAGATCGCCACCCGGCTGATCCGCGAGGGGCCGGCGGTGGACTTCCTGGCCCGGGCCCGGCTGGGCGCCACGACGCCGGCCGGCTTCCGCGAGCGCTGGGCCCTGTTCTGGGCCAACCATTTCACCGTCTCGGGGGTGAAGCTGATCACCGCCACGGTGGTCGGGCCCTTCGAGCAGGAGGCCGTGCGACCCCGGGTGTTCGGCCGCTTCGAGGACCTGTTGCTGGCCGCCACGGCGCACCCGGCCATGCTGCTCTACCTCGACCAGGCCCAGTCGGTGGGGCCGGGCAGCCGGGCGGCGGCCTATCTGAAGCGCCGGCCGCTGCCCGGAATCGGCGGCGGGCTGAACGAGAACCTCGCCCGGGAGATCCTCGAGCTGCACACCGTCGGGCTCGCGGCCGGCTACAGCCAGGCCGACGTGACCGAGTTCGCCCGGGCGCTGACCGGCTGGAGCGTCGGCGGCCGCCGGGAGATCGCAAGTCAGCAGGGCGAATACGTCTTCCGGGCCAACGTCCACGAACCCGGCGCCCGGACCGTGATGGGCCGGCGCTATCCGGCCGGCGGTCCGGAACAGGCCGCGGCGATCCTCAGGGACCTGGCCGCGCACCCGGCGACGGCGCGACATCTGAGCCGCAAGATCGCCCGCCATTTCGTCGCCGACGAGCCGCCGCCGGCGCTCGTGGCGCGGCTGGAGTCGGCCTGGATCGGGTCCGGCGGCCAGCTGTCGCGGGTGGCCGAGGCGCTGATCGCCGCGCCCGAGGCCTGGGAGCCGGCCGCCCGCAAGCTGAAGACGCCCTACGAGTTCCTGATCTCGAGCTGGCGGGCGATCGGCGGCCAGCCTGGATCGATCGAACACATCGCCCCGGTGCTGCGCGGCATGGGGCAGCAGGCCTTTTCGCCGCCCTCGCCCAAGGGCTGGTCCGAGGAGGCGATGACCTGGGCGGCGCCCGACGCCATCGTCAAGCGGATGAACTGGGCCGAGGGCTTTTCCGCCATCGTCGCCGGCGAGCTCGACACCGACGCGATCGCCGCCGGCGCCTTGGGAACCCGGTTGAGCGAGCCCGTGCGGCTGGCCGTGAAGCGCGCCGAGAGCCGCCAGGAAGCCCTTTCCGTCCTGCTGATGAGTCCGGAGTTCCAGCGCCGATGACCCGTCTCCCGCCTTCCCGCCGCTCGCTGCTGGCCGCCGCCGCCGGTCTCGGCGTCTCGGTCGCCTTCCTCGGTCGCGTCGCCGCCGCGGACGACGCTGTGGCGCGGCGCAAGTTGGTCGTGGTCGTGGCCCGCGGCGGCATGGACGGCCTTTCGGTCGCCCCGCCGGTCGGCGATCCGGATTACGCCGCCCTGCGCGGTCGCATCGCCATCGCCCCGGACCGGGCGCTGGGACTCGACGCGACGTTCGGCTTGCACCCCGCCCTGGCCGGGGTGCACGCCCTGGCGCTGGAGGGCCAGGCCCGCATCGCCCCAGCCATCGCCAGTCCCGATCGCGCCCGCTCGCACTTCGAGGCCCAGGACGTGCTGGAGAGCGGCGCGACGGCCGTCTATGGCGCGGCGTCCGGCTTCCTCAACCGGGCGCTCGAAGCCGGCGGCGGCCGGCCGATCGCGGCCCTGTCGGTGGGCGCCACCGCGCCTCTCATTCTGCGCGGACCGGTCCGGACCGGCTCCTGGTCGCCGGGGCCCGCCGGCGAGGGCAGCCCCAGGCTGCCGGCCATCCTGACCGACCTCTACGCCGACGACCCCCTGCTCGCTCCGGCGCTCGCCAACGGCCTGGCAACCCTGGCCATGGCGGCGACGGCGCAGAGCGGCCTGGACGCCGCCATGGTCGATACCCTCCCCCCGGCGGCCGGTGGCGGCGTCCAGGCCTTTATCCGCCAGGGACAGGCGAATGCGCGCGGCCTGGGCCGCACGGTCGCGGGCTTCATGGTCCAGCCCGCCGGGCCGCAGGTGACCGCCGTTTCCGTCGACGGCTGGGACACCCACGCCAACCAGGGCGCGGCCGAGGGCCAGCTGGCCAACCGCCTGCTCAATCTCGACGCCCTGCTCGCGGGTCTCGTCGAGGGCCTGGGGCCGGCTTGGGCCGAGACCGTGGTCGTCGTCGCCACCGAGTTCGGTCGCACCGCCAGGATCAACGGCACCGGCGGCACCGACCACGGCACCGGCTCGACCGCCCTGGTGCTGGGCGGCGGCCTCAAGCGGGGCGGACTCATCGGCGACTGGCCGACGCTGCGGGCCGAGGCCTTGTTCGAGGCGCGGGACGTGCGCCCGACGCTGGACATGCGGGCCCTGTTCAAGGGCGTCCTCCACGAACACCTGGGCCTCGACCGGCGCGCGCTCGACGAGGCGGTGTTCCCCGGCAGCGCCGGGATCGCGCCGGTGGCGGGGCTGTTGTAGCGCGCGCCGATCGGAGGCTCGCGCCGACCACGGGGTCGACCGGGGTCCCGCCTGGCCGGGGCCCGGGACCTTCAGGTTCGCCGGGCG
This sequence comes from Pseudomonadota bacterium, assembly GCA_049323695.1. Lineage (GTDB taxonomy): Bacteria > Pseudomonadota > Alphaproteobacteria > Caulobacterales > Caulobacteraceae > Caulobacter. Next base: position 298,253 of record JBMOOF010000035.1, read on the forward strand.
CTACGCCGGCACGACATCGAACGCGCAGGTCAGCCGGGGCTGATCGCCGCCGAAGGGGACCGTGCCGTGCCACATGTAGGAGGGGAACAGCACCAGCAGGCCGGGCTCGGGCCTGACCCAGCGTTCCGGCGGCAGCGGCGGCCGCGTCGGCAGGCCGGCCTCGCCGAACGCGATCCAGCCTTCGCGGCCGGTCCCCACCGCGTCCGGCAGGGCGACGTACAGCGCCGACGACAACCAGCCCTTGGGGTGCAGATGCGGCACGTGGCGACCGCCGGGGCGTAGGCGCACCGACCATGAGCCGCTGAGCCGGAAGCGGCCCGTCGCGCGGGCGCGCAGCGGGTCGCGGCCGCGGCCCAGACCCGCGATGTGGCGGGCGATGGGATCCTGGATGGCCTCGAAGAAGCCGCGGACCGCCGGGTCGGGCGAATGGTCGAGGCTCTGGGTGGTCTGGCTGCCCTGGCGCAGGGACTGGCCGATCGGATGGGCCTTGAGGCCATGCAGGCCGTCGAGCGCCCGGGCGAGGTCGGCGAGCCAGGCCTCCAGCGAAGACCAGCCCGCCGGCGGCTCCAGCCGGTAGGTCTTCACGAAGGCGTCGTAGTCGTAGAGGTCCGCGTAGCGGGGATCGTCCAGCATCCGCCACGCGAGAGCCAGCAGGCCGAGCGCCTGCTGATCCGCGGGCGCGATCGCCAGCAGCGCCTCGGCATGGCCGGCCGCCGCCTCCGGCCGGCCGGCGGCGAGGCAGGCCTCGGCGGCGACGGCGCGGACCAGCGGTTCGTCCGGCGCCGCCGCCAGGGCCCGCTCGGCGTGGGCGAGGGCCCGGTCGGGGTCGAGGCCGACGGCGACCTGGGAGGCCGAGAGCTCGACCACCGGATCGGGGCTGCCCCGGCCGGCGATCGGGGCCAGGGCGGCGTAGGCGCCTTCGAGGTCGCCGGCGTACTCCAGCACCTTGGCCTTGACGACCCGCAGGGCCCCCTCGCCCGGACGAACCGCGAGGGCCCTGTCGAGGGCCGCCGTGGCCGCGCCGACGTCTTCCTCGCGCCGCCACAGAAGGTGGGCGAGGTCGCGGTGGGACGTCGGGTGGACCGGGTCCTTACGGAGGGCCTCGCGGAAAGCGGCCTCCGCCTCGTCGAACCGGCCAAGCCCCTGCAGCGCCAGGCCGCGCAGGCGGTGAGCCTCCGGCGTCGCCATGCCGTCGGCGATGGCGCCGGCGACGGCGGTCTCCGCCTCCTCGAAGCGCTCGGCGTCGCAAAGCACGGCGGCCAGATTGTAGGCGAACACCGGTTCGGCGTGCGGCCCGGACTGGATCCGCCGCAGCAGCCCGGCGGCCTCGTCATAGCGGCCGAGCGCCCGCAGGGCCTCGCCGTGGACGCTGAGGGCGACGGGATTGTCGCCCGCGGCCGTCAGAGGGGTGAGCACCTTGAGCGCCTCGGCCGACCGGCCGCGGGCAATCAGCAGCCGGCCGAGCATTTCCGCCGCCGGGACGCAGCGGCGGTCGAGCGCCAGGGCGGCGCGCAGCAGCTTCTCTCCGTCCGCCTCGCGGCCGGCGCGGATCAGCAACTCTGCCAGCTCGACGGGAATCAGAGGCTGGCGGCGGTCGGCGGCCATGGCCGCGCGCAGCTCGCGCTCGGCCCCGGCGAGGTCGCCAAGGTCGCGCAGGCCGTAGGCGAGCAGCCGCCGGGCGTCGACGTGGCGCGGCCAGGCCTGGAGAACGCGGTTCGCCAGCTGGGCGGCCTCGGCCGCCCGTCCCTGCCCCAGCAGGGTCGCCGCCGCCTGCAGCGTCCGGTCCGGCGTGCTCACCGTCGCCCTCCCCGCCGGCCGAAGGGCTCGGGATCAGCCTCGGACTCCTCGAAGCCGAAGCGCTCGAAGCCCGCCTTCATCTCCGGCGACAGGGGCGCTTCGACGGCCAGCATGCCGGCCGAGGGGTGAGGGATGACCAGCCGGCGGGCGTGGAGCTGGAGCTTCAGCCCTTCGGACAGGGCCGCGCTCTTCTCGTCGCCGTACTTGGGATCGCCGAGGATCGGATGGCCGATGGCCTTCATGTGGGCGCGAAGCTGGTGGGTGCGTCCCGTATGGGGACGCAGGGCCATCCAGGCGACGCGCGGTCCGGCGCGGCTGAGGGTGACGTATTCGGTCTCGGCCGGCTCGGCCCCCGGGTCGCGGGCGTCGACAGGGACGACCATCTCGCGGTCGTGGACGCCCTTCTTGGCCAGGGGCGCGTCGATGATCCCCTGGTCCGGATGGGGATTGCCGACGACCAGCGACCAGTAGGTCTTCTGCGCCCGGCGACGGGCGAAGGCGCCCGACAGGCGCGCCGCCGCGCCGGGGGTCTTGCCCAGCACCAGCACGCCGGAGGTGTCGCGGTCGAGGCGGTGGACCAGCCGTGGCCGCTCCAGGCCCTCGCCCCAGGCCGACAGCAGCCGGTCGACATGGTGCGTGGTCTTGGTGCCGCCCTGGACGGCCAGGCCGTGGGGCTTGTTGAGCACCAGCACCTCCTCGTCCTCGTAGAGCACCAGGGAGCGGGCGTAGGCGGCGTCGCGGGGCGAGAGGCCCTTGCGCTCGCCGGGGTCGGGCGCATCGGGCAACGGCGGGACGCGAACCTGCGAGCCGGCCGAAAGGCGGGTGTCGGCCTTGGCCCTGGCCCCGTCGACGCGGATCTGGCCCGAGCGGGCCAGCTTCTGGATCTGGACCTGCGACAGGTGCGGCCAGCGGCGGCGGAACCAGCGATCCAGCCGCACGCCGTCCTCGCCGGCGTCGACGTAGAGGGTGCGGACCTCCCTCATCCGGCCACCAGGCGGCGGGCGAGGGCGAGACCGGCGAACAGGGCGATCACCGACAGCACGACCGAGGCGGAGGCGTAGCCGAGGGCCGAGGGCCATTCGCGGCGGTCGAACATCAGGGCGACCTCCAGCGAGAAGGCCGAGAAGGTGGTGAAGCCGCCCAGCAGGCCGACGCCCAGCAGCAGCCGCCAGCGCTCCTGGTCGGCGCCGCCGCGGTGGGCCAGCGTCCCGACCAGCAGCCCCATGGCCAGTCCGCCGGCGACGTTGACGAAGAAGGTGCCCCACGGCCAGTGGGCGCCCAGCATCCGCGTCGAGCCTACGCCGGCCAGGTAGCGCAGCACCGCGCCGGTCGCCCCGCCGGCCGCTACGAGAATGAGCTTGTCCATGGCTCCTTATGCGACGCCGGATGGCCGGGCGCAAAGCGGCGCGTGGGCGGTCGGGAGCGCGCGCCGAAACCCGGCCCGGACTCCCGCGCCGTGGAGATGCGTCCAGATCAAAGGAGTCCGAGGTCGTTCGCCAGGGCGCGGAAATCCTCCGGCGGCGGGGCCTCCGCCGTCAGGGTCCCGCCGTCGGGGTGGGGAAAGGCGAGCCGGGCGGCGTGCAGCATCAGGCGGGGGATCGCCCGGCCGGCGAGGGTCAGGGCGCCGCCGTAGCGGGCGTCGCCGACGATGGGGCGGGAGAGGCTCGCCATGTGGACCCGCAGCTGGTGCATGCGGCCGGTCTCCGGGCTGAGCTCCATCAGCGCCGCCTCCGGCGTGGCGGCGAGGGTGCGGTAGCGGGTGACGGCGGCCTCGGCGTCGGGATGGTCCGCCGGGCAGACGCGCATATAGGCCTCGCGGCCGATCATCTCCCGGCGCAAAGGGGCGTCGATCACGCCGCCCTTCGGCGACGGCGCGCCAGGCGCGACAATGGCCAGGTAGGTTTTGCGGAACCGCCTGGCGATCATGGCCTTGCCGAGGAAGCTCGCGGCGGGCTTGGTGCGGGCCGTGAGGATGACGCCGGAGGTGTCGCGGTCCAGCCGGTGCACCAGCCGCGGCCGGTTGCCGCCCGAGGTGGCGAAGGTCCACAGCAGCTCGTCCAGCGTATGGGCGGCGATCCGTCCGCCCTGGCTGGAGAGGCCCGCGGGTTTGTTGAGGGCGATGACCTGGGCGTCCTGATGGATGACCAGGGTGCGGGTGAAGGCGATCTCCTCCGGCGTAAGGACGATGGGCTTTTCGTGCGCCTTGAGTTTTCGGGGCGGCCTGGGACTCACCTTCCTTCTCCCTGAGGGAGAAGGTGGCCTGCGAAGCAGGTCGGATGAGGGTGTTCTGCGCCGTGAGCCCTCACCCCTGCCCCTCTCCCTCCGGGAGAGGGATTCATGAACCGCCCCCCTTCTCCTTCCGCAGCTCCGACCAGCGGTTCAGCCGTTCCTTCACCTTCGCCTCATGGCCCTCGCCCCTCGGCCGGTAGAACACCCGGCGTTCCATGCCGTCCGGGAAGTAGTCCTGGCCGCTGAAGCCGTCCTCGGCGTCGGGATCGTAGGCGTAGCCCTTGCCGTAGCCGAGGTCCTTCATCAGCCGCGTCGGCGCGTTGAGGATGTGCGAGGGCGGCATGAGGGAGCCCGTCTCCCTGGCGGCCGCGCGGGCGGCGCCGAAGGCCTTGTAGACGGCCACCGACTTGGGCGCGCAGGCCATGTGCACGCAGGCCTGGGCCAGGGCGAGTTCGCCCTCCGGGCTGCCGAGGAAGTCGTAGGCGTCCTTGGCGGCGTTGCAGAGCAGCAGGCTCATCGGGTCGGCGGCGCCGATGTCCTCGCTGGCCATGCGGATCAGGCGCCGGGCGATGAACAGCGGATCCTCGCCGCCCTCCAGCATCCGGGCCAGCCAGTAGAGGGCGGCGTCCGGGTCGCTGCCGCGCACGCTCTTATGGAGCGCGCTGACGAGGTTGTAGTGCTCTTCCCGGTCCTTGTCGTAGGCGGGGCTGCGCTTCTGCAGCACCTGCCCGAGCTCGGCGGGCGTGAGGGGCCTGGGCGCGCCGGTCGCGAACAGGGTCTCGGCCAGGGTCAACAGGTAGCGGCCGTCGCCGTCGGCCATGGCGATCATCGCCTCGCGGGCGGCGGGCTCCAGCGAAAGGATGGCCCCCTCCTCCGCCTCGGCGCGGGCGAGCAGCCGGGCCATGGCGGTCTCGTCCAGCCGGCGCAGGACGTAGACCTGGCAGCGCGACAGCAGGGCGCCGTTCAGCTCGAAGCTCGGGTTTTCGGTGGTGGCCCCGACGAGCGTGACGATCCCCTCCTCCACGAACGGCAGGAAGCCGTCCTGCTGGGCGCGGTTGAAGCGATGGATCTCGTCGACGAACAGCAGGGTCGACTGGCCGGCCGAACGACGGACGCGGGCCTGTTCGAAGGCCTTCTTGAGATCGGCGACGCCCGAGAAGACGGCGCTGATCTGCTGGAACTCGTAGCCGGCGGCCTTGGCCAGCAACCGGGCGATCGTGGTCTTGCCGGTTCCCGGCGGCCCCCAGAGGATCATCGAACCGAGGCGTCCGCCCTCGACCATCCGGCGGATCGGCCCGCCCTCGCCGAGAAGATGGTCCTGGCCGACCACCTCGCCCAGCGTCTTCGGCCGCAGCCGTTCCGCGAGCGGCGCGGGGACATTCGGCGTCAGGCCGGCGGCGGCGAAGAGGTCGGACATGGAGCCCATTTATCATGATGCCTCCCCATACCCACCATCGTCATGGCCCGACTTGTTCGGGCCACCCAAGCGTGATGCCCGGCAAGCCTGTGCGATGCGCAACAGCTCGCGTTTCCCGCTGAACCCTCGTGTTCATGGGTGGCCCGAACAAGTCGGGCCATGACGAGCGTTGGTTGGCTTCGCCCCTTACGTCCTGAACGAGGCCGTGATCAGCTGGCCGTCGCGCTGGATGGTGACGCGCCAGACGCGGGCGCCCGAGCCGACGGCGGCGCCGAAGTCGGCCATCGAGCGGATCTGGCGGCCGTTGACCTCGCGCACCAGGTCTCCCGGCTTGAGTCCCGCCTGCTGGGCGAAGCCCTGGGCGACGCGGGTCACCACCACGCCCTTGCCGGCGAAGGGGTCGACGCCGATCTCGTCGGCCACCGCCGGCGACAGGCTGGCGACGGTCGCGCCCTGGAAGGGGTTGGCGCCCGAGACGGTGCGCTCGTCGCGGCCGCCGGGCGCGGCTTCCGCCCGGATGGTCAGGGTGTGTTCGGCCCCTTCGCGCAGGACGCGGACCGGCACCTGCTGGCCGGTCGGCCGAGCCCCGAACTGGTAGACGGCGGCCCCGGCGTCGTTCACCGCCTCGCCGCCGATGGCCAGGATGACGTCGCCGACCTTCAGCCCGGCGCGGTCGGCCGCGCCGCCGGGCCAGACGTCGGTGACCAGCACGCCGCGCGGGCCGGGCAAGTCGAGGCTGCGGGCGACGTCGTTGGTCACGGCCTGGGTGCGGGCGCCGAGCCAGGGCCGCACCACCGCCTGCTCGCCGCCCAGGGCCGCGGAGACGACCTGGCGGGCCATGGCCGCGGGAATGGCGAAGCCGACGCCGGACGAGGTGCCCGATCGCGACAGGATGGCCGTGTTGATGCCGATCAGGTCGCCGTCCATGTCGACCAGCGGTCCGCCCGAGTTGCCCGGATTGATGGCCGCGTCGGTCTGGATGAAGAAGGCGTAGTCGGTGATGCCGACGCTGGAGCGGGCGGTCGCCGAGACGATGCCGTTGGTCACCGTCTGGCCGACCCCGAAGGGGTTGCCGATGGCCAGCACCAGGTCGCCGACCTCGAGCGGCTCCTGGTCGTCGATGGCGATGACGGGCAGGCGCTCGGCGCCGACGTCGATCTTGAGCACCGCCAGGTCCGAGCGCGGATCGGCCAGCAGCACCCTGGCCGGAAACTCCCGGCGGTCGGCCAGCTGCACCATGATCTCCTCGGCGCCCTCGATGTTGTGATTGTTGGTCAGGATGACGCCGTCGGCGCGGACGATGGCGCCCGAGCCCAGCGACTGGGCGATGCGCTCGCGCGGCGCCCCGCCGCCCATGAACAGGTCCCAGAAGGGATCGACCCGGGCGCGCACCGTGCGCCGGCTGGAGACGTTGACCACCGCCGGCGCCGCCCGCTTCACCACCGGGGCGAAGGACGTCTTCATGCCCTCCACGCTGGAGGGCGGAGCCTTGGTCGGCTGGGCCAGCGGCGGCGTCTGGGCGACGGACCTGGCCTCGGGATCGCAGGCGGCCAGCAGGAAGATGGTCGGCAGTAGGATCGCAGCGCGCATGGTCATCGCAGGTCTTGAAACGCCCCTTGCTGAAAACACCGAAGATTTCGGGCGCAAAGATGGCGTTTCAAGCCCTCAGGCGGCCTGAGGTTCCCCCGCCGGCGCCGGCCGCGCGACGCGCAGGCCGATGAAGAAGGCGATCAGCAGCAGGCCGGCGGCCAGGTAGATCGCCAGGCCGGGCGTGTGCAGGACGGCGTCGTGCCGGATCGACCAAGCGAAGGTCAGGCCGAACAGGATGGGGCCCAGGATAGAGGCGATGCCTTGCAGGCCCTGGTTGGCGCCCTGCAGCTGACCCTGTTCGGCGGGCGAGACCCGGCGGCTCATGAGCCCCATCAGGCCCGGCGTCAGGAAGCCCATGAGGGCGAAGACGGGCATGGCCGACAGGTATATCCAGCCGTTCGGCGCAAAGCCGTAGACGGCGAAACCCAGGCAGCCGAACAGGGCCCCGGTCAACAGGGCGCCGCGCTCGCCGATCCGCTTAACCACCGGTCCGACCAGGAAGATCTGGACGATGATGCCGAGCACGCCGGTGACCGCCATGGTCAGGCCCATGGTCGAGGGGCCCCACTGATAGCGGTAGCCGACGTAGAGCACGAAGATCGACGGCAGCACCGTATGGGCCAGCTGGAAGAGGAAGCCGACGCTGGCCAGGCCCACCAGGTCGACATGCGACCGCAGCAGAATCAGCGAGCCGACGGGGTTGGCCTTTTTCCAGGCGAAGGCCTTGGCGCGGCGCTCGGGGGGCAGCGATTCCGGCAGCACGAACAGGCCGTACAGGAAGTTCACCAGCGTCAGGCCCGCCGCCACGTAGAACGGCAGGCGCAGGGCCATGTCGAAGGCGAACGGACCGACGACGAGATCGCCCATCGCCAGGCTGAGTTCGCCCAGCCAGCCGCCCAGGGCCGGCCCTACCAGGAAGCCGAAGCTGAAGGCCGAGCCCATCATGCCGAAGACCCGCGCCCGCTGGTCCGGCGGGGTGACGTCGGCGACATAGGCGTTGGCCGTCGAGAAGCTGGCGGCGGTCATGCCGTTGAGAATGCGGCCGACCAGCAGCCAAGTCAGGGACGGCGCCAGGGCCATGAACATGAAATCGACGCCGAGTCCGGCGGTCGACAGCAGCAGCACCGGCCGCCGCCCGAAGCGGTCCGACAGCATGCCCAGGATCGGGCCGATGAAGAACTGCATGACGCCCCAGGTGGCGCCGAAGACGACGTTCCAGTCGGCCGCCGAGGCGGTGTCGCCGCCGGCCAGCTGCTTCACCAGGTTGGGCAGGATCGGGATCATGATCCCGAAGGAGACGCTGTTGATCAGCGCCGAGACATAGATGAAGGCGAAAGCGGCCTTCAGTCTCCGCTGGCGCGGCTTTTCGTCGGTCATTCTGCCCCCCTGGCGGCCAGTCGTCTCGGCGCGGTCTCGCGCCAGGCCAGCCTGATGAGATCGGCCAGCGCCTCGTCCTTCATACCCGCTATCCGAAGCATGGTCGCCCCGCCGCGTCCCCAGGCCCCGGGCAGGGGCACGAAGGCGTCCGGATGGGTCTGGGCCACCGCTTCCTTGATGGGGATCGGCAGCTTGACCATCACCAGCTCGCCGTCGGCGGTCATGGTGCTGAAGATCTTGCCGGCGACCCGGAAGCTGGTTCGCTCGAAGTGCGGCAGCTCGACGGTCTCGGGAAGCGACAGCGCCAGGGCGCGGATTTCATCGGCGGTCATTCCATCCTCCGATCCTCCGGCGAACGCCGGGGCCCAGGTGAAATCCACGGACCGCCCAGGCTGAATCGGGGTCCCCGGCTTTCGCCGAGAGGATCGGTGACTGCGCGGCGCTCACCGGACATGCGCCTTCAGCGCTCCCAGCAGCGCCTGCCACCACTCGCCGAGGCGTTGCAGGAAGACGGCGTCCGGGAAGCCGTGGCGGGCGACATGGCCGGCCGGCACGCTGTCCCAGCCGGTGTGGACGACGGTGACGCGGGTCTCCTCGCCGACAGGCTCGAAGGTCACCTCGACCCCGGTGGTCATGTCCGGCGCGAAGGCCGCCTGGCGCCAGCCGAAGACCAGGCGGCGCGGCGGATCCCACAACTGCACGCGCCCGATTTCGAAGACCTGGCCCCCGGGCCGGGTCTCGATCAACCGCTTGCGGCCCTCGAACGACAGCGCGCCCGGCTCGCGCGGCGTGAAGGCGAAGAGGTCGTTGGGCCGCCACCACTGGCCGATCTCGGCCGTGAACGCCTCGAAGGCGCGGTCCGGGCTCGCGCCGACCCGCAGGGAGACAAGCACGCGCGAGGCCACTCAGCGGGCCTCCACATGGGCCTTGAAGGCGGCGAGCTGGGCCGACCACAGCCGCTCGGTCTCCTCCAGCCAGCGCAGCAGGTGAACCATGGGCTCGGGCCTCAGCTGATAGACGCGCACGCGCGCGTCGAACTCGGGATGGGCCTCCTCCACCAGGCCCGACCGGCGCAGGGTGCGAAGGTGGCGGCTCATGGCGGGGGGCGTCAGGCCCGCCGCCTCCGCCAGTTCGCCGGCCCGCCTCGGCCGCTCGCGCAGCAGTTCGACCACCCGTCGCCGGTGCGGGTCGGCCAGGGCGGCCAGGGTCTCGTCCAGGCGCGCGGCGGCGGCGGTCAAGGCTTAAAAACCGGCGTCTTCAGGCCGGTTGCCTTCTCCCAGTCGTCGGGCGTCGTTTCCGCCACGGTCTGGCTGACCGTCCAGACGTGGCCCTCCGGATCCTTGCAGCGATAGGTGCGGTCGCCATAGAACTGGGTGGCTGGCTTGGCGACGATGACCGCCCCCGCCCGGCGGGCGCGCTCGCAGTGGTCGTCGACGTCGCCCTGCCCGTCCGGAATCTGGATGTGGACCGTCTGGGTCATCAGCCCCCCGATCGAGGCGGGACTGCGATGCTCGTCGGTCCATTCGGCGCCGACCATGACCACGCTGTCGCCCCAGCGCATCTGGGAATGGGCGAGGTTCCCCTCCCCGTCCTCGATCAGCAGCGTCAGTTCGAAGCCGAAGGCCGCCTCCAGGAAGGCGATCGCCGCGCGCGGGTCCTTGTAGACCACGGCGGACGACAGGGCGGGATGGCTGGCCATGGCGGACTCCTTTGTCGTTAGGCGTAATATTTAACGCATAACGCAATTATCACGTCAACTCACCGGAGCGCGGCGGCCGTGTCGGCCGGGTCGCCGTCGTTCGGCGCCGGCTCAAGTCCGAGAAGTCCGGCCAGCAACGGATAGACCGAGACGTTGTCGAACACCGGCAGCAGGACGCCGGGCCGGATCGAGGGCCCCCGGGCCAGGAACAGGGCGCGCATGGCGGGATCTTGGGGATCGGCGCCATGCGAGCCGCCGGCGCTCCGCGCGGGCCGCTCGGCGAAGCGGGCGCGGGTGGTGAGGATCCAGCCGGTCTCGGCCAGGCAGACGACCGGCGGGATGCGCGGATGGGTCCCGTAGCGGAAGCGCGCCGGCAGCTCGCCCTTGCGCCAGCATTCGAAGTGCGGGTGCTTGCCGACCAGCGCCCGCTCCGCCTCCGCGTCGCGGGGGATGAGGCCCGTCGTCCAGCCCAGGGTGACGATCTCGAACCGGTCGGGCGCCGCCGCCTCGTCCAGGAAGGCCACACGGTCCGGGCTTGTCTGGGCCATGCCGTGATCGGCGACCACGACCAGGTTGACCGCATCGAAGAGCCCCCTCGCCTTCAGCCCGGCCACCAGGCGCGCCAGGGCGTCGTCGACGTCCTTCAGGGCCGAGGCCATGTCCGGGCTGTCGGGGCCGACGCGGTGTCCCTGGGTGTCGACGGTGTCGAAGTAGAGGGTCATGAAGCCGGGCCGCGCGGCCGGCGGGCCGTCCAGCCAGGCCAGCAGCTGGTCGACGCGGGCGGCCGAGGGCAGCTGCTGGTCGAACGGCTTCCAGTATGTCGGGCGCACGCCGCGGACCGCCGCCTCGGATCCCGGCCAGAACATCACGCCGGCGCGCACGCCGGCCCGCTCGGCCGTGACCCACAGCGGCTCGCTCCCGTCCCACCAGAACCGGTCGGCGACCTGGTCGCGGGCGCCCATGGAGAACTTCACCCCCGGACGGGCCGCGTCGAACAGGGTGTTGTCGGTGATGCCGTGGCGGTCGGGCCGCAGGCCGGTGACCAGGGTGTAGTGGTTGGGGAAGGTGTTGGCGGGAAACGAGGGCCGCATGCCCTCCCTCGCCCAGGCCCCCTCCGCCGCCAGGGCCGCCAGGGTCGGGGTCTCGCCGCGCAGGATGTAGTCGGCCCGGAAGCCGTCGATCGAGACCAGGATCAACGGCGGCCGGTCCGCCGCCGAAGCCGGCGCAGCGACGGCGAGGACCAGGGCCAGGGCGAGGAAGACGCGCCGGGTCAGTCGGATCATGTCGGTCATGACGCCATCTGACCCCGGCCGCCCGACGGACTCAACCGGCGATGCGAGGCTCCAGCCGCCAAGCGGACAGGCAAAAGGCCCCGGATCGCTCCGGGGCCTTCGCGGGTTTCGGGGGCGGACGCCCTACTCGGCGTCGCCGAAGACCTGGACCGGTCCGGAGTCCTTGCCCTTTTCGCTGACATCGCGGTCGACGAACTCGATGACCGCCAGCGGCGCGTTGTCGCCGTAGCGATAGCCGGCCTTCAGCACGCGGATGTAGCCGCCGTTGCGGTCCTTGTAGCGCGGGCCGAGCACGGCGAAGAGCTTGCCGACCTGCTCGATGTCGCGGACCTGGCTGATCGCCTGGCGGCGGGCGTGCAGGTCGCCGCGCTTGCCCAGCGTGATCAGCTTCTCGACGATCGGGCGCAGTTCCTTGGCCTTGGGCAGGGTCGTGACGATCTGCTCGTGCTTGATCAGGCTGGCCGACATGTTGGCGAACATGGCGGTGCGGTGGGCGGTCGTACGGCCCAGTTTGCGGTGGGCTTTTCCGTGACGCATGGGTCTGTCTCCTGGGCCGCGGCCCGATCTGCACTACACCCCGGCGACTGTCCCGCCTGGGTCCTCGCGAAGCGCCGGGGCCCTCCGCCGCGATGCGGCTTCGACGGGCCCGGACCGTGACCGGTCCGGACAGGCGCGGGGTAGGCGAACTAGATCTGGTCCTCGAACTTCTTGGCCAGGTCTTCGATGTTTTCCGGCGGCCAGTTGGGCACGTCCATGCCCAGATGCAGGTTCATGCCGGCCAGCACTTCCTTGATCTCGTTCAGCGACTTGCGGCCGAAGTTCGGGGTGCGCAGCATCTCCGCCTCGGTCTTCTGGATCAGGTCGCCGATGTAGACGATGTTGTCGTTCTTCAGGCAGTTGGCCGAGCGGACCGACAGCTCCAGCTCGTCGACCTTCTTGAGCAGGGCCGGGTTGAACGGCAGCTCGGGCTTGGCCTCGCCGTCCGCCTTCTTGGTCGGCTCCTCGAAGGTGATGAAGATCTGCAGCTGGTCCTGCAGGATGCGGGCGGCGTAGGCCACCGCGTCCACCGGGCCGACCGCGCCGTTGGTCTCCACCTCGATGATCAGCTTGTCGTAGTCCAGCGACTGGCCCTGGCGGGTCGGCTCGACCCGGTAGGCGACGCGCTTGACCGGCGAATAGAGGGCGTCGACGGCGATCAGGCCGATGGGAGCGTCCTCGGGCCGGTTCATCTCGGCCGGGACGTAGCCCTTGCCGTTGTTGACCGTGAACTCCATGCGCACGCTGGCGCCGTCGTCCAGGGTGCAGAGCACATGGTCGCCGTTCAGGATCTCGATGTCCGACGGGGCGTCGATCTGGCTGGCGGTCACCGCACCGGGGCCCGTGGCGCGCAGGGTCATGCGCTTGGGGCCTTCCGAATGCATGCGCAGCGCCAGCTGCTTGATGTTGAGCACGATGTCGACGACGTCCTCACGCACGCCTTCCAGCGAGGAGAACTCGTGGACCACGCCGTCGATCTGGACGGCGGTGACGGCGGCGCCTTGCAGCGAGGAGAGCAGAACGCGCCGCAGCGCGTTGCCGAGCGTCACCCCGAAACCGCGCTCCAGGGGCTCGGCGACGATGCGGGCCTTGCGGCTGGCGTCGGCGCCGGTCTCGATCAGCGGCTTTTCGGGGCGGATGAGCTCGTTCCAGTTTCTTTCGATCACGGGCGGGTGTCCTTGGAACGCGGGTTCGCCGGCCGCGAAACGCACGGCCGGCGACAGGGAGGTCGACTTTTAGAACTCAGACGCGCCGGCGCTTGGGCGGCCGGCAGCCGTTATGCGGGATCGGAGTCACGTCACGGATGGTGGTGATCGTCATGCCGGCGGCCTGCAGCGCGCGCAGGGCCGACTCACGGCCCGAACCCGGACCGGAGACGTTCACTTCCAGGGTCTTCACGCCATGCTCGGCGGCCTTCTTGCCCGCGTCCTCGGCCGCCATCTGGGCGGCGTAGGGGGTCGACTTGCGCGAGCCCTTGAAGCCCATCATCCCCGCGCTCGACCAGGAGATGGTGTTCCCCTGGGCGTCGGTGATGGTGATCATGGTGTTGTTGAACGAGGCGTTCACGTGCGCCACGCCCGAGGTGATGTTCTTGCGTTCGCGGCGTTTGACGCGAGCCGGTTCCTTGGCCATCGAGGCTCTCTCTTACTTCTTCTTGCCGGCGATCGGCTTGGCCGGACCCTTGCGGGTGCGGGCGTTGGTGTGCGTGCGCTGGCCGCGGACCGGCAGGCCCTTGCGGTGACGCAGGCCGCGGTAGCAGGCCAGGTCCATCAAACGCTTGATGTTGACGGAAGTCTCACGGCGCAGGTCGCCCTCGACGGTGTAGTCCTTGTCGATGGCCTCGCGGATGTGCAGCACTTCCTGGTCGGTCAGCTGGTTCACCCGGCGGGCCTCGTCGATGCCGACCTTGGCGATGATGTCCTTCGCCGACTTCGGGCCGATGCCATGGATGTACTGCAGCGCGATGATCACGCGCTTGTTCGTCGGAATGTTGACGCCTGCGATACGGGCCACGTCCTAATCTCTCCTGCAGCGCCGCCTGGCGCACACGCAAAACGAAACACGACACGCGCCCCGGCTCAGCTTGCGCACTAGAGCCGGCGCGGGAGTCGCGCCTTTCGCGGAAGCGCACCGTTATAGGGATCGTTGCGCGTCCGTCAATGCCGGAAGAAGTTGTTTTTCAACCTTTCCGGCGGCGTCCTCCGACGGCCTACAGGCTCTCCCGGATGGCGGCCGCGACCGCCTCCATGGACCCCATGCCGTCGACGGCCTTCAGCTTGCCCTGGCCTTCATAGTAGGGCAGCAGCGGCGCGGTCTGGTTGTTGTAGGCTTCCAGCCGCGTCCTGAAGCTCTCCGGATTGTCGTCTGGCCGGCCCTGTTCTTCGTAACGGCGGGTGATGCGCTGCATCAGGGCCGCCTCGTCCACCAGCAGGCGGACGACCACGTCGATCTTCGCGCCCCGGCCCGCCAGCATCGAATCGAGCGCCTGCGCCTGGGCCACCGTGCGGGGAAACCCGTCGAAGATGGCGCCGCCGGCCGCTTCCGCCTCCGGCAGCCGCTCCTCGATCAGGGCGATGACGATCTCGTCGGGCACCAGGTCGCCGCGGGTGATGATGTCCTTCACCCGGCCGCCGAGCTCGGACCCCGATGCGATCGCCGCGCGGAGCATGTCGCCGGTGGACAGCTGGACCATGCCCCGCTCGTCGACCAGGCGCTTGGCCTGGGTGCCCTTGCCGCTGCCCGGAGGGCCGAACAGGATCAGGTTCATGCGCGCTCTCCCCCAACCTTCCGATTCGAAGAAGCGGACCGGCGCCTCTTCAAGACTTCGACCGTGACACCCGCCGAGCCCGGCTTCCGCCGGCCGCCGCCACGCTCCGCCCGGTCCGCGCCGGGCTCCAAACTCGCCTATCGCCGGCCGCCCCGCAGCTTCGACTTCTTGATCAGCCCCTCATACTGGTGGGCCAGCAGATGCGACTGGATCTGCGCCACGGTGTCCATGGTCACCGAGACCACGATCAGGATCGAGGTGCCGCCCAGCGCCCGGGTCTGCTGCGGGCTGCCCATGAAGCTGATCAGGAACTCCGGCAGCAGGCAGACGATGGCGATGTAGGCCGCGCCGATCACCGTCAGGCGGGTCAGCACATAGTCCAGGTACTCCGCCGTGCGCTTGCCCGGCCGGATGCCCGGCAGGAAGCCGCCGTACTTGCGCAGGTTCTCGGCCGTATCGTCGGGATTGAACACCACAGAGGTGTAGAAGAAGCAGAAGAAGACGATCAGCGCCCCGTAGAGGGTCATGTACAGCGGCTGGCCATGCTGCAGCAGGGTGACCGTGGTCTGCAGCCAGGCCGGCATGTCGGTCTGCGCCAGGAAGCCGGTCGCCGTCATCGGCAGCAGCAGCAGCGAGGAGGCGAAGATCGGCGGGATGACGCCGGAGGTGTTGATCTTCAGCGGCAGGAACGAGCTTTCGCCGCCGATCATGCGGTTGCCGCGTTGCTGCTTGGGATACTGGATCAGCAGGCGGCGCTGCGAGCGCTCCATGAAGACGATGGCCAGGATCACGCCGACGGCCAGCACGCCCAGCGTCAGCACCGCTTCGGGCCTGACCGAGCCCACCCGGGCGCCCTCGAGCAGTTGCCAGACGCTGCGCGGCAGGACCGCCACGATGCCGGCGAAGATGATCAGGCTGATGCCGTTGCCGACGCCCCGGCTGGTGACCTGCTCGCCCAGCCACATCAGGAACAGGGTGCCGCCGGTCAGGGTGACGATGGTCGAGACCACGAAGATCGGCGCGGCGATGTCGACGATCGGCGTGTTGGAATTGACCATGCCGAAGGCGATGCCCGCCGACTGGAAGAGCGCCAGCACGACGGTCAGGTAGCGGGTGTACTGGTTGAGCTGCTTGCGGCCGGCCTCGCCGCCTTCCTTCTTCAGCTTCTCCCACGGCGGATAGACCGTGCCGAGCAGCTGCACGATGATCGAGGCCGAGATGTAGGGCATCACGTTCAGGGCGAAGATCGCCATCCGCTCGACGGCGCCGCCGGAGAACAGGTTGAACATGCCCAACACGCCCTGGCTCTGCTGCTGGAAGGCGGCGGCGAAGGCGGCCGGGTCGATGCCCGGGATCGGGATGTAGGTCCCCAGGCGATAGACGACCATCGCGATGAGGGTGAACCAGATGCGCTTGTGCAGCTCCGTCGCCTTCTGGAAGGCGCCGAAGTTGAGATTGGCGGCTAGCTGCTCGGCGGCCGAAGCCATGTAGTTCCCCGCGACTCTTCAGAGAGCGTCACACATAGGGACCGCGCCGGGCCTTGTCACCCGGCGCGCCCCGCGCGACTTCAGGCCTCGGCCTGCGCCTTGGCCGGCCGGGTCACGGTCAGCTTGCCGCCGGCCTTCTCGACCGCCGCAGCGGCCGAAGCCGAGGCGCGGTAGACGACGATGTCGATCTTCGACGTCAGCTCGCCCTTGCCCAGCAGCGAGACGCCGTCCTTCTTGCGGCGGATCACGCCGGCGGCCAGCAGGGCGTCGGCGTCGACGGTCTTCTTCGGATCGAGCTTCCCGGCCGCGATGGCCTGCTCGATGCGCCAGAAGTTCACTTCCACCAGCTGCTTGGCGAACGGATTGTTGAAGCCGCGCTTGGGCATGCGCATGTGCAGCGGCATCTGGCCGCCTTCGAAACCGCCCAGGGCGACGCCGGTGCGGGACTTCTGGCCCTTCACGCCGCGGCCGGAGGTCTTGCCCTTGCCCGAGCCCGGGCCGCGGCCGACGCGCATGCGGCCCTTGGTCGAGCCGTCGCGGGGAGCCAGTTCGTTGAGTTTGGTCATCTGCGCCTCTCCTTGGAGATCTGCGCCCGGGCGGGACCCGGACTCGGCTTTCGTTTTTCCGACCGGCCCGGCGGTCGCCGGGATCCAGTCGGGGTCTCAGACCCGGCAAATCCAGCCTGATCGCTCAGGCTGGATCCGGGTCCCGGCCTTCGCCGGGACGGTCCGATCGGTTAGTCCACCACCTCGACCATGTGGGCGACCTTGGCGATCATGCCGCGGATCGAGGGGGTGTCTTCCAGGGTCCGCGTGCGGCCGATCTTGTTCAGGCCAAGGCCGGCGAGCGTGGCGCGCTGGTCCTTGGTCCGGCGAAGCGGGCTCGCCGTCTGGCGGACGGTGACGGTCTTCTTCTCGGCCATGGCTTAGCCCTCGATCGCTTCCGGCGCGGAGGCGCCGTCGGCCCGCCGGCCGAGCACGTCGCTAACCTTCTTGCCGCGCTTGGCGGCGATCTGGCGCGGCGACGACTGGGCCTTCAGCGCCTCGAACGTGGCGCGGACCATGTTGTAGGGGTTCGACGAACCGGTCGACTTGCCCACGACGTCCTGGACGCCGAGGGTTTCCAGCACCGCCCGCATCGGACCGCCGGCGATGACGCCGGTGCCCGGAGGCGCCGCGCGGACCATCACCTTGCCGGCGCCCCAGCGCCCGGCGCCGTCGTGATGCAGGGTGCGGCTTTCGCGCAGCGGCACGCGGATCATCGACTTCTTGGCTTCCTCGGTCGCCTTGCGGATGGCTTCCGGCACTTCGCGCGCCTTGCCATGGCCGTAGCCGACGCGGCCCTTCTGGTCGCCGACGACCATCAGGGCGGCGAAGCTGAACCGGCGTCCGCCCTTCACGGTGGCGGCGACGCGGTTGATGTGGACCAGCTTCTCGACGATGTCGCTGTCGGCCCGCTCTTCGGCGGGAGCGTTGCGGTCACGACGGTCGCGGCGATCGCCGCCGCCTCCGCCACGGGGTTCACGAGCCATCTGTCTGGTCCCCTTAGAAGTTCAGGCCGGCTTCACGCGCGGCGTCCGCCAGCGCCTTGATCCGGCCGTGAAAGATGTAGCCGCCGCGGTCGAAGACGACGTCCTTGACGCCCTTCTCGATCGCGCGTTCGGCGACGAGCTTGCCGACCAGGGCCGCGGCGTCCTTGTCCGCGCCCCGGGCCTTGCCCTTCTCGCCTTCCAGCGAGGAGGCCGCCGCCAGGGTCACGCCGCGCTCGTCGTCGATGACCTGGGCGTAGATGTTCTTGCTCGAGCGGAAGACCGACAGACGCGGACGACCGTTCGCCACCGCCTTGAGGCGGGTGCGCGTGCGCTGGGCGCGGCGCGCTTGGGATTCGCGAGGCGTGAGGGCCATGACTACTTCTTCTTGCCTTCCTTGCGGCGGACCGTCTCGCCGGCGTAGCGGACGCCCTTGCCCTTGTAGGGCTCGGGCGGCCGGATGCGCCGGATCTTGGCCGCGGTTTCGCCCACCAGCTGCTTGTCGATGCCGCTGATCTTCACCTCGGTCTGCTTGGGCGTGGCGAAGGTGATGCCGGCCGGCGGCGGAATGTCGACGTCGTGGCTGAAGCCGAGCTGCATCGACAGGGCGGCGCCCTTCATCGCGGCGCGGTAGCCGACGCCGACCAGCTCGAGCGTCTCTTCATAGCCGGTGGTCACGCCCACGACCATGTTGTTCACCAGGGTGCGCGACAGGCCCCACATCGCGCGGGCGCGCTGGGTGTCCTCGCGGGGGGCGAGCATCAGCTCGCCGCCCTCCTGGCGGACCTCGACCTCTTCGGCGATCGTCCAGGCGAGCTGGCCCTTGGGCCCCTTCACCGTGACGGTCTGGCCCTCGAGCGTGACGGTCACGCCGGCGGGGACAGCGACAGGCTTCTTTCCGATACGGGACATATCAGTAGACCCTGCAGAGCACTTCGCCGCCGACGTTGGCGTCGCGGGCGGCGGTGTCGGACATGACGCCCTTGGGCGTCGACAGGATCGAGATGCCCAGGCCGTTCTTGACCGGCTTGAGGTCCTTGATCGAGGAGTAGACGCGGCGGCCCGGCTTGGACACGCGGCTGATCTCGACGATCACGGGCTCGCCGTCGAAGTACTTGAGCTCGATCTCGAATTCGGGGAACGCGCCGGGCTTCTCGACCAGCGAATAGCCGCGGATGTAGCCCTCGCCGGCCAGCACGTCGAGCACGCGGGCGCGCATCTTCGAAGCCGGGGTGGAGACCTTGTTCCGCTTGCGTTGGGCGGCGTTCTTGATGCGGGCGATCATGTCGCCGATGGGGTCGTTGACCATAGGACCCTCCCCTTACCAGCTCGACTTGACGAGGCCGGGGATCTGCCCCTGGGAGCCGAGCTCCCGCAGGGCGATCCGGCTCATCTTCAGCTTGCGATAGTAGGCGCGCGGACGCCCCGTCACCTCGCACCGGTTGCGGATGCGGTTGGCGGCGGAGTTGCGCGGCAGCTTCGCGAGCTTCAGCCGGGCATCGAAACGTTCCTCGAGCGGGCGGGACTCGTCGTTGGCGATCGCCTTCAGCGCGGCGCGCTTGGCGGCGTATTGCCTGACGAGCTTCTTGACCAGCTCGTTGCGGTTGACGGCGCTCTTCTTGGCCATGTCTTTCTTTCCTTCCCGTCCGTTACGCGTTGAACGGGAACTGGAATTCCTTGAGAAGCGCGCGCGCCTCGTCGTCGGTCTTCGCAGTGGTGCAGACGATGATGTCCATGCCCCAGATCTGGTCGATCTGGTCGTAGTTGATCTCGGGGAACACGATGTGCTCCTTCAGACCCATGGCGTAGTTGCCGCGGCCGTCGAACGACGTGGCCTTGAGGCCCCGGAAGTCCTTCACCCGCGGCAGGGCGATGGTGATCAGACGATCGAGGAACTCGTACATGCGGTCGGCGCGCAGGGTGACCTTGGCGCCGATCGTCATGCCCTCGCGGATCTTGAA
This sequence comes from Pseudomonadota bacterium, assembly GCA_049323695.1. Lineage (GTDB taxonomy): Bacteria > Pseudomonadota > Alphaproteobacteria > Caulobacterales > Caulobacteraceae > Caulobacter. Next base: position 317,934 of record JBMOOF010000035.1, read on the forward strand.
CTGGGCGACCGAGAGACGGGCCTTGGTCGCGACCGGCTTCTGGCCGGCGATCGCGGCCAAGTCCTTCATCGCGGCTGCGGCCTTCTTGGAGTCGGCCACGGCCTCGCCGATCCCCATGTTCAGGACGATCTTGTCCAGCTTGGGGACCTGCATCTCGTTGGTGTAGCCGAACTGCTCCTTCATCGCCGCGCGGATGCGCTCGCGATAGACGGCCTTCAGCCGGGGTTCGTAAGCCTGATCAGCCATTGATCGTCTCGCCCGTGGTCTTGGCGAACCGGACCTTCTTGCCGCCTTCCTCGCGGAAGCCGACCCGGGTCGGTTTGCCCTTGGAATCCACCAGAGCCACGTTCGACACGTGGATCGGCGCCTCCTTGTGCTTGATGCCGCCCTGCGGGTCCGCCTGGGACGGCCTGGTGTGGCGCTGGACCATGTTCAGTCCGCCCACAACGACGCGGCTCTCGGTCGGGAAGACGCGGACGACATCGCCGGTCTTGCCCTTGTCCCTGCCCGTCAGGACGACGACGCGGTCGCCCTTCTTGATCTTCGCGGCCATTACAGGACCTCCGGCGCCAGCGAGATGATCTTCATGTGGTTCTTGGCGCGCAGTTCGCGGGGAACCGGGCCGAAGATCCGCGTGCCGATCGGCTCCGCCTGCTTGTTGACGATCACCGCCGCGTTCTTGTCGAAACGGATGACCGAGCCGTCCTTGCGCTTGATGGCCTGGGACGTGCGGACGACGATGGCCTGCAGGACATCGCCCTTCTTCACGCGGCCGCGCGGAATGGCTTCCTTCACGGAGACGACGATCTTGTCCCCGACGTGGGCGTAGCGGCGCTTGGCGCCGCCAAGCACCTTGATGCACATGACCCGGCGGGCGCCCGAATTGTCGGCGACGTCCAGGTTAGTTTGCATCTGGATCATGGCTTAAACCTTCCAGAACTCAGCCGGCGGCCTTGGGAAGGACTTCCCAGGTCTTCAGCTTGGACTTCGGCGCGCACTCGACGATCCGGGCGATTTCGCCCGCCTTGTAGGCGTTGGATTCGTCGTGTGCGTGGTACTTCTTCGACCGGCGGACGGTCTTCTTCAGAAGCGGGTGCAGGAAGGTCCGCTCGACCTTCACCACCACCGTCTTGTCGCCCTTGTCGGAGACGACCACGCCTTCGAGGATACGTTTCGGCATCGGTTGCTCCTTACGCGGCCTTCTTGGCGCGCAGCACGGTCTTGATCCGCGCGATGTCCTTGCGGATCTCGTTCACGCGGTGGGTCTTCTCGACCTGGCCCGTGGCCGCCTGGAAGCGCAGGTTGAACTGCTCCTTCTTCAGGTTCAGCAGGGCCTCGGCCAGTTGGTCGGGCGTCATGGCCCGGACGTCGGCGATCTTCATCTTCAGTGCTCCGCGGCCAGGCCGGAATCGATCCGGGTCACGATGCGGGTCTTGATCGGCAGCTTGGCGGCGCCGAGCTTGAGCGCGTCACGGGCGATGTCGTCGGCGACGCCGTCGATCTCGAACATGATGCGGCCCGGATGGACGCGCGCGGCCCAGTACTCGACCGCGCCCTTGCCCTTGCCCATGCGGACCTCGGCCGGCTTGTCGGTGACCGGCAGGTCCGGGAAGATCCGGATCCACACCCGGCCCTGGCGCTTCATGTGGCGGGTGATCGCGCGGCGGGCCGCCTCGATCTGACGCGCGGTGATGCGCTCGGGCTCGACGGCCTTGAGGCCGTAGGAGCCGAAGTTCAGCAGGGTGCCGCCCTTGGCGGTCCCATGGATGCGGCCCTTGAAGGCCTTGCGGTACTTGGTTCGCTTCGGAGACAGCATGTCGGTTACGCCTCAGCTCGCGGACCGCGGTCGCGGCGCGGGCCGCGCGGGCCGCGATCGTCACGGTCGCGGTCGCGGCCGCCGCCCTCGCCGGCCGGGCCGGACTCGGACGACAGACGCTTGTCCAGCGCCATCGGATCGTGCTCCAGCACCTCGCCTTTGAAGATCCAGGTCTTCACGCCGATGATGCCGTAGGTGGTCTTGGCTTCCGCGAAGCCGTAGTCGATGTCGGCGCGCAGGGTGTGCAGCGGCACGCGGCCCTCGCGGTACCACTCCATGCGGGCGATCTCGGCGCCGCCCAGGCGGCCCGACACGTTGATCCGAACGCCCTTGGCGCCCAGACGCATGGTCGACTGCATGGTGCGCTTCATGGCGCGGCGGAAGGCGACCCGGCGCTCGAGCTGCTGGGCGATGTTCTCGGCCACCAGCTGGGCGTCGGTCTCGGGCTTGCGGATCTCGACGATGTTGAGGTGGACCTCGCCCTCGGTCAGGGCCTGCAGGTCCTTGCGCAGCTTGTCGATGTCCGCGCCCTTCTTGCCGATGATCACGCCCGGGCGCGCGGCGTAGATGGTGACGCGGCACTTCTTGTGCGGACGCTCGATGATGATCCGCGAGATGCCGGCCTGGTAGAGGCGCTTCTTCAGCTCGCGGCGGACCTTGATGTCCTCGTGGAGCAGGCGCCCGTATTCCTTGCCGTCGGCGAACCAGCGGCTGTCCCAGGTGCGGTTGACGCCGAGCCGCAGCCCGACCGGATTGACTTTCTGACCCATCAGGCGGCCTCACCCAGTTCGCGGACCACGATGGTGATCTCGCTGAACGGCTTCTCGATACGCGCCGCCCGGCCGCGCGCGCGCGGCGAGAAACGCTTCATGATCAGGTTCTTGCCCACGAAGGCCTCGGCGACGACCAGCGAGTCGATGTCGAGGTTGTGGTTGTTCTCGGCGTTCGAGATGGCGCTGTAGAGCGCCTTGCGGACGTCCTTGGCGATGCGCTTGTGGCTGAACTCGAGTTCGTTCAGCGCGCGCTGCACCTTGAGGCCGCGGATCGACTGGGCCACGAGGTTCAGCTTGCGGGCGCTGGTGCGCAGCGTGCGGACCTTGGCCAGGGCCGAGGTCTCGCCGAGGCGCCGCTTGGTCTTCGGCTTGCTCATCGCCTACTTCCTCTTGGCCTTCTTGTCCGCCGCGTGGCCCGGAAAGTTCCGGGTCGGGGCGAACTCGCCGAGCTTGTGGCCGACCATGTCCTCCGACACCGACACCGGCACATGCTTGAGGCCGTTGTGGACGCCGAAGGTCAGGCCGACGAACTGCGGCATGATGGTGGAGCGGCGCGACCAGGTCTTGATCACGTCCTTGCGGCCGCCGGCGTGCGCGGCTTCCGCCTTCTTCAGCAGGTAGCCGTCGACGAACGGACCCTTCCAGACTGAGCGGGTCATGGCTTAGCGGCCCTTCTTCGCTTTGTGACGCGAGCGGATGATGAACTTGTCCGTCGCCTTGTTGCTGCGGGTCTTGGCGCCCTTGGTCGGCTTGCCGGCCGGGGTCACCGGGTGACGGCCGCCCGAGGTGCGGCCTTCGCCGCCGCCGTGCGGGTGGTCGATGGGGTTCATGGCGACGCCGCGCACGTGCGGGCGGAAGCCCATGTGGCGGACGCGGCCGGCCTTGCCCAGGACCTGGTTCATGTGGTCCGGGTTCGAGACGGCGCCGACCGTGGCCATGCAGCTGTCCGGAACCATGCGCAGCTCGCCCGAGCCGAGACGGATCTGGGCATAGCCGGCGTCGCGGCCGACCAGCTGGGCGTAGGCGCCGGCCGAGCGGGCCAGCTGGCCGCCCTTCATGGGCTTCAGCTCGACGTTATGGATGATCGTGCCGATCGGCAGGCCGCTCAGCGGGGCGGCGTTGCCCGGCTTCACGTCGACCTTCTCGGCGGCGATGATCTCGTCGCCCGCCTTCAGGCGTTGCGGGGCCAGGATGTAGGCCAGCTCGCCGTCGGCGTACTTGACCAGGGCGATGAAGGCCGTCCGGTTCGGATCGTACTCCAGGCGCTCGACCGTGGCGGGGACGCCCCACTTGCGGCGCTTGAAGTCGACCGTGCGGTACAGGCGCTTGGCGCCGCCGCCGCGGAAGCGGACCGCGATCCGGCCGCCGCCGCCGCGGCCGCCCGACTTGGTCAGGCCCTCGACCAGCGACTTTTCCGGCTTGCCCTTGTGGAGCTCGCTCCGGTCGACCAGCACCAGGCCGCGGCGGCCCGGCGACGTCGGATTGAATTGCTTCAGAGCCATGTCTCTAGAGCCCCGTCGTGATGTCGATCGACTGGCCCTCGGCCAGCGTCACGATGGCTTTCTTGACGTCGGACCGACGCCCGGCGCGTCCGCGGAAGCGCTTGGTCTTGCCCTTGACGTTCAGGGTGTTGACCTTGGTCACGGTGACCTTGAACAGCGCTTCGACGGCGGCGGCGATGTCGTCCTTGGTCGCGTGGTCGGCGACGCGGAAGACGACCTTGTTCTGTTCGGACAGATAGGTCGACTTCTCGGTGATCACCGGCGCGAGGATGGTGTCGTAGTGGCGGGCCGTGGCGGTCATCAGGCGGCGTCCTTCTCAGCGAAACGGGCCGAGATGCCCTCGATGGCCGACTTGGTCAGGACCAGGGTCCCGCGGCGCAGCACGTCGTAGACGTTCAGGCCGGCGTTGGGCAGCACATCGACGTTGGGGATGTTGCGGGCCGCCAGCTTGAAGTTGGCGTCCACTTCCGGGCCGGCGATGATCAGGGCGTTGGTCAGGCCGATCTTGTCGAAGTTGGCGCGCAGGGCGGCCGTCTTCGGCTCCTTCAGCTCCGCGGCGTCGAGCACCAGCAGGCTGCCGGCCCGGGCCTTGGAGGACAGCGCATGGCGCAGGGCCAGGGCGCGGACCTTCTTGGGCAGGTCGAAGGCGTGGCTGCGGACGACCGGGCCGTGGGCCTTGGCGCCGCCGACGAACTGGGCCGCCCGGCGCGAGCCGTGGCGGGCGCCGCCGGTGCCCTTCTGCTTGTACATCTTCTTGCCCGTGCGAGAGACCTCGTTACGGACCTGGATCTTGTGGTTGCCGGAGCGGCGCTTGGCCAGCTGCCAGGTGACGACGCGCTGCAGGATGTCGGTGCGAATGTCGTCGATGCCGAAGATGGCGTCGTCGAGATCGACCGAGCCGGCCTTGCCGCCGTCTAGCTTGATGACGTCGAGTTTCATTGGTCAGCGCCCTCTTGCGTGGCTTCCGGGGCGGCGGCCTCTTCGGCCGGGGCCTCGACGACCGCGGGCTCCTCGGCCGGCGCGGCCTCGGCGGCCGGAGTCTCCTCGCCCGCCCTGCGGAAGGCGCCCGGACGCGGCAGGTCGGCCGGCGCCGCCTTCTTGATCGCGTCGCGGACCTTCACATAGGTCCCTTCGGCGCCCGGAACGGCGCCCTTGATCAGGATCAGGCCCCGCTCGACATCGACCTTCCAGACCGTGAGGTTGAGCGTGGTGACGGTTTCCTGGCCGAGATGCCCGGCCATCTTCTTGCCCGGGAAGGTGCGGCCCGGATCCTGGCGGTTGCCGGTCGAGCCGTGCGCCCGGTGCGACACCGACACGCCGTGGGTGGCGCGCATGCCGCCGAAGTTCCAGCGCTTCATGGCGCCGGCGAAGCCCTTGCCGACCGTGACGCCCTGGATGTCGACCTTCTGGCCGGGGACGAAGTGGTCGGCGGTGAACTCGGCGCCCACGTCGATCAGCCCGGCTTCCTCGACGCGGAACTCGGCGACGACGCGCTTGGGCTCGACCTGGGCCTTGGCGAAGTGGCCGCGCAGGGCCTTGGTGGTGTTCTTGGCCTTCTTGGCCCCGGCGCCGAGCTGGACGGCGGTGTAGCCGTCCTTCTCGACCGTGCGCTGGGCGGTGACCTGGCAGCCGTCGAGGCTGAGCACCGTCACCGGCACATGCTGGCCGGCTTCGTCGAAGAAGCGGGTCATGCCCACCTTCTTGGCGATCACGCCGGTGCGTTGAGCGGGGAGAGTCATCTCTGGCGGCTCCCTACAGCTTGATCTCGACGTCGACGCCGGCCGACAGGTCGAGCTTCATCAGCGCGTCCACGGTCTGCGGGGTCGGATCGACGATATCCAGCACGCGCTTGTGGGTGCGGATCTCGAACTGCTCGCGCGACTTCTTGTCGATGTGCGGCGAGCGGTTGACGGTGAATTTCTCGATGAGCGTGGGCAGGGGGATCGGCCCCCTGACGGTGGCGCCCGTGCGCTTGGCCGTGTTCACGATCTCGCGGGTGGAATGATCCAGCACGCGGTGATCGAAGGCCTTGAGCCGGATGCGGATGTTCTGACGATCCATATCGCTCGTGTTTCCCAAAGGGCTCCCAGAAGGGCGGCGCCCGCGTGCTTCAGACCATTTCAAAGACCAACCCGGTTCGCCCCGAAAGGCGCTCCGGACACGCAACGTCCGCAAAAACGAATGCGGCCCACGCGGCGAGCCGCGAGGACCTGGTCCCCAACCGCGATTTTCCTTTGAGGGAAAGCCATAGGTCGGTTCGTTCCGCGGGCCGCGTCTGCGCCTGAGCGCACAGCCGGTCCAACAGAGGCGCGGCTATTACGTCACCGACTCGCCGCCGTCAACCCGTTGTCCGGCCGGGCGCGATGGCGGCCGGCGCCGGTCGCGTCGGGGACGGGACCGGCTAGCAGGACGAAAAGCCCCGGAGCCGGCGCTCCGGGGCCTCCTGTCCGGGGCGGCCCCGGGGTGGCGGAACTCCTGCCGGGCGGCGCGCTTGGAGGGACGACGCCGGCCGGTGCCCGGGCGAACCCGCGCCCGCCCCGCCGTGAACGACGACAACACGGCCGGCCGGGGAGTTCCGCGCCGGCGCACCCTAGGGGCGGCCCCGGCATCGCGTACCCCCCGTTCGGGGGGGCGCGTCGCCCGGGGTCAGTCGTCCTGGTCGATGGGACCGACGATGACCTCGCCCGAGCCGGCGACGCGCTTGGTCACCGGTCCCGAGACCCGCACCACCCGCACGTCGCCCGAGCCGGCGACCTTGGCGTCGACGCTGCGCGCCGGCCCGGCGATGGTGACGTCGCCCGAACCGGCGATCGAGACGCTCACGGCGCCGGCCTCTCCGCCGCGGATCGCCACATCGCCCGAGCCAGCGATCTTCGCCTCGACGTCGCCGGCGACCGAGGCCACCGACACGTCGCCGGAGCCGGCGATATTGACCGACAGGGGGCCGGCCAGCGACGCGGTGGCCACGTCGCCCGAGCCCGCGATCCTGATCGCGGCCGATCCGGCCGTTCCCGCGACCGCGTCGCCCGAGCCGGCGAGGCTGAGCGCCAGGTCGCCCTCGACGTTGCCGATCGTCCAGTCGCCGCAGCCGCCGTTGGACAGCGTCAGGCTGCGCGTGCGGCCGACGCTGCCGAACACCGCGCCGTCCGCGGCCACCTGGGCGTCCAGCGGCACGCGGACCACCACCTGGGGCAGGTCGTCCCAGGCGTAGGTCTTGCCGCGCACGTTGACGCTGGTCGCGCCGTTGACGGTGCGGCAGCCGCGGATGGCGTTGAACCGCAGGTCGCCGTCGACCACGGTCCTGTCGCCCTCATCGCGGACGACCAGCGGCAGGCCGGGATTGGTGGTCAGCATCTCCACCTGGATGTCGTCGCGGGCTTCGGGAATGACCACGACGCGGGCGGCCGCATCCTTGATCTCCACCTTCGGCCCCTTGGCCTGGGCGGCTCCCGCCGCGAGAAGGGCCGCCGCGGCGACGCCCATGGTCAGATACGCGCGCATCGGCTGGATCTCCCCTGGAATGCGATGCCGGGACGCTAGGCGCGGATCGCCGAGGGAGCAGCTTAATTCGAGGTCATGACAGGGTTTTCATCCGGCGACCGCGGTCGCGCAGCGACCGAGCGTGACCAGGGCGAACAAGATCCACAGGATCGTCCAGACGGGAACGCCGCCGTCGCTCGACGAAAGTCGGCCCCCGGCGGGACGCGGAGGGGTCTGATCGACGAACTGACCGAACTGTACCCGGCGGGTGACTCGCACCGCAGACAATCGGAAGGTCTCCTCGCGCAGGCTCTCGAAGCGCGGCGTCTGTTCGGGCAGGAGGACGCGGCGGTCTATCTCCAAGGTGCGGACAAGGCGGAACACGCTGCCGTCGGTCGCGATCGGCTCATGGACGGAGGTCGCCTTGATCCCGTCCATCTGGATCGTGTGGCTCCAACCCGAGACGTTGATCGGCTTGCCCACATGGACCGTCGAGACCGTTCGCAGGCGGCGCGGCAGGCCGAGGTCCGCGGGCAGTCGCCGCTTTTCCAGCCTGGGGAGATGTAGATTTGGAGCGAAAATGTCATCCGGCGTCTCGAAGGCCACCAGGTCGCTGTCCGGCTCCGGCGTCCAAGCGCCCGACACGCTGTAACGTTCGGTCATCGTCAAGATGTTCTCCTCGAGGTCGTCGGCGACGCCGATCTCGCCGACTAGCTCGGCGCCCCCGAAGCGGCGGGCGTAGTAGCTTCGGAACTCCTCCTCCAGCTGGGCGCGTCCGCTTTCGAGGCGACGGCGCATGTCATCGGCTCGCCACGCCCTAAAATTGGTCCTCAGGTCGAGCGTGGCCGGCGATCCCGGTTCAGTCCCGAAGGTGTAGGTCTCCTCGCTGTCGAAGACGTCCTGCACCGGGTCCTCGCCCATGAACTCCAGCGTCGCGCCCGGCGACAAGGGCAGCGCCCAGCCGCAGCGAAACTGGTGCACCCTGTCCAGGCGGCCGCCCTGCGGGAAGGCGGTCGGATCGAGCCAGTAGGCCTTGCCGCCCACCTCGGCCCTGACGACGCAGTGGTCGGACGAGGCCAGGCCGGGCAGCTCCTCGGCGCGGGTCTGTCCTCGCCAGGTGTTGACCAGGGCCGGATCGGCCCGAACACCCATGCGCCGGAGCATGGCCACCAGCAGCAGCGAGGCGTCCTTGCAGTCGCCGCAGCGGGAGGCCCAGATCTGGTCGATGCTGTTGGGCGTGAAGCCGCCGTCGCCGATGCTCACCGACAGGTAGCGCAGCGCGCCCTGGACCAGCCGCAGCGCCTTGACCGTCTTGACGGCCGGGTCGCTTGTGGCGGCCTCGATGGCCTGGACCTCGCGCTCCAGATCATCGGGCAGGCGGTCGGGAACACGGTAGAGCGGGCGGAAAGTGTCAGCGACATCCGTCCAGGTCATCACGTCCGCGAACTGTACGGTCGCGAGAGATCGGGCCCAGGGCACGGCGCCCGGCTCGCCCGGCGCGGGGGCGGTGTCGCGCAGGCGCCAGGTCCGCTCGACCAGGCCGCCCGGCGCGGACCGCTCGATCGCCTCGGGCGCGCCGTTCCAGGCCTTCGTGGCGAACAGGCGGTTGGCGGGCGCGAGGACCTTGACCCGGGTCTCGCCGACCCAGCAGCCCCAGTTGAACACCCACTCGGCGGCGAACTTGCCGGCCAGCACCGGGTGCTGGCCGTAGTGCGTGCGAGCGACATCGACAATGTCGCCGACACGCACGTCCGGAATGACGAAGTGCGCGGTCAGCCGGCCGTCGTACCTAGCGCGCTCCAGATCCGGTTCACGGCGCAGCACCTGCAGCGCCCCGCGCGGGTCGAAGTTGCGCACCTCGCCGCGCCGGATGACGCGCACATGATTGATGTCGATCCGTTCGAACGCGGGATTGTAGTCAGCGTTGAACTGGGCCGCGTCCTGCAAGCCATCGGCGTTGACCACCTCGACCACGCGGCGGGTGAAAATCGCCAGTCGGGGCCGGGCGAGATTGAACTGGGTGTCGACCAGCCAGACGCGCCGTCCGTCGGCGACCTGGTCCGGCCTGGTCGCCACGGCCGGCGAAAACGCCGGCGCGTCGATCCAGTCGTGCGCCGCGGCGTAGCGCGGCTCGTGGTCCGTCGGGCTTGTACGAATATTCACCGAGACTCCCCCCGCGATCACTCAAGCACAGGGCGCCGTCTTCTGGGGAGGGGCCGCGACCTGGTGCAACTCAATAACTGGTAGGGCATGGCATTGCTGCAACGTAAGGTGGCGCGCGCCCACCCGCAGGCGCCGGTCGTCAGCGCCGCCCGCGCTCCGAACTCGCAAGGAAAAAGGCCCCCAGGTTTCCCCGGAGGCCCTAATCCTTGGTTCAGCGTGGCGCTGAGGCCGAGAGTGTCGGATTACTCGACGATCTTCGCCACAACGCCCGAGCCGACCGTGCGGCCGCCTTCGCGGATGGCGAAGCGCA
>JBMOOF010000036.1:0-1431 GCA_049323695.1 Pseudomonadota bacterium
GGCTGCTTGAAGCTGGCGAGGGCGGCGGCGCAGGCGGCCATGGCGCGGTCGGGCAGGCCGGCGTCGGCGGGGTCGAGGGGGATCACGAAGGCGACGGGGACCTCGTCCAGCATCGGATGTCTCCGGCCGACCACCGCCACCTCGCCGACGCCGGGGACGCCGGCGATGACCCGCTCGACCTCGGAGGCGGCGACGTTCTCGCCGCCGACCTTGAGCATGTCCTTGTTGCGGTCGGCGAAGAACAGGCTGCCGTCCTCGCCCAGCCGCACCCGGTCGCCGGTGATGAACAGGCCGTCGTCGCGGAAGGCCCTGGCGGTCGCCTCGGGGTCGTCGGCGTACTCCAGGAACAGCGACAGCCCCCGCCGGCCCTCGACATAGAGGTCGCCGGTCTCGCCGGGCCTGACGGGCGCGCCCGCCGCGTCCAGCACATGGATGCCGTAGCCGGGGGCGGGGCGGCCGATCGAAAGGGCGGCGTCGGGCAGGTGCGGCGAGGCGACGACGCCGTGCGTGACCGTCTCGGTCATGCCCCACCAGCCGATCGTCCTGACCCCGAACAGCGCGTCGGCGGGCGGCGCGCTGACGGCGTTGCCCCAGAGGCGGTAGCTGTGGCGCTCGGGCCGGGGCTGCTCGGCGAGGGCCTTCAGGCAGAAGGGGACCATCGAGGTCCAGGTGCAGCCGTGCTTGAGCGACACCGGCCAGAAGCGCGAGGCGGAGAACCTGGGCTGCAGCACGACGCTGGCGCCGACCCAGAGCGCGGCGGCCAGCGAGTAGACCTGGGCGTTGGTGTGAAACAGCGGCATCGTGACCAGGTGGACGTCCTCGGGCCTCAGGTCCTCGTTGAGGGCGCTCATCCTGGCCCCCCAGAGGAAGTTGCCGTGGGTCCAGAGCACCGCCTTGGGCCTGGCCGTGGTGCCGGAGGTGTACTGGATGGCGAAGGGGGCCATGGGGTCATGGGGCCGCTCGGGCAGGGCCGCCGGATCGCCGTCGATGGCGGCGAAGGGCTCGAAGCCCGAGACGTCGTCGCCGGCCGGCGCGCCGTTGTCGTCGGCGGTGACGACCAGCCAGCCCAGGCCGGGGGCGGCGCCCCGGACGAGGGCGGCGAACCTTGGCTGGGTGATCCCGCCGACAGCGCCGCTGTGGGCGGCGAACCAGGCGATCTCGTCGGCGCTGGAGCGGGCGTTGGTGGTCACCGCCACGGCGCCGGCGTAGGCGCAGCCCAGCCAGGCGATCGCCGACTCCGGACAGTTGTCGAGATGGACCAGCACGCGCTGGCCCGGCCGAACCCCCCGCGCCCAAAGGCCGGCGGCGAAGCGGCGCACAGCCCCGGCGAACCCGGCGTAGGTCCAGCGCCGCCCCTCGCCCTCGAACGGCTCCCAGATCATGAACGGATGATCGCCTCGCGCCGACCCCTGGCCGTCGATCAGGCTCCGC
>JBMOOF010000037.1:0-103804 GCA_049323695.1 Pseudomonadota bacterium
TTCAACAGGCTCAAGCACTTCCGCCGTTTCGCCACCCGCTTCGACCGGCTCGCCAGCCACTACCTCGCCTTCATCCACATCGCCGCCTCCATGCTCTGGATGCGCTGAATGTCGATTGGACCTAGTCCTGCGGCCCGGTGAGCAGCGGCATGATGTCGACGCCGTCGCCCGGGAAGATGGTGAAGTGCGGGTGGTTCTCGAACAGGCGCGCGGCCGCCTCGATGCTGTCGGCCCGGACCACGATGTAGCCGCAGATGTCGTTGGTCGCCCCGTCGGCGCCGCCCGGGGTCACCCGCAGGGTCTTGCCGACCATGCCGCTGTCTCCGACGAGGCTGGCCGCGTTGGCCGTTTCCCAGTCGGCCCACTGTTTCAGACCCACCGCGTCGCGCCGGTCCTGCTCGGCCTTGGGCAGCGCGCGCCAGCGGGCGAGGTCCTCGGGTTTCATCGTGTAGACGGCGAGAAAGCGGGGCATGGGCCCTCCGATGGTTGCCGGCGGCCGGACCATCTTGTCAGCCCGGCCGCGGGCGAGACAAGCCGTCAGGCGACGCCGAGCCTGCCCCGATCCCCCTCGCGGGGCGCGGCGCGTTCCTCGTCGGTCATGAAGGCCGCCAGGTCTTCCGCCTCGAAGTACGGCTGGATCACCAACTCGCCGTCATGTCCGGGAATGGCGGGCGCGCGCATGGCCCAGGCCAGGGCCTCATCCATGTCCCCGACCTCCCAGATCGAGAAGCCGGCGATCACTTCCTTGGTTTCGGCGAAGGGACCGTCCAGGACCGTCTTCCGCCCGTCCCTGAAGAGAATCCGCCGGGCGTCGGCGCCGCCCTTGAGGCCGGCGGCGGCCACGAACACGCCGGCCGCGACCATCTCCTCCGTCAACCGGTCCATGGCCGCGAAGGCTTCCAGCTGTTCCGGCGTCGGCGGGGCCGTCATGTCGATCTCGCCGCTGGTCTTGTGGAACACCATCACACGCATCATCCGCCTCCTTGCTCGAGCCGGCCCCACGGCCTCTCGGAGGGACGACGCGCGAGCCGGCCGGAAACCTACAGTCGTTCGCCGAAATTTTCCGCCGCTTCGCCGCACCCCCGGGAATCCCGGTCCGGCCGGGCCGCCGCCGGCGCCGGGGACGCCGGCTTGACCGCCGCCCGGACATGAGAACAAATTATGAACATGCCCGCCTTCCTGATCCTGGGTCATGTGCTGGAGGACCCGCGGACCGTGCTGCGCCTCGCCTGCGGCGCCTGCGGCCACGAAGCGCGGTGGCCGCGGGCGCGGGCCCTGGACGCCTTCGGCCCCGGGGCCACCCCGCCGCAGGTGCGCGCGCGCCTGGTCTGCAGCCGCTGCGGCGAGCGGCGCCGGGTGAACGCCTGCGTCTGACCCGGGGCGGCGCCTCGACGCGGCCTCCCCCGAGCGGCCGGAAGGCGCGGGCCGGTCCTTCCTCGGCGCCGGCCCGGTTACCCGAGCGCCGCCCCCAAAGCGGGGGAGCAGGCCCGGATCACTGGTCGGCCGGCCGCTTCATCGGCGCCGGCACCATGGCCTCCGGCAGGTAGACCGCCTTTCGGGTCGGCCAGTCCTCCAGCAGCCGGGGACGGTATCCGGGGGGATAGTAGCGGCCCGGGTCGATCTCGGCGGCGCGGACCGAGGGCTGCTGCAACTCGGCGCGGGACCGCCGCGGAGCCGGAACCACGAGTCCGCCGCCCTTGGGAATGTCGAACCGCGGCGGGCTGATGTTCGGGTACGGCGCCAGCACGCCGTCGCGGACCCACACCTTGTCGCGGGTCATGTTGACGACGACCATGTCCGGCGCGCCGAGGCGGAAGGGCCCCTTCCATTTCTGGCGGACCTGGGCGTACAGCTCGGCCTCCGAATAGGCGTCGTAGAGCACATGCGTGCCCATCGCCATCCGCGGCTTGATCTGGTCATAGAGATAGCCGGCCGCGTAGGCCGGGTTATGGGCCATGTCCATGGTCGCCCGGGCCATCAGCGGCATCAGGCCCATGGCCTTGGCCCCGGTGGCGATCAGTTCCGGCTGGATCTCGGTGATCAGCAGATCGGCGCCCTTGGCGTACTTGAGCGTCAGGCCGTTCGGACGGCCGTCGCCGGTGAACACCATGCTCATGCCGTTCCAGTCGAGCCGGTAGGCGGAGGCGCCGTCCACGGTGTGCGATTGACGCCAGTGACGGATGACTACGCCGTCGCGATTGTAGACGACGCCGCCGTCGTCCCGGTAATCGAACTCGTTGACCTTGATGTCCCACCCCTGGCCGATCGGACCGAGATCGAAACTCTCCCGGTGCCAGGCCAGCATCTCCTTCATCCGGTCCATCATGAACCGCGTGCCCCGTTCGGGCCGGTCGCCGGAGGGGCCGGTGATGCGCAGCGGTTCGTGCCAGCGGCCGCCCCAGGCGCCGAAGGTGTAGATGTAGGGCGTCGATCCGACGTGGTCCCAGTGCAGGTGGGTGAGGAATATGTCGTTGACCCGGTTCAGCGGCACGCCGGCCGCCAGGTAGTTGGCGACCGCACCGGGGCCGAAATCAAAGATGAATGACTTTCCGTTGCCGAGTTCGACATAGATCGACGTCCCCATCTGGCCGGGCCGGATCAACGGCGAACTTCCCATGAAGGTCACCCGCATCTCGTCGGGCTGCACCACTTCGGTGCGCGGTTGCCAGTTCACGGCGTTCTTCAGCCACGGCATGGGCTCGACGCCGTCGAAGGTCAGCCCTTCCTTCCAGCGCTCATGGGGCTGTCCGGCGGTGGCGATCTGCGCCAGCACGGCGGGGTCGGTCTCGAAGACCGCTGGATCGGCGGCGGGCGCGGCCCGGTCCATTCCGGACTCGCGGATCTTCGCCGCCGCGACCTTCAACACCAGCGCGTCCCGGACGGGCCCCTTGAGCATCGTGTAGGCCGCGAACAGGGCGATGAGGACGCCCGCCGTGATGGCCGCCGTGCGGAGATCGAATTGTCGCGTGTTCATGTCGCATCCTCCAGGCCAGCCGCCCGTTCGCGCGCCGAGGCCCATTCGCCCTCAATAATGACATCTTGTCAATAAAAGTAGGCGCGGCCGGTTGCGGGAGTTGTGGCCCTCGCCGCCGCCTGAATCAGGCTAGAGCGCCGCAGCGTAGTCATGCCCAGGCGCCACCCCGAAGAACCGCTATTGACAATCTGTCATTAGCGACATAGCGTCCATCAAGCCACCCCGCCCGGGTCGCGACGAACGGAGGCGAACTTCCATGAATGGCGCCAGCCCTCCCCCGGAGGCCGGACTTGACGCCGCCGCCTTCCGCGCGGCCCTCGGCAGCTTCGCAACCGGGGTGACCATCATCACCGCCCGGGCGCCGGATGGCGGGCCGGTCGGCGTCACCGCCAACAGCTTCAGCTCGGTGTCGCTGGAGCCGGCGCTCGTCCTGTGGAGCCTGAACCGCCGCGCGCTCAGCCTGCCGGTCTTCGAGGCCGCGACCCATTTCGCCATCCACGTGCTGGCCGCCGACCAGGCCGGGCTGGCCGACCGTTTCGCCACCCGCGGCGTGGTCGACAAGTTCGCGGGCCTCGACTGGGTCGAGGGCGAGGGCGGCGCGCCCCTGCTCCAGGGCGCGGCGGCGCGGTTCGAATGCAGCCGCTTCGCCGCTCACGACGGCGGCGACCATCGCATCTACATCGGCCAGGTGCTGCGCTTCGAGCGCAGCGAACGCCCCGGCCTCGCCTTCCAGCACGGCGCCTACGCCGTCCTCGGCGCCGGCGGGCCGCCGCGCGCCGGGAGCCGCCGGGCCGTCCAGCCGCACAACCCCCGCGAAGAGCGCGAACCGGTCGCCCGGCGCGCCTGACGTCCAGACCCACCAGGACCCCCAACCATGCGCAAGATCACCATCGTCGGCGCCGGCCAGTTCGGCCTGCACCTGGGCATCGGCCTCCTGCGGGAAGGCTACGAAGTCACCATCGTCACCAACCGGACCGCCGACGAGGTGGCGAGCGGCAAGGTGCTCTCGAGCCAGATTCTGTTCGGACCGGTCCTGAAGATGGAGGCCGACCTGGGGCTGAACCCGTGGATCGATGACGGCGGCCATGTGGACGGGGTGTCGTTCACCGTCGGCGACGGCGCCGGCGGCAGGATGCTCGGCTGGAGCCACGACATGGGCGGCCTGGGCGGCCAATCGGTCGACCAGCGGATCAAGATGCCCCGGTGGATGTCGATCTTCGAGGAGCGTGGCGGCACGCTGGTGATCAAGGATGCCGGCGTCGACGACCTCGAGGTCCTGGCGACGGAATGCGACCTGCTGATCGTCGCCTCCGGCAAGGGGGAGATTTCAAGCCTGTTCGCGCGCGATGACCGCCGGTCCGAGATCGACCGCTCCCAGCGCCACCTGGCCATGGTCTATGTCCTGGGCATGGAGCCGGACCAGCACGGCGCGCACACAAGCCGCTATGTGCAGATCCCCGGAGTCGGCGAGTACGTCACCTTCCCCTGCCTGTCGCTCAACGGACCCTGCGACATCATCATGTACGAAAGCGTCGTGGGCGGTCCGATGCACGAGATGCTCAAGGACGTGCGCGACGCCGACGCCATGCTGACCGCCGGCGTGGCGGTGCTCGACAGGATCGCGCCCTGGGAAGCGGACCGCTGCCGCGGCCTGACCGTGTCCGATCCGCTGAGCTTCCTGACCGGCGCGGTCACGCCGACCGTCCGCAGGCCCCTCGCCGCCCTGCCGAGCGGCCGGACGGTGATGGGCGGCGGCGACGTCTGCATCCTCAACGACCCGCTGACCGGCCAGGGCGCCAACAACGCCAGCAAGCACGCCGACGTCGTGCTCCGGGCCATCGTGGCGCACGGCGACCGGCCCTTCGACGCGGCCTTCATGGAGCGGACCTTCGACGCGCATTGGGAAAAGGCCCAGTGGGTCTGCCGGTTCGCCAACCTGATGCTCAACCCCACCCCCGATCTCGCCGCCCTGATGATGGCGGCCTCGGCCAAGCCGCAGCTGCGGCGCGACTTCTTCGCCGGCTTCGCCGACGCCTCGACCTTCGCCGACTGGCTGTTCGACGGCGAAGGCGCGCGGCGCAAGATCGCGGCGGCGGCCTGACCCCCCTTTTCCAAGAGGACCAAGACGATGACGGCATGGGATAAGGGCCCCTCGGGGCTGTTCGGGCCGGGCGCCGGCGAGAGCTACTGGCAGCCCGCCCCCACCGGCGGCTACGTCAGCCTGACGATGACGCCCGAGACCTTCATGCATGACGCGGCGGCCTGCGGCGTCCAGGTCATTCCTCCCGGCGGGCGCATCGAGCCGATGGCGCACCGCGCGGCCGAGAAGATCCTCTACGTCACCGGCGGCGCCGGAACCCTGACCATCGAGGGCGAGACCCGGCCGCTGGTCGCCGGATCCCTGGTGGTCATGGGCCGCAAGGTGATCCACGCCCTGGTCAACGACGGACCGGAGGACCTGGCCCTCTTCTTCTGGATCACGCCGCCGGGCTATGAGGACTATCTCGCCTGCACGGGCCGGCCCCGCCAGGCGGGCGAGGCCGCGCCCGCGCCCTTCGCCCGTGACGGCGCCGACGCCCTGCACCGGTCGCCGGTGATCACGGCCGCCGAGGCGCTGGCGGCCATCGACAAGGCCGACAAGGGCGACTGGATGGTGGTCGGGCCGAAGGAGGGCGCGGCCTACTGGCAGTCGGCGCCCGCCGGCGGGTACATCCAGTTCAAGGCCTACCCGGACGTCTTCCACTCCAACCGTTTTGTCGCCGCCATCCAGGTGCTGCCGCCGGGCGGCCAGATTCCACCGCACTCGCATTCGCGTCTCGAGGAGTGGCTGCTGATCCGCACCGGCCACGGCCGGGCGTTCGTCGACGGCGCCTGGCATCCCGTCCGTCCGGGCTCGCTGGGCTTCGTCAGCCGCTGGGTCACCCATTCGATCCTCAACGAGAGCGACGAGGACATGGAGATCTTCGCCATCGCCACGCCGCCGGGCCTCGAGGAGCTGCTGCGCGAGTTCTCGATCCGGGCCAAGCCGGGCGAGCCCGCGCCGGACCTGTCGCAGTTCACGCTGCCCGACAATGTGGACGACCTGCTCAAGGGTCGGGTGCTCCGGATGCCCGGATACACCCGCGAGCACAACGAGCGCGACCTCGTCCGTCCTGACTTCTGATCGAAAAGCGAGCCAGCCAGTGGAATTCCTCAATCCCGAAACCGTCGCCAGGCCCGGCGCGGGCTACTCCCAGGGCGTCGCCGCCGGCGGCGCGATCTATGTCGCCGGCCAGGTGTCGATCGACGCGGACGGCCAGATCGTCGGCGCGGGCGACATCGCCGCCCAGACCCGCCAGACCCTGGAGAACGTCCGCCAGGTGTTGCTGGCCGGCGGCATGGACCTGAACAACGTGACGTACACCACTGCCTACCTGACCGATTTCGACGGCTACAAGGCCTTCTGCCAGACCTGGTGCGAGGTGTTCGGCGATCACGCTCCGGCCCGGGCCACGCTCAGGGCGCAACTGGTCCATCCGGACCTGCTGGTCGAGATCCAGGCGATCGCCGTGCGATGAACGCCTGGGCCGGCGCCTCGCCCGGGACCGCGACGGTCCTGGCGTCGGCGGCGGTCATGACCCGCGGCGTCGCCGAACGCGGGCCACCGCCGCTATAATGACGCGCGCCTCGCCCGGGTCGCGATTCTCTTGCCGCCACGGATGCGGAGGCCCCGCCCGCCATGACCAGGACAGCACCGGCGTCACGCGCCAGAGGCGGCCGGCGGGTCGCCCGCCGCAGTCCTGAAGAGGCGCGCCAGGAGATCATCGACGCCGCCACCTGGTTCCTGCAGCGTCGTCCGTTCCGCGAGATGACCATCGGCGACCTGATGAGCCGCACCAAGATCGGTCGGTCGGCCTTCTACGCCTACTTCAAGGACGTCTACGCCGTCGTCGAGGCGCTGATGACCGGCATCCGGGATCAGGTGCTGACCTATTTCGAGGCCTGGCGCGCCGAGGACCTGGCGCCGGATGAGGCCTTGCGCATGGTGCTCTCCGACACCGTCAACCTGTGGGCGGTCGAGGGGCCGATGATCGCCGCGATGATCGACGCCTCCGGTGAGGACGAGCGCCTGGCCGAGGCCTTCGCCGGCATCACCGCGATCTACCAGGAGACCGTCGCCGGCATTCTCAGGCGCGACGTGGCCGCCGGCAGAATTCGCCAGATCGACTGCGATGAAGTGGCCGCCCTGCTGGTCACCGGCACGCAGGCCTACCTCAAGGTGCGCCTTGGACATACGGGCCGCCGTGATCCGCTCAAGGTCGCCGCCACCCTGCAGGACACCTGGACCCACGCCATCTACGCCCGGTGAGCGCCGTACGCGTCCCAGGCGCCAGGCCACGCGCCGTTCGGCGAAGCTCCGGACATGCCGCGGCGCCGTCCGCCGCCGCCCCGCCGAGCGCGATCAGGCGCGGCAGGCGGTGAACAGGGCGTCCAGGGCGTCGCGATCATCCGCGTCGGCGGCGCCGATCGCGACGATCCTCGAGGCGATCATCCCCTCGTCCCACCGCCCGCCGTCGCGAAGCTCGACCCGCTTGCCCACCACCTGCAGGATCGTCCGCCGGTCCGGCGCCGCTTCGGTGCGCAGCACGCCCTTGCAGCGGTAGATGCTGGTCGGCAGCCGACCGGCCGCCTGCCGGAGCGCCTCCTGGTCCAGCGGACGATCCGTTTCGTAGCTCCAGACCGAAAAGTCGCGATGGCGGTGGGCGCCGTGGTCGGGGCAGTCCGGTCCCGCGCAGGCCCGCGGAAGCGCGCCCTCTCCTTCCCCGCCAAACCGGAGCGCGTCGAACCGCCCCGCCGACAGAACCAGCGCCAGGGGCACGTCGCACCGGCTGGCCTCGATAAGGCGGTAGCGGTGGAATCGCGAGTCGAGCCAGGCGCGCACGCGCGCGCGGTGGTCGGCGGTCACCAGGTCGATCTTGTTGAGGATCAGGAGGTCGGCGGCCGCGATCTGCCAGAGCTTGAGCGATTCCAGTTCCGGGCTCGCGAACACCTGCTCGGCGTCGACCACGCACGTGATGCTGTCCAGCCGAATGAGGTGGGAAAGGTCCGGATCGTTGAACGTCGCCGCGATCGCCATCGGATCGGCGACGCCGCTGGCTTCCAGCAGCACGCATTGCGGGCGCTCGGGCCGTTCCAGGACCGCCAGCACGGCGTCCATCAGGTCGCCGCGCAGATTGCAGCACACGCAGCCGTTGGCCAGGCCGATGACGTCGGTCTCCACGGTGCTGACCAGCTCGGCGTCGATGTTGATGGCGCCGCCAGCCCGCTCTCCTGCGCAAAGGCCGGCGTCGCCAGCCCGATCGCCGTGCCGACCAGCAGCACGCCCCTGATGGTGTTCCTACGCATTGTCGTTCCCCGGCCAAGACGCTGTGCCCGTATGCGGTCGCGTCGATTTTATGATTGCAGCGGTCCTCTCGACCGGACAGGCGGCCACAGGGGTCGTCATCTCGACATTCGTCGAGACAAACAGACCCGTAGTCGCGTTCTCCGGCCGGTCAACAGGTGACCGTTACGACCTCGAACCGAGACATTTCTTATCGGAATCGGTCATGCGCTCAGGTTGTTCTTGGCGCATGTTTCGATTCACTGCCGCCGGTCCAATGGCTGCATGACTCTTAGTCGCTGGCCGGAAAAGCCCGAATGGCGAGACAAGCCATAAGATTGTCAATTCACGCCAAGTCCGGACCGGCGCGCGCGCCGGTCGAACGGCGCCGTCGCGGGCCACTTGTTAGGGATGCTCTATTATTATAGACTCCCCAAAATTCTTACGGACCGGACGAGAAACCCGTGCCCACGACCCCCTCGACCGCCGGCGCTCTCGGCAGACGCGAACGCAAGAAGATCGCGCGCCGCGCCGAGATTCTCGCCTGCGCGCACGCGCTGTTCGCCCGTCGCGGTTTCGAGCAGACCTCGGTCGAGCAGATCGCCGGGGCCGCCGACGTGGCCGCCGCGACGGTCTACAATTTCTTCCCGGGCAAGACGGAGCTCCTGATGGAGCTGCACACCCAGGAAATCGAGCGCCAGCTCGGCCTGCGCGCCGACCGGCTGGCCGCCTGCCCGGACAACCCGGCCGACGGCGTCTTCATGCTGCTCGAGATCCTCATGGAGGTGATGGAGCAGTTTCCCCGGCGCGAGATCCAGATCGTCACCGCCCATGCCCTGCTGACGGGCCACGATTCGGTGGCCGGCAGGACGTACGCCAGCACCGACACGCTCTTCGAGAACGAAGTCGCCGAGCGGCTGGCGATCTATCGCGATCGCCTCCCGGCCGGGACGGACATTCCGGGCCTGGCGCGCCTGATCTACAGCGCGGCGAGCGGCGAATTCCTGCTCTGGACGGCCAATGACGCGATGCCGACCGCCGAGATCATGGGGCGGGTCCGCCGGTTCCTCGACATCCTGCTTCCGACAGACGGGCGGGAATCCGACGGACGGCGCGTGACAGCGTAGCAGACCACAGCCGCGGCGGGCGGCGACAACAGGATGGCGGCCGACGTCCGCGAGGGGCGCCGGCGACCGGGTCGAGGAGAGGACAATGACACTGAGACGTCGCGACGTGCTTCGGCTGGGCGCCGGCGGCCTGGCGATGGCCCCCCTGCTTTCGGCCTGCGCCGGCTCCGGCGAGGTCCTCGACGTGGCGATCATCGGCGCCGGGGTGTCGGGCATGACCGCCGGCCACGCCCTGGCCAAAAAGGGCGTGAAGTCCTTCGCCGTGATCGAGGGGCGCGATCGGGTCGGCGGGCGAACCTTCAACCAGACGGTCAACGGCCAGCCGGTCGAGTCCGGCACGACCTGGATCGGTCCCGGCCAGACCCGCATGTACGAGCTCTGCGAGGAGCTGGGGCTCGAGGTGTTTCCCTCGTACTGGAAGGGCGACTACCAGTTCATCGTCGGCGGCGAGCCCATGCGCCTGACAGGCAAGTTGCCGCCGGCGATCTCCGATCCCGCCCTGCTCGCCCGGGTCGAGTCCCTGGCCAGGACCGTGCCGCTCGACGCGCCCTTCCGGGCCCCCGACGCGGCCAGGCTCGATGCCCAGACCTTCGCGGACTACCTGAAGGCGCACGGCATGCCGGCCGAGGAGCTGGAGGTGATGAACGCCACGGCCATCCAGACCTTCGGAGCCCGCGGCGACCAGATCTCCCTGCTCTACGTGCTGTTCTACATCCACTCGGCCGGCAGCTACACAGCGCTGGAGACCATGGAGGGCGGCGCCCAGCAGGACCGCATCAAGGGCGGCACCCAGGCGGTGACCCTGGCGCTGCAGAAGCGGCTCGGCGACCATCTCCGGTTCAACAGTCCGGTGAAGCGCATCCGGAACTGGGACGGCGCCGGTCCGGTCGTGATCGAGAGCGAGGACGGCCGGATCCTCGCCCGGCGCGTGATCCTCGCCCTGAGCCCGTCCCAGGCCGGCGAGATCGCCTTCGACCCGCCGCTGCCCAAGGGGCGGCAGGCCATCCTCGACGGCTGGCCCCGCGGCGGCTCGGCGCTGACCATGCACTTCGGATACAGGACGCCGTTCTGGCGCAAGCAGGGCCTGTCCGGCCTCGGCCTGGAGATCTTCGACGGCGGCTCCATGCTGATCGCCGACGTGTCGCCGGAGGACGGGTCGAGCGGCATCCTCAAGGCCATGGGCCCCGTCGGCTCCGCCGAGGCGCGGAAGGCCCAGGCGCTCGCCGCCTTTGTCAAGCTGTTCGGTCCCGAGGCCGCCACGCCGACCGAGGTCGTCCACCAGGACTGGTCCAGGGAGCGGTTCACCCGCGGCTGCGTCTCGCCGATGGCGCCGGGCTTCCTGTCGAGCCTGGATACGCCCCTGGCCGCGCCGTGCGGGGCGCTGCACTGGGCCGGCACGGAAACCTCGACCATCTGGATGGGCTACATGGACGGCGCCGCCCGGGCCGGCGATCGCGCCGCGCTGGAAGCGATCGACGGCCTGGGCCAGGGAGCGCGCCGATGACCACGCCGCAGAACCGCGACGGACGACGCCTGGCGGGGCTGGCCGCCCTGGCCGGAGCGGGCTTCATGGCCGCCGCGCTGGCGCTGGCGATCAGCGTCACCGGCAGCGACACCAACATGATGCTCGACCCGGCGCGCGCCCTGACCCTGCCGCCGGAGAAAATCGCCGCCTTCCAGGCCTTCCTGCTCGCCGACAGCCTCGGCTACTACCTGCCCTTCCTGATCGTCGGCGGCTACCTCTGGCGACGGTTGCGGGACGCCGGCGCCGTGATCGACATGGCGGCGATGGCCCTGGTGGTCTACGTCGTCCTGGGCCTGGCCGGGACGTCGTTCCAGTACGCGACCCT
Source organism: Pseudomonadota bacterium (assembly GCA_049323695.1). GTDB lineage: Bacteria > Pseudomonadota > Alphaproteobacteria > Caulobacterales > Caulobacteraceae > Caulobacter. The sequence continues at coordinate 11,314 of JBMOOF010000037.1, forward strand.
TCCGCATCTGGCCGCGGCGCACGCCGCCGGGGATGCGGCGACCCGGGCCGCCGCGGAAACGACCTGGCTGGTCACCGCCTGGGGAACCCAGAAGGGCCTCTGGTTCATGGAAGGCCCGACCTTCGCCCTCTGGGGCCTGGCCACCGGACTGGCGATGCGGGCCCAGGGCCTGCGGCTGACCGGGCTGTTGCTGATGGCGGCCGGGTCGGCCTACGCGGCGAGTTTCGTGCTGTTCATCCTCGGGCTCGACGCGCCAGGCGAACTGGTGGTGCTCCTGGCCGTCGTGCTGGCGCTGGTCTGGAGCGTGGCGACCGGCGCCGTGCTGCTGCGGGAGAAGTCCGCATGACGCGCCTCGCCCTTCTGGCCTGTCTGCTGCTGGCCGCCTGCGAGAGGTCTCCGGGCCCCTATGCCGAGGTCGAACCGATCATCGCCAGCCGCTGCCTGTCCTGCCACGCGGCCGCGCCCACCGATCCGGACTTCGACGCGCCGCCGCTGGGGATGGTGTTCGAAACCCCCGAGCAGGTGAAACGGGCGGCCGTGCGGATCAAGGCCCTGGCCGTCACCACCGACGCCATGCCGGTCGGCAACAAGACCGGCATGACCGCCGCCGAGCGCGAAGCCCTCGGCCGCTGGATCGATGCGGGAGCGCCGATCGAATGAGAACGCCCGACCTCTTCCTGCGCCTGGCCTGCGCACTGGCCATCGGCCTGTGTCCGGCCGCGCCCGTCCAGGCGGCCATCGCCTTTCCGCGCCTCGGCAAGGCGGAGCCGCCGCCCAACATCCTGATCATCCTGGCCGACAATCTCGGCTATGGCGAACTGGGCAGCTATGGCGGCGGCGCCACGCGCGGAGCGCCGACGCCCCGTCTCGACGCCCTGGCCAACCAGGGCCTGAGGCTCACCAATTTCAACACCGAACCGCAATGCACCCCGTCGCGGTCGGCGCTGATGACGGCGCGTTTCGCGATCCGATCCGGCACCCACACGGTGCCCTACAAGGGCGGGCCGGAAGGCCTGACCGCCTGGGAAGTGACGCTTCCCGAAATGCTCGCGGCGCGCGGCTACGTCAGCGGCCACTTCGGCAAGTGGCACCTGGGGTCCATCGAGGGCCGGCTGCCCACCGACCAGGGCTTCGACGAGTGGTACGGCATCCCGCGCAGCACCGATGAGGCGCTGTGGACCAGCACGGCCGGCTACGACCCCGCCCTGGCGGCGCCGACCATGATCATGGAGGGCAGGAAGGGGTCTCCGTCCCGGGCCGTGAAGGTCTACGACATGGAGGCGCGGCGCTCCATCGACGCCGAGCTGCGGGACCGGGCGATCGACTTCATGGGACGGGCGGTCTCCGCCCGCCGGCCCTTCCTGGCCTATGTGCCGCTGACCCAGGTCCATCTGCCGACCGTGCCGAACCGGGCCTTCGCCGGGCGCACCGGGAACGGCGACTGGGCCGACACCCTCGCCGAGCTCGACGCCAACGCCGGCGCGCTGCTGGACGCCCTCAAGCGCCTGGGCGTCGAGAAGAACACCATCGTCATCTTCGCCAGCGACAACGGCGCGGAGGGAACGCCCACGCTCGAGTGGCGCGGCTGGAGCGGCCCCTGGCGCGGCCACTACTTCACCACGCTCGAGGGCGGGCTGCGCGCGCCCTTCATCGTCCGCTGGCCCGGCCACGTGGAGCCCGGCCGCGTTTCCGACGAGATCGTGCACCTCGTCGACATCATGCCGACTCTCGCCGCCGCCACCGGATCGACGATGCCGACCGACCGGATCATCGACGGGGTCGACCTCGTGGACTTCCTCGAGGGCCGCCGGCCCGGGTCCGGCCGCGAGGGCTTTCCCGTGTTCAACGCCGACCGGCTGCAGGCGCTCAAGTGGCGGCACTGGAAGCTGCACTTCTACCGCCAGGACAACATGGCCGACCCACCCCTGAAGCTGCCTTTGCCGGCGCTCTACGATCTCTACGTGGACCCGCGCGAGGAACAGGAGGTGACGATCAAGGAGAGCTGGGTCTACCGGCCCATGCTGCGCTTCCTGGCGGTCTTCCAGGCCAGCCTCGTCGCCGAGCCCCCGATTCCGGAGGGCACGCCCGATCCCTACGTTCCGCCCGCGCGCCGATAGGACCGTCGGACATGGCCAAGGGAACCGCGATCGTCGTGGGCGCCTCTTCAGGGATCGGCAAGGCCATCGCCCTGCAGCTGGCGGCCGACGGCTGGAAGGTCGGCGTGACCGCTCGCCGGCTCGGGAACCTCGACGAGGTCGCGGTGCGGCTGGGCCCCTCCGCCGCCCGGCGGGAAATCGACCTCGACCAGCCGGAAGCGGCGCGCCTGGACCTGAGAGCGTTCGCCGAGGCGCTCGGCGGCGTCGACCTCTGGGTGCTCAACGCCGGGACCGGCGTGCTCAATCCCGACTTCGACTGGGAGCCGGAACGTCAGACGATCGCCACCAACGTCCTCGGCTTCGCCGCCATGGCGGACGCGGCGGTCCATCACTGCCTCGCCCGGGGGCGGGGGCGGATCATCGGCATCTCGTCGGTGGCCAAGCTGCGCGGCCACCCGCGGACCGTCGGCTACAGCGCCTCCAAGGCCTTCGTGTCCCTCTATCTCGACGGCATCCGCCAGTTCCTGCGCCGCCGGGGCCCGGCCATCAGCGTCACGGAAGCCGCGCCCGGCTACGTGGCCACGCCGCTGCAGAAATTCGAGGAGGCCTTCTGGGTCGCCAGCCCCGAGCTCGCGGCCCGGCAGATCATCGCCGCGGGCCTGAAGCGCCGCAAGCACGCCTGGGTCCCGCGTCGATGGGCCCCGATCGCCGCCCTGCTGGCCCTGGCGCCCCGTTAGGGCCTGGCGGGTCCGGGGACGGAGACCGTCCGCACCCGCCAGGCGCCGCGTCAGGCGGCGAAGCTCGTCACATCCCGCGGTTCGAGCCCGTTGGCCGAGCAATAGTCGAGGTACCGCTGAACGGCGGTTCGCCAGTTCTCGATCGCCACGACCGCGCCGTTGTCGTCCAGGTAGAGAAGGTCGCCCATGGTGATGTTGAGCGTGATGACCTCGTCGCCGTAACCCTCGACGGTCTGGGCCGTGTGGCTGGTGGCGGCGGTCTCGAACACGATGCTGCCGGGCGTGGCGACCCAGTCGTGCTCCTTGTAACGCCAGGCGCCCTTGACCGTGTAGACGATCACCGTGCCGCTGTGATGGTGCTTGGGCAGCTCGATGCCCATCGGCGACTTCAGCAGGGTAATCGTCTCCCCGCGAACCGGATCGGCCTTGAACAGCTTGACGAGGACGTCCTCGCGGTAGGGCGCGAACGGCGTCCAGGGTAGGTCGCTGTCCAGGATCAGGCCGGTGTCGACATTGGCGAATGGCATGGGGGCTCCTCGTCTGCTGAAAGGGCGGTCGCCGGGGCGAGAGGCGTCGGCGGCCGTTTCCCGACCCACCCGCCGGCGCGCCCCCTCGGCCGCCCGGGGGTAAGGCCGGGCGTCGCCGCCATTTATGACATATCGTCAGCAGAAACCCTATGCCGTTGTGGCGATAGCGATCGCTTTTCTTATGTTTTCAAGGTCTCTACAGGGACCAGGAGTCCATTGACGGCCTGTCAGCCCGGTCATCAGTCGCGACCGCAGGGCCGGGCCGGCGCGAACGGCGGCGCCGCAACCGCCAGGTCGCCTCCGCTCATTCCCACTCGATGGTCCCCGGCGGCTTGGAGGTCACGTCGTAGACGACGCGGTTGACGCCCCTCACCTCGTTGATGATGCGCGTGGCGGCGCGGCCGAGGACGTCCCAGGGGAACTCGAAGAAGTCGGCGGTCATGCCGTCGGTGCTGGTCACCGCGCGCAGGGCCAGGACGTTCTCGTAGGTGCGGGCGTCGCCCATGACGCCGACCGTCTTGACCGGCAGCAGCACGGCGAAGGCCTGCCAGATCCTGTCGTAGAGGCCGGCCTTGCGGATCTCGTCCAGATAGATGGCGTCCGCCGCCTGCAGGATCGTGACCTTGTCGCGGGTGATCTCGCCCGGGATGCGGATGGCCAGGCCTGGCCCCGGGAACGGGTGGCGGCCGACGAAGTCCGGATGCAGGCCGAGTTCGACGCCCAGCGCCCGCACCTCGTCCTTGAACAGCTCGCGCAGGGGCTCGACCAGCTTGAGCTTCATGAAATCGGGCAGGCCGCCGACGTTGTGGTGGCTCTTGATGACGGCGGAGGGCCCGCCGCGCGCCGAGACGCTCTCGATCACATCCGGATAGAGGGTGCCCTGGGCCAGGAACCCGGCCCCCTCGATCTTGCCCGCCTCGGCGTCGAAGACCTCGATGAACAGCTTGCCGATGGTCTTGCGCTTGGTCTCCGGGTCGCTGACGCCCTCCAGCGCGCCAAGGAAAAGATCAGACGCATCAACGTGGACCAACGGAATGTTGTAGTGGTTTCGGAACAGCGAAACGACCTGCTCGCTCTCGCCCAGCCGCATCAGGCCGGTGTCGACGTAGACGCAGGTCAGCTGGTCGCCGATCGCCTCGTGGATCAGCACGGCGGCGACCGAGCTGTCGACCCCGCCCGACAGGCCGCAGATCACCCGCCCCTCGCCGACCTGGGCGCGGATGCGGGCGATGGCCTCCTGCTTGAAGGCGGCCATGGTCCAGTCGCCCTCGAGCCCGGCGATGCCGTGGGTGAAGTTGCGCAGGATCTGGCCGCCGCTGGGCGTGTGGACGACCTCGGGATGGAACTGGACGCCGTAGATCCGCCGTTCCTCGTTGGCGATGGCGGCGAAGGGCGCGCCCGTCGAGGTGGCGATGACCTCGAAGCCGTCGGGAATGGCGACCACACGGTCGCCGTGGCTCATCCACACCGGCTCGCGATGGTCGATGGCGCCGACGCCGGCGAACAGGGGGCTGTCGCGGGTGATGACGATCTCGGCCCTGCCGAACTCGCGATGATGGCCGGCCTCGACCTTGCCGCCGAGCTCGGCGCAGATGGTCTGTTCGCCGTAGCAGATGCCGAGCAGCGGCGCGCCGTAGCGGAACAGCTCGGGATCGGCGCGGGGGCTCTCGTCCTCGGTGGTGCTGGCCGGCCCCCCCGACAGGATGATCGCCGCCGGCTTCAGCTGGCGCAGCGCCGCCGCCGCCTTGTCGTAGGGATGGATTTCGCAATAGACGCCGCTCTCACGCACCCGCCGGGCGATGAGCTGGGTCACCTGGCTGCCGAAGTCGACGATCAGGACGGGCTGGTGGGCGGGGTTCATGCGGTGCGTTCCAGGAGTGCGACGAAAAAGCCGTCCGTGCCGGCGGAAAGGGGCGTGAGGCGGAGCATCGAGCCCTTCCCCCTGGAGGGGGGAAGGGTTGGGATGGGGGTGGCGCCGTCGGATGTCTCGGACGCCGGCGTCTCGGCTTGAACCGACCCCACCCCCATCCCCGGCCCTTCCCCCCTCCAGGGGGAAGGGAGAAGGCCTGAGACGAAGGCTGCATTCCGCTCCAGGAAGGCCGCGACGCGGTCCTCGTTCTCCTCGGCGAAGATCGAGCAGGTTACATAGATCAGCCGCCCGCCCGGCTTCACATAGGCGCAGGCCTGATCGAGCACCCGGTCCTGTTCGGCCATGCGCCGTTCGAGCTGCTCGGGCGAGAGTCGCCACTTGGAGTCCGGATGCCGCCGCCAGACGCCCGAGCCGGTGCAGGGGGCGTCGACGAACACCAGGTCCATCTTCCCCTCCAGCCCCTTCAGGGATTCCGCCTCGACCGGCGAGCGGATCTGCAGGTTGCGCACGCCCGCGCGGGCGGCCCGGGGGACGATGTCGGCCATGCGGCGGGCGTCGCTGTCATGGGCGTACAGCTGGCCGGTGTTGGCCATCGCGGCGGCGAGGGCGAGCGTCTTGCCGCCGCCGCCGGCGCAGAAGTCCAGCACCTGCTTGCCCTTGATGTCGCCGGCGCAGGCGGCGGCGATCTGGCTGCCCAGGTCCTGCACCTCGAACCAGCCCTTGCCGAACTGGGGGATGGTCTCGACCGAGCCGGCGCGATCGGCGGCGGCGGGCGCGGCGATGCGGAAGGCGTCGGGCAGGACCCCGGCCGGTTCGGCCCGCAGCGGCGCCAGGGCCCGGGCGGCGCGCTCGGGATCGGTCTTCAGGCGGTTGGCGCGCAGGTCGACGGGCGCCCGTTCGGCCAGAGCGGCCAGTTCGGCGGCGCGGTCGTCGCCGAACACGCGGGCCAGCAAGGGATCGGCCCAGTCGGGATAGTCGCCCGCGACCGGCGCGGGGGCCGGCGCCCGTTCGGACCCGGCCAGGGCGCGTCGCTCGGCCGGCGAGAGGCCGCCGATGCCGTGTTCGTCCGCCGCGGCTTCGACGATGCGATCCGCGGGCCAGCCCCAGACGAGGCGCAGCACGCCCAGGACGGCGGCGCGGGGGCTGTCCTCGCCCATCGCCCAGGCCGTCGACCGTCGGCGGCGCAACGCGTCCAGAACGAGCCCCGAAACGAACGCCCGGTCCCTGGACCCCGCGTAGCGGGCGCCGTCGCCCCAGGCCTTCAGCGCCAGGCGGGCAGGCTTGTGGCGTTGCTCAACATCCGTCAGGACCTCGATCGCCGCCGCTAGCCTTCCGCCGTCACGCAAACGTCACCCGATCCGTTCAGACGAGAATGGCCCAGGCGACCATCGCCAGGCCGATGGTGCTGACGATCCAGACCAGCGAGCGGATCTGCCGCACGCCGAAGGCGTACAACGGCACATAGAGCACGCGGCCGCCCAGGTAGATCGCCGATCCCCAGTGGGTCAGCTCGTTGTTGCGGCCGGCCACATGGGCGACCAGCACCGCGGCGATGAACAGCGGCAGGGTCTCGAAGAGGTTGTCCTGGGCCCGCTTCAGCCGGCCGGCCATCGGCTTCAGCGCCGGCATGTCCTCATCGCGCGCGCCGGTGTTCCACTTGAGGCCGTACTGGCCGGTGCGCGCCATGTCGAACAGCAGGATCTGCACGAAGGCCAGGACGAGCGTCCAGGCCAGCATCTTGAGCTCCCAGGTCATGTCAGTGTTCCCCCCTAGGATGTTGATGGACAAGCGTTACAGCTGACTCGGATAGTTGGGCGCCTCGCGGGTGATCATCACGTCGTGGACGTGGCTTTCGCGAAGCCCCGCGCTGGAAATGCGGATGAACCGCGCCCGCTTCTGTAACGCGTCGATGTCCGGCGCCCCGACATAGCCCATGGCCGCCCGCAGGCCGCCGACGAGCTGGTGGATCACCGGCGCGATCGGACCCTTGTAGGCGGTCTGGCCCTCGATCCCCTCGGGCACCAGCTTGAGCGCGTCGCTGACCTCCTTCTGGAAGTAGCGGTCGGCCGAACCCCGCGCCATGGCCCCCAGCGATCCCATGCCGCGATAGGCCTTGTAGGAGCGGCCCTGGTAGAGGAACACCTCGCCCGGGCTCTCCTCGGTGCCGGCGAACATCGAGCCCATCATGGCGACATCGGCCCCGGCGGCGATCGCCTTGGCGAGGTCGCCGGAGTATTTGATGCCGCCGTCGGCGATCACCGGCACGCCGCTGTCCCGGGCCGCGCGGGCGGCCTCGGCGATGGCGGTCAGCTGCGGCACGCCGACGCCGGCGACGATGCGGGTGGTGCAGATCGAGCCCGGGCCGATGCCGACCTTCACCGCGTCGGCCCCGGCGTCGATCAGGGCGCGGGCGCCGTCGTAGGTGGCGACATTGCCGGCGACGATCTGGACGCGGTTGCTTTCGCGTTTCAGCCGGGCGACGGCCGCCGCGACCTGGCTGGAATGGCCATGGGCGGTGTCGATGACCACCACGTCGACGCCCGCCTCGACCAGCGCGATCGACCGCTCGAAGCCGGCGTCGCCGACGGTCGAGGCCGCGCCGACCCGCAGGCGGCCCTTGTCGTCTTTGGCGGCGTTGGGGTGGGCCTGGGCCTTGTCGATGTCCTTGACGGTGATCAGGCCGACGGCGCGGAAGGCGTCGTCGACGACGATCAGCCGCTCGATCTTGTGGCGCTTGAGCAGGCCCAGCGCCTCGGCCGGATCGACCCCCTCGCGGACGGTGATCAGCCCCTCGCGGGTCATCACCGTCCCGGCCTTCAGGTTCTCGTCCGTCTCGAAGCGGATGTCGCGGTTGGTCAGGATGCCGACCAGCTTGCCGCTGCCCGGCTCGACCACCGGGAAGCCCGAGATCTTCCGCCGCGCCCGGATCTCGCGAACCTCGGCCAGGGTGGTGTCGGGGTGGATGGTCAGCGGGTTGATGACCATGCCGCTCTCGTACCGCTTCACCTCGCGGACCTGGTCGGCCTGCTCGTCGACGGTGAGGTTGCGGTGCAGCACGCCCAGACCGCCGGCCTGGGCCATGGCGATGGCCAGCCGACTTTCCGTGACCGTATCCATGGCGGCGGACACGAGCGGGATGTTCAGACCGATTTCACGCGTGAACCTGGCGGCGGTGGAAACCTGCGTCGGCATGACGTCCGACGGACCGGGTTCGAGCAAAACATCGTCGAAGGTGAGCCCTTCGCGAATCTCCATGAGACTCTCCGTTTTGCGGGCCGCGTATGACGGAACAACGCAGAAAGGGCAAGCGGCCATTGCCGGCTGGCGGTCCTAGTGCCGCGCCGGGAGCGCCAGGTCGAGGGCGATTTCAAGCTGCACCGCGGCGGCATGAAGCCGACGGTCGCGGGTCCACAGCCTGGCGCCGTCCGTCAGCAATGTGCTGGCCAGAAGATGCGCGTCGACAAACCCGATACCAATGCCGAACAACCTTTCCCGCTCGACGAGCGCCATCACCTCGCTGTCACGCGCACGGACGGCCTGCGGGATTCGCGTCAACGCGTGGAGCAGCGTCGCCCGATTGGCCAGATTGCCCATCGCCAACTCGCCGATGACCAGCGGGTGACAGAGAATCTCCTTGCTGTTCAGCCGGTCGGCCATCAGTGGGTCGGACGCCCACAGATGATCGACCCAGATAGACGTGTCGGCCAGGATCACGCGGGCTCGGAACGCCGGCGGGGAATGGGTCTCAGGTTTGGCTCGCTGCCACCCAGGCGCGCCAGGCGTCGCGCTGCCTCGCGCTCGATGAGCGCCTTGAGCGCTTCCCGAAGCAGCGCGGTCTTCTCGGTGATGCCGCTGAATTCGGCGGCGTCCTTGAGCAGTTCGTCGTCCAACGTAACCGTAGTGCGCATGGCTCGCTCCTTCGGCACGAAATCTAGCATCAAATGATGTCGAAATCCATGCGTCAGGAGTTGTCCCCGCCGCGACGGCGTGATCCATTCGCACCGGGAGAAACGGGCGGTGAAGCATGTCGGACGTCCAGATCAGCATCGCGCGACCGTCGGGCGGGCCCGTCGAACGGGAGCCGGTGATGGATGTGCTGACGCTGGCGTTCAGCACGGACCCAGCGGTGCGCTACATGTTTCCGGATGCCGCCGTGTTCCTGAAGGCGTTTCCGAGGCTGGTGACGGCCATGTGCGGCTCGGCGATCGCCGGCGGTACGGCCTGGGCGGTCGAGGGCAACGCCGCCGCGGCCCTTTGGCTGGCGCCCGGCGAGGACGCCGACGGCGAGTCGATCGGGGCGCTGGTGGAGGAATTCGTACCGCTGGAGCGGGCCATAGTGCTGGCGCAGGTGGGCGAGCTGATGGGCCAGTTCCACCCGCACGAGCCGCACTGGTACCTGTCGATGGTCGGCGTCGATCCCTCCCGCCAGGGCCAGGGCCTGGGCGCGGCCCTGCTCAAGGAAGGCCTCGCGCGCTGCGACGCCGAGGGCCTGCCGGCCTATCTGGAGAGCTCCAGCCCCCGGAACGTCCCGCTCTACGAACGCCACGGCTTCGAGGTGATCGGCCTGATCAAGCCCGGAGACCATCCGGGGCTGGTCCCGATGTACCGGGCAGCGAGGGTCTAGCCCCAGAACTTCCACCAGGGTCTGCCGGCGCCGGGGCGTGACGCTGGCGGCCGGACCGCATCGGCCGTCCGCTCGGCCCAGAGCTTGTCGTGATCACGGCGGTAGACCTCGATGCTGACTCCGAAGCCCTCGGCCTCGATCTCGCTCATGCAGCCCCAGCAGTCGCCCCCGCAGTCAATGGAAAGCGGGTCGCCGGCGACGGATAGGCGGCGACCGCACAGGCTGCAGCAACCCGGCTCCCTTGCCTTCACCCCTTGAACCCCGTCGCCACGAGGAAAACCTCGGAGCTGTCCTGACGGCTGGCCCTGGGCTTCACGTTCTGGACCCTGGCGAAGTGCTTCTTGAGGCGGGCGATGACCGCCGCCGTCTCGCCGCCCTGGAAGGCCTTGGCGACGAAGGCGCCGCCGGGCTTGAGGACCCGGACGGCGAAATCCGCCGCCGCCTCGATCAGGCCGACGATGCGCAGGTGATCGGTCTCGCGGTGGCCGACCGTGTTGGGGGCCATGTCCGACAACACCAGATCCGGCGCGCCGCCGAGCTGCTCGATCAGCCGCGCCTCGGCCGCCGGGTCGGTGAAGTCCATCTGGATCAGGTCCGCCGGCGGCAGGGGATCGACCGGCAGCAGGTCGATGCCGACCACCCTCGCCGCCCCGCGCTGCAGCGCCACCTGCACCCAGCCGCCGGGCGCGCAGCCCAGGTCGACGACCCGGACGCCCTTGCGGATCAGGTGGAAGCGGTCGTCGATCTCGCGCAGCTTGAAGGCCGCGCGGCTGCGATAGCCCAGCGCCCGGGCCTCGGCGGCGAAGGGGTCGTTGATCTGCCGCTCCAGCCAGGCCTGCTGGCTGGCGGTGCGGCCCTTGGCGGTCTTCAGCCGGGCGGGCTTGCCCCGGCCGCCCTCCAGACCGCCGGAGGGCGGACGCACCATGCGTCGCTTGGGCGGGTCCTTGCTCATGCCATCGCTCCCGCCGCCTGGCCGCGCGGGCGACGCCGGCGTCGGCGCGGCTGCTGTTCGCTCATCAGCCCCATCAGCAGGCCCTCGCGCAGCCCGCGGTCGGCGACCCGCACGCGCGGACAGGGCCACAGCTCCTGCACCGCCTGCAGGATCGCGGCTCCGGCCAGCACGAGGTCGGCGCGATCCGGGCCGATGCAGGGCTGGGCGGCCCGCTCTTGCGGCGTCCAGGCCAGCAGCCGGCCGGTGGTCGCTTCGCACTCGTCCCGCGTCATCCACAGGCCGTCGACCCGCCCGCGGTCATAGCGCGGCAGGTCGAGATGCAGCCCCGCCAGGCTGGTGATCGCCCCCGAGGTGCCGACCATGTGCGCACGCCCGCCCTCGAAAACCGGCCGCAGGGGCTCGGCGTGGGGAAAGTCGGCGATGCGCGCCTTCACCGTCTCCACCATCTCGCGGAACCAGGCCTCGACGCCGTTCTCGGTCTCGGGATAGCGCTCGGCCAGGGTGACGACGCCGATCGGCACCGACAGCCAGGCCCTGATCGGCAGCTTCCAGGGGGCGAACTGCCGCGGCCGGGCGTCCAGGCCCCGCCCCTTCAGGTCGACCCAGCTGAGTTCCGTCGAGCCGCCGCCGACGTCGACGACCAGCGCCGCCTCGGCCTCGCGGTCGAGCAGGTTGACGCAGCCGGCCACCGACAGGCGGGCCTCCTCCTTGGGCGTGATGATCTGCAGGCGCAGCCCGGTCTCGCCCTGGACGCGGGCGATGAACTCCGCCCCGTTGCCGGCCTGGCGGCAGGCCTGGGTGGCGATGGCCTTGATGCGCACGCAGCGGCGGCGGCGGATTTTCTCGGCGCAGACGGCCAGGGCGGCGATGGCGCGGTCCATGGCCTCGTCGGACATCCGGCCGGTCTTCGACAGCCCCTCGCCCAGCCTGACGATGCGGGAGTAGGCCTCGACCACGCGGAAGCCGCCCGGCGTCGGGGTGGCGATCAGCAGACGGCAGTTGTTGGTGCCCAGATCCAGCGCCGCAAAGGCGGGGGGCGGGCCCTCGCGCGGCCCCTGGCGGTCACGGCGCGGACCGCCCTGCGCACTCGGCGCCTCCGACATGGTCTACCCTGTCTGCGCAGACGCCCGGGAAGCGGCGCCTCGTTTCGCGGGCGACTTTAGCGGCGCGGCTCGCCCGGCGGAAGGCATCGGCTTGCCTAACGGGACCGAGCCTCTACGTTCATCTTCCAGTCAGGCCGCTGCGGTAGGATGTCTGTCATGAACGCCAGACTCGCCAAGTTCGCTATCGGCCAGGTGGTCAGGCACCGGATCTTTCCGTTCCGGGGCGTCATCTTCGACGTCGATCCCGAGTTCGCCAATTCCGATGAATGGTGGGAATCCATCCCCGAGGACATCCGCCCGCGGAAGGACCAGCCGTTCTATCACCTGCTGGCCGAGAACGACGAAAACACCTACGTCGCCTACGTCTCCGAGCAGAACCTGCTGGCGGACGAGAGCGGCCAGCCCGTGGGCCACCCGCACACCGCGCTGATCTTCGAGGGCTTCGAGGACGGCCACTACAACATGCGGCCGCGGATCGCGCATTAGGGCCCTGTCGCCGCGCCCCGCGTGGTTCGACACGGCCCTTCCGGACAGGCTCGCCATGACGCATGGCTGAACGGCTCTTCCTGAGCAGTTCGCGCAAAGAGCCTGTCGAAGGGCGCAAGATCGTTCCGCGCATCCTCCATTTTCGGGGCAAGTCCGGACAGAAATTCCGCGCGAAGCGACCTACACAGACCCCATGAGCGCAGACGGTTTTCGCGGCGGCCCGCCTCCCGGCGCGGCGGGGGACTGGACCATCGACCAGGGATGGGACGCCTACACGCCCGCCGAGCATCATGTCTGGGACGTTCTCTACGAACGCCAGGCGGCCTTGTTGCCCGGCCGCGCCTGCGAGGAGTTCCTTAACGGCCTGCGGGCGCTTGACCTGCACCGGGGCGGCATTCCCGACTTCCGCAAGATCAACGAGGAGCTGTGCCGCCTGACGGGCTGGAGCGTGGTGGCGGTTCCCGGCCTCGTCCCCGACGACGTCTTCTTCGAGCACCTGGCCAATCGCCGCTTCCCGGCCGGCCAGTTCATCCGCCGCCCGGACCAGCTGGACTATCTGCAGGAACCGGACATCTTCCACGACGTCTTCGGCCACGTGCCGATGCTCACCGACCCGGTGTTCGCCGACTACATGCAGGCCTATGGCGAAGGGGGCCTGCGCGCCGCGGGCCGCGGCCAGCTGCACAACCTGGCCCGGCTGTACTGGTACACCGTCGAGTTCGGCCTGCTGGAGACGGCGGCGGGCCAGCGCATCTACGGCGCGGGCATCGTCTCCTCGCGCACCGAGTCGATCTTCGCCCTCGACGATCCCTCGCCCAACCGCCTGGGCTTCGACCTCGAGCGGGTGATGCGCACGCCCTACCGCATCGACGACTTCCAGCAGGTCTATTTCGTCATCCCGTCGCTCCAGGCCCTGCTCGATGCGACGCTGCAGGACTTCGGACCGATCTACGGTCGGCTCGAGGGCGCCCGCGACATCCCGATCGACGCCATCGAGGCGTCCGACCGGGTGTTCAGCCGCGGCACCCAGGCCTACGCCCTGGCGGGCGGCCGGCTGGCGGCAGGCTGACCGACCGCCTCGCCGCACAGTCGGGCGCTCCGGAGGGCGGCGACGATCATCCCGGCATGGTAGAGGACCGGCGACAGTTTCGAACCGGGAGTCGGGGACGGGGCATGCTCTGGCGATGCACGGGCGGCGGGGCGAGCGGGCGGCGGCCATGACCGGCGGCGCGCCATCGGGGACGGCCGACGTCGAACGCCGGGCCTTCCTGACCGGAGCGGCGGCGACGGCGGCCATCATTTCCGGCGTCACCCTGGTCAACGTCGCGACGATCCGGCACGACATGCCCCGCCTGGACTGGCAGGAGCCCTGGATCTGGGAGGGCAGCAGCGCCCTGACCCTGTTCGCCCTGCTCTGGCTGCCCTGGCTGGCCCAGCGCCTCGCGCCCCTGGAGGAGTGGCGCCGTCCCCGCGCCTGGCTCGTGCATGGCGCCGCCGTGCTCGCCTGGTCGGCCCTGCACGTGACCGGCTTCCTGCTGCTACGCCACGGCGCCTACGCCCTGCAGGGCGACAGCTACGCCTACGGCGACCTGCGCACCGAGTTTCCCTACGAACTGCGCAAGGACGTTCTCAGCTACGTCCTGACCTCCTGCGCCTTCTGGGTGGCGAGGCGGCTGGCGGCGCAGGCGAGCGCCGCGGCCCGGGAAGAGCCCGCCACCTTCGACATCCGCGACGGCGCCAGGGTGATCCGGGTCCCCATCGTCGACATCCTCGCGGTGACCTCGGCCGGCAACTACGTCGAGGTCCATCTCGCCGACGGCCGACGCCCCTTGATGCGCTCGTCGTTGGCGGCGGTGGAAGGCCGGCTGACGCCCTATGGCTTCGTGCGCACCCACCGGTCCTGGCTGGTCAGCGCCGCCCGGGTGACCGGGCTGACGCCGACCGGCTCGGGCGACTACACGGTGCAGCTGGGCGCGCTGGAAGCGCCGCTGTCGCGGAGATTCCCGGCGGCGCTGATGCGGCTGAGGGGCGGCTGAGCGTGCGCCGCGCGGCTCCCTCCCGGAGAGAGGACTATCGCTGGAACGGGTAGAAGCCCGGGCCGAGATCGAGGATGTCGGTCAGCGCGTCGAGCGCCTCCCGGCTCTCGACCAGCAGCTGAGGGTCCGCCAGGTCGGCGGGCCGCAGGGTCTCCCGGTAGTGATCGCCGGCCCAGGCCGTGAGCCGGGCATGCAGGGCGTCGTCGAACCGCTGGGCGGGGTTGGCCGCGGCCAGCTCGGCCGGCGTCAGCGCCACGCGCAGCCTCAGGCAGGCCGGGCCGCCGCCGTTGCGCATGGACTGGCGGACGTCGACATATTCCACGCGGCCGATCGGGCCGTTGGAGGCCAGGGCGCGGTCGATGGCGGCCCACGCGGTCGGAGTCTCACGGCTTTCCACGGGGGCGATCAGGGTCAGGCGGTCCTCGCCGGGCGGCGCCACCAGCATCGAGTTGAAGAGGTAGGACCGCACCGCATCGCCCAGCGGCAGGTCGGCGGCGGCGATCTCGACGAACTGCGGCTCGAAGCCCCGGGCGGCGGCGCGGATTTCGGCCTGGACGGCGGCGGCGTCCTCGAAGGCGGCCTCGTGAAAGAACAGGCAGGTCCTGGCGCCCACGCAGACCACGTCGTTGTGGAACACGCCGGCGTCGATCGCCGCCCGCGCCTGACGGGCGAAGACGGCGCCGGCGGCGCCGTGGCGGCGGGCGATGGCCTGCGACGCCTGCAGGGTCTGGCGGGCCGGGAAACGCCCCTGCCAGGTCTCCCAGGCCTCGCGGCCCCAGACAAACAGATTGACCCCCGCCTCGCCGTGGTCGGCGCAGAGGCGGACGTGGTTGGCGGCCCCCTCGTCGGCGAGGCCGAGCGCGGCCGGCAGCGGGTCATGCACGGCGAAGCGGGCCTCGTCCGGGAACAGTCGGCGAAGCGCGCGGGTGGTCTGCGGCCCCTCCAGGCTGCGGTGCAGATTGGTCAGCAGGTTCGCCGGGGTGAAGTGGACGCGGCCGTCCGCGGCGTCGGCGCTCGGCGTCACCGTGGCGGCGTTGGCCGCCCACATCGGCGAGGCGCTGGCGGCGGTGTTGAGCAGCTCGGGCGCCTGCCTGGCGGCGGTCTCGATGACCCGGGCGTCCGACCCGTCGAAGCCGAGGGCGCGCAGGAAGCCGACATCCGGCCGCTCGTGCGGCGGCAGCACGAACTGCGGCAGGCCGAGGTCGGCGAGCCGCTTCATCTTGGCCAGCCCCTCGAGCACGGCGGCCCGGGGGCTGGAGGCGTCGCCCTTGTTGCGCTCGCTGGCGAGGTTGCCGGGCGCCAGACCCGCGAAACTGTGGGTCGGCCCGACCAGGCCGTCGCAATTGGCTTCGATGGCGGAGGTCATCGAGTCCCTCCCCTCAGGGAGAGGCGGCTCGCCGCGGGCCAGACGAAGTCGCGCGAACCGGCGGGAAGGTCGCCCGCTTCAGCCCTCGCCCGGCTCGGGCGGCTCTCCCCGGGGGGAGCGGCTTGCAGCGCGGTCACGCCTTGAGCCCCTTGATGTCGCCGATCGTCTGGACCACCGCGTCGGCCTCGAAGCTGGCCACCGGATAGGCGCAGTAGTCGGCGGCGTAGTAGGCGCTGGGGCGGTGGTTTCCGCTGGCGCCGAGGCCGCCGAAGGGAGCCGAGCCGGCCGCGCCGGTGGTGGGGCGATTCCAGTTGGCGACGCCGGCCCGGATGCGGCGCTGGAAAAGGTCCCAGCGAGCCGGATCGTCGCTGATCAGCCCGGCGGAGAGGCCGTAGCGGGTGGCGTTGGCGAGCGCCAGCGCGCCCTCGAAGGTCGCCGCCCGGCGCACCTGCAGCACGGGGGCGAAGATCTCCTCGTCCGGCGTCTCGTGGTGGCCGACGTCGATCAACCCCGGCGTGATGAAGGCCTCGGACAGGCCATCGACCGCCCTCGCCTCGCGGATCACGGACCCGTCCAGCCGCGCCGCGGCCTCGCGGGCCATGCGGCCGGCGCGGGCCGAGACCAGGGGACCCATGAAGGGCTCGATCTCGCCGTTCCAGGGGCCGATGACCAGCCGGTCGGCCAGGGCGGCGACGGCGTCGATCACCGCCTGACCCTCATGGCCCTCGGGCACGATCAGGCGGCGGGCGCAGGAGCAGCGCTGGCCGGTGGTGATGTAGGCGGACTGGACGATCAGGGCCGCGGCGGCTTCGGCGTCGACCGCGTCCCAGACCACCAGCGGATTGTTGCCGCCCAGCTCCAGGGCCAGGATCACGTCCGGCCGCTCGGCGAACACTCGGCGGAAGTGGCTGCCGGCGGCGGCCGAGCCGGTGAACAGCAGGCCGTCGATCTCCTGCTCGATCAGGGCCTGGCCGGTCTCGCGGCCGCCCTGGACCAGATTGACGACGCCCCTGGGCAGGCCGGCGGCCTCCAGCGCCTCGACCAGCAGTTCGCCGGCCATGGGGGTCTCTTCCGATGGCTTGAAGACCACCGTGTCGCCGGCCAGCAGGGCCGGAACGATGTGGCCGTTGGGCAGATGGCCCGGGAAGTTGAACGGTCCCAGCACCGCCATGACCCCGTGCGGCCGGTGACGCAGCACGGCGCGGCCGAACGGCATGGCCGTCTGCCTGACGCCCGTGCGCTCGGCGTGGGCGGCGATCGAGACGTCGACCTTGGCCATCATCGTGCCGACCTCGGCCGTGGTCTCCCACAGGGCCTTGCCGGTTTCGCGGCTGAGGGCTTCGGCGTAGGGAGCCCGGCGGGCCTCCAGGGCGTCCTTGTAGCGGCGCAGGACGGCGATCCGCTCGTCCAGGGGCGTGTCCGCCCAGCCCTGGAAGGCGGCGCGGGCGGCGGCGACGGCGCGGCCGACGTCCTCGCGGGTCGCGGTCGCGCCCTCCCAGACGGCCTCGCCGGCGGCCGGGTCGATCGAAGCCAGGGCCGGGCCGTGGCCGCCGGTCCAGACGCCGTCGATGTAGAGACCCCGGCTCATGCCTTCACCTTCACGCTTTCGCCCTCGCGGACACCCAGCAGTCCGGCGGCGGCGCGGGACAGGACCGCGGCCTCGCCGTCGACCAGCACCGGCGCGCGCACGGCGCGGAACCTCGCCACCTCGGCGGTCGAGACCAGCGCCTCCTCGCCGAAGGCGTCCTCGCCCAGCTTCACGGTCAGCCGCCGGGCCTCCTTGACCGTGCGGATCTCGTCGCGGGGCGCGCCCATGGTCGGGCCGGCGTCGAACAGGTCGACCAGGCCTTGGTAGCGGAAACCCTCGCGCTCCAGCATCGCCCGGGCCGCCTCGCCATCGCGATGCACCTTGCCGATGGCGGTGCAGGCCTCCTCCGGCAGCAGGCCGGTGTAGATCGGGTGCCGGGGCGCCAGGTCGAGGATGAACTGGCCGTTGGTCGAGGCGCTCATCCGGTCCGCCTCGTCGAAGGGAAGGCGGAAGAACCGGCTGGCGACATGCTCCCAGAAGGGACAGGAGCCGTCCTCGCCGAACCAGCCGCGCAGTTCGGCCAGCACCATTTCGGCGAACCGCTGGGGCTCGATGCCGATCAGCATGTAGCGCGACTGGGCGAGCAGCCGCCCGGCCCCGCCCTTGCGCTTCTCCGGCCGCAGGAACAGCGAGCCCACCTCGGACCACCCGGCGCATTCGTTGACCAGCACAAGGGCCTGGTGGTCGAAGCGCAGGTTCAGGGTCGGCGACGACTGGGCCAGGGTCACGACGCGGAACGAGAAGAACGGTCGTTTCAGCCCGACGCCGGCCTTGACCCCGGCGACGCCGTCGATTCCGCCGGTGTCGGCGTCCTCCAGCATCAGGGTGTACCAGGCCTCGGGCGGGGCGACCTCGCCGGCGAAGCTGGCCCTGGAAAGCTCCAGCCGCTCGCGCAGGGTCGGCTCGTCCTCGGGCAGGCTGGTGAAGCCGCGCCCCGAAAGGACGGCCAGCTCCATCAGGCTTTCGTAGTCGGTCGGTAGGGCGGGACGGACGACCAGCATCAGGCGCTCGCTTTCATCAAGGCGTGGATGCCGGGGCCGTCGATCTCGCCGCTGGCCAGTTTCATCAGGATCAGGGCCGACAGCCTGGCCCGTTCGGCGAAACTGTCCGGCCAGGCGAACTCGTTCTCGCTGTGGATGTCGCCGCCGCGGACGCCGAGGGTGTCGACGTTGGGCAGGCCGACGGCGAACAGGTTATTGCCCTCGCAGACGCCGCCCGAGGGCTTCCAGGCGATGTCCTGGCCGAGCAGGGCGCCGGCCTCCTTCACCTTGCCGAACAGGGCGGTCTGGGCGGCGTTGAACGGCTTGGCGGGGCGCGTGACGCCGCCGTGCAGGCTGACGGCCAGACCCTCGCCCTCCCCCGCCGTCATGGCCCGCGCGATGGCCGACTCCATCCAGGCGCCGGCCTCCGGGTCCGGGAAGCGGACATTGAAGCGCAATACGGCGATGTCGGGCACCACGTTCAACGGCGCGCCGCCGTCGATGCGGGCGATGTTCAGGGTCACCCCGTCGCGCTGGCCGTTCAGGGCGTCCAGGGCCCCGGCGATGCGGGCGGCGGCGGTGATCGCGTTGCGACCCTCGTTGAAGGCGCGACCGGCGTGGGCCGTGCGGCCCGTCACCCGGATGTGGAAATTGCCCGAGCCCTTGCGCTCGCCGGCCAGGGTGCCGTCCGGCAGCATGGAGGGTTCGTAGGTCAGGCCCACATGGCCGAGGCGCCCGAACTCGGCCAACACCGGCCCGGAGGAGATCGAGCCCACCTCTTCGTCGGGCGAGAGCAGCACGCGATAGCCGAGGTTGGCCTTTTCCGGGCTGGTTTCGAAGGCCTGAAGGGCGGCCAGGATGACGCTGATCCCGCCCTTCATGTCGGCGATGCCCGGGCCGTGCAGGGCGCCGTCAGCGCGGTTCACGACCGTCTGGAAGCGGCTGTCGGCCGGATAGACGGTGTCGTAGTGCCCGGTGAGGACCACCTGCACCGGCGCGTCCGGGCGGACGCAGACGGCGATGGCGTCGGTCGTCGGGATCTCCCGCTCGCGCCCCTCTGCGGCGACCTCGATCGTCGGCGCCAGCGGCCGGTCGGTCAGGTCGCCCGGCAGGACGGCGAAGGCGTCGCACAGCACGCCGCGCATGGCCTCCAGGCCGTTCAGGTTGCGGCTGCCCGAGTTGATCGCGCACCAGTCGACGGCGCGTTCGACCAGCCCGCTGTTCCGGTCGGCCAGGGAATCAAGAATGGCTGTCTCATCCGGCGTCAGACGCATCGGCGGCTTCACCCAGTCTACCGACGCCATTGCCGCGGACCAGGTCTACGCGTGTTTCGGAGAGGCGACCCGCCGGAATGGCGCAAGACGGGGATCGCCGTTACGCCGTGTCTTAGCCGGGGCCCGCCGGAAGGTGAACCCCCCGACGTGTCAGTAGTCCCGCCGCCAGCGGACGGACAGCTTGCCGCCGCCCTCGCCCTGCAGGCGCGAGATGATCGAGAGGTTGCGGCGCACCTGCCATTCGACCTGGGCCGCCGGACCCTCGCGGCCGCCGCCGATGATCTCCAGATAGACGTCGTCGGTCAGGTACTTGCCGCCGGCGACGGTCATCGCCCCCGCCGCGCCGCCGCCGGCGAAGACCAGGCGGTCGAGGCCGGCGAAGTTCTTGAGGTTGCCGATCACGTCGAAGCCGCCGCCGCCCGCCAGCGCGGCCAGGGCCGAGGCCAGCTGGGCGGCCTCGATCGGCGACAGCTGCGAGGCCGAGGCTCCGAACAGGATCCGCGACAGCACCTCGTCGCTGGGCAGGGCCGGCGTCGAGGTCAGCGCGATCTCGGGCTTGGCGGCGCTGCCGGTCACGCGGATCACCGCCGTCAGCGACGGATCCTCGCGCGTGGCGGTGAGATCGAGGCGGATCCGCTCGGCGCTGCTGGCCAGATAGACCGCGCCGCGGGGATCGAACTCGAAGCGTTTGCCGGCGAAGTCGTACTCGCCGCGGACGATGCGGGCCGTGCCGCCGAGGACGGGCCTGGCCGTCGTGCCCCCGACATGGGCGTCGAGCGACAGCTCGGCGTCGAGCCCCCGGCCTTCCACGAAGACGCCGCGCGCCGCCTTGAGGCTGACGTCCAGGGCGATGACCAGGCCGCGCGAGGTCTCCGGCAGGGCCACGGTGTCCTCGCCCTCCGGCCGGTTGACCTCGACGACGTCCATCGGCACCACGCCGCGGGGCGTCGGCGGGTTGGCGGCGACCGTGGCCCGGTCGATGGTCAGGGCTCCGGCGAGCTGCATCTTGCCGTCGGCGCTGCGGTTCAGGGTCGCCTCGCCCGAGGCGGTGGCGGTGACCGCCTCGTTCTCGATCAGCCGGAAGTCCTTGAGCGCGATGAGGAAGCTGCTGACCCCGTCGCGCAGAAGGCTGATGCGGCCGGCCCCCGACAGCTGGCCGCCGCGGCCGTCGACCGCCTTGAAGCCGGACACGTCGATGGCGTTGTCGGCGAGATAGGCGGTGAGCTCCATGTCGCGCAGCTTCAGGCCGATGACCCCGTCGTCGAACGACCCCGACTTGAGGTTGGCCTGGCCAGCGAGACGCGGATCGGCGAGCGTGCCGCCGATCGTCCCGGCCATGTCGACGTCGCCGGCCAGGCTGCGCTCGCCGCCGATCAGGAGGTCCCACAGGGGCTTGATCTCGCCGGCGGCCGAGAAGCGGCCTTGCATCGGCCGCTGGCGGGCGATCGCCAGCCGAAGCGGCGCGGCCGAGGCCTGCACCGGCAGGGCCAGGGTCGCTTGCGAGCGCAG
The DNA here is from genome assembly GCA_049323695.1 of Pseudomonadota bacterium. Taxonomy (GTDB): domain Bacteria; phylum Pseudomonadota; class Alphaproteobacteria; order Caulobacterales; family Caulobacteraceae; genus Caulobacter. Next base: position 32,462 of record JBMOOF010000037.1, read on the forward strand.
GCCCCCGGCGTTGGTGGCCGTGGCCTCCACATTGAGCGTCTGGTCGTTCAGCACGGCCTTCACGCGGCTGTCGACCGAGACCGACCTGGACGAGCCCCGGGCCCGGGCGTCCCTGAGGGCGGCCTCCAGCGTCCCGCCCAGCCGGTCGCCGCGGCCGGTCAGCACCAGTTCGGCGTCGAAGGCGCCGGCGAGGTCCTCGTTGAAGGCCCCCAGCGCGACGCCCGTCAGGCTGGCGCGGATGTCGGCCCCCTCCTTGTCGGCGCGGGCGGTGAAGGCGGCGCGACCGCCCTCGATGTCGAGCTTGAGGTCGGCGAACCGTTCTCCGGCGCCGAAGCCGATGCGGGCGGCCTCCAGGGTGCGGAAGTCGGCGTTGCCGAAGCGGCCTTCGCCTTCCAGCGACAGGCCCGTGGCGTCGCCGCGCTGCACGTAGATCCCGCCGCCCCTGAAGCGCCAGCGGTTCTGGCCATAGGCGCCGCGGCCGTCGATGGTCACCGGCAGGCGATCCAGCGGACCGTCGGCGCCGATCGTCGCGGTCGACAGCACCAGTCCCCCCGTGCCGCGGACGGCGGCGTTCCGCGCCACGAGGTCCAGCCGGGCGCGCGGGCCGCCCGCGGCGTCGACGAGGCGCGCCGACCCGGTCAACGCGCCCTGCGTCAGCACGGCGCCCGGACCGATGGCCAGCGCCAGGTCAGCCGTCGCCGGCCGCCCCCGCCGCAGGGTCAGGGTCCCCCTGGCCTGGACGCCGCCGGCGTCGGCGTCGAGCCCGGTCAGGTCGAGGCCGCCCTCCGCCAGGCGGAACGCGGTCCTGCCGCGCGCCGGTCCGTACTCGCTGTCGGCCGTCACCGCGATCTGGCCGTCCGTCCCCGCCGGCCCGCGAAGGAAACTGAGCGTCATGTGGGCGTTGGAAAGCGTCAGGCGGGGCAGGTCGACGGTCGCGAAATCGGCCAGCAGATCGGCGCGGGGCGCGGCGGTCGTGCCGGTGATGGCTCCGGTCCCCCGCGCGTCGCCGGCGATCTCCACCGGGCCGACCCGGAACGGGCCGCGGGCGGTCCAGTCCAGCTTCAGCCGCAGGGCGCCCTTGGGGCCGACGACGCCGGCCGTGCGCGCCGAGCCGAGCGCCCCGCTGAGGTCCGCCGAGGTGATCGAGAACACCCCGCCCTGGTAGTCGGCGTCGCCGCGCAGACGGGGCGCCGCGCCGAGCAGCCGGTCGAGTTCGGCGTAGCCGGTGGCGAAGCCGCCGCCGCGCGCGTCGATCTTCACGGACCAGGGCCGGCCCCGGCCGCCCTGAGACGCCGACCAGGCCGCCGTCGCCCGGCCCTTGGCGCCCAGGCGCGCGGCCTGGAGGTTGGCCATTCGGGCCTCGCCCTTGAATGACAGCCCGCCGAACAGGCGCCGCTCGCCCTGGCCGTCGAGCTCGAGGCCGACGCCGGCGACGCGCACCCGGCGGATCAGCACCCGGCCGTCGGACAGGCGCGAGACGACGGCGTCTCCCTTGGGCCGCCCGCCCAGCAGCGCCGCGACATAGCCCGCGCCGCGCCCGCCTTCGCCGGCCAGGCTGGATTGGACGGTGATCTCGCCCTTGCCCCGGGCGACCTTCACCGGCCCCGACGCCCGGGCGAGGCCATAGCCGCCCAGGGTCAGGTTGGATCCCGAGATCGTCCCGACGTAGGTCCATCGCGGCCAGCTGCCGATCATCAGCCCCTCGGAGCGCGCCTGGCCCTTCAGCGTGGAAACGGCGACGCGGTCAAGCGCGCGGCTGGTCAGGACGACCTGGACGCCCTTGGGGCTAGTCATGCGCTGGCCAAGGTCTGCCTCGCCGCGGAAGGTCGCCGACAGCGTCTCGCCGTCCAGCCGGCCGTCGATGGCGTGGTAGCCCCTGGCCGTGCGGCGGCTGGTCGCCGTGAACCGCACCTCGTCGCCGAACCGCCGGACGAACCGCGCCGACAGCGTCGAGGCGGCGAGGGAGACCCGGCCGCTGGCCGAGCCGCCGGCCCTGGTCCAGGCGCCCGCGGCCCGGGCCGGCGTCGTCGCGCCGGAGGTCGCGAGCAATGAAAAGCGGCCCTCCCCGTCCCGGCCGCCGGCGCGAAGCGTCAGGGCGAAGGGGCGGTCGGCCGGCAGGCCCAGCGAGCCGGCGATCGCCCCGCCCCGGGCCTCGGCGGCGTCGACGATCACCACGAGCGGCTGATCCTTGCCCGTGTCGACCGCGACCCCGGCCCGGTCGCCCGGGTGCAGGCGGCTGGCCAGCCCGAGCCGCACATGCGCCGGCCCCTTGCGCACCATGTCGAGGGCGCCGACCACGTCGAACCGGCCGCGCTGGTAGCTGAAGGCCGGGGCGGTCTCCAGGACCGACCTGAAAGTCTCGATCTTGATCGACACCGGCAGCCCGCGGGACTCCGTCTTCGGCGTCAGGGTCGGTCGGCGCAGCACCCGCACTTCGCCCGCGGTCAGACGATCGGCGTGGAAACGGCGGACGAACAGCTCGTGGTAGCGCCAGGTCACCGCGACGTTCCGGGCCTCCAGCCACACGCCTTTCTCGTCGCGGACGGTGAGCTTGCGAACCGTGAAGTCGCGCCACAGATCGCCCTTCAGGCCTTCGATCCTGAGCCGCCCGAACCGGCCCAGCTTCAGGCCGCTGGCTCGGGCCTCGACGAACAGCAGCCCGGGCGCGGTGTTGACGCCGTAGCGGGTCAGCAGCGCCGCGCCGCCGACGAGAAACACCGCCAGCACCGAGACCAGCATGACCCAGCCGGGGCCGGTCGTCGGCGCCAGGCGCCGGCGGGCCGGGATCGGCGGCGGGGGCGCGGTCTCGGTCAAAACGCCTGTCCGATGCTGATGTAGATCTGGAACTCGGGGTCGCCCGCCCGCTTGTTGAGGGGCACGGCGAAGTCGGCGCGGATGGGGCCGAAGCCGAGGTCGTATCGAACGCCGACCCCGGCCCCGGCGCTGAAGTCGTCGCCGCCCGGCGTCGCGTCGCTGCCGACCGCGCCGGCGTCGAGGAAGACCACCGCGCCCCAGCGCTCCGTGAGCGCCTGGCGCAGCTCGACCGACGCCTCGAGAAGCGACAGGCCGCCCTGCGGCGTGTTGTCGGCCAGGCGCGGGCCGATGGCCTGCCAGGCGTAGCCGCGCACCGAACCGCCGCCGCCGGCGTAGAAGCGCCTGGGGGCGCCCACGTCGTCCAGGGTCGCGCCCCAGATGGAGCCGGCCTTGACGCGCCCGGCCAGCACGGTCCTGGCCTCCTCGTCGAAGGCGAAATAGGCCGAACCCTGCGCCTGGACGCGCAGATACTGCGCCTGGACGTCGCCGAAGGCGGCCGTCGGCTCGACCGAGCCCGAAACCCGCCAGCCGTTCACCGGATCCAGCGGATCGTTGGACCGGTCCAGGGCGAAGGCGGCCAGTACCGCCCCGGTGAGGATGTCGCGCTCCTCGCCCCGGACCGTGGTGTTGTTCACCTCGGTGACCTCGGCGCTGCGCGCGGCGTCGGCGGAAACGCCCAGCGTCAGGAAGGAGGTGCGGCCGAACCGCCGGGTGAGGTCCGCCGAGGCGACGAGGCCGGCGGCGTCGTAGGCGTCGGTCTGCTCGTTGTAGAGCCCGGCCGCGAGGGTCAGGGTCTGCTGGGGCCGTCGCCAGTGCGGCAGGGCGAGCTTGCCCTCGAACCGCTGCTGCAGTTCAGCCAGCCGAAGGGTGTAGGTCGTCACGTCGGCCCGGCCGAGGCGGTTGTAGCGGGTGCGGCGAACGTCCAGGCCCGCTCCCTCGCTTGTCGAGTAGCCGGCGCTGAGCTCCAGGGTGCGCGGCGGGCGGTCGACGAGGGCGACCGTGACCGGGCGCAGCCCCTCCGCCGTGGCCTTGTCCCTGGGCAGCAGCACGACGGACACCGAGTCATAGACGCCGGTGTCGAGCAGGCGGCGCTCCAGTTCGGCGACGTCCTCCGGGTCGTAGATGTCGCCGGCCTTCCATGGCGCCAGCTCGACGACCCAGTCGCGCCGCGTGCGTCCCGGCGGATCGAGGATCAGGCCGTCCATCCGCACCCGGTCGCCGGCGATCATGCGGAACGTCGGCCGGACGGTGTCGTCGGCGTGGTCGACGATCACCTCTCGCGTCCCCGGCGCGGCGTCGGCGTAGCCGCGCTTCTGCAGGGCGGCGACGATCCGGCCCTCCGCGGCGAGGACGTCGGGAGAGCGGCCGGCCGCGCCGCGGCGCAACGCCATGGCCTGTTCGGCGGCGATCACCACTTCCGGCAGGGGCTCGGCCCCGACCCACTCGACGGCGGCGCCGGCGAAGCGGAAACGGGGACCGGGATCGATGCGCACGATCGGCCGCGGCGGCTCGCCGCCTTCGTCGTCGTCGCGGTCGACCACGTCCGGTTCGACGGTGTAGCCATAGTAGCCCTGGGTGCGCAGGGCGGCGATGGCGTCCTCCGCCGCCTCGCGGGCCCGGCGGCGCGCCTCGAAGCGGGTTTCCGGCGTCGTCCTCGACTCGCCGATCGCCCGCTCGATCGCCTCGCGCAGGTCATCGTCGGAAACGCCCTGGATCGACGCCAACGGCGTCTGCGCCAGCGCGGGAGTCGCGAACGCGACAAGCGCAGCGGCGGCCGAAGCGGCGAGGGCGGAGCGCGCAGGCGCCAAGTGATAGTCCTCTGTCAGCGCCCCCGCGGGTTCCGTTTAGTCGGGCCGTCGACGGCTGTCACGCCGCCGCGGCCGTTGCAGGCGGGGCGAAAGTTGCACAAATGCCGTGCATCCGGAGCCCGTCGGAGCGACTCGCGCCGAAAGGCGGCCTGCCGGCAGGGATTATGGTGAGCAATGAACCGTGAAGAGGCCGTTCAGACGGCGAAAGAAACGGATTCCCTGGTGAGCGCTCTCAGCGCCGACCTCGACGCCGCCGCGCCGACCGCGCGAACCGCCCTGGCGGCCTATCTGCCGGGCGCGGCCTTCGACGAGATGTACGCCCAGGACGGCGCCGTTCGGGACCACTACGGCGGCGTCCACGGCCGGCTGACGACACTCTCGCCCGAAGCCCTCGCCGACCGGCAGAAGACCCTCGAGCGCTCGTTCCTGCTGCAGGGCATCACCTTCACCGTCTACGGCGCCGACTCCACCACCGAGCGGATCATTCCCACCGATCTGGTGCCGCGGATCATTCCGGCCCGCGAGTGGCGGGGGATCGAGACCGGCCTCGTCCAGCGCCTCCGCGCACTGAACATGTTCCTGGCCGACATCTATGGCGAGCAGCAGATCCTCAAGGACGGGGCGGTGCCGCGCGAACTGGTGCTGGGCGCGCCCTCGTACCGGCGCGAGATGCAGCATCTCTATGTGCCCCACAAGGCCTACGCCAATGTCTGCGGCAGCGACCTGATCCGCGGGCAGGACGGCGCCTTCGCCGTGCTCGAAGACAATCTGCGCGTCCCCTCGGGCGTCTCCTACATGCTGGCCAACCGCGACGCGGCCCGCCGCACCTTCCCGGGCACCTTCCGCACCGCCAACGTGCGGCCTGTGGAGCGCTATCCCGATCTGCTGCTGGCGACGCTGAAGAGCATGGCCGCCGACTGGCTCGCCAATCCGCAGGTCGTGGTGCTGACCCCCGGCGTCTACAACAGCGCCTACTACGAGCACGCCTATCTCGCCCGCCTGATGGGCGCGCCGCTGGTCGAGGGCCGCGATCTCGTGGTGCACGACAACATGGTCTACATGCGCACCACGACGGGCCTGCGCCGGGTGGACGTGATCTACCGCCGGGTCGATGACGACTTCATCGACCCCCTCGCCTTCCGACGGGATTCGGGCCTGGGGGTCGCGGGCCTGTTCAACGCCTACCGCGCCGGCAATGTGGTGATCTGCAACGCGCCCGGAACGGGGGTCGCCGACGACAAGGCCGTCTACGCCTACGTCCCGGACATCATTCGCTACTACCTCGGCGAGGACGCCATCCTGCCCAATGTCGAGACCTTCCTCTGCCGCGAGCCCGCGCAGCTCGGCCATGTGCTGGCCAATCTCGACAAGCTGGTGGTCAAGGCCGTTGGGGCCTCGGGCGGCTATGGCATGCTGGTCGGGCCGCACGCCTCCCGGAAGGAGCGCGAGGCCTTCGCCGAAGCCCTGAAGTCCGACCCCGCCAACTACATCGCCCAGCCGACCATCCAGCTGTCGACCGCGCCCTGCCTGATCGACGGGCGGATCGAGCCGCGGCACGTGGATCTGCGGCCCTTCATCCTCTCCGGTGAGAAGATCGTCGTGACGCCGGGCGCCCTGACCCGCGTCGCCCTGCGCCGGGGCTCGCTGGTGGTGAATTCCAGCCAGGGCGGCGGATCGAAGGACACCTGGGTCCTTGCCGGCGATGACGCCGAGGAGGCCGCGCCATGATGCTCGCGCGCGTCGCCGACAGCCTCTACTGGATCGGCCGCTACCTGGAGCGGGCGGAACATTTCGCGCGGCTGGCCGACGTCATGCTGAACGCCACCCTGGACCGCTCGGACGCCGCCGCCCAGACCGCGTACATCGCCTTGTCGGCCGTGGGCGATCCCGACATGGCCAGGGCCGCCCGCACCTTCGAGGCGGCCAGGGCCCTGGTGCTTGACCGGGACGACGCCACCTCGGTGCTGTCCTCCCTCGCCCAGGCGCGGGAGAACGCCCGCCAGGTGCGCGACCAGATCACCACCGAGACCTGGGAGCGGCTGAACCTGCTCTATCTGAAGGTCACCGGCGAGGGCGCGGGGGCGCAGTTCGAGGCGGGATCCTCGGCCTTCTTGCACGATCTGATCGCCGATCTGCACCTTTTCCGGGGCGCCGCCGACGCCACCATGAGCCATGGCGAGGGGTGGCGGTTCCTGCTGCTGGGCGGATACCTGGAGCGCGCGCAGTTGATGGCCCGCCTGCTTGAGGTCTGTTTCGGCGACGGACGGGGCGGCCAGGTCAGCGACCGCCTCGCCTTGATGAACCTGCTGCGCATGGGCTGCGCGCTGGAGCCCTATCTGCGCCGCTACACCGCCGAGATCGAGCCCCGGCACATCCTTGAGTTCCTGGTCTTCGACGAGGACTTCCCGCGCTCGATCCGGTTCGCCACGGCGCGGATCGAGGAGCACCTGGTCGGAGTCTCGCGCCATGGCGAGGCCGGGGTCGCCGCGCCCGAACGGCTCGCTGGGCGGCTGAAGGCGCGCCTGCAGTACGCCGACGCCGACGAGCTGGAGACGGTGGGCGCCAGCGCCCTGCTCGCCACGGTCAAGGGCGAGTGCGCCCGCATCCACGAGGCCGTGTTCGACGCCTTCGTGGCCTATTCGCTCGAGATGAAGCTGCCCGCCTGATGCTGCTGGAAGTCCGCCACCTCACCCAGTACCACTACGAGCGCCCGGTGCGGGAAAGCGTCATGGAGCTGCGGATGCAGCCCCGCAAGAGCGCCCGCCAGCGACTGATCAGCTTCGATCTGGAGCTCGATCCCCGGGCCCAGCTGTTCTCCTATCCCGACAGCTTCGGCAACGCCGTCTACCATTTCGACGTGCCGCAGGCGCACGAGACCCTGCGCATCGAGGCGCGGGCGGCGGTTGAGACCCAGCCGGACCCGGAACTGCCCCAGGCCCTAGACATGGGCGAGTGGGACCGCCTGCGGAGCGACTTCGTGCGCGGAGAGTGCTTCGACTTCCTGCGGCCGCACGGCTTCGCCCGGCCGTCCGCGGCGCTGGAGGCCTTCATCCGCGAGCGGGATCTGGACGGGCTGCGTCATGGCGATCCGCTCACCGCGATGCGGGCGCTGAATACGACGCTCTACCAGGCCTTCGACTACGCGCCGGGGGCGACGCGGGCCGACAGCCCCATCGACCTGGCGCTCGGCGTGGGCCGGGGCGTCTGCCAGGACTTCGCCCACATCATGATCGCCATCTGCCGGGGCTGGGGCATCCCGGCGCGCTACGTTTCGGGCTATCTGTTCACCGACCGCGGCCAGGGCGACCGCTCCGACCCCGACGCCACCCACGCCTGGGCGGAAGTCTTCCTGCCGACCCTGCGCTGGACGGGGTTCGACCCGACCAACGACATGCTGGCCGGAGAACGGCACGTGGCCGTCGCGGTCGGCCGCGACTACGGCGACGTGCCGCCGACGCTCGGCATCTACAAGGGCGAGGCGGACAGCCACCTGGCCGTGGCGGTGTCGGTCGGCCGGGCCCGGGCGGCGCCGACCGAACCGGAGTTCCTGCGCCTGCCCCGCCCCGCCTTCCCCAGCGGCCGTCGGCGCGGCCCCGACGACGCCCGCCGGCGCGAACAGCAGCAACAACAGCAGCAGTAACGGGCTCAGTCGGCGAACAGATGCGCCCGGCGGATGGCCGCCCTGGCCGTCGCGCCGGGCGCCAGGGCGCGGCCCTGCTCGCGCGAGACCTGGGCCTCCAGCAGCAGCCCGCCGGCGGTGCGCAGCTCGATGTGGGCGAGCGCGCCGTCGATCCCGGTCCGCTCGACGACGGCGGGAAAGCCCTCGCCATCCAGGACGATGTCGTGGGGGCGCACGAAGGCCACGGCCTGGCCGTCGTCCATGCCCGCGGCCGGCAGTTCGATTCCGCCCCCGGCGAAGCGGCCGCCGCTCACACGGCCTTCGATGCGGTTCGCCTCGCCCACGAAACCGCAGACGAAGGCGTTGACCGGCGAATCGCGGACCTCCTGCGGCCGCCCCACCTGTTCGATCCGCCCCTGGTTCAGGATGGCCACCCGGTCGGCCAGCTCAAGCGCCTCCTCCTGGTCGTGGGTAACGAAGATCGTGGTCACGCCGGTGGCGTCGTGGATGCGGCGCAGTTCCTTGCGAAGGGTCTTGCGGACAGTGGCGTCCAGCGCTCCGAACGGCTCATCGAGCAGCAGGACGCGCGGCGCGACCGCCAGCGCCCGGGCCAGGGCGACTCGTTGCCGTTGCCCGCCGCTGAGCTGCGAGGGATAGCGCGGCGAAAGCCCGTCGAGTTCGACGAGGCGCAACAACGCCTCGACCCGCCGCGCGATCTCGGCCTTCGACGGCCTTTCGGGTCCCCGTTGCACATCGAGGCCGAAGGCGACGTTGCCGGCCACGGTCATGTGCCGGAACAGCGCGTACTGCTGGAAGACGAAGCCGACCCGACGGCGGGCGGCGGCGACGTACGTCATGTCCTCGTCGTCGAACAGGATCTGGCCGCTGTCGGGCAGCTCAAGACCGGCGATGGCGCGCAGAAGCGTGGTCTTGCCCGACCCCGAGGGGCCGAGAAGCGCCAGCAGTTCGCCCGGCGGAATCTCCAGGCTGGCGCCGCAAAGGGCCGGGTAGCGACCGAAGGCCTTCTCCACCGAACGGATCGAGATGGTCATCGGGCGGAAAGGCTCCGGGCGTGGCGCCGAGGTTTGGTAGGCCGGCTGGGACTCGAACCCAGGACCATTCGATTAAAAGTCGAATGCTCTACCACTGAGCTACCGGCCCGCCTGAGCGGCCGTGGACCGGCCGGTTCGAAGCGGCGCGGACCATAGTGTCGGCGCTTCTCGCGGGCAAGCGCCGAACGCCTTGGCGCGGATCGGCGAGCCGGGTTAGCCTGCGACCATGCGCACACGTATTCTCCTGCCCCTGGTCGTGGTCGTCTGCGCCGGCTTGCCCGGGCTCGCCGCCAGCCGCCAGACGCCGCCCGCCACGGGTCAGGTCCGCACCACCGACCAGGTCAACAAGGGCAGCGTCACCGGCGCGATCAGCGCGCCCGCGCGCGATCTGAACCTGCTGAGGACCAAGATCCCGCCCGTTCTGCTCGAGGCGCTGGAAGACCCCTACGCCCGACCGAGGCCCGCCACCTGCCCGCAGCTGATCGCGCTGATCCGGCCGCTCAACGAGGCGCTGGGACCTGACATCGACGAGCCTGACGACGGCGACGAACGCGGCCTCATCGCCAAGGGCAAGGACGCGGCGGGCGATACCGCCCTGGGCATGGTGGCCTCCGCCGCCCAGGACCTGATTCCCCTGCGCGGCTGGGTGCGGCGGCTGACCGGAGCCGAGCGCCACGACAAGCTGGTGCGCGCGGCCATCACTGCCGGCGGCATCCGGCGGGGCTATCTCAAGGGCTTGGGCGAGGCGCGCGGCTGCAACCCGCCGGCGACGCCGACGCATGTGAAATCCGAACTGCCGAAGAAGCCGCCGAAGAAGAAGGGTCCGCAGTATCCGATCCGTTGAAGGACCGACGGGCTCCGCGTCAGTCCTTCAGTCCCGCCCTGAAGTCCCGGCGGAAGGCGGCGAGGCGGCCTTCGGCGATGGCCGCGCGCAGGGCGGCCATCAGGGCCTGGAAGAAGGCCAGGTTGTGCCAGGAGAGCAGCACCTGGCCGAGAATCTCGTCGGCCTTCACCAGATGGTGCAGATAGGCCTTCGAATAGTCCCGGCTGGCCGGGCATGCGCTTCCCTCGTCGAGCGGGGTTTCGTCCTCGGCGAAGCGGGCGTTCTTCAGGTTGATCGCCCCCGCCCAGGTCCAGGCCTGGCCGTGGCGACCCGAGCGGGTCGGCAGCACGCAGTCGAACATGTCGACCCCCCGCGCCGCCGCCTCGACGATATCCAGCGGCTTGCCCACGCCCATCAGGTAGCGCGGCCGGTCGGCCGGCAGCAGGCCCGGCGCATAGTCGAGCACCTCGACCATGCCCTGGTGACCCTCGCCCACCGCCAGGCCGCCGATGGCGTAGCCGTCGAAGCCGGTTTCGACCAGGCGTTCGGACGATTCGCGGCGCAGTCCCTCGTAGACCGAACCCTGCTGGATGCCGAACAGGGCCTGGCCGTCGCGCTCGCCGAACGCCGCCTTCGAGCGCGCGCCCCAGCGGGCGGAGAGCTCCATCCCCTGCCGTGCGCGGGCCTCCTCGGCGGGGAAGGCGACGCATTCGTCCAGCTGCATGACGATGTCGGCCCCCAGCAGGTCCGCCTGGATCTCGATCGACCGCTCGGGGCTCAGCACGTGCCGCGAGCCGTCGATGTGGCTGGAGAAGGTCACCGCCGCCTCGGTGACCTTGCTGATGCCGGCCAGACTCATGACCTGGAAGCCGCCGCTGTCGGTGAGGATCGGCCTGTCCCAGCGCATGAAGCGGTGCAGCCCGCCCAGCCTCTTCACCCGCTCGGCGGTTGGCCGCAGCATCAGGTGATAGGTGTTGCCCAGGAGGATATCGGCGCCGGTCTGGGCCACCTGGTCGACCGTCAGGGCCTTGACCGTGCCCGCGGTGCCCACCGGCATGAAGGCCGGCGTGCGGATGTCGCCGCGCGGCGTCCTGAGGACCCCCGTGCGGGCCGCGCCGTCGGTCGCCGAGATTTCGAAGGGAAAGGCCGCCATCAGGCCGCGCGCCATAGCAGGCTTGAATCGCCGTAGGAATAGAAGCGGTAGCCCGCCTCGATGGCGTGGTCGTAGGCCGCCCGCATCGCGGCCTGGCCGGCGAAGGCGCTGACCAGCATGAACAGCGTCGACCGCGGCAGGTGGAAGTTGGTCATCAGGGCGTCGGCCGTCCTGAAACGGTGGCCCGGCGTGATGAAGATCGCCGTCTCGCCCGACCAGGGACCAAGGGTCCCGTCCACTTCGGCGGCGCTCTCCAGCAGGCGCAGGGAGGTCGTGCCGACGCAGACGATGCGTCCGCCGGCGGCGCGAACGGCGTTGAGCGCGGCGGCGGTCGCGGCGGTGACCTCGCCCCACTCGGCGTGCATGCGGTGGTCGACCGTGTCCTCGACCTTCACCGGCAGGAAGGTGCCGGCGCCGACGTGCAGGGTGACGAAGTGCTGCGTCACGCCCGCCGCCGCCAGCCGGGCCAGCAGGTCCGGCGTGAAATGCAGCCCCGCCGTGGGGGCGGCCACCGAGCCGTCCTCGCGGGCGTAGACGGTCTGGTAGTCGCGCCGGTCCTGTTCGTCCTCCCCCCGCTTGGCGGCGATGTAGGGCGGCAGGGGCATGTGGCCCCGGGCGTTGATCGCCAGGTCAAGGTCGGGTCCGGCGAGGTCGAAGGCCAGCTCCACTTCGCCGCCCTCGCCCTTGGCGACGACCACGGCGTCGAGCGCCGCCCCGGCGCAGGCGCGGTCGCCCCGGTCTCCGAACCGGATGCGATCGCCGGCCCGCAGCCGCTTGCCCGGCCGCATGAAGGCGCTCCAGCGGTCGGCGGCGAGCCGGCGGTGCAGGGTCGCCTCGACGGCGACCGGCCGGCCGTCGCCCCCGCCTTCGGCCCGGGCCTCTCGCCGGCCCTCGAGCCTGGCGGGGATGACCCGCGTGTCGTTGAAGACCAGGGCGTCTCCCGGCGCCAGCAGCGCGGGCAGGTCGCCGACCGTCAGGTCCATCAGGGATTCGCCCGGGCGCACGAGGAGCAGCTTCGCCGCCTCGCGCGGGGCGGCGGGCCGCAGCGCGATGCGGTCCTCGGGCAGGTCGAAATCGAAGTCGGCGACGCGCATGGGCCCGCGATCCGCCACGCCGCTCGCCCGCCGTCAAGCATGCGGTGGACAAACGGCGGTCGCCGTGCCGATGTTCGCCTCGCCTGCTCCGGGGGAATCCACGACCATGAGCGTCCGCGCCGCCGCCCTGACCGCCGCCGCCCTGCTGGCCCTCGCCGGCGCCGGCTGCGACCGCAGATCCGAAACCGCGGAGGCGCCCGCCGCCCCGCCCGCGGCGCCGGCGGCCCCCGCGGCGCCGGCAGCGCCTGCCCTGGTCGTCGCCGACGGCTTCCGTCACCAGGACGGCTTCGAGGCCTCGGGCTACTACATGCCGCCCAATCGCATCCAGACCGGCCGCTACGCGCTCAGCCACCTGGCCGTGGGCATGCCCAGCGACTTCCAGACCTGGGAGAGGGGCGACCGCGCCTCGACCTTCGGCCCGATCCTCTTCCAGTTCGACGACATCACCAGCCCCCGGGTTCCCAATGAGCTGGGCGGCGAGGGACATTCGGTCACCGTGCGCGTCCTGCCGGAGGCCTACAGCTTCGACGCCGTCCGGATGAGCTTCCGCGGCCGCGACGCCAAGCTCGGCGAGGTGACCTTCGTGGGGACCTTCGACAAGGCGGCGCTGGAACGGGCCAAGGCGGCGGGATCCAGCCCGGAGGTGGTGCTGAACGGCGACCTCAGGATCGGCGACGCGCCGGCGCGGAAGATCGCCTTCACCTACTGGGTCGGAGACTGACCTGCATCAGGCCTGCACGGGCCCCGTGCTACAGCTTGCCCGGTGAAGTCGATTCTCACCGCCATCGCCGACCTGACGCGGGCCGCGGCCCTGGTGCTGGCCGCCGTCTCGGCGGCGCTCGCCCTGGCGGCCATGGGCGGACTCGTCAGCGACCGGCTGGACATCCTGACCCACTTCGCGCCGCTGTGGCTGGCGGGCGCCGCGCTGGCCAGCCTGGCCTGGCTGGCGAGCGGTCGTCGCGGCCGGCTGACGCCCGTCCTCGCCGCCGCCGGGGCGCTGGCCTCGCTGACCCTGGTGGCGCCGGAGGTCCTCGCGCCGCGATCCGACGCCGGGGTCGATGGCGAGAGGCTGAAGGTCGTCCAGTTCAACCTCTGGGGCCGCAACCGCGACCCGCGGGCGACCGCGCGCTGGATCCTGGAGACCGATCCCGACGTGGTGGTGCTCGAGGAAGCCTTCGCCCGTTCGGGGGGCGTCGTGCAGGCGTTGCGGCGGCGCTATCCGCATCGCACGACCTGCGCCGAGCCCTGGCCCTGTTCGACGATGATCCTGTCCAAGCGGCGGCCCGTCGCCGAGGGCGGCCTATCGCCCACGGTCTCGCACGCCGGCCTGGCCGGCGCCTGGGCGACCTTCGCCGACGCGCGGGGCCGCTACACCGTCGTCGGCATCCACTACACCTGGCCCTGGCCGGCGGGCCCGCAGCAGCAGATGACGCGGCGCCTGGCGGAGGTGCTGGCGCGCTTTCCCAAGGACCGCCTGATCGTCGCCGGCGACTTCAATTCGACGCCCTGGTCGTATTCGCTGCGCCGGCAGGACCGGACGTTCGGCCTCGAGCGACGCACGCGGGCCCTGGCCAGCTGGCCGGCAGGCGCGGTCTCGCGGCTGAACCTGGCGGCCCCCTTCCCGCTCCTGCCCATCGACCACGTCTACGCCGGCGAGGCCTGGCGGACGCTGGAGGCCCGCCGGGGCCCCGCGCTCGGCTCGGACCACTACCCGGTCGTCGTGACCCTGGTCCCGGCCCGCTAAAGCACGATGCGGTCAGACGGAATCGTCTGACCGTTGAATCGTGCTTTAGATTCAAGAGTGTAGAGCCTGTTTCAGGGTTCAGGTCGTTTCGATCTGAACCCATCAGGCTCTAACCGCCGGTCAGGCGCGCGCCAGGCGGGCCAGCTCCCTGGCGATGTTGGCCCGGGCCCGGGCCTCGAAGCGATCCCGAAGGCCCGGATCCGGAAAGATGGCGTCCGCGTCGAGGAACCGGCGCATCACGCGGGCGCGGCCGGCGCGGAAGGCCTCGTCCGGGACGAAGCTGAATTCCTGGCGCACGGCGGCGGCGTAGGCGTCGTAGACCGCCGGATCGGCGCCCAGCACGGCCAGGTCGATCGAGACAATCAGCGCGCCCAGGCGGTCGCCCACCGGCGCCCGATGGCCCTTGGTCATCAGGATCAGGCGCGCGACTTCGTCCCGGACCTCGACCGGCTCGCCCAGCGCCGCCAGGTCGTCGCGGGCCAGGGCGGCGCTGGCCTCCTCGTTGTCGGACCGGGCGGGATCGTAGACCGCGTCGTGCCACCAGAGCGCCAGGGTCAGCAGGCGACGCTCGTCCGCCGTCAGGCCCGTCTGCTCCGCCAGCAGGGCCAGGCAGGCCTCGACGTGCGCCCGCGTATGATAGCGCCGATGCGACTGGGCATAGGCGGCGTCCAGGGCGGGGGTCACCGGATCAGGCGTCCGCCGCCACCTTCATGCTGACGATCCGGCCCGGCTGGCGGGGCGGTTCGCCCTTGGGCAGGGCGTCGATGTGCTCCATGCCCTCGGTGACCGCGCCCCAGACCGTGTACTGGCCGTCGAGGAAGGTGGCGTCGTCGAAGCAGATGAAGAACTGGCTGTTGGCCGAGTGCGGATAGTTGGTGCGGGCCATCGAGCAGACCCCGCGCAGGTGCGGGGCGCTGGAGAATTCGGCCTTGAGGTCCGGCTTGCTGCTGCCGCCCGAGCCGGTGCCGGTCGGATCGCCGCCCTGGGCCATGAAGCCGGGGATCACCCGGTGGAAGACGACCCCGTCGTAGAAGCCCTCGCGCGCCAGCTCCTTGATCCGCTCGACGTGGCCGGGCGCCAGGTCGGGGCGCAGGGCGATCGTCACCGTCCCGGTTTCGGTGGTCAGCAGCAGGGTGTTTTCAGGGTCGTTGGCTTGGGTCATTTCACTTCCACGGGGAGGTTGACGTCGCAGAGCGAGAAGTCGGCGCCCTTCTCCCGGCGAAGGCGCGCGATTTCGGCCTTGAACCAGGCGCCGGCGGGATCGATCACCCGCACCGACGGCCGTTCGGCGGCCGGTATATCGGCCAGAACGCGGACGCGGTCCATGCGGTCCTGCGGCGCGCGGACGGGCTCGCCGGTCTTGATGGCGCGGACGGCGTCCAGGCCGCCGATCACCCGGCCGAAGGCGGTGTAACGCTTGTCGAGCGACAGATAGGGCTGCCGCATCAGGAAGAACTGGCTGTTGGCGCTGTCGGGATTGTCTTCGCGGGCCATGCCGACGACGCCCGGGCAGTAGCTGCCCCAGGCGGCGACCTTGCCGTCGCTGGTCATGTCGCTCCAGGCCCAGGCCTGGCTGACCACCGGCAGGGATTTGACGAAGCCCTCCTCGGTCCCCGAGGGGCTGGCGGCGATCACGAACGGCGTCGCGGCGTCGCGGCGGAACGTGAACTCGGCCTTCAGGTTGGGCAGGTCGGTGGCCCCATCCCCCGTATCCTGCGGATCGCCCGTCTGGGCCATGAAGCGGTCGATGACCCGGAAGAAGGCCCGGCCGTCGTAAGTCCCCTTGCGGGCCAGTTCCTTCAGGCGGGCGACATGGCCGGGAGCGACCTCGGGAACCAGCTCGACGATCACCCGGCCCTTGCTGGTGTCGATGACCAGCACGTTCTCCGGGTCGGGCGCGCGCCAGTCGGCCTCCGCCGGCGGCGCGGCCAGGGCCGCGCTCGCGGTCGCGGCCAGGAAGGCGGTCAGCAGGATGGTCGAACGCATGTCGCGGCCTCCTCAGCCGATGCGGGCGGGGATTTCCAGGTCGCAGGGCGAAAAGGCGCCGCCGCCCCTGGCCTGGGCCGCCTTGATCATGGCCCTGAAGGTCGGACTGCCGGTCGACAGAACCTGCACCTTCGGCCGCTCCGCCGCCGGGATGTCGGCCAGCACCCGCACCCTGGTCATCACGTCCTGCGGCATGGCGACGGGCTCGCCCGTCTTGATCGCCTGCACGACCGGCAGGCCGCTGATCACCCGGCCGAAGGCGGTGTACTGGCCGTCGAGCGAGGGATAGGTCGAGCGCATGAAGAAGAACTGGCTGTTGGCGGTGTCCGGCGCCGTGCCGCGGGCCATGCCCAGCACGCCGGCGCAGAACAGCGGCCAGGCCGGCGCCCGGCCATCGGCGGCGACCATCATCTGCATCTCCGGCGCGCCGCGCACGACCATCGGGCCGACGTAGCCGATCTCGGTCGGCGCCGGCGTCGTCATGTCGGGCGGCAGCCGCCCGACGATCGTCGCCGGCAGGCCCCGGCCGCGGCGGAAGGTGAACTCGGCCTTCATGTCCGGCAGGTCGTCGGCGCCGCCCATGCCGTCGTTCCGCGGGTCGCCGGTCTGGGCCATGAAACCGTCGATGACCCGGAAGAAGGTCAGGCCGTCATAAAAGCCGCGGCGGACCAGCAGCTTCACCCGCTCCACATGCGCCGGCGCCGCCCAGGGGGTCAGCTCGACAATCACCCGGCCCTTGCTGGTGTCGACCACCAGGACGTTTTCCGGGTCGGGGGTGCGCCAGTCGGCGTCGGGGAAGCTCGCGGACGCGGCCGGCGCGGCGGGCTTGGCGGCCAGGGCGGGCGCCGCCAGCGCGAGCGCGGCGAGCAGGGCTGCGGGCGCGAGCTTCGCGGTGTTCATGCGGACTCTTCTCTCAAAACGCCCCGTCAGCCCGCGTAGAACGCCGCGGCCCGGACGACAAGGCCTGTGTCGTCGAAGCAGAACGCCCCGGTCCCGTCGCGGTCCGTCATTTCGTCACTGGTGCGAACTCGCCGATCGTCCAGCGCTTCAGTCGCCAAACGCCCTTGGTATTGACCCAGTGCTGCGTGAACGGAGCCGAGACGAGCTTGCCATCCTCAAGGTCACGTTCGACGATCCCGGTGACGGCGCCGGTCTCGAACCCGGCATCGACGCTGTCGACGAAGAGCCTGACCCCGCCTCGGCCTGGTCGAAAGGGCCAGGCCGCCGCGACGGCGACGCGTCCGGCCTGATCCGGTTCATCGACCTGCTCGACCACGACGTCCTCGGCGAGCCATTGCTCGGGCAGGACCGTCACGCCCCAGGAGCCGCCGAAGGGTGGCGAGCGCCGAACGGCGTTGTACAGGGCGGCGGAGGTGTAGCCGTCCTTGCCCTTGATATGTGAACAGCCGATCAGGCGGTCGGAGTCGTTGCGATAGTCGAGGGGATTCAGGGCAAAGCAACCCGAGAAAGCCCGCAGGGCGAGGGTCGAGAGGAAGAAGCTTCCGTCGAAGAGCGGGTCTTCGCCACAGGCGTTGCGAATCCGGGTCGTGACCCTGCCGCGCGAAATGACTTCCGTGACCGTCACCCAGGCATGGAGGCAGATCGTGATCGCGACATCGTCGTCGTCGTTTCCGCCCTTGGTGGACACAGCCGGAGGGATTTCCGGCGGGTGCGGCGGCGAGGCCTTGGCCAGGTCCGCCAGGCTGTCGGCGACGCGCCAGGTCCAGGCGCTGGCGGGCGTGGTCATGGTCGCGCCGCCGTCCACGCGAACCTCAAGCGTCGCCTGTCCCATTGGACGTCGCAGGACGCTGATCAGCGGCATGTCGCGGGAATAGCCGTTGACCGTGAAGACCCGGACGCCTTCGAAACCTTGCCTGGCGAGATCCTCGGCCGACGGAACGCCGAACTTGGCGCGAATTTCGGCGCGCATGCCCGGATCGCAGAGGTCGCGTCCGTAGTCGTCCATGCAGGCGCGATCGAAGGGGTGCGCCTCGGCCCCCGGCTCCGCGGCCGCCAGCGCCGCCGCCAGCGCCAGGGCGATCATCCCCGCCCGACCTTGCTGAGCAGGCGGCTGGCGACGCCGGGGGTGACGAACTTGTGGATGTCGCCGCCCAGGAAGGCGATCTCCTTGACCAGGCGCGAGGCGACGGCCTGGTGGCGGGGGTCGGCCATGAGGAACACGGTCTCGATCTCGCGGTCGAGCTGCTGGTTCATGGCGGTCATCTGGAACTCGTATTCGAAGTCGGCCACGGCGCGCAGGCCGCGGACGATGATGCCGGCCCCGACCTCGCGGGCGAAATGCATCAGCAGGCCCTCGAAGGGCCGGACCTCGATCTCGGCGAGGCTGGTCAGATGGGCGGTCTCGTCGCGGACGATGGCCACCCGCTCGTCGAGGCTGAACAGCGGGCCCTTGCCGGTGTTGATGGCGACGCCGATGACCAGGCGGTCCACCAGCTTCACGGCCCGTCCGATGATATCCAGATGACCGTTGGTCATCGGATCGAACGTTCCCGGATAGAGCCCGACTCTCGCCATCGCCGCCCCCTTCGATGTTGCGGCGCACACTAGCCGAGTGTCCCGACGACGCAAGGTCGGCGGATGACGAGTGCGTTACCCTTCCGCCCCGTCTTCGGACTCGCCGTCGCCCTCGCCGGCCTCGAGGCGCTCGACGCTGACCACATGTTCGTCTCCGGCGGTGCGGAAGACGATGACCCCCTGGGTGTTGCGGGCGGCGACACGGATGCCGCTGACCGGGCAGCGGATCAGCTGGCCCGCGTCGGTGACCAGCAGGATTTCGTCGGCGTCGTCGACCGGGAAGCTGGCGACCAGGCGACCGCCCTTGCGGGTCAGGTCCTGGGCCAGCAGGCCCTGGCCGCCCCGGCCCGTGCGGCGGAAGTCGTAGGCGCTGGTGCGCTTGCCGATGCCCTCGGAGGACAGGGTGAGGATGAACTCCTCGGCCGCCCGCAGCCGGGCGATCCGTTCGGGCGTCAGCTCGGCCTCGCCGGCGTCCTCCTCGTCGTCGGCCGGCGCCGCGGTCCCCTCCTCGTCGTCGGCGGACTCGGCGCGAAGGCGGGCGCGCTCGTACTTGAGGTAGGACGCGCGCTCGGCGGGCGTGGCGTCGACGCCGTGCAGGATGGCCATCGACAGCGCCTGGTCGCCCTCGGCCAGGCGGATGCCGCGGACGCCCGTGGAATCGCGGCCGGCGAAGACCCGCACCTCGCCCACCTCGAAGCGGATCGCCCGGCCCAGCGCCGTGGTCAGCAGCACGTCGTTGGCCGTCGTGCAGAGGCCGACGCCGATGATGGCGTCGCCCTCGTCCAGCTTCATGGCGATCTTGCCGTTGCGGTTGATCTGCGCGAAGTCGCTGAGCTTGTTGCGGCGCACGTTGCCCGATCGGGTGGCGAACATCACGTCCAGCGCGCCCCACTGGGCCTCGTCCTCGGGCAACGGCAAGATGGAGGTGATGGTCTCCCCAGGCTCGATCGGCAGCAGGTTGACGAAGGCCTTGCCGCGCGAGGTCGGCGTGCCGAGCGGCAGGCGCCACACCTTCAGCCGGTAGACCTTGCCGCCCGAACTGAAGAACAGCACCGGCGCATGGGTCGAGGCCGAGAACACGCGGGTGACGGCGTCCTCGTCCTTGGTCGACATGCCCGACCGACCCTTGCCGCCGTGGCGCTGCGAGCGGTAGGTCGACAGCGGCGTGCGCTTCACATAGCCGCCGTGGGTGACGGTGATGACCATGTCCTCGCGGGCGATGAGGTCCTCGTCCTCCATGTCCGCGTCGCCCTCGGTCATGACCGTGCGGCGGGGGATGGCGAACTTCTCGCGGACCTCGACCAGTTCCTCGCGGACCACGCGCATGATGTTGGCGCGGTCGGACAGCAGCTCGAGCAGGCCGGCGATGGAGCCGGCGAGCTCCTGGGCCTCGCCCATGATCTCGTCGCGGCCCAGGCCCGTCAGGCGCGACAGGGTCAGGCCCAGGATGGCCCGCGCCTGCTCGTCGGACAGCCGCACCCGCGCGCCGTCCGCGACGACCGTGCGCGGGTCGGCGATCAGCTCGATCAGGGGCATCATGTCGCCGGTCGGCCAGTCGCGGGCGCAGAGGCGTTCGCGGGCCTCGGCCGGGTCGGCCGAGCTGCGGATGATGTGGATGAACTCGTCGATGTTGGCGACGGCGATGGCCAGGCCGACCAGCACATGGCCGCGGTCGCGGGCCTTGCCCAGCTCGAACCGGGTGCGCCGGACGACGACCTCCTCGCGGAAGGCGACGAAGGCCGAGACCATCTCGCGCAGGCCCATCTGCACGGGCCGGCCGTGGTCGAGCGCCAGCATGTTGTAGCCGAAGCTGCTCTGCAGGGCCGTGAAGCGGTAGAGCTGGTTGAGCACCACGTCGCCCTGGGCGTCGCGCTTCAGCTCGACCACCACACGCATGCCGTCGCGGTCGCTCTCGTCGCGGATGTCTGAGACGCCCTCGATCTTCTTGTCGCGAACCAGCTCGGCGATCCGCTCCTGCAGCACCGCCTTGTTCACCTGGAACGGAATCTCGGTGATGACGATGGCTTCGCGGTCCTTGCGGATCTCCTCCACCGAGGCGACGCCGCGGATGATCACCGAGCCGCGGCCGGTCATCAGCGCCTGGCGCGCGGCCGTGCGGCCCATGATCTCGCCGCCGGTCGGGAAGTCCGGCCCTGGCACGATGTCGAGCAGCTCGTCGAGGCCGATGTCCGGGTTGTCGATCATCGCCAGGCAGGCGTCGACCACCTCGCCCAGATTGTGCGGCGGAATGTTGGTGGCCATGCCCACGGCGATGCCGCCGGCGCCGTTGACCAGCAGGTTGGGGATGCGGGCGGGCAGCACCGTCGGCTCCTGCTCGGAGCCGTCGTAGTTTTCCTGGAAGTCGACCGTGTCCTTGTCGAGGTCGGCGAGCAGGGCCTCGGCCGCCCTGGTCATGCGGCTTTCGGTGTAGCGCATGGCCGCCGGCGGGTCGCCGTCGACCGAGCCGAAGTTGCCCTGGCCGTCGATCAGCAACAGCCCCATCGAGAAGGGCTGCGCCATGCGCACCATGGCGTCGTAGACGGCCGTGTCGCCGTGCGGGTGGTATTTGCCGATGACGTCGCCGACCGTACGGGCCGATTTGCGGTAGGCGGCGCCGGACGAGAAGCCGTTCTCGTTCATCGCATACAGGATGCGGCGATGAACGGGTTTCAGGCCGTCGCGCACGTCGGGCAGCGCGCGGCTGACGATGACGCTCATGGCGTAGTCGAGGTAGCTGCGCTTCAGCTCGTCCTCGATGGCGATGGGGGCGATCGCCCCGCGCCGTCCGTCGTCCGGAGGGGTTGTGGTCTCGTCGGTCAAGTGGGGGAATTTGCTGTCAGAATCGGACACGAAACGTCCGTTCGTTAGTTAACATCCCGAACCCGCCGACGCCACCGCCGGGGGCCGGATTCAGACCGTTTCAGGAGCTTCCCATGCGCCTTTTCGCCCTGGCCGCCGCCGTCGCCGCCATCGCCCTGCCCGCCGGAGCCGCCCAGGGGACGCTCACCGTGCCGCTGAAGGGGCCGCGGGGACAGGACCTGGGCCAGGCCACCCTCACCGAAGGGCCGCGCGGGGTGCTGATCCGGATCGCGGCCAGGGGCCTGACCCCCGGCTGGCACGGCGTGCATTTTCATGCCAGGGGCGACTGCTCCAGCGCCGACTTCAAGTCGGCCGGCGCCCATGTCCACGGCGGCGACAAGCCGACCCACGGCCTGCTGAACCCGGGCGGCGACGAGGCCGGGGACCTGCCAAACATCTGGGCCGACGCGGGCGGCGCGGCCAACGCCGAACTGTTCTCGGCCTTCGTGACCCTGGGCGAGGCGGCCGGACGCGGCAACCTGCTCGACGCCGACGGATCGGCCCTGGTGGTCCACGCCGGCCCGGACGACCACGCCGGCCAGCCTATCGGCGGCTCTGGCGACCGGGTGGCCTGCGGGGCGATCAAGGCGCCTTGACGCCGCCCGGCGGGATCAGGACCGCGGAACCGCAGCCCGTCGTTCGGAAAGGGCGACCAGAGCGACCCCCGCCAGCGTCGCCGCCCCGCCCAGGGCCAGCTGCGGCGTGAGGCGGTCGCCCATCAGCCCCACCCCGATGGCGCAGGAGACCAGCGGCGTCAGCAGGAACCAGGGCGTCACGCGGGCGGGCTCGCGCCGTTGCACGAGCCAGAACAGCAGGGCCGAGGCACCCACCGTCGAGGCCAGGGCGGCGAAGATCACCGTCGCCCAGACGAACCAGCCTGCGGTCGCCGCCTTCTGCGTCGCGTCGGGCTCGAACGCGAACGAGGCGGCCAGCAGGACCGGAGCGGCGACAAGGGCCGTGACCGCCTGGGCCTTCAGCGGCGGCAACCCGGGCAGGCGGCGCACCCACACCGTCCCCAGCGCCCACATGGCGCTGGCGGCCACGCCGATGGCGATGCCGGGCAGGTCGGCCGCGGCCCCGGGATCGAGGCTCATCCAGGCCACCCCGACGAAGGCCGCGACCAGGCCCGCCATCCCCGACCGGCTCATGCGCTCGCCCAGCACCCGCCAGGCGAAGAAGGCGGTCATCGGGATCCACAGCTGCAGCGAAACGACCAGCGGACTGAGCGTCTTCACGATGGAGAAGCCGTAGTAGATCAGGCCGAAATGCAGGGGGCCGAGCAGCAGCACGATCGGCAGCATCTGGCGCCAGGGCGGCAGCGGCGGCCTCAGCACCGGGGCCAGCGCCGCCAGGGCGATGGCGAACCGCATGCCGCCGACGAAGAAGGGCGGCAGCGCGCCGGTCGCCACCTTGGCGGCGGCGTTGTTGACGCCCCAGACCAGGATCACGGCGGCGATGGCGGCCCATTCGAGGGGGCTCAGGGCGGAGCGGTCGGAGGGAGCGGTCACCCGGGGCTCATCGCACGCCTCGCCCCGCCGGCGTAACCCCGGCTCGGATCAAACCCGGTTACGAATGCGATCGGCCACGCCTTCACCGCCGCCGGACCTTCCGGTCGCGGGCGCGGCCGCCCCGGGGCCGCGATGGGCCGGTTCCGGGGCCAGACCGGTCCGGCCCGAACCCGTCGGGCCTCAGAACGGGATCTCGTCGTCGAGGTCGGCGGAGAAGGTCTCCTTGGGGCCGCTGGGCGTGGTGCGCCCGCCCGAATAGCCGCCGAAGTCCCCCTCGTCGCGCAGGGCCCCGCCCTCGCCCCGGCCGCCGAGCATGGTCAGCTCGCCGCGGAACTTCTGCAGCACGACCTCGGTGGAGTACTTTTCCTGGCCCGACTGGTCGGTCCATTTGCGGGTCTGCAGCGCGCCCTCGACATACACGGTCGAGCCCTTCTTCAGGTACTGCTCGACCACCTTGACGAGGTTGTCGTTGAAGATCACCACCCGGTGCCACTCGGTGCGCTCCTTCTTCTCGCCCGTGGCGCGGTCGCGCCAGGACTCGGAGGTGGCGAGCCGCAGGTTGGCCACCCGGTCGCCGGAATTGAGGGTGCGGATCTCGGGATCGGCGCCCAGGTTGCCGACCAGAATGACCTTGTTGACGCTGCCCGCCATCGCTTTCTCCTTCATCACGCCCGGCGACCACATATCCGTTCGGAACGCGCCGGCATCCGGCCCCAGACTAGCGGGCGAACGGAGGCGGCGAAAGTCATTCGTTCACAGTTTGTTCCGGGCCGCAAGGGTTATGCACAGGAACTTGGCCCGTCGAGGGACCGGCGCCGGAACGACGGAAACGGCGCGGAGCTATTCGTACTGAACGGCGCCGGGCACGACCAGCCGGCCGTCGCCGCTGCGGACCAGCATCAGGTACTGGTTGCCGTCCCACTTCTGGGCCCGGAAGATGCCCTCGCGGCGCAGGAAGATGAAGTTGCCCTGGTAGGCGCCGGCCACCTCCCGGGTCTGGCCGCCCATGCGCAGGAACCTGAGGCGCATGCCTTCCAGCTGGGCGGCGCAATGCTCGATGTTCGGCTGGTCGCGGGCCACGACGTTGAACTTGAGCTGGCCGTCCGCCGCGGTCACCACATGGTAGCAGACGCCCTTGTCCAGCGGCGCCTCCTGGGCGCGGCTGCAGCCGGCCAGCAGGGCCGCGGCGAGCGCGGCGGTGGCGAGGGTGACGAACCTGGTCATGAAACGCTCCGGGTCAGCCGACGGGCGGGATGCTGCAGTTGGGTCCCTGGTCCACCAGGGTGCGGAACCGGCGATCGTCGGACGAGATCTCGATCCGGTCGTGGACCAGGCGCAGCGTCTGGGTCCCCCACCGGCCGTAGGCGGCGCCCCCGCGGGGCTCGCACCGGCCGGCGAACAGCTTCTGGACGCAGGCGTTGAGATCCATGGCGCCCTCCTGCGACCAGCCCCCGGCGTAGCGCCAGCAGACCGCGCCGGGCCCCTGGGCGGGCGCCGGCTGGGCGGGCGCGGCCACCGGCGAGGGGGCCGACGACGCGGCCGGCGGCGGCGGTAGGGGAGCCAGCAGGGTGCCGGCGACATCGGCCGCGGCCAGGGCGCCGGTTTCGTCAACGCCCACGTCCAGGGCGTCGGTGGCGACCCCGTTTCGCCGGGCGCAATCGGTCAGGGTCAGCTCGCCGACGAACTGGCCGGCCACGAAACAGCGGATCGGACGAGCCGGATCAAGCCGGGTGTCGTCGTCGCGGCCGGTCTCGACCACGAGCCCGCCGGTGGAGGCCGGAGGCGGCGCCTTGGGGCCCCGGTCGCCGCGGGTGAAGGCCACCGCGATGAGCACGCCCAGCAGCAGCGCCACGCCGCCGCCGAGCGCCAGGACGATGCGTCGGTCCTTGAGAAGTTCCATGACCGACATCGGTATCCGGGCGCCCGTGGCCTTTCAAGTCCGCGTGACCGCGGGCGGTCGCGAAAGCGGGAGGCAAGTTCCGGCGTTCGGCCGCGGAGCCCCTAGCCGCCGCCGTTCAGGCGATTGAGGGCGGCCTGGTAGTTGGCGATCTGGTTGGTCAGGTAGGCGGGCGCCGGGCCGGCGGCGGCGGCGGAACCGGCGGCGGTCGTCTGGGGCTTCGCCGCCGCCTCCAGCTGCCGGTATCCCTCGCGGATTCGGCCCAGGGCCTTGGAGATCGCCGTAAGCGCGGCCTTGGCGCGGGTCTCGTCGACGACGGACAGTTCGGCCGGCAGGCCCAGGCCCACGGCCGGCCCGCCGCCGTCGGCCGAGACGCTCTTGCCGTTGCGGTCGAGGACGGTGTTGCGGACAACCCCGGCGGCCAGGCCCAGCCCCTCGAGCGCGTCGACCCCGCCCTTGCCGGGAAGGATCTCCACGGTCGAGGTGTCCGTGGCCGGCGTGATCTTGAGGCGGCGCAGATCGCCGTCGCTGACCAGTTCGACCTTGGCGCGGAAGCCGGCGGCCCGGCGGATCTTGCCCGCGAGCGATTCCAGGGTGTCGTCCGCCGCGATGGTCACCGTGCCCAGCCGGCCGCCCTCGGCCGTCCTGATCTGGAAGCTGTCGCCGGCGCGGACGGCGGTGGCCGAAACGAGCTTGACGGAGTCGGCGTAGAGCAGGCTCCCCTTCGGCAGCCCCAGCTTGTCGAGCGCGCTGGCGCCGGTCGCGTCGATGGCGACGCTCGAGGCCGCCGCCACGCCATCCTTGCCGGTCAGCCGCTGAACGGCGACGGTTCCCGCCGCGACGTCCAGGCCGGCGAGGTAGCCGTCCTCGGCGGCGATCGCCATCGCTCCGGGCTGGTCCGCCGCGGCCCGGCCGGCCACCCAGACCTTGCCCCCCGACACCGCGACGCCGGCGACGCTGTCGTCGCCCGAACCGCCGAAATAG
This sequence comes from Pseudomonadota bacterium, assembly GCA_049323695.1. Classification (GTDB taxonomy): domain Bacteria; phylum Pseudomonadota; class Alphaproteobacteria; order Caulobacterales; family Caulobacteraceae; genus Caulobacter. The sequence continues at coordinate 58,338 of JBMOOF010000037.1, forward strand.
GCGAGGTTGTCGGCTGAACTGTTCGAAAGATCGGTCGAAATCGCCGCGGCGAAGGCGTCGATCCCGGCGTTGTAGGCGCGGGTCACGCCGCCGACCGAAAGGGCCCCGTTGCGCGTCGCGCCGGCGATCCAGAGACGACCGCCATCGACCGTCAGAGCGCCGATCGAGCCGCCCTGCAGATCGCCGAGGTCCCGCGTCGCGCCGGCCGCCAGGGTCACCGCCGAGGTGAAGACCGTGGTCGTGGTCGTATCGCCGCCCGATCCGTCCGGCGCGCCGTAGGTGTCGACCGTCTGGGTCGAGGCGCCGTTGGTCACGTTCGTCGTGGTGATCGTCGTCACGCCGTTCTGATCGCGCCGGACGACCGTCGTCTCGGTCGGCGTCGCCTGGAAGCTGCGCAGCACCGCGTGGCCGTTCTCGACGGCGGCGACCGTGACCGCGCCGCCCGAGACCGCCAGCCCGCCGACGGAATCGGCGCCCGTCGTGCCGAACTGGCTGGTGAAGAGCGCCCGCGGCGTTCCCTTGGCGTCGGGCGCGACCGCCATCAGGTAGGCGTCCCAGTCGCCGGTCGCCGACGCGCCCGGAAGCGACGATTTCGTCCGCCCGCCGACATAGACCAGCCCCCCCTCCCCGAAGGCGACATGGGTCGCCTCGTCGTCAAGCAGGGCGCCGCGGCGGAGGCTCCAGACCTCGTCTCCCTTGGCGTCGAACACTGTCACGAAACTATCCGTCCGGGCCGAGGCGGCGTCGGAGTTGAGCGGTCCGGCCGTCGCTCCGCCGAGCACCCCGGAGACCTTGCCCGCGATGGCCACGCGGCCGTCGGCGGCGATGTCGAGCGCCATGCCCGAGGCGTCCGCCGTGGCCCCGAGCGTCCGGGCGAAGACCAGCCTGCCAGCGCTGTCGTACTTGAGCAGGGCGACGTCCTGCTCGCCCTTGACCGCCTGGCCGCCGACCGTCGCCTTCACGTCGGCGAGCAGATACAGCGCCCCGTCCGGACCGACCTTGCTCGCCCGCACGGCCTGGACGGTCGCCTCGAGCCCGTTGGCGGAGATGCGCGAACCGGCGGCCCCGACGGCCGATCCGTCCAGCTTGGTGAGGGTGGTTTCGAAGACGCCGTCGGCGGTCTCGGTCTTGCCGTCCGGGTCCGGATCGCCGGCCCGGGTGGTGACATAGACCGCCGGTCGCACGTCGGCGGCGCTGAAGGACACCTGCTCGACGGAGTCGCCGGCGACGCGGAACCGATAGTCGTCGGCGAGGGCCGGCAGGGTCACGGTCGTGCCGCCGCTGGTCACCTTGCGGGGCTGGCCCGGCGTGCGCTCGACGGCGAAGCGGGTGTTGAAGCCGGCGGCTTCCAGCTTGCCGTTGATGTGGGCGGCCACCGCCCCCATCGTGCGGTCGGTCGATCCCATCTCGGCCAGATCGATCGCCACGGGCGTCGTCGTCCCGCCCCGCGTCACCGAGATCGTGAACTGCACCGCGCCCTGGAAGGCGGCGACGGCGTCGGACTGGGCGCCGCTGTGCAGGGTCGCGGTCCGGTACTCGTACTTCGCCCGGGGCACGCCGACGGCGGTCTTGTCGCTGAGCATCGCTTCGCCCCGGGTCAGCCTCAGGGTCTCGAGCTCCAGCTTGTCGGCATAGGCGGCGACCTCGCCCAGCCCCCTGGCGAAGATCGAGGCGATGCGGCTGCGCTCGGGCGCCGAGACGCCGGTCGCCGTCGCGCGCTCGGTCAGGCCGTAGAGGGTGTTGAGCCCCTGGTAGAGGGCGAACAGCTTGCGGTAGTCGCCGCTGGCTCCCGGCAGGTCGAGCTGGGCGGCGTTCTCGTCCACGAAACGGCGCCCGGCCAGGGCGTTCCGCACTAGGTCGCTGGCCCGGGTCGCGCCCGAGCTCGGCGACCAGGGCGGGGTCGGGGCGTATTTCTGGGTCCGGGAGGCGGACGCCGCGTTCGATCCTCCGGCCGTCAGCCCGCTCAGGCCCGTGCGGGCCTGATAGTAGCTGAGCAGCGAACTGGCATCGAAGGTGACGGCCATGACGATTCCGCGCGGAGTCCCGCCGCGACATCTTGCCGGGCAAGGGCTGACGGGGCGTTAAGGCCGGGTCGAGCTGGCGGCGGCGTCAGGCCGCGATCAGGCCGGCGTCGACGAGCGCGCGGCGGGCGGCGGGCCCCCGGGCGGCCCACTCCCCCGCCAGGACGCCCAGCATCACCACGTCGCGCGGCTCGCCGTCCTTGAGGACGTGTTCGCGCAGGTAGCCCTCGCGCCGGAAGCCGGCGCCGGTGAGCACCTTCAGCGCCGCGTCGTTGTCGGCCATCACCTCGGCCCACACCTTGTGCAGGCCCAGTTCGCCGAAGGCCCGGTCGAGCCCGAGCACCTGGGCGGCGCGGCCGGCGCCGCGGCCGCGCGCGTCGGCGTCGCCGATGAACCAGTTCCAGGCCGCCCGCCGATGGTGCCCCGCCAGGCCCGTGAGGGTCAGCAGGCCCGCGGCCCGACCGCCCCGTTCAATCATCCAGCCCCGCAGGTCCGGATCGGCGCGCAGGGCGTCGAACCACGCCCGGTGCGCGTCCCTGCCGGCGACGTCCGCGTCGGACATCCAGCGCGCCACCTCCGGCTCCGCGCGCCAGGCGAACAGACGCTCTTCGTCCTCGGGAAGGAGCTCGCGCAGGGCGATCATGGGCGGGTCCCGCCGACCATCGGCGCTCCACTATAGCCGGAAGACGGCCAAGCCTCGATCAGCCGTTCCGGAACAGGGACAGCACGATCTGCGGGGCGGAATTGGCGATCGACAGGGCCTGCGCGCCCAGCTGCTGCTGGACCTGCAAGGCCTGCAGGCGAGCGCTTTCCTTAGCCAGGTCGGCGTCCACGAGGTTGCCGATCCCGGTGTTGAGGACATCGGTCAGCTTGGAGACGAACTTGTTGTGCGCCTCGATCTGGCGCGCCTGGGCGCCGAGATCGCCGAGCGCCTGGTTGACGTTGGCGATCGAGGTCGTCAGCTGGGTCTGGATCGAGGTCGCCAGGGTCACCGTGCTGATCGACGAGGTCGACGCCATGGTGATGATCGAGCCGCCCAGCGACATGTTCTTGGACGACAGGGTGATGAAGGAGTTGGCGTCGGCGTTGGCCAGGAACCGGATGCCGGACGCCAGCGAGCCGTCCAGCATGTTGGCCCCGTCGAACTCGGCGTCGCCGACGATCTGGGTGATCTGGCGCAACAGCGCGCGGTAGTCCGAATTGAGCGCCGTGCGCGAGACGGTGTCGAGCGAGGGATCCATCGCCGCGACCACCTTCTCCTTCATCTGGGTCAGCAGGTCGGAGACCGTCTCCCCGGCCGAGATGGCGACGTCGGCGATCGACTGGGCCCGGTCGAGACTCATCTTGACGGCGCCCAGGGCGCCGAGATCGGCCCGCTGGGCCTGGGCGATGCCCCACACCGAGGCGTTGTCCTTCGGACCCTGGACCTTCAGCCCCGTGCTGATCTTGGTCTGGGCGGACGTGAGGTCGGCGTTGGTCTTGTTCAGGTTCTGGAGAGCCACCAACGCCGAGTGATTGGTGTGAACGCTGATCGCCATAGGGTTCTCCTTGCAAGGCGCGAGGGCGGCGACTCACCTGCGCGCCCTTGCAGACCCTAGACGGGAGACCGTTGGCTTATGGTTAACGGCGGTAAACCATGAAAACCGCCGTCGCGGCGCGACGTCGGCGAGGAAGCACGGGGCGGCCGCCGCCGCGATGGGCGGCGGTCAACCCTGGGAGTCGATCACGTCGCCGGGCGAATAGCCCGGAGCGTCCTTCAGCCGCACCACCTCCTCGCGGGGCAGTTGGCGGATCACCTCGCCGGTCCGACGGTCGAGGGTCTTGTAGATGAAGGAGCCCGTACCATCCTCCTCGATGACGAGATGGAGATCGGCGGCCTGTGACGGCGTTTCCGGCGGCGGATTGGCGACGTCGCGCACGGGGACGGCCTGGGCCTTGAAGGCCGCCGGATCCTGGAACGACGCCACCGGTGTGACGATGGTTTTCATCTCTGCATGCCCCGGCCCTCCACGGGCCGGAACTCTCCCGTTTTGCGATCGGCGGAGACGTTGCGGCCTCCGCCGCCGCGACCGGGGACGAGCTTTCGCCCGCCCCCGCTCCTGCCTCTAACGGAACAGCCCCAACAGGGCCGACGTCGAGGTGTTGGCGATCGACAGCGCCTGCACGCCAAGCTGTTGCTTGGTCTGCAGGGCCTGCAGGCGAGCGCTTTCCTTGGCCAGGTCGGCGTCGACGAGGTTGCCCACGCCGGAGTCCAGAGCGTCCTGCAGCTTGCTGATGAAGTTGAAGTGCGACTCCAGCGCCTTGGCGCCGGTGCCGAGCTTGGCGAGCGCCGCCGAGACGTTGGTGATGGAGGCGTTGACCAGCGTGAGCTGGGCCGAAGCCGTCGTCACCGTCGTGAAGGTCGCGGCCGCGGTGACCGTGACGTTCGCGCCGCCCAGCGCCAGCGACTGCGCCGCCACCGTGATCTTGGACGAGCCGTCGGCGTTCGCGAGGGCCGCGATCGTCGTGCCGGAAGCCTTGATCATGTTGGCGCCGTTGAAGTCGGCGTTGGACACCGCCTTGGCGATCTGGTCGCGCAGGGCCTTGTAGTCTTCGGCCAGAGCCGTGCGGCTGGCCGTGTCGAGGCTGGCGTCGGTGGCCGCCAGGGCCTTCTCCTTCATCTGCAGGAGCAGTTCGGAGACGGCCTCGCCGCCGGCGATGGCGACGTCGATGGTGGACTGGCCGCGTTGCAGCGAGTCCTTGACGGCGTTCAGCGCCTGGGACGCGGCGCGCTGGCCCTGGGCGATAGCCCAGACCGCGCCGTTGTCCTTGGTGGAGGCGACCCTCTTGCCGGTGTTGATCCGGCCCTGAACGACGTTCAGCTCCGAATTCGTGGCGTTGAGGTTCTGGAGGGCGACGAGCGCGCCCACGTTCGTATTAACGCTGTTCAGCGCCATGACGATGGTCCCTTTCCAGGTGTCCGGCGTCGTTTTGACGGCCGGGGGCATTTTGCCCGAGCAGGAGGGAAGCAATCGCCGGGCCAACTCGCCATATGCGGGTGAGGCCGATAACTATCTGATTTTATTGATTTAAGGGTCCGTTAGGGACGTCGGCGCCCGGCAATTTCTGCCGGGCCGGCGGGGGTGTCGGGCAGTTTTTGCCGGGGTGGGTGGAAAAAGCCTGCCGGGCGGGGGTGACTCGCCCCCGCCCGGCGCCGCGGCCTATTGGAACAGCGACAGGAGGGTCTGCGTCGACGAGTTGGCGATGGACAGGGCCTGGATGCCGAGCTGCTGCTTTGTCTGCAGAGCCTGGAGCCGGGCGCTTTCCTTCGCCAGATCCGCGTCGACCAGATTGCCCACGCCCGCATCGATGCTGTCCTGCAGCTTGTTGATGAAGGTCGTGTGCAGCTCGTAGGCCTTGGCCTTGGTGCCCAGGCGCGCGAGCGCGGCGCTGACGTTGGAGATGGAGGTGTTGACCGTGGTGATCATGGTCGTGGCCGTGGTCACCGTTCCGATGGTTCCGGTGGCGGCGACGGTCACGATCGATCCGCCCAGCGCCATGACCTCTGCGGCCACGGTGAGCTTGGACGTCCCGTCCGCGTTGGCGAGGGCCGCGATCGCCGAGGCGCCGGTCTTGATGAGGTTGGCCCCATTGAAGTCGGCGTTGGCGACGGCCTTGGCGATCTGGTCGCGCAGGGCCTTGAAGTCCTCGTTGAGCGCGGAACGGCTGGCGGAGTCCAGGGAGGAGTCGGACGCAGCCAGGGCCTTTTCCTTCATCTGCAGCAACAGGTCGGAGACCGATTCACCGCCCGCGATCGCCACGTCGATCGTGGACCGGCCACGATCGAGGGAATCGCGCACGGCATTCAGAGACTGCGACGTGGCCCGCTGGCTCTGGGCGATCGCCCAGATAGCCCCGTTGTCCTTCGCCGAAGCCACCTTCTTGCCGGTGTTGATGCGGGATTGGGTCTGCGACAGTTCCATGTTGGTCGCGTTGAGGTTCTGGAGCGCGACGAGCGCGCCCACGTTCGTATTCACCGAATTGCTCAGCATCGGCGGTCCTTCCATTCTGGTCGGGGTTGTCGGCCTTTTGGCCGGCGGGCGTTCTTGCCCGCCAGCGCCATCGCAAGCCGCGGGCCACCCTCGCCTCCAGACGGGCGCAGGCAAGCCATTGATCGATATGATATTTCAATCGGGGCCGCGTCGAACCGGCGTCAGGCGACCCGGCCGTTATCTCCCGGCGGAAACTTTTGCCGGTCCGTTCCGGCGGCGGGCGGTCAGGCCGCTTCGGGCTGGCCCGAGAGCCCCTGCATCATGATCCGGTTGATGTCGATCAGCGGCTCGATCTCCTCCTCCCGGCGGATCACGGCGCTGGTGTGCCGCCCCACCCAGAGGCTGAGCGAGATGATCTGGGCCCGCAGGGGGACCGGCAACAGGTTCTGGGGATCGGCGCAATCGCTGGCGAGCGCCGACCACATGCGCCGGTTCCAGTCGAGGGCGTCGATCCGGCCTCGAACGTCTTCCGGCGGAATCTCCGCCGCTTCCAGGAGCGCGCGCGTCACCTGGCCGAAGAGACGGTACTCCGTCTCGCGCGGCGCCTCAGTCCGCGCCGCCGCCTGCTGATACGCCTGCAGGGACATTCCCCAACCTCTCGTCTTCGTACTCGATCAGCTTCCGGCACAGCATCAGCGCCTTGTAATACTCGCGGGCCATCGCGTGACGGGAAATGGCTACGCAGTCGGCCAGCACGTCCGGATTGCGGATGACGCTCATGAATTCGGAGAGACGACGTACGAACTCGTCGTAGTACCGCAGGGCGTTCGCCTCATCGAGGTACATCATCATCACCGGGAAGTAGACGTGCCGGGCGGGGGTGGTCACCTCGTCCGCCTGCATGATGTCCTTCTCGCGCAGGACCGAGGCCTTGTTCTGCAGGATCAGCACGCCGCGACGGTCGCCATTCTGCACAACCGCGCCGTTGAGCACGAATTTCTCGCCCGGCTTCAGCGACAGCTTGAGAGGCACGACGTCAACTCCTCACGCGACCCTTGGGCCGACGTTCCGCGTCGCCGCGGCGGGATCAATCCCACAACGCAACGCTCAAAAGACCGTTAAGGCCACATGGTTAACGGGTTGTTTCGCCGCACCCGCCGCGGGGACGCATCCTTAAGCCGTCGTTAAGCATGACTGACGGAAGCATCGGAACCGATCATCGGCCAGTCCCGCGAGTCGCCGAAATGTCACCGCGCCCCACGGCGAAATCCGCCGCCTCCCCCGCAGCGCTCGGCTTCCCGGTCGACGGTCCCGTCGCCGCCCGGCCGCGGATGACCGCCTCGGCGACGGGCGACTCGGCCTCGGGCGAGGCGCTCAACCGTCTCGACCAGGCCGTGCGCGAACTCAAGGCGCTGTCGATCGAGCCCTTGCTACAGAACGCCATCGCGGCGATCCGCGCCGAGGACGCCCGCGCGGCCGGCGACTGGGCCATCAAGGCGCTGGAGATCGACGAGCGCAGCGGATTTGGCTGGTACCTGCTGGCCATCGCCCGGGAGAAGGCCGGCGACTTCGCGTCGGCGATCCGGGCCTATGAGTCGGCGCTCTCGCTGATCCCCGACCATGGCGCGGTCGCCAACGACCTGGGCCGGCTGGCCTACCGCCTGGGCATGGTCGACACCGCCGAGAAGCTGTTCGCCCACTTCCTGGCCGCCCACCCGGGATCGCACGAGGGCGCCAACAACCTGGCCTGCGCGATCCGCGACCAGGGCCGATTCGAGGACGCCATCGAGGTCGTCCGTCCGGCGATCCTCGCCAATCCCGACAACGCCCTGCTGTGGAACACGCTGGGCTCGATCGTCGCCGAGCAGGGCGACCCGGCCGGCTCGATCACCTTCTTCGACGAGGCCCTGCGCCTCGATCCGGGCTTCGCCAAGGCGCGCTACAACCGGGGCAACGCCCGGCTGCCGCTGGGCGAGGTCGACGAGGCCTTCGAGGACTGCGAGACGGCGCTGACCTCGCCGCTGGCCGAGGACGAACGGCAGATGATGCTGCTTGCCCGCTCGACCATCCGCATGGCCCGGGGCGAGATCGCGGCCGGCTGGGACGACTACGAGGCGCGGCTTCACCCGCGGTTCGCCGACGTCACCCACTTCGCCATCGACGCGCCGCGCTGGACGCCGCAGGACGATCTCGCCGGGCGGACCATGCTGCTGGTAGGCGAGCAGGGCCTGGGCGACGAGGTCATGTTCGCCAACGCCGTGCCCGACCTGATCCGAGCGCTGGGCCCCGACGGGCGGCTTCTGATCGCCGTCGAGCCGAGACTGGTTCCGCTGTTCCAGCGATCCTTCCCGACCGCCGAGGTGGGCGCCCATGTGACCGGCAAGGTCGACGGCCACACCGTGCGCGGCGCCCCCTTTGTCGGCGATCACGGGCGGCTCGACCTGTGGGCGCCGATGGCCTCGATCCTGCGCCGGTTCAGGCCGACGGCCCGGGCCTTCCCGACCGACGTCGGCTTTCTGGTTCCGGACCCCATGCGGGTCGCCCACTGGCTGGAACAGCTGCCGGCCGGCCCGAGGGTGGGTCTGCTCTGGAAAAGCGCCGTCAGCGTCGGCGCCCGGCACCGGTTCTTCTCGCCGTTCGATCTGTGGCGGCCTGTCCTGGAGACGCCCGGCGTCACCTTCGTCAACCTTCAGTACGGCGACTGCGAGTCCGAGCTGGACCTGGCCCGCCGCGACCTGGGCGTCGAGATCTGGCAGCCGCCCGGCGTCGATCTGAAACAGGACCTCGACGAGGTCGCCGCCCTCTGCGGCGCCATGGATCTGGTGATCGGTTTCGCCAACGCGACCTTCAATATCGCCGCCGCGTGCGGCGCGCCGGCGTGGCTGGCCACCACGCCCGGCGCCTGGCCCCGCCTGGGCACCGACCGCTACCCCTGGTACCCGCAGGCGCGCTGCTTCTGGCCGCTGCGGTTCTCCGACTGGGCTCCCATGATGGACGAGATCGCCGGATCGCTGGCCGCCAAGTTCGGCCGGTGACGGCGCGAGGGCCGCGCTGATGCTGGCCATCCTGCAGGCGCGCATGTCCTCGACCCGGCTGCCCGGCAAGGTGCTGGCCGACCTCGCCGGCGCGCCGATGATCCTGCGCCAGCTCGAGCGTCTGCGCCGCGCCAGGCGCCTTGACCGCATCATCGTGGCCACCTCGACCGATCCTAGCGACGACATCCTGGCCGAGACCCTTCGCGCCGCGGGCGAAACCGTGTTCAGGGGCCCCCTGGACGATGTGCTCGGCCGGTTCGTCCAGGCCATGGACGCTTTTGGCCCCGCGCGGACCGTCGCCCGGCTGACCGCCGACTGTCCCCTCGCCGACCCGCAGGTCATCGACGCCACCGCGGCGCTGCTCGAGGCCAGCGGCGCCGACTACGTCTCGAACACCGGGGCGGGGCGCACCTTTCCCAAGGGTCTGGACGTCGAGGTTTTTCGCGCCGACGCCCTGCGCGCGGCGGCGGCGGAGACCGTCGATCCCTATGACCGCGAGCACGTCACGCCGTTCATCTACCGCCGGCCCGAGCGGTTCGCCCTCGCCTTCCACGCCCAGGCCGCCGACGAGGGCGACGTGCGATGGACCGTCGACCGGCCCGACGATCTGCAGTTCGTGCGGGCCGTATACGAGGCGCTGTATCCGGCCGATCATGCGTTCACCAGCCAGGCCGTCCGGGCATTCGTCGGCGGCCGGCCGGACCTGATGCTGCTGGGAGGAGACCGCCGCATATGACGGCGCCGACCATCGCCTTGCGCGATCTCGAGGAGGCCGACCGGCCGCGCCTGCTGGCCTGGCGCAACAGTCCACAGGTCGCCGACTACATGTACGGCGATCACGAGATCGGACCGGCGGAACACGATCGCTGGTTCGACGGCCTCGCCGGGGACCCGCGCCGGCGCTACTGGATCATCGTCGTGAACGGCGAGCCCGTGGGCCTGGCGAACCTGACCGACATCGACAGGGCCAACGGCCGCTGCGCCTGGGCCTACTACCTGGCGAGCCCGACCGTGCGCGGCCTGGGCGTCGGTTCCTACGTCGAGTTCCGGGTCATTGAACATGTCTTCGGCGCCCTGGGCCTGGGCAAGCTCTGGTGCGAGGTCCTGGCTTCGAACGAGGCGGTCTGGAAGCTCCACCTGCAGCACGGGTTCGAGCGCGAGGCGCTGTTCCGGCGCCACGTCGTCAAGAAGGGACGGCCGGTGGACGTGGTCGGCCTCGGGCTCCTGGCCGAGGACTGGCGCGCCCGGCGGGACGAAATGGCCGGCCGCCTGCGGGCGAAGGGCTTCGACCTCTCGGGAACGCCGTTTCCGGCAAAGGGTTGATTCCTGCGCAGGACCAATCGTCCGCACTGGAGTCCGCCATGCCCCTCCCGACCGAAGTTCCGCCCGAGGCGCAGGACCGCGCCGAGACGCTAGACGAGACCAATCTCACCGAGGACGGCGGCGAGATCGCCAACTTCGACGCCATCGACGACGTCTATGACGCGACCCGCGCCGAGGACGACGACGACATCGAGGGCTACGACGAGGAAGACGACGCCGGCGATTTCGATCCGGCGGAGATCCGCGAGACCCTCGCCGCGGCCCGGGACGACGAGGGCCAGGACATCGAACGCGAGGCCCTGTCTCCCAGGACCAGGGAGGAGGACGACGGCGACGTCCCCGACGACAAGGACCAGTCCCCGGATTTCGAGTCCCACACCGATCCCTCGCAGCAGGTCGAAGAGAGCCACGACCCCCACGTCGAGGAGCAGCTGGACAAGGGGCTGAAGGAGACCTTCCCGGCCAGCGACCCGGTGTCGATCAACCCCGGCGCCGACTGATCGGGCCGCGAGCGCCGGGCCCGGCAGGCGGCGCGACCCGCGGTCGCGCCGGCGAATGACGCTTGAAACTCTGCGCTTGCGCTTTAGGTTGCCCTGAATTGAACGTTTGTTCGAACGGGCGCGGCCGGTCGCCCCAGGGGATCACATGAGCGCGCGTTTCGAAGGCACTTCCAACTACGTCGCCACCGAGGACCTGAAGGTGGCGGTGAACGCCGCCATGGCGCTGGAGCGGCCCCTGCTGATCAAGGGCGAGCCGGGCACCGGCAAGACCGTGCTGGCCTACGAGGTGGCCAAGTCCCTCGGCGCGCCGCTGATCACCTGGCACATCAAGTCGACGACCAAGGCCAGCCAGGGCCTCTACGAGTACGACGCCGTCACCCGCCTGCGCGACAGCCAGCTGGGCGACGAGCGGGTCAAGGACGTCCGCAACTACATCAAGAAGGGCAAGCTCTGGGAGGCGTTCGAAAGCGACGTGCGCCCGGTGCTGCTGATCGACGAGATCGACAAGGCCGACATCGAGTTCCCCAACGACCTCCTGCAGGAGCTCGACCGGATGGAGTTCTATGTCTACGAGACCGACGAGACCATCTCGGCCAGGGTCCGGCCGGTGATCATCATCACCTCGAACAACGAGAAGGAGCTGCCGGACGCCTTCCTGCGCCGCTGCTTCTTCCACTACATCCGCTTCCCCGAAGCCGAGACGATGCAGGAGATCGTCGACGTCCACTTCCCCGGCATCAAGGCCAAGCTGGTCGGCGAGGCGATGCGCATCTTCTACGACATGCGCAAGGTGCCCGGCCTGAAGAAGAAGCCCTCGACCAGCGAGCTGCTCGACTGGCTGAAGCTCCTGATGGTCGAGGACATCGACGAGAACACCCTCAAGGAGCGGGACCCGACCAAGCTGATCCCGCCTCTGCACGGCGCCCTGCTGAAGAACGAGCAGGATGTTCACCTGTTCGAGCGCTTGGCCTTCCTCGCCCGGCGCGAGGGCACGGGCGCCCGGCCGGGGCAGTAGCGGGGGCGGGTCCGGCGGCATCCGCGCCCGCCTTACCGCGAATTCACTGGACGGGCCGACGGGTCGAAAGCACCCTTGCGATGCAAGATAGCTTCCAAGGGACCGCCGCCATGACCCGCATCGCCCTGCTCCTCGCCGGCTGCGCCGCGTTGGGCCTGTCCGCCTGCGATCACCCCGACGCCGCCCGTCAGCGCGCCGAGCGGTCGCTGAAGGCGGTCAGCAAGCTCGACTGCCCGCAGACGCAGGGCGCCCTGACACGGATCAGCGCCGCGGCCGACGGCCTCTCCTGCGTCTATGGCGGCGGCGACAACGCCGAGGTGACCCTTGCGGTGGTCAGGCTGGAGAACGGCGACGCCCGCAAGGCGCTGGCGCCCATCGAGGCCGAGCTGCGCACCCTGATGCCGGGCCTCGTGACCGACAAGGACAAGGTCGCCGCGACCGCTGAAGGCGACGCCGGCGACGAGGAGGTCGACATCCGGCTGCCGGGCGTCACCATCGAGGCCGGCGACGGCGGGGCCCGGGTGAAAGTCGCCGGCGCCAGCATCGACGCCACGGACGAGGGCGCCGAGGTTCGCGTCACCCGCAACGTCGAGGTCGAGGAGGCGGAGACGGCGGGCGCCAAGCGCAAGCACCGCCGCCGCGACGACGAGGTCTACGCCCGATTCCTGCTGGCCAGCGACAAGGCGACCGGCGGCTACGACGTCGTCGGCTACGATGCCAGAGGCCCCAAGGGCGGCCCGCTGGTGGTGGCGACGGTCAAGGTCAAGGAAGGCGGGGACCGTGACGAGGACTTCTTCGAGGACGTCGAGGACCTGATTCGCCACAACGTCGGCGGCCGCCGGCGCGGCGGCCACCTCGTCATCGACTGAGCCCTGAACGGCCCCTGCGTGCCGCCCCTGGCCGCCGCGCCGGGCGCCGGCGGGTTCGAAATCAGGCCGGGCTGACGTCCGTCACCTTGTAGGCCAGCAGCCGGCCGTCCTCGTCCGCCACGGAGACGTATTCGCCGACCGCGAAGCGGTGCTCGCCCAGGCGGTGAACCGGCTCGTCGTCCGCGTCGTCCGCCGCGTCATAGTCGAAGAACCAGGTCTGGCCGCGGCGGTTGAGGCGGCCGGTGACCGCATCCTCGTCCGGCGCGAACCGGCGCACCGAGCAGGCGGACCGCCGCTTCTGGAACGCCGCGAGATCCAGCTTGCCGTCGTCGCGGAGCGGCGCCACCAGGGTGTAGCCGCGGTGGTCGTCGCCATCGGCGAATTCGGTGCCGGGATTGCGCGCAAGGCGCATGACGATGCGCGAAAGCGTCATGGTGTCCTCGTCCTGGAAGTCAGTGTGACAGGAACAGCGAAGGGCCGTCGTTGTTCAACAGGGTGCGGGTGGTTCCGCCGAAAATGTACTCCTGAAGCCGGGGATGGCCGAAGGCCCCCGCGACCAGCAGGCCGGCGCCGTGCCGCTGGGCCGCGGCCAGTAGCAGGTGCGCGGCGTCGCCCGATTCGGCGATGACCTCGACGTCCGCCTTCACCCCGCGAGCGGCGAAGAAGCCCTGCAGGCGGACCGGATCGAAATTGCGCGACGAGGCGGCCGGAGCGCCCAGGATCACCACGCGCGAGGCCTTCTGCAGGAGCGGCAGGGCCGTGCGGGCGGCCCGGCTGGCCTCCTTGCCGCCGTCCCAGGCGACGACGGCCACCCCGTCCGGCTTCAACCCGGCGCGGGCGACGATGGTCGGCCGCTGCTCGTCGGCGACGATCTGCTGGAAGGCCTCGGCCAGCGGGCCCCGGCCGCGGGCGGCCTCGTCGTCGAACAGCACCACGTCGGAAAGGCGCCCCTCCATGGACAGGCCGGCCCAGACCGGCGTCTCGAGCGAGGTGAAGGCGACCTTGCCGTAGCCGCAGGCGGCGACGGCCGCGCGGGCGGCGCGCTCGCCCTCGGCGGCGGCCTCCTTGAGGCTGTCCATGGCGGTGATCTGCACCCCGCCCATGAAGCCCTCGCCCATCCAGGGCATGAGGTCGGCGATATCGGCGGGAGCGTGGACGGCGGCCACCTCGGCGCCGAAGGGGGCGGCGAGCGCGGCCGCGGCCCCGAGCACCCCGGCGTCGTGGGTTCCGCCCGCCAGCGGCGCCATGATCCTCGCCCAGCTCATCGATGGCCTCTCCTTGGAAGCGAACCGTGAACGCACGGTCCGACATGGTCGTTGATCTTCGTCAAACGATGCGCCAGTTGAAGCGCCCTGCTTGCGGAAAGGAACGAACGGGTGGCGAAAGGGCTGCGAGGCGCGCGTTCGGCGAACAATACACCAAGAGCCTGGCAAAGGATGCTGTCGGGTCGCCGACTCGACCTGCTTGATCCTTCTCCGGTCGATATCGAGATCGAGGACATCGCCCACGGCCTGGCGCGCGTCGCGCGGTGGAACGGGCAGACGGTGGGCGAGCACGGCTTCTCGGTCGCCCAGCATTCGATCGTGGTCGAGGAGATCGTCGCCCACATCCAGCCGGCGGTGGACCCCAAGTGGCGCCTGGCGGCCCTGCTACACGACGCCTCGGAGTATGTCATCGGCGACATGATCAGCCCGTTCAAGGCGGCTTTGGGCGTCAGCTACAAGGACTTCGAGGAACGGCTGGAGCACGCCATCCACGCCCGTTTCGGCCTGCCCGCCAAGACCCCGGCGTCGATCAAGAAACTGATCAAGCAGGCCGACCGCGCCTGCGCCTTCTTCGAGGCGACGCAGCTGGCCGGATTCAGCCGCCCCGAGGCGCTGGGCTTCTTCGGCGCGCCGCCCGGCGGCCTCGAAATCGTGCTCGAACCGGAGGCGCCCGGGATCGCCCAGACGCGCTATGTTCATCGCTTCCACGTGCTGTCGGAGGCCGCCGGATTCGAACCCGTGCCGGCCGCCTTCGTCACCGAATGAGACGGCCTTGACCCTGATCGTCTGTCCGCTGCGCGACGTCGAGACGGTGGTCCGCTTCCGGCGGCCCTCGCATCTGATCACCCTGCTCGATCCGCACCTGATGGGCGAATCGCCGCGCTTCCGGCCGGACCGCCATCTGAAGATCGCCGTCGATGACATCTGGGAGCCGTCCGAAGGCATGGTCCCGCCCGACGAGACGGTCATCGCCCGCATCCTCGACTTCGGGAGGACCTGGGACGCCGCCTCGCCGCTGCTGGTGCACTGCTGGGCCGGGGTCAGCCGCTCGACCGCCACGGCCTTCATCCTGGCCTGCGAGCGGCACCCGGACGTGAAGGAGGCGACGATCGCCCAAGCTCTGCGCAAGGCTTCGCCGTCGGCCACCCCGAACCCGCTGCTGGTCCAGCTGGCCGACGAAATGCTCGGCCGCAAGGGCCGCATGGTCGACGCCGTCGCCTGCATCGGCCAGGGCGTCTACGCCTACCCCGGCTCGCCCTTCGAGCTGGGGCTGGCATTCGGGGACCAGGGATGAGCCGTCACGGGCGCTGGGCGAGGGACGCGGGGCGGGCGATCGGGCCCTCGCGTCGTCGCGCGCCCCGGGCGCCATCCGCCCCTCGCCCCTCGCCCCTCGCCCCATGACCCTCTCCGTCGTCATCGGCCTTTCGACCGTCATCATGGCTGTGCGCAACGGCGAGGCGGTGGTGCTGACCGTGCGGCCGCACGATGCGGCGACGGACCGGGCGACGACCTTGGCGGGCCTGCCGTTCGGGCCGTTCGATCCCGAAGGCCACCGCACTTTCGAGATCGCCCTGCGCGAGTACGTCGCCGAGCAAACGCGCTTCGAACTGGGCTACGTCGAACAGCTCTACACCTTCGGCAACAAGGGTCGCGACGCCCCCCGGGCCGAGTTGGGCGCGGGCGCCGCGCGCGTGGTTTCGGTCGGCTACCTGGCCCTGACGCCCAGCGCCGTGGACACAGCGGCGCCGGATACCGCCTGGGCCGACTGGACGCGCTTCTTTCCGTGGGAGGACTGGCGCCTGGGCCGTCCCGCCCTGATCGACGAGGCGATCGCCCCGCCCCTTCGCGCCTGGGCCGGACGCGACGGCGAACGGCTGGCCCGCGCGCGGCTGCTGTTCGCCCTCGACGGCGCGACATGGAACGAAGAGCGGGTGCTGGACCGCTACGAGCTGCTCTATGAGGCCGGCCTCGCGCCCGAGGCCGACCGCGACCGGGCGCGCGAACGGGGCGAGGCCGTGGAGGAGCCCCGCGCCTTCTCGGCCGCCCTTGGCGAGCCCATGCTGTCGGACCACCGGCGCATCCTCGCCACCGGTCTGGGCCGGCTGCGCGGCAAGCTGAAATACCGCCCCGTGGTGTTCGAGCTGATGCCGGCCGAGTTCACCCTCTCGGCCCTGCAGCGGACGGTCGAGGCCATCGCCGGCGTCGCCCTGCACAAGCAGAACTTCCGCCGGGTGGTCGAGCGGCTGGATCTGCTGGAGGGCCTGGGCCGCATGGACACCGGGACCGGCGGGCGGCCGGCCGAACTGTTCCGCTTCCGCCGCGAGCGGCTGACCCAGCGGCCGGCCGGGGGCCTGTCGCTGCCGCTGCTACGGGATTAGCGGTCGCCCGGAGCCGATCCGGGCGAACCGGGCAGGCGGTCTCTCGCCGGTGTCGACGACGCCGGGCGTCTACTCGGCCGCGATCGCCCGCGGTTCCGATTTCTCGGCCGCCGCCTCACGCGCTCGCCACTTGGCCTTCAGGGTCGCCGAGGTCTCGCGGGAGCCGTCGGGGCTCCAGCCGGGCGGGCCGAAGAGATAGCCCGCGACCTCGCGCGGCGACCGGGAGCCGGCGAGATCCTTGCCGATGGCGATCCATTCATGAAACGCCACGCGGAAGATATTGAAATCGCCGAGATTTCTCACGATCCCGTAGCGGCAGGGCTCGGCGTCGTCCTCCGGGATGAATGTGCCGAACAGCCGGTCCCAGATGATCAGGATGCCGGCGTAGTTGGCGTCGAGATAGCGCGGGTTGCGGGCGTGATGGACGCGGTGGTGCGAGGGCGTGTTCATCACCGCCTCGAACCAGCGGGGCATCTTGCCGATCGCCTCGGTGTGGATCCAGTACTGGTAGACGAGGCTGACGCCCTTCTGGATCGCCGTCATCGCCGGCGGGAAACCCAGGAACGTCATCGGCAGCCACAGGACCCAGGTTCCCGCGAGGCCGCCGGTCCAAGTCTGACGCAGGGCGGTGGCCAGGTTGTAGTGCTGGGAGGTGTGGTGGTTGACGTGGCTGGCCCACCAGAAGCGCCGCTCGTGGGCGATGCGGTGGAACCAGTAGTAGGTCAGGTCCTCGAGGAAGAAGACCGCCGCCCATCCCCACCAGGCCGTCATCGGGATGGTGAACAGCCGGTGCTCCCAGACCCAGAGGACCGCGGCGAAGATGGCGCCTCCAGTGACCAGGCCGGCGATCGTGCTGCCAAAGCCCATGCCCAGCGAGACGGCCGTGTCGCGCGCCTCGTAGACCGCCTTCGCCTTGCCAAGGCGCGCCAGGCCGATCTCCAGCAGGATGGTGATCACGAACACCGGAATGGCCAGCGTGACCGGGTCGAAGGCCGGATGGATCGGATCGAGGGTCATGCGGCCACCGGCTCGAGCAGGGTGAGCGGGGGCCAGGGCGACACGCCGCTGACCGCCAGCCGGGCGACCGGGGCGGCCGGATCCCGCAGCTTGAGCACGACCTTGCCGCGCACGACCGGGGCGGCGAGGGCCTGGCGCCAGGACAGGGTCCGCGCCACCCAGGAGTCGCCCAGCCGGAAGACGATCAGCGCCGTTTCGCCGGCCCGGGCGACGGCGCCCTGCGCGTCGCCGGCGATCCAGACGAGGTCGGGAACACTGTCCGGAAACTCCCGCGCCAGCAGCGCCCGCGCAGAGGCCTCGTCGAGCGGCGCCGTCGGCCGGGCGATGCGGGCCAGGCCCGCGACGGCGACCATCAGGGCCACCGCCGCCGCAGATCCGACAAGGACGTAGAGCTCGCTCACCTGGTCACCGCCGCGCCCGATCAGGCGGACTCACCCTTTCGTCGCGGCGGCGTCAACCCCGTCCGCGGCGCGGCGCCCCCCGGAAATGCGTCGCCCCCGCCCTTGCGAACGGGGGCTCGCGCAGAAAAGGACCCGCGGTCCGGTCAGTTGAACCGGTGAACCCAGGCGATCGCCCAGGAATCGGCGTCGCCGCCGAACTCGTAGTGCGTGTAGTCGAAGCGGAAACCGTCGTTCTCGCCGAAGAAGTGCTGGATGCCGACGCCGTAGGCGCCGCCGTCGTCGCTCGTCGAGCCCAGGGGACCGGCGTCGACCTCGGCGCTGGCGAAGCCGGCCCGGGCGAAGATGTCGGTGTTCTCGCCCACCGGAGCCAGCACCACCAGGAAGGCGCCGAACTCGTTGTCGAGATCGACATCGACGCCGGCGATATCGTCGCCGGCGACGCCGAACGCCGCCTCGCCCTCGACGGCGAAGTTGTCGTTCACCCGGACGCCCAGGCGTCCCTGGACGGCGCCCAGGCTCACCGGGTCGACATCGACCGAGGCGTAGCCGAGGTTGCCATAGACGGACTGTGCCTGCGCCAGGGCCGGAGCCGCCAGCGCCAGGGCGGCCGTGGCCGCCGCTACCATGAGAGTCTTCATGAGTTCGTTCTCCCCAGCGCGACTCTAAGTGATCGCGCCACCCGAGCATTTGGGGAAACCGGAAAGCAGTGGTCAACCAAAAACACCCCCTCCGGACGCGGGGACGGGGTTATTTCTGCCCCCATGTTGCAGCGAGAGTTCACCTGTTACTTGCCGGAGCTTGCGGGCTCCGCCCAATACTCCAGGCGTCGACTTGGCTCTCGCCAAAGCTGCTTCACCCGCGTCATCGACGCGCAAGTCGTATCAGGAACTCGATCGCGGCGACGCCATCATGGGATGATGAACCCACACCCGCGTCGAAATCTTCTCAGGCAGTCACGACGCCAATCGCGTGAATGACCTCAAGCGACTATTCTCGATTGCAAGGCTCAACCCAGCATCGTAGGCTTTTCGATGGTGGGGGCTTGCGGACTCGAAGTCTGCCGGCGACCGCATTCCTGTTCACTACAAAATGGGGGAAGTTACCCGTGAGAAAGACCGCTTTGCTGACGGCTGCCGCCGCTTTTGCCCTGTCCACCATGATGACCGCCGCGCCGGCTGCGGCCGGCGACGAGGCCGGAAGCGGCCCGAACCCGTTCTCGGACTGCGGCATCGGCGCCGCGCTGTTCCCGAACACGCCGGTCGCCGCCGTGCTCTCCAACGTGATCTGGGACGTCGGCACGACCGCGGTCATTTCGGCCGTGTCGTCCAAGGACACCTGCAGCGGCAAGAGGGTCACCGCCGCCCTCTACATCAGCCAGACCTACGCCGGCCTGGAAATCGACGCCGCCAGGGGCGAGGGCCAGTACCTCGACACCCTGGCCAGCGTCATGGGCTGCGATGAAAGCGCCAAGACCGAGCTGTACCACGCGGCCCGCTCCGGCCTGACCGCGAACATGTCCAGGGCCGACTTCGGCGCCCTGACCCAGGTGGAAAAGGCCGAGCTGCTGTTCAACGTGGTCGACAGGGCCGCCTCCAAAGATCTGGCCGGTCGCTGCTACGTGTCCTAGCCCGACTCGCGGCGGGTCCTGGCGACCCGCCGCCACTTCCCCATGCGCAAGCTTGCTTTGCTGACGGTGGTCCTTTGGGCCACCCTTCTGCTGTCCGGCCATGCCCAGGCGTCCCAGGTTCAGAACGCACCCTCGGTCGCCGACCTTGATCGTCTGGCCCGCGACCCGACATGGCTGAAGCTGGTACACTATCGAGACCGCCTGTCCGGCTCCGGCGGCAGCGACGTCCTTTCGCCGACCTTCTTCCTCGCTGCTGACGGCGCCCGCAATCCCCGCGCCGAGCTGGCCGCGACCATTGCCGGCCTGATGGAACCGGCCGTCGGCAGACCGGACGACACGGTCAGATGCCGCTTTCCCGCCCGCACCCGCTGGCTGTCCCAACAGCTGGGCTGGCCTCGTCCCGCATCCGCGCCCTGCCCTGCCTATGACACCTGGCGCGGCGCGGAGCCGATCACCGGCGCCAGTCTAATCTTCGCCTCGGGCTATCTGAAGAACCCGGCGTCCTACTACGGCCACATCCTGTTGAAGCTGAACACGAGCGGGGCCGTCGGGCGAAGCGATCTGACCGAAAGCGTCATGAACTTCGGCGCAAGCTATCCGCCCAACGAAAACGGCCTGGTCTACGTTGTAAAGGGATTGGGCGGCGGTTACCTCGCCAGCTATTCCCACCTGCCCTTCTACAATCATCAGTTCAACTACGCGGAATCTGAACTGCGCGATGTGTGGGAATACGAACTCGAGCTCGACGCTGAACAGATCGCCCTGTTGTCCGACCACGTCTGGGAGGTCAGCGGCACCGCCAATCGCTACTACTTCCTGCGGCAGAACTGCGCCTACCGACTGGCCGAGCTGGTCAATCTGGTGGTCGACGCGCCCCTGATCCCGCCGGACAAGCCCTGGACCATGCCCATCGACGTGTTCGAGCGGCTGATGCGCGATCGCCCCGGCAAGCCCCTGGTGCGCAGCGTGGTGCGAATCGACTCGCGCCAGAACGCGTTCCGTCGCGCCTATTTCGCCCTGCCGGCGCAGGCGCAGCGGGACATCGTCGCCTATGTGGAGGGCTCGTCCGTCGCCCCCGACAGGGAGCTGGCGCGCCAGGCTCCCGTGCTCGACGCCCTGATCGACTACTACAGTTTCCTCGTCGCCGCTTCGGAGAAGGCGCAGCGCGAGCCCGGCGTCCTCGCCGACATGAAGGCCAGACGAAACGCCCTGTTGCTGGCGCGCCTGCATCTGCCCGTCGCCACGGCGGGCACGCCGCCCGCGCCCAAGGACCTGCCCAACGAGGGCCAGAAATCGTCCCTGCTGCAGGCCTCGTACGTTTCCAACACAGAGATCGGCGACGGATTGGAGCTGCGCGTCCGCCCGGCGTATCACGACTTCCTGACATATGCCCCCGGCGTGGTGGCCGGTTCCGAGCTTGCCTTTGCCGATACGCGACTGGACATCCGGGACGGCAAGGTGCGGCTGCGCGGCCTGGATCTGGTCAAGGTCGTGGCCCTGAACCTGTCACCCACCGGCCTGGTCCGCGACGGCGCTCCCGCATGGGCCATACGCTTCGGCGTCGAAGACCGGGCCCTCGGCTGCCAGGACTGCCTCGTCGGGTTCGTCGAAGGCGGATACGGCCGCGCCATGCAGGTCGCCGAGAACGCGATCGTCTATGGCTTCCTCAACGGCCTTGCCGTCACGGGCGATGAGCCGTCAGGCAACCTCAGCGGCGGGGCCTCGGGCGGACTGATCTTCGGCGTCGCCCGGGCGTGGCGCGCCAATCTGGAGGCCGGCGTCTGGCAGGACGTGGACGGCGAACACGACACGCGGCCCTTTGGTCGGGCCGAACTGCGCCTCGGCTCCAGCCCGCGCTGGGATCTCCGCGCCCGGTTCGAATGGCGACGCGAGGCCGGGCGTGACGCCGGCGAGTCGAGGATCGCGCTGAGCCGCTACTGGTGAGACTCCCTCCGCGTCGCGGAGGGAGTCTGCCCCTCGCCGCCTGCCGCGGCGAAAGGTCCGGGTCAGGCCGCTAGAACTTCCGGGCGTAGCCGATGCTCCAGACGTCGGCGTCGCCGATGTCGTAGTCATGGTGCGTCCAGTCCAGGCGCAGGCCGTCCTTCGCCGTGAAGTTGAACTGGCCGCCGACGCCGTAGGCGAAGCCGTCGTCGCTGACGTCGCCCAGCGAGGTGTCGAACTCCGAGCCGGTGTAGCCGACGCGGGCGAACAGATCGAACTGGTCGGACACCGGCGCGGTCCCCACCACGAAGGCGCCGAACTCATGCTTGAGATCGACGTCCACCGCGCCGACGTTGCCGCCGCTGACGCCGAAGGCGGCTTCGCCTTCGACGCCGATGTAGCGGTTGAACTTGTAGCCGAGGCGTCCCTGGATCGCGCCGAGATCAGCGCCGTCCGCGTCGACGCCGGCGTAGCCGATCGTGCCGTAGACTTCCTGGGCCTGGGAAACGGCCGGCAGGGCCGCGAGAGAAAGGGCGGCGCTCGCGGCCGCGATCACGAGAGACTTCATCGTCAGTTGCTCCTTGACGCTTTCAGCTCCCCAGCTGTCCCCGGCCTAGGGTCCAAACGCGGCGCGTCCTTGGCGGTTCAACGGACGAAATGAGGCGGTCCCGCAGCGTTGCCCGCCGGCCACATGGGCTGACGCGGCGGCGCGGCGTGCTATCAATCCGAAGACAGCGCCGCCCCGGGGGACGGACGCGCCATCATCGGGACCTCAACGCGTGCACCAGGCCGTCATCGCCGCCACCGGACTCTTCACGCCGGACCAGAGCATCTCCAACAGCGAGCTGGTCGAGGCGTTCAACGCCTACGTCGAGCGGTTCAACGCCGCCAACGCCGAGGCCATCGCCGCCGGCGAGGTCGAGGCCCTGACCCCCTCGTCCGCCGAGTTCATCGAGAAGGCGTCGGGCATCAAGGCCCGGTACGTGATGGACAAGGCCGGCATTCTCGATCCGGAGGTCATGCGGCCCAACATCCCCGAGCGCCCGAACGAGGAGATCTCCATCCTGGCCGAGATCGCCGTCGCCGCGGCGCGGGACGCCCTGGCCCGCTGGGGCAAGCCGGCGAGCGAGATCGACGCGGTGATCTGCGCCGCCTCGAACATGCAGCGGGCCTATCCGGCCATGGCCATCGAGGTGCAGCAGGCGCTGGAGATCGACGGCTTTGCCTTCGACATGAACGTCGCCTGCTCCAGCGCGACCTTCGGCATCAAGGCGGCCGCGGACTTCATCGCCACCGGCTCGGCGCGCGCGGTGCTCATGGTCAACCCGGAGATCTGCTCGGGCCACCTGAACTTCAGGGACCGCGACAGCCACTTCATCTTCGGCGACGTCGCCACCGCCGTCATCGTCGAGCGGGCGGACCGGGCGGACGGCGGCTGGGACATCCTGGGCACGCGGCTGAAGACCCGGTTCTCGAACAACATCCGCAACAACTTCGGCTTCCTGAACAACGCCGCGCCGGAGGGGATCGGGGCCAGGGACAAGCTGTTCGTCCAGGAGGGCCGCAAGGTCTTCCGCGAGGTGGTGCCGATGGTCAGCGAGATGATCGTCGAACACGCCGGCGACCTGGGCGTCGATCCGACCGGCCTCAAGCGGCTGTGGCTGCACCAGGCCAACATCAACATGAACGAGATGATCGGGCGCCGCGTGCTGGGCCGCGATCCGACGCCCGAGGAAAACGTCATCATCCTCGACGACTACGCCAACACCAGCTCCGCCGGCTCGATCATCGCCTTCCACAAGGCCAGCGGCGACTTCACGCCCGGCGAGACCGGCCTGATCTGCAGCTTCGGGGCGGGGTATTCGGCGGGGACGGTGTTCGTCAGGAGGCGGTAGCGAGTAGGGAATAGGGCGTGGGGCATGGTCCGCCGCGCTGACCGCGCTCCGGCAGGCTAAGCCCTATTCCCTACGCCCTATTCGCTTTTCGGCCCTGCCGGCTCGGCCGCCGGCGGCGCAGGCGGCAGGTGCGCGGCCTTCCAGTCCATAGCGTTGCGGACGCGCCAGCCCACGGACGGGTGGTCGTAGAAAATGATCTCCTCCAGCTGGCCGGGGGTCGCGGCGCGGTACTCGATGGTCTTGACCAGGGCCTTGGCGAGGCCGTCGGGCTCGTTGACCCGCTCGAGCGAGAAGTTGTCGGCGTCGGCCTCGGCGACACGGACCACGCTGTTGATCAGCGGCGTCGCCAGCAGGCTCAGCACCGTCAGCACCGCCATCAGGACCGGCGCGCCGGCGGGGTCGGAGATCCCTTCCACGCCGTGCGCGCCAAGCAGCCGCCGGGCCATAGGGAACAGCCGGCCCGCCAGCCAGAAGCCGGCCATGGCGACCAGGCTGAAGATTCCCGCGAACCACAGCGAGTGCATGTGGACGTAGTGACCCATCTCGTGGCCGACGACGCCCTTCACCTCGGCGAGGTCCGCGCCCTTCTTGAACATGGTGTCGCTCATCGCGATCCGCGCCGAGCCGAACAGGCCCGAGACGTTGGCGGTGTAGCGGTTGGACTGCTTCGAGCCGTCGTAGATGAAGATCTTGTCCGACGGCACATTGTTGGCCCTCGCCATGGCCACGATCGTGTCGCGGACCTCGCCCGGAGGGGCCGGGGTGTACTTGTTGAACAGGGGCTCGATCAGCACCGGGGCGATGACGATGCCGAAGATCAGGAAGGCGCTGCTGGCCAGACCGCCCCACAGCCACCAGCGTTTCGGCGAGCGGCGCATGACGGCGTAGATCACGCCGAAAAGGATGACGGTCATGACCAGACCGACGAGGAGACCCTTGCCCCAGTCCTCGAACCAGCCGGCCAGCGGCTGGCTGGTCAGGCCGTACTGCAGCTGGCGCCACCAGCCGGTGTAGAGGGTCCACGGCAGGCTGAGGACCGAGTCCATGATGAACCAGGCGGGCAGGACCGCGAGCACGGCCAGCCAGCCCTTCTTGCTCCCCCGGATCTTTGTCAGGACGCCGCTGCGCACGATGATCCAGGACACCAGGATGGCGATCAGCGTCCCCCACAGCAACAGCCAGTGGCCGCCCTGGGTGTAGGCCGTGGCCCTGGCGTGCGCCTCGGGCGGCAGGGCAGCCAGGTATTTCGCCGTCTCGGCGGCGGCGTCGAATGTCGTCGTACCGGCGGCCATGGCGCGCCCTCCCCTCCCCTGGATGGACCACGAGGTGGCCATGGGCGACGCGACTTGTCAGGTGAATTCGCCGAAAGGTGGGACTCGCGCCGCGCAAGAAGCGGGGTGATCCTGCGCCGTGGCCGGGGAAGTATGTTCGCCGGGGCGTGGAGGCGGTCATGAGCGACGGGGAAGAGGCGGCGCTCAGCCGCCGGCGGTTGCTGGCCGGGTCCGGCCTGGCGCTCGGCGCGGCGGCGCTGGCCGGCGCGGCGCGCGGTCAGGAGGCGCCGCGCGAGGAGGCGCCGGGCGAGGAACCGCCGACCGATCCCGACTTTCACGAGCCGGACGAGGCGACCGCCGCGCAGGTGCGCTCGCCGCCGCCCTCGGCCGAGCCGATCGCGCCCGGAACCGTCGACTGGAACTGGGTGCGCAGCCAGTGGGAGATGAACTGGAGCCTCGTCGACCTGTCGGCGATGCTGTTCGCCTCCAACCCGCGCCTCGTCCGCTTCGCCATCGACCGCCACCGCAAGGGCCTGGACGCCTCGCCGACCACTTACCTGGAAAGCCGAAACCGCCCGCTGCAGAACGCCGCCCGCGCCGCCGCCGGCGCCTACTTCGGGGCCGCCGCCGACGATATCGCCCTCGTCGAGAGCACCACCAGCGGCGTCGGGCTGCTCTACGGCGGCCTGGACCTGCGCTACGGCCAGGAAGTCCTGACCACCGTCCACGACTACTATGTCACCCATGAGTCCCTGCGCCTGGCCTGCGCCCGGCGCGGGGCGAGCCTGCGCAAGATCAGCCTCATCGACCGGTCCGAGGAGGCGACGATCGCCCAGATCGTCGGCCGGATCGTCGCCAACATCCGGCCCGAGACCAAGGTGCTGGCCCTGACCTGGGTGCACTCCTCGACCGGGCTGAAGATGCCCATTCGCGCCATCGCCGACGCCCTGGCGCCGATCAACGCCGCCCGCGCGCCGCATGACCGGGTGCTGTTCTGCGTCGACGGCGTGCACGGTTTCGGCGTCGAGAACGCCACCCTGCCCCGGCTCGGCTGCGACTTCCTGATCGCCGGCTGCCACAAGTGGCTGTTCGGGCCGCGCGGCACCGGGGTCATCATCGCCGCGCCGGGCGCCTGGTCGCGGGTGACGCCCACGATCCCCAGCTTCCTGGCCCCCAACGCCTACGGCGCCTGGCTGGGCGGCTACGATCCGGGGCCGACCACCGGCGCGCGCATGACGCCGGGCGGCTTCAAGGCCTTCGAGCATGTCTGGGCCCTGACCGAGGCCTTCCAGTTCCACAACATGGTCGGCAAGCAGGCGATCGAGGCGCGCACCCAGGGCCTGGCCGCCAAGCTGAAGCTCGGCCTCTCCAACATGCCGCACGTCAGCCTGAAGACGCCGATGGACTCGCGGCTGTCGGCGGGGATCGTCAGCTTCGACGTGGCCGGGATGTCGGCCGACGGCGTGGTCCGCAAGCTGAGAGGCCTCAACATCATCGCCTCGGCGGCGCCCTATGCGAAGCGGCACGTCCGGCTGACCCCCAGCATGCGCAACAGCGTCGAGGAGATCGACTTCGCGCTTGGCGCCATCAGGCGGATGGGCAGGGGCTGAGCGCGGGTCCGGAACCGCGGCCGCTCGGCGCCGGCGAGGTTCGGCGGCCGGATGGCCCGCTCCATCGACGCGCCGCCGATCCCGCCGGGATCGCCGTTCGCCCCGCCGGCGTTGAGCGCCTTCCCCGGCGCACCGCATAGTCCGCGGAAATTCCGGGGGACCCCATGCGCCTGCCCAACCGTCGCCTCGCCGCCGCCTTCGCCCTGTGGATCCTCGCCGCCTGCGCGCCGGGCGCAGGCGGATCGCCGGCCGCGCCCGCCGCCGACGTCGGCTGGGACCACTACGGCGGCGACGCCGGCGGCCAGCGGTTCTCGCCCGCCGACCAGATCACCCCCGCCAATGTCGCCGCGTTGCGGGTCGCCTGGACCTGGTCGTCCGGCGAGATGGCGACCAAGGGCAGGGCCATGAAGAGGGCCTCGTTCGAGGCCACCCCGATCCTGGCGGAAGGCCGGCTGCACCTTTGCACTCCGTTCAACATGGTCGCCGCCCTCGATCCCGGGACCGGCCGCGAGCTGTGGCGGTTCGATCCGCGGATCGACGCCGGTCGCCGCTATCCGAACGACTTCGTCTGCCGCGGCGTGGCCTTCTGGCGCGACCCCGAGGCGCCGGCCGGCCGGCCCTGCGCCGCCCGCATCATGACCGCCACCAACGACCGGCGCCTGATCGCCCTGGACGCGGCGACCGGCGCGCCCTGCCCCGGCTTCGGAACCAAGGGAACGATCGATGTCGGCGCCGGCGTGCGGCTGCGGCGGCCGGCGGGAATGCAGATCACCTCGGCGCCGGTCGTCGTCCGCGGCGTGGTCGTGGTCGGCTCGTCCATCGACGACAACCAGGCCGTGGACGAGGCGCGGGGCACGGTCCGCGCCTACGACGCGCGCACCGGCGCGCCGCGCTGGTCCTTCGACCCCCTGGGCCGGGCCGGCGAAGGCTTCCGGGCCGGCGCTGCCAACGTCTGGGCGCCGATGTCGGCGGACGAGGCGCGCGGCCTTGTCTTCCTGCCCACGTCCAGCGCCAGCCCCGACTTCTACGGCGCCGAGCGCAAGGGCGACGGCCGCGACGCCAATTCGGTGGTCGCCCTCGACGCCCAGACCGGGAAGATCGCCTGGGCCTTCCAGACCACGCATCACGACGTCTGGGACTACGACCTGCCCGCCCAGCCGACCCTGGCGACGGTGCCCTGGCAGGGGATCGCCCGGCCGGCGGTGCTGCAGCCGACCAAGCAGGGGCTGCTGTTCACCCTCGACCGCGACACCGGCGCGCCGCTGATCCCCGTCGAGGAGCGGCCGGTCCCGCAGGGCGGCGCCATCGGCGAGGCCCTGTCGCCGACCCAGCCCTTCCCCGTGGCCCCCAGGCCGCTGGCGCCGAGCGACATCGGCCCGGCCGACGCCTACGGTCTGACGCCCTGGGACCGGGCCGCCTGCCGCAGGCAGATCGCCGGCTCGCGGCGCGGCGGCCTCTACGCCCCGCCCTCGACCGAAGGGACCCTGCTCTACCCCTTCACCGGCGGCGGCGTGAACTGGGGCGGCCTGGCCTTCGACGCCGGACGGGGCGTGGTGGTCGTCAACACCTCCAGCGCCCTGCACCGGATCACCCTGATTCCCGCCGACAAGGTCGAGGCGGCGCAGAAGGCCGATCCGGACACCGAAATCTCGCCCCAGGCCGGAACCCGGTACGGCATGAAGCGCGAAGTGCTGCTCTCGCCCCTCGGCCTGCCCTGCAACCCGCCGCCCTGGGGGGTGCTGCACGCCATCGACATGCGCGATGGACGCATCCTCTGGCAGGTTCCGCTCGGCACGACCCGGGACCTGGCGCCCGGCTCCCACTGGTTCGTCCGCGGCGTGGGCACCCCCAACTTCGGCGGTCCGATCATCACCGGCGGCGGGCTGGTGTTCATCGGCGCGACCATGGACGACTATCTGCGCGCCTTCGACGTCCGTTCCGGCCGCGAGCTGTGGAAGGGTCGGCTGCCCGCCGGGGGCCAGGCGACGCCGATGACCTATGTCCACAAGGGCCGGCAGTATGTAGTGATCGCCGCCGGGGGGCACGCCAAGGCGGGCACCCGGCGCGGCGACAAGCTCGTCGCCTTCGCGTTGCCACGATGACCGGATGCCGCCATGAGCCGCCTGCGACTGCACCCCGAGCGCCACGTGCTGGGCCGTGTCGGCTGGTTGCGGGCGGCGGTGCTGGGGGCCAATGACGGCATCGTCTCGACCGCCAGCCTGCTGCTGGGCGTCGCCGCCGCGTCGCCGGATCGTGGACCGGTGCTCGTGGCCGGGGTCGCCGCCCTGGTCGCCGGCGCGATGTCGATGGCCGCCGGGGAATACGTCTCGGTGAGCTCCCAGGCCGACGCCGAACAGGCCGACCTCGCCAAGGAGCGGCGCGAACTGGCCGAGGA
Source organism: Pseudomonadota bacterium (assembly GCA_049323695.1). Taxonomy (GTDB): domain Bacteria; phylum Pseudomonadota; class Alphaproteobacteria; order Caulobacterales; family Caulobacteraceae; genus Caulobacter. Next base: position 86,872 of record JBMOOF010000037.1, read on the forward strand.
CGCCGACGCCGAACGCGAGGAGCTGACCGCCATCTATGTGTCCCGCGGTCTCAGCCCGGACCTGGCGCGAAGCGTCGCCGACCAGCTCACCGCCGGCGACGCCCTGGCCGCCCACGCCCGCGACGAACTGGGCATCACCGACCTGTCCGCCGCCCGCCCGCTGCAGGCCGCCCTGGCCTCCGCCGCCGCCTTCGCCGCCGGCGCCGCCGGCCCGCTGCTGGTCGCGGCCGTCGTTCCGATGAGCTGGTTCACCGGGATGGTGTCGATGCTGTCGCTGACTTTCCTGGCGGTGCTGGGCGCGATCGGCGCCCGCGCCGGCGGCGCGCCGATGCTGCCCGCCGCCCTGAGGGTCTGCGTCTGGAGCGCGCTGGCCATGGCCCTGACCTCGGTGATCGGCCGGATCGTCGGGACGGCGGTGTGACGCGGGGCTCCCCCATCGGGGGAAAGGATCAGCGCGCCAGCGCCGCCTGGGCCGCCGCCAGCCTGGCGATGGGCACGCGGAAGGGCGAGCAGCTGACGTAGTCGAGGCCGACCGACTCGCAGAACTGGATGCTGGCCGGGTCGCCGCCGTGCTCGCCGCAGATGCCGAGCTTGACGTCCGGGCGGACCGCGCGGCCGCGCTCGGCGGCCAGCCGGACGAGGTCGCCGACGCCGTCCTGGTCGAGGCTGACGAACGGATCCTTCTCGAAGATGCCTTTCTCGATATAGGCGCCCAGGAACTTGCCGGCGTCGTCGCGGCTGATGCCGAAGGTGGTCTGGGTGAGATCGTTGGTGCCGAAGCTGAAGAACTCGGCGCTTTCGGCGAGGTCGCCCGCGCGCAGGGCGGCCCGCGGCAGCTCGATCATGGTGCCGACCTGGTAGGCCAGGTCGACGCCCTGCTCGGCCAGCACCGCCCGGGCCGTGCGGTCGGTGAGGATGCGCAGGAAGGCCATCTCCTCACCCTTGGCGACCAGCGGGTGCATGATCTCGGGCACGGGCGCCGGCTTGCCGGACCTGGCGATCTCGCAGGCGGCCTCCATGATCGCCCGCACCTGCATCTCGTAGATCTCGGGAAAGGAAACGCCCAGGCGGCAGCCGCGATGGCCGAGCATGGGGTTGGTCTCGTGCAGCTCGCGGGCGCGGCGCATCAGCTTGGCGGCGTCCAGGCCCGTGGCCTGCGCCACCGCCTGCACGTCCTCCTCGGTATGAGGCAGGAACTCGTGCAGCGGCGGATCGAGCAGGCGGATGGTGACCGGCAGCCCTTCCATGATGGTGAACAGCTCGACGAAGTCGGCCTTCTGGAAGGGGGCGATCTTCGACAGCGCCGCGCGGCGGCCCTGTTCGTCGTCGGCCAGAATCATCTCGCGCACGGCGGCGATGCGGGTCTCGTCGAAGAACATGTGCTCGGTGCGGCAAAGGCCGATGCCCTCGGCGCCGAACTGCCGGGCGGTACGGGCGTCGAGCGGCGTCTCGGCGTTGGCCCGGACCTTCAGGCGGCGCACGCCGTCGGCCCAGGTCATCAGGGTGGCGAAGTCGCCGGTCAGCTCCGGCTCGATCATCGTCACGGCGCCGGCCAGCACCTGGCCGGTGGAGCCGTCGATGGTGATGATTTCGCCGGCGCGGAACTCGCGGCCGCGGGCCCGGAACAGGCCCTCCTTCGGATAGATGCCGATCTCGCCGGCGCCGGAGACGCAGGGCCGGCCCATGCCGCGGGCGACGACGGCGGCGTGGCTGGTCATGCCGCCCCGGGCGGTGACGATGCCGCGGGCGGCGTGCATGCCGTGGATGTCCTCGGGGCTGGTCTCGTCGCGGACCAGGATCACCGCCTCGCCGCGCGAGCCCAGGCGCTCGGCCTCGTCGGCGTCGAAGACAATGGCTCCCGTCGCCGCGCCCGGACTGGCCGGCAGGCCGGCGGCGACCACGTCGCGCTGGGCGTCGGGATGGATGGTCGGGTGCAGCAACTGGTCCAGGGCCGCCGGCTCGACCCGCATCACCGCCTCCTCGCGGCTGATCACCCCCTCGGCGGCCAGATCGACGGCGACCTTCAGCGCCGCCTTGGCGGTGCGCTTGCCGTTGCGGGTCTGCAGCATCCACAGCCGGCCCTGCTCGACCGTGAACTCGATGTCCTGCATGTCGCGGTAGTGCCGCTCCAGGCGGCCGACGACGTCGCGGAACTGGGCGAAGACCTCGGGCATCGCCTCTTCCATCGAGGGATTGCGGTCGCCCATCTCCTCGCGGGCGGCGCGGGTCAGCGACTGCGGCGTGCGGATGCCGGCGACCACGTCCTCGCCCTGGGCGTTGATCAGGAACTCGCCATAGAGCCGGTTGTCGCCGGTCGAGGGGTTGCGGGTGAAGGCCACGCCCGTCGCCGAGGTCTCGCCCATGTTGCCGAACACCATCGACTGGATGTTCACCGCCGTCCCCCAGCTCTCGGGGATGTCGTGCATGCGGCGGTAGAACTTGGCCCGGTCGTTCATCCAGCTGGCGAAGACGGCGCCGATCGCGCCCCACAGCTGTTCCTGCGGGTCCTGCGGAAAGGGCCGGCCGAGGTCGCTCTGCACCGCGGCCTTGTAGTCGGCGACGACCGTCTTCCAGTCGCCGGCGGTCAGGGCGGTGTCGACGCTGACGCCGAGGCGGTCCTTGTGGTCGTCGAGGATCTCCTCGAAGCGATGATGATCCAGGTCCAGGACCACGTTGGAGTACATCTGGATGAAGCGGCGATAGCTGTCGAAAGCGAAGCGCTCGTCCCCGGAAAGAGCCGCCAGGCCCTGGACCGTCTCGTCGTTGAGGCCGAGATTGAGGACCGTGTCCATCATCCCGGGCATCGAGTCGCGGGCGCCCGAGCGGACCGAGACCAGCAGCGGGTTGGCCGCGTCGCCGAAGCGCTTGCCGGTGATGGCCTCGACCGCGGCCAGGCCGGCGGCGACCTGGGCGGCGAGCTCGGCCGGATACTGGCGCTCGTGGGCGTAGTAGTGGACGCAGGCCTCGGTGGTGATGGTGAACCCCGGCGGCACCGGCAGGCCCAGCGTCGCCATCTCGGCCAGATTCGCCCCCTTGCCGCCCAGCAGGTTCTTCATCGTCGCGTCGCCCTCGGCGTCGCCGCCGCCGAAGGAATAGACCCAGCGGGTGTTCGACATCTCTTACTCCGCTCACCCCGGCGAAGGCCGGGGCCCAGGTGTTTTAGCTCTCAACGCCGCGTCGCCCAGAAAAAAGCCTGGGTCCCGGCCTTCGCCGGGATGAACGGGTTGGGGGTTAGCCCGTGACCAGCGAGAAGTCGGCCACGGTCTCCATCAAGCGCCGGACCTCGCCCAGCAGTTTCAGCCGGTTCTCCCGCTCGGCGGGGACGTCGCTGTTGACCATGGCCTTGTCGAAGAAGGCGTCCACCGGTCCACGCAGGGCGGCCAGCGAGGCCATGGCGCCGGTGAAGTCTTCGGCGGCCAGGGCGGCGTCGAGCTTCGGCGACAGGGCCGCCAGCGCCGCGAACAGCGCGCCCTCCTCCGCCGGCTCGGCGACCTTCGACGGCGCGCCCGACGGCAGCGGTCCCTTCTTCTCCTCGGCCTTGAGGATGTTGACCGCGCGCTTGTAACCGGCCAGCAGGTTGGCGCCGTCCTCGGCGGCGAGGAAGGTCGAGAGGGCCTCCACGCGGGCGACGATGCGCACCAGATCGTCGTCGCCGAGCGCGAACACCGCGTCGACAAGGTCGTGGCGCTTGCCCTGGTCGCGGAGGGTGACTTTCAGGCGTTCGGCGAGGAAGGCGAGGAATGACTCGACGTTCTCCGCTGCAAACTGCCGTACAAATATTGGGTCGCCGAACCCATCGCCGCGCTTCCGTCGTAAATCAACAACTTGATTGCCGAAGGCTCTGAGCCTCAGCCTGACGTTGTTCTCAAGAACGAGACGGATGAAGCCCAACGCAGCGCGACGAAGCGCGAATGGATCTTTCGAGCCCGTAGGCTTTTCATTGATCGCCCAGAAGCCGGCGAACATATCCAGCTTGTCAGCCAACGCCACGGCCACGCTCAGCGGAGCGGTCGGGACGGCATCGGCAGGGCCCTGCGGGCGGTAATGGTCGCGGATGGCGTCGGCGATCTCGGACCAACGCCCTTCCCCCTGGAGGGGGGAAGGGCCGGGGTTGGGGGTGGAGGTCGTTCCGGATAGGGCGCGGACGGCCGTCGACGGCGCCACCCCCATCCCAACCCTTCCCCCCTCCAGGGGGAAGGGCTTCAGGCGCGCGTAGTAACCGCCCATGATCCCCTGCAGCTCCGGGAACTCGCCCACCATATCGCTGGCGAGGTCGGCCTTGGCGAGGCGGGCGGCGCGTTCGGCCTTGGCGGCGTCGGCGCCGACCAGCGGGGCGATCTCGGCGGCCAGGGCGGCGATGCGTTCGACGCGTTCGGCCATGGTCCCGAGTTTGGCGTGGAAGGTCACGCCCTCCAGTTTCTTCAGCCAGCGGTCGAAGTTCCCCGCCTTGCGGTCCTCGTCCCAGAAGAAGCGGGCGTCGCTTAGGCGGGCCGAGAGGACCTTGGCGTTGCCGGCGGCGATCGCGCGGCCGCCGTCGGGGGCGGCGATGTTGGCGACCACCAGGAAGTGCGGCGCCAAGCCCGCCTCGCCCGGCCTGCGCACGGCGAAATACTTCTGGTGCGTGCGCATCGAGGTGCGGATCACCTCCGGCGGCAGGTCGAGGAAGGCCGGATCCATGTCGCCCAGGATCGGCGCCGGCCACTCGGCCAGGCCCGCGACCTCTTCCAGCAGGGCCTCGTCCTCGACCAGCTCCAGGCCGCGGGCGAAGCAGAGGGTTCTGGCGCCTTCCAGGATACGCTGCTTGCGCTCCTCGACGTCGAGGACGACGTAGTGGCCGGCCAGGGCCTCGCGGTACTCGTCGAAGTCGCGGGACCGGAAAACCCGCGTCTCGGACATGAAGCGGTGCCCTTCGGAGAGGTCGGCCGCCTCGATCCCGTCGATGGCCAGGGGCACGATCTCGCGGTCGAAGACGCAGAGGATGCGCTGCAGCGGCCGCACCCAGCGCAGCCTGCCGTGGCCCCAGGTCATCGACTTGGGCCAGGGGAAGGACCGCACGATCTGCTCGACCAGCTCGGCGATGATCTCGGTCGTCGGGCGGCCCTTGCGCGCGACCTGGGCGAAGAGCACGCCGTCCTTCTCGACCAGCTGGTCGCGGGAAAGGCCGGTCTTGCGCAGGAAGCCCTCCAGCGCCTGTTCCGGCGCGCCGGCGCGGGGCCCCTTGATCTCTTCGCAGACGTCCGGCTGGGCGATCGGCAGGCCCTCGACCACCAGCGTCAGGCGGCGGGGCCCGGCGAAGGCCTTCAGGCCCTCGCTGATCAGGCCGGCCCTGCCCAGCCCCTCGCGCGCCAAGCGTTCGAGATCGCGCGCCGCCTGCCCCTGCATGCGCGCGGGAATTTCCTCGGAGAAGAGTTCGAAAAGGAGTTGGGGCATGGCGGTCTATGCCCTTCCCCCTCGATGGGGGAAGGGTTGGGATGGGGGTGTATCCGATACGTCTAACGCCGTGACGTCGGGGGCTTCGACCTTGCCGGTCCTTTCGCGCACGAGGGGGGCGAAGCGCTCGGCGACATCGAAAGGCCGGCCGAACGCCACGTGATCGCGAATCCGGAGCACGCGGTAGCCTTGCGAGACCAGCCACGCGTCGCGCTCGGCATCGTGCAACTGCGCTTCGGGGAGGTCGTGACGGCCGCCGTCCACTTCGAGCACCAGACGGGCGCCATGGTGGACGAAGTCGACGATGTAGGCGCCGATCGGGGCCTGCCGGCGAACGCCCAGCTTGAGCTTGCGCAGGGCGGCCCAGAGCCTGGCCTCGCTCGCCGGCATGTTCTGGCGCAGGCGGCGGGCGCGTTTGAGGGCGCCGGGGCGGTGGGCGTCATGCTCGAAGGGCGCTGCGCCTCGGCGACGGTTTTCGGAAACGCCGAAGACCTCACCCCCACCCAACCCTCCCCCATCGAGGGGGAGGGCTTGCGATTGCGACCCTATCGGCAGGGATGTTGTCACGCGTTGCTCCCCTGCCGGTCGACCCAGGCCTGGGCGCAGAGTTTGCAGAGGTCGCGGATGCGGCCGATGTAGCTGGCGCGCTCGGCGACGGCGATGGCGCCGCGGGCGTTCATCAGGTTGAACAGGTGGCTGGCCTTGAGGACCATGTCGTAGGCCGGCAGCACCAGATGGTCGCCCCGGTAGGACCGCTCCAGCATCAGCGGCGCCTGGCGCTCCATGTCCTCGAACTGGCGCTTCAGGGTCTCGACGTCGAAGCCGTGGAAATTGGCCTCCGACTGCTGGCGCTCGTTGTCGAGGAAGACGTCGCCGTAGCTGAGGGCGCCGAGCGGGCTGTCCGGGTCGTTGAACGGCAGGTCGTAGACATTGTCGACGCCGAACACATACATCGCCAGGCGCTCGAGGCCGTAGGTCAGCTCCCCCGCCACGGGATCGACGTCGAGGCCGCCGACCTGCTGGAAGTAGGTGTACTGCGACACCTCCATGCCGTCGCACCAGACCTCCCAGCCCAGGCCCCAGGCGCCGACCGTGGGGTTTTCCCAGTCGTCCTCGACGAAGCGGATGTCGTGCAGCCTCAGGTCCAGGCCGATGGCCTCGAGCGAGCCCAGATACAGGTCCTGCATGTCGGCCGGGTTCGGCTTCAGGATCACCTGGTACTGGTAGTAGTGCTGCAGACGGTTGGGGTTCTCGCCATAGCGGCCGTCGCCCGGTCGGCGCGAGGGCTGGACGTAGGCGGCGTTCCAGGGCCTGGGCCCCAGGGCCCGGAGCACCGTCGCCGGGTGCAGCGTCCCCGCCCCCACCTCGACGTCGTGCGGCTGGAGAATCACGCAGCCGCGGTCGCCCCAGTACTGGTTGAGACGCATGATCAGCGCCTGGAACGAGCGGGGCTTGGCTTGAGCCGTCATGGACGCGGTTCGGTCGTGGCTGTTCGCAGGTGCAAAAAAAGTCGGCGGACCTATAGGGCCCGCCGACTTCTGCTTCAAGCGACGCCGGGGAACAAGCCCCCGGCCCGGATCACTGGGCCGGGGCGGCCGCCGCGGCGGCGTCGGCTTCGGCGGCGGCCCGGGCGTCCGCCTCGATACGGGCGGTGATCGCCGCGGCGGCGGCCGGCGTCAGCACCTTGTCGACCACGTGGACGATGCCGTTCGGGGTCCGGATGTCGGCCTGGACGATCGCGGCGTCGTTGGCCTTCAGACCGGCGGTGCCGTCGAGCACCAGGCCCTGGCCGGACACGGTCTGCACCGGCCCGCGGGCGCCGGCGATCTTGCTGGAGTCCACCGGCGTGTTGACCAGGTGATAGACCAGCAGCCCCTGCAGGGCCGCCGGGTCGGCCAGCAGGCGGGCCACCTCGGCCTCGCCCAGGGCGTCGAAGGCGGCGTCGGTCGGAGCGAAGACGGTCAGGCTGCGCTGGCCCTTGATCACCGCCGTCAGGTTGGTGACCTCGAAGGCCCGCAGCAGGATCTTGAACTGGCCCGAGGCGCGCAGCGTCTCGATGGTGTCGCCGGCCGGAGCGACCCTCGGGGCGGCGGGCGCGGCGGCCGCCGGGGCGTCGGCGGTCTGCGCCAGGGCCGGCGCGGCGACGAAGGCCGCCAGCGAGAGCGCGGCGGCGAAACGGATAGCTTGCATCAAAGAGTCCTTCTGGAAGCGCGAGCCGGGCCCGCCCGTTAAGGGTCCCGGCCGGCGGCCCGGGTTCTGCCCGACAAATGCGGCGACATTTGTCCGTGACCTGAACCAGGTTCGTCGAGCGGAGCGATCCGAAACGGGGCGGACGCGATGGAGACGTCCGCCCGTCTGCAGGGTTCGTGCCGGTCAGTTACCCGACGGAGTCGTGCGTTGGCCAGCCCGCGACATCGGGCCGCCGTACCTTGCCCGGTTTTCGGGCGTGTCGGGCACCGGGCCGTTGGTCACCACGCGCGGACCCGTGTAGGCGGGAGCCGTGGCGGCGACCGGCGCGGCGTAGGTCTCGGCCGCCATCGCCGCCGCCGCGGGCGGCTCGGGGCGGGTCTCGTCGGCGATGTCCTGCACCGATCGCTTCTGCGCGGGAGTCACCGGCCCGCTGACGGCCGTGTTGCGGTCGCCGTCGTCCAAGCCCGGCGCGTTCTGGCAGGAAAGGCCCATGGCCTTGGGCGAGTCGGCGGGCGGCGGCGCGCCCTGGGGCAAGGTCGGCTTCTCCTCGGGCGTCGGCGGAACGGCCGGCTCCTGCGTCGGCGAGGCGGGAGGTCGGGGCGCCGGCGGGGTCGGCGGCATCTCGCCGGTGGTCGCCGAGACGTCGCTTCGCGTTCCGGTGGCGGCGGCCACGCCGGGAGCCGTCGCCGGCGACAGCACCTTGTCGACCACATGCACCGTGCCGTTGGTCGCCATGACGTCGGTCTGGACGATGGTGGCGTTGTTGGCCCTCAGGTCGGCGCCGCTGCCGTCGATGACCAGATCGGAGCCGGCGACCGTCCGCACCCCACCCCTGGCGCCCCGGATCTTGGTCGAGTCCACGGTGGCGTTGACGACGTGATAGGTCAGCAGCCGCTGCAGTTCCGCCGGGTTGTTCATCAGCCGGTCCAGCTCGCCCGGGGGCAGGGCCGCGAAGGCCGCGTCAGGCGGCGCGAAGACCGTCAGGTTCCGGTTGGTCTTCAGGACGCCGGTCATGTTGGCCGTCTCCAGCGCCTTGACGAACGTCTTGAACTGGCCGTCGGCCTTCAGCGTCTCGACGATGTCGCCCCTGGCGGTCAGCCGGCCGGCCATGGCCGGCGCCGCCCGGATCACGCCGGGCGCCGCCGGGACAGGCGTGGCGACCGGCGGCGTCGGACGCACCACGGCGGGCGCGGGCGGCGTCTGGGCCGGAGGCTGGGGAGGAGTCTGGGCCAGCGCCGCGCCGCCGAGGGCGAAGGCGGACGCGGCGCCCAGGAGGCGCTGGAGCTTCATGGTCGTTTCCCTGTCGTGGACGGTTCGGGGACGTCAGTTGCCGGCCGGAACGGTGCGGCGGCCGCCCTCGGAGATCGGCCCGCCGAAGCGCATGCGGTTCTCAACGGTGTCGGGCACCGGGGCGTTGCTGATCACGTTGGGGTCGCCCGCCTTGAGCCGCCAGGCGTCTTCCGGCGGGGTCGGCGAATCCTGGAGGATGACGGCCGGCGCGGACGGATCGACGGCGGTGGCGGCGGCCGGCGTCCCCGCTTCCTCGGCGGTCGGCGGCGGCTGGGCGGCGGGCGGCGCGTCCACAGGCGGCGTCGGCTTCGCATAGGGCTGCGGACCGGCGACGGCGGGCGTGGCGAGGGCGGCTGCGAGCGCCGCGGCGGGCAGGAACTTGGTCAGGGGCATCGTCGTACCTCGGTGTCGCGACGGGCGTGCGTCGTCCCCCGACAAGCCGAACTACGCGGCGACCCCGAGTCGGGTTCCGGCCTCACGGGCTCGTGAACCCGCGGTCAGCGGCCAAGAAAGACCAGTCCCGCACCCGCGGCGATGAGGACGAAGCCCGCCAGCGTCGAGAGCTTCAACGGCTCTCCGAGGTAGAGGACCGAAAAGCCGACGAACACCAGCAGGGTGATGACTTCCTGCAGGGTCTTCAGCTGCGCCGTCGTCCACACCGCCGAGCCGATGCGATTGGCGGGCACGGCCAGCGCGTACTCCGGCAGGGCGATCATCCAGCTGACCAGGACGACCAGCACCAGGGGCGAGGCCTTGTGCTTCAGGTGGCCGTACCAGGCGAAGGTCATGAACAGGTTCGAGGCCAGCAGCAGCAGCACCGGCGCGATCCTGGGCCAAAGGCTGGCGGTCATCCGTGTCCTCCTCCGAACCGTCAGGTTGGGCGGAGTCCCGCCCCCGGGCCAGCGCCGCCGGCGCCCAATTTGCGGGCGCCCGACGAGTGCGCCGCCCACGGATTGGGCGAAACCACGCTTTCGCCCCGGATTATTGTGCGCTGCACACGTCTCGGGAACGCCCGCCGCTAGCGTGACCGCGACCGAACAGGGCGGGCGGGACGACGCTTCGCCGCCGGTCGTCAGGGAAATCAGGGGCGCACGCCGGGCAACCGGCCTGCGGGAGCAAGGCGGATGAAACTGATCATTGCGGTGGTCAAACCCTTCAAGCTCGACGAGGTGCGCGAGTCCCTCGTCGCCGCGGGCGTGGAGGGGCTGACGGTGTCCGAGGTCAAGGGTTACGGCCGCCAGAAGGGCCAGACCGAAATCTACCGGGGGGCCGAGTACCAGGTGAACTTCGTGCCCAAGGTCAAGCTGGAGGCGGTGGTCGACGACGCCGCGGCCGGCAAGGCCGTCGAGGCCATCAAGGCCGCCGCCGCCACCGGCAAGATCGGCGACGGCAAGATCTTCGTCCTGAACGTCGAGGACGCCGTGCGCATCCGGACCGGCGAGACCGGCTCGGCGGCGCTGTGAACATCATCGGGACAAGGGGATGACGACGATGAAACCGACTTTCCTCGGACGGCTGGCGGCGCTCTCCGCCGTGGTCGTCCTGGCCGGGGCGCCGATGGCGGCGCCGGCCTTCGCCCAGGAGGCCGAGGCTCCGGCCGCCGCGGCCGCGTCCGCGGCCGAGACGCCCGCGACCCCGGTCGCCGAGCCCGCCGCCGCGCCGGCGCCGGAGGCCGCCGCCGAAGCGCCGCCCGCGCCGCAGCCTGACAAGGGCGACACGACCTGGATGCTGGTCTCCAGCCTGCTGGTGCTGCTGATGATCGTTCCCGGCCTGGCGCTGTTCTACGGCGGCCTGGTGCGCCAGAAGAACATGCTCTCCATGCTGATGCAGGTGTCGACCGTCACGGTCGTGGGCATGATCACCTGGGTGCTGTGGGGCTACAGCCTGGCCTTCACGGACGGCGGGGCGGCCAACAAGTTCGTCGGCGGCCTGTCCAAGCTGGGCCTGGCCGGGGTCGGGGTGACCAACAACGTCGAGACCTTCTCGGTGGGCGTGGTCATTCCGGAGCTGGCGTTCGTCGCCTTCCAGATGACCTTCGCCTGCATCACCGCCGCCCTCGTGCTCGGCGGGCTGGCGGAACGGCTCAAGTTCAGCGCCACCGTGCTGTTCGCCGTCATCTGGCCGATCGTCGTCTACTACCCGATGGCCCACATGGTCTGGTGGTGGGCGGGCGCGACCAGCGCCGCGGGCGTTCCGGCGGCGGACACGATCGGCGGCGCGGGCCTGCTCTGGGGCTGGGGCGCGATCGACTTCGCCGGCGGCACCGTCGTGCACATCAACGCCGGCATCGCCGCGCTGGTCGGGGCCCTGATCCTCGGCAAGCGCTCCGGTTTCCAGAAGGAGCCGATGCCGCCGCACAGCCTGACGCTGACCCTCGTGGGCGCTGGCCTGCTGTGGGTGGGCTGGTTCGGCTTCAACGCCGGCTCGAACCTGGAAGCCAATGGCTACGCCGCCCTGGCCATGGTCAACACCTTCATCGCCACCGCCGCGGCCGGCTTCAGCTGGACGGTCGTGGAATGGGTGACGCGCAAGAAGGCCTCGATGCTCGGCCTGGCGTCGGGTCTGGTCGCCGGCCTGGTGGCGGTGACGCCCGCCGCCGGCTTCGCCGGCCCGCTGGGCGCGCTGATCCTGGGCCTGATCGTCAGCCCGATCTGCGTGATCTTCTGCTCGGCGATCAAGAACGCCCTGAAGTACGACGACAGCCTGGACGCCTTCGGCATCCACGCGGTCGGCGGCATCGTCGGCGCCATCGCCACCGGCCTGCTGGCCAACCCGGCCTGGGGCGGCCAGGGCATCGTCGACTACTCGTCCTGCGGCGCGAACGGGGCGGACATCGCCACCTGCGCCTCGGCCTACGACATGGGCGCCCAGGTCCTGTCGCAGTTGAAGGCGGTCCTGACCACGATCCTGGTGTCGGGCGTCGGTTCGGCCCTGGTCTTCTTCCTGATCAAGGTCACGGTCGGCCTGCGGGTCAGCCCGGAGACGGAAGAGGAAGGCCTGGACATCTCCGAACACGGGGAGCGCGCCTACCACAGCTAGGCGGCCGTCCAGGAAAGCGTCCGGGGCGCGGGTCCGAAAGGGTCCGCGCCCTTTTTCCCTGGGCTCAAAGGAAAGCGGGAACTTTCGCCTTCAGGAGTCCGACGAGGTCCTCGTCCATCACGGTCTTCATGGTCAGCCCAGCCGGCACCGCCGCACCCACCAATCGGGCCGCATGGCTTCGAGACGCTCGGCGAGGCCTTCCGCCTCGATGTCGCCGGCGCAAAGGGCGAAGGCGGTGGCGCCGGAGCCGCTGAGGCGGGCGAGCAGGGTCTCGGGCTCGTCGCGCAGGGTCTCCAGCACCTCGCCGATAGCCGGCTGGAGGACGATGGCCGGCGCCTCGAGGTCGTTGCGGCAGACGCCCAGGAAGCCGGCCAGCTCCTCGGCCGTGTCGAACGCCTCCGGCAGGGGCGGGGTCAGGGCGTCGCCCGGCGCTCCCGCCTGGTCGTAGGCGCGGTAGACGGCCGCCGTCGACGAGGGCGCCCGGGGATTGACCAGCACCGCGTTCAGCGGCGGCAGGCGGGGCGGCGGCGACAGCCGCTCGCCTCGACCGGTCGCCAGCGCCGCCTGGCCCCACAGGCAGGCCGGCCCGTCGGCGCCCAGGCGCGCGGCGATCGCCGTGAGCATCTCGTCCTGCACCGCCAGGTCGAGCGCCGAGCGCAGCAGCCGCAGGGTCGCGCCGGCGTCGGACGAGCCTCCGCCCAGGCCGGCGGCCACCGGCAGCTGCTTGTCCAGGATGATGCGGAACGGCGGCTGGGGGCCCCTGACGTGCTCGAACAGCGCCCGGGCGGCCTGGACCACCAGATTGTCCGGGCCGGCCTCGAGATCGCGGCCGAACGGCCCGGTGACCTCGAACGCCGGCGACTCGGCCGGCTGGATCGAGACGATGTCGCCGACGTCGGCGAAGACCATCAGGCTGGACAGGGGATGATAGCCGTCGGGGACCGGCCCGCCGACATGCAGGAACAGGTTCACCTTGGCCGGGGCGAAGGCCGACAGGGTCATGGGGCTCTTTCCGGACAGGGCGGCGACGGCGTGCGCGGCTCGACACGCCCCGGCGCGGGGCCGGGGCTGCTCACCAGGACCGGCGCAGCATACGTCATCGCGCGCGGCGCCCGAAGGGCGTGTGACGAGGGGCCCTAGTTCGACGCCACGGCCGCCGGCTTCACCGGCGCCAGGCCGCTCGCCAACTTGGCCTCCGCGTCCTTGCGGATGCTTTCGGGCGGCTCGAGGCTCAGCACCCGGCGCCACTGGAACCGCGCCTCGACCTCCCGGCCCACGCGCCAGTAGGCGTCGCCGAGATGGTTGTTGATCTCCGGGTCGGCCGGCTCGAGCAGGACGGCCTCCTCCAGCTTCTCGACCGCGTTGCGGTAGTCGCCGATGCGGTAGTAGGCCCAGCCGAGGGAGTCGACCATCGCCCCCGACCTGGGGTTGGCCGCCACGGCGCGCCTGACCATGTCCATCGCCTCGCCGAGGCGCTCGCCGCGGTCGATCCAGCTGTAGCCGAGGTAGTTGAGCAGCTCCGGCTCGTCGGGCTGGGCGGACAGGGCGGCGCGCAGATCGGCCTCGGCCTCGGACCAGCGACCGGCGCGCTCGCGGGCGACCCCGCGCATGTAGAGGAGCCGCCAGTCGGCGCCGTCGCCCGCGCGGGCGATGACCGCGTCCAGCACCGTCGCGGACTCGGCGTAGCGCTCGTTGGCGCGCAGGAGGTCGGCGTAGGTGACCGCCGCGTCATCGTCGTCCGGCGCGGCGTCGAACCCTTCCCGCGCCAGCCGCAGGGCCGCCTCGCCGTCCTTGCCGGCCTGGTAGGTCCAGGCCAGCTTGGCGCGGGCGGAGGCGTACTGCGTCGAACCCGGCTTCACGGCCGCATAGGCCGCGCGGGCGGCGTCGATGTCCTTCATGGCCGACAGGGCGTCGCCCATCATCACCCGGGCCTCGTCCCGGGCGGGATCGAGGTAGAGGATCATCTGAAGATAGGCGACGGCCATGTCGTGGGCCTTCTCGCCGATCATCTGGGCCGCCGGAGCGGTGAGGGCCCGGGCCGCGCCCTCGCGCAGGGTCGGCAACGGCGGGGCGCCGCGACGCGCGACCGTCCGCGCCCGGCCGGCGAGCAGGGACGCATCGCGCGGCATCTTGGCCAGGGCCTTGTCGTAGACCGCCTGGGCGTCGCTCCAGCGGCCGCGCCGCTCGAGGAAGGCGCCGTAGTCGACCGCGAACAGCACGCCGGCGTCGCCCAGGCCCATCAGGGCCATGTAGTCGGTCTCGGCCTCGTCATACCGGCGGGCGCGTTCGAACAGCTGGGCCTGGCCGAGCTGCCCGAACACCTCCACCAGCCGGTCGCCGCGCAGCTCGGGCCGGGCCAGGGCGCCGGCCTTGTCGCCGGCCGCCGCCGCCGCCCAGGGGGCCAGCAGAGCCGCCGCCGGGCGGTGCGGCGCGCCGACCTGGCCGCTGGCCAGCACCCGGGCGGCCGCCTTGCCGTCGCCCTCGCCGAGGCCGGCGACGACCTGGCTGAGGGCGGCCAGGCGCTGGACCACCACGCGGGTTTCGGGCGAATCCGGCGACAGGGCGGCGGCGCGCGCGATGTCGCCCGACAGCAAGGCGGCGATGAAGGCCCGCTCGCGGAAGTAGGCCCCGTCCAGCCCGGCGCGTTCGGCCCGCGCGAAATACTGGGAGGCGGCGTCGTTCTCGCCGTCGTTCATCGCCTGGTGGCCGGCCAGGAACAGGCCGTAGGGCGACACGTCCCGCGACTCGCCGAACTCGACGTCGCGCGGCGGCGCGGCCCTCGATTTCTCGGCCGAGGCGGGGAAGGCGCAGGTCAGGGCGACGACCAGCGGAACGAGGGCGGGCAAGGCGTGGCGCAGCTTCATGTCCGGCAGCTTGCCGGAAACTTGGGCGACGACAAGGCGGATCGCGCGAGAGGGAGAATTTGTCCCTCGACACGCGGCCATCGGCCGCTGCCCCCGGCATGCGTCCCGGCGAGCGGCCCGGCCCCGGTCCGGGGCCGAACCCCGCGGGCTACATGTTCGGGTAGTTGGGACCGCCGCCGCCCTCGGGCGTGGTCCAGACGATGTTCTGCGACGGGTCCTTGATGTCGCAGGTCTTGCAGTGGACGCAGTTCTGGGCGTTGATCTGGAACTTCGGATTGGCCCCCTGCTCGTCGTAGAGCACCTCGTAGACGCCCGCCGGGCAGTAGAGCCGGGCCGGTTCGCCGTAGAGCGGCAGGTTGACGCTGATCGGAACCGCCGGGTCCTTGAGCCTCAGGTGCGCGGGCTGGTCTTCCTCGTGGTTGGTGGCCGACAGGAACACCGAACTCAGCTTGTCGAAGCTGATCACGCCGTCGGGCTTGGGATAGACGATCTGCTCATGGTCCTTGGCGAGGCCGGTGGCGGCGGCGTCGGTCTTGCCGTGCTTGAGCGACCCGGTCCCGGTGATCAGCGAGAAGCCGCCGAGCAGATGCGTGCACCACATGTCGAACATGCCCGCGACCCCGCCCCAGAAGGTGCCCAGCTTGCTGAGCAGCGGCTTGGCGTTGCGCACGACCTTCAGCTCCCGGGCGACCCAGGACCGGTTCACCGCATCGGGATAGTCGGCGAGCTCGTCGCCGGCCCGGCCGGCCCGCAGCGCCTCGAAGGCGGACTCGGCGGCCAGCATGCCGGTCTTCATGGCGTTGTGGCTGCCCTTGATGCGCGGCACGTTCACGAAGCCCGCCGAACAGCCGATCAGCACGCCTCCCGGGAAGGTCAGTTTGGGGATCGACTGCCAGCCGCCCTCGGTGATCGCCCGCGCGCCATAGGCGATGCGCTTGCCGCCCTCGAGATAGGGCTTCACCGACGGGTGGTGCTTGAAGCGCTGGAACTCGTCGAACGGCGACAGCCACGGATTCCTGTAGCCGAGGTGAACGACGTAGCCGATGGCCACGTAGTGGTCGCCGAAGTGGTACATGAAGCTGCCGCCGCCGGTCTTGTCGTCCAGCGGCCAGCCCGTGGTGTGCTGGGCGAGGCCCGGCCGGAAATTCTCGTCGGGGACCTGCCAGAGCTCCTTGAGGCCGATGCCGAACTTCTGCGGCTCCTTGCCGGCGCAGAGGTCGAACTTCGCCTGCAGCACCTTGGCCAGCGAGCCCCGGACGCCCTCGGCGATGAAAACGTACTTGCCGTGCAGCTCCATGCCCGGCTGGTAGTCGCTCTTGTGGTGGCCGTCCTTGGCGATGCCGACCACCCCGACGACCACGCCCTTCACCGAGCCGTCCTCGCGGTAGACGAGGTCCGAGGCGGCGAAGCCGGGGTAGATCTCCACGCCCAGGGCCTCGGCCTGGGACGCCAGCCAGCGGCAGACGTTGCCCAGCGAGGCGATATAGCAGCCGTCGTTGTGCATGAACGGCGGCATGGCGAACATCGGCAGGTCGATCTCGCCCATTGGGCCCAGGATCAGGAACTTGTCCTTCCGGACCGGCGTCTCCAGCGGCGCGCCCTGGGCCTTCCAGTCCGGAATCAGCTCGTTCAGCGCCTTGGGATCGATCACCGCGCCCGAGAGGATGTGGGCGCCGACTTCCGACCCTTTTTCGAGCAGGGCGACGGAAACCTCGCTCCCGGCCTCGGCGGCCAGCTGCTTCAGCCGGATCGCCGCCGCCAGCCCGGCCGGGCCGCCGCCGACGATGACGACGTCATACTCCATGGACTCGCGTTCGACGGCTTCGGTCATGGCGGTATTCCCTGCGCGGTGTACGGCCTTATTCGAAGGCGATGCAGGAGCGGTCAAGCGCGAATGCGGTTCCCGGCTGGCGCAAGGCGGCGGCGGCGGGTTAGATCGGCGTCGTGACCGGTCCCCGCGCCC
Source organism: Pseudomonadota bacterium (assembly GCA_049323695.1). Taxonomy (GTDB): domain Bacteria; phylum Pseudomonadota; class Alphaproteobacteria; order Caulobacterales; family Caulobacteraceae; genus Caulobacter. The sequence continues at coordinate 103,648 of JBMOOF010000037.1, forward strand.
GCGCCGTCGAAAGCGCCCTCGCCTTCTGGGCCGAGGCGGGCGTCGACGTCTGCTACGGCGACGCGGCGGTCGATCGCCTTGCCGAAGGCGCCGCGCGCCTGAAGGCGAAAGCCCCGGCGCCGCCGCGCGCGGCGCCCCCGGGCCAAGGGGCCGAGCG
>JBMOOF010000038.1:0-98912 GCA_049323695.1 Pseudomonadota bacterium
GCCTCGCCGCGGCCTTCGAGGCCCCCCTGGCCGCCCTGGCCGCCGCCGGCCGGGCCAGTCCGGCCGCCCGGCTGATGGCCGCCGACCACCGCCTGGTCCGCGCCGACCTGCTGGCCCTGGCCGGCGCGACCCTGCGCGAGCGGGACTTCATAGACCACGGCCTGCGCGAGGCGCGGGCGGTGACCGTGCTGCTCGATCCCGCCGTCGAGCCGCTGACCTGGGCCCGGGCCAAGGCCGCCGAGGGCGCCGCCCTGGCCCTGCTGGCCGAGCTGACCGGCGAGGTCGCCGCGGCCGCCGACGCCGTCGACGCCTTCGCCGGGGCGCTGGAGCAGGTCGCCCGCGACCACAGCCCCCTCGACTGGGCCCGCATCCAGGCGGCGCTCGGCCAGGCCCTGACCGTGCTGGGCGAGGGCAGCGACAACCCGCGCGCCTTCGAACAGGCGACGACCTGCTTCGACCGCGCCGAGCTGGTGCTGAAGGGGCAGCCGGCGCTGGCCCTGCGCGCCCAGGCCGCCGGCGGCCGGGCGACCGCGCTGGGCCGCCAGGCGGAGCTGACCGGCGACCTCGCCGTGCTCGACGCGGCCGTGGCGGCGATGAAGACCGAGCTGTGCCGCATCCGGCCGGCGGGCGACCCCACCGCCTGGGCCGTGGCCCAGCTGAACCTCGCCCGCCTCTACGAGACCCGGGCCGAGATCACCGGCCGCCCCGAAGGCCTCGCCGCGGCGTCGGTCGCCCTGGCCGCGGCCTTCGACGTCTTCTGCGAACAGGGCCTGCGCACCCTCACCGACCTCGCCGACCAGGCCCTGGAGCGGTTGCGAACTCGACGCGAAGCAACCTGAGCGATACTCTGGACTTGTATGGCGAGCCTCCGGAAGTTATATGAGAATATAACAGGAGGTCGCTATGTCCGTGGCAACCCTGCGCGCCGTCGGCGGGTCCATAATGGTGGCGATACCCCGACCTGTCCTCGAAGCGCTGGGCCTGGCGGCGAACAGCAAGGTGACGCTTTCAGTGGCGGACGGGCGGCTGATCGCCGAACCGGTTCATCGGCGCCGATTCACCCTGAGCGAGCTGGTCGCCCAGTGCGACCCGGCCGCGCCTGCGAGCGACGACGAAAGCGTCTGGCCCGACCTGGAGCCCAGGGGCGATGAGGCCTGGTGATGGAGAGAGGCGACATCTGGCATGTCGATCTCAACCCCGCCAAGGGCCGCGAGCAGCTCGGACCCCGCTACGTGCTGGTGCTGACTCCCAGGGCCTTCAACCAGCTCGGCACGCCGATCGTCGCGCCGATCACCCAGGGCGGTTCGTTCGCCCGCCATCGCGGTTTCACCGTATCGCTTTCAGGGGCGGGGACGGCCGCGTCGGGCGTCGTGCTGTGCCATCAGCTGCGAGCCCTCGACCTGAACGCGCGGGGCGGTCGCTTCGCCGAACGGGCCCCGGACTTCATCGTCGACGAAGTCCTGGCGCGGATCGCGCCGCTGTTCGAATAGGCCGCATAGGGTCGGCATCCTTCTGATCCTGCGCCCTCTCGCCGACGGGGGCGCCCGCGACCTTCATCGAAGGACCGCCGCGAATGACGGCGCGTCGCGGTTGTTCGCGCGGTAAGCGTCAGCTACTATCAAGTAACAACCGGAGGGCGTTATGCTGGTCTTGGCGATGGCTGCTGCGCTGCTGGCCGACTATCCGCCGCCGCCGGTGATCGACGGCGTGCCGCGGCTTGTGGAACGCCCCTCGGAGCAGGATATGATCGAAGCCTATCCGCCGAAAGCCCTGCGAGCGGGCGTGTCAGGCAGGGTCTGGCTTACGTGCCGGCTTACTGCAGAGGGGCGGCTCAACGACTGCGCGGTGGGGGAGGAAGAGCCCCGCGACTTGGGCTTCGGACAAGCGGCGCTGAGCCTGGTCCCTTACTTCCGTTGGGGCCCGCCGCCCGGCGACGTCAGGGAGGAACGGTCTGTGCGCTTCCCGATCGTCTGGAACCTGCCCGACTAGCGTCAGGCCGCCGCCACATCCCCCGTCGACCGGCGCATGCGCCAGAAGCGGATGGTGCGCAGGGCGGCCTCGCGGGGGAGGGCGCTGTAGAGGTCGCCGTGCGCCTTGGCCTTGGCCATGGCGTGGTCGTCGCGGTCCAGGATCAGCACCGTGAAGGTCAGGAACAGGCTGCGGTCGAAGTCGGCGGCCTTGCAGACGATGGCCAGGGCGTCGAGCTCCTTGCGCTCGAGGATGCGGCGCGCGGAGTGGAAGTCGATGTCGGTCAGCTCGGCCAGGGCGACCATGAAACGGGTCGTCTCGCGGTTGCGCAGCATGGCCGCCAGGACGCGGGGGCTGATCTCGCCCTTCGCCTTCAGGGCTCTCACGGCCTTCTCGGCCTCGTCGTAGTCGGGCGGGAAGGCGCCGTCGTGCACGGCCAGGCGCTTGCGTCCGGCGGCGAGGGCGGCCTCCAGCTGGGCCGGATCGATGGCGGCGTTGCGGGCCAGGATGCGGTCGCGCAGGCGGGCCTCGACGACGAAGTACATCTCGTTGAGCAGGTCGATCGGCAGCGACTGGCGGGTGACGACCGCCTCGCGCAGCGCGGGGTTGGCGGCGGCCCGGTCGACGGCCTGCTCGTGCGCGCGGCGGGACAGGGCCGCGCCCTCGTTGCGCAGAAGCACGCCCAGGGTGGCGTCGTCGCCGTGCTCGACCACTGCGTCGGCCACGGTCGCCGACAGGGTGTGGCGGCGGGAGATGGCGCGAAGATGATCCTGGCCGCGGGTGCGCGCGACCTGGACCAGGTCCGCGTCGCTGAGCGCGCCGCTATGCTGCAGGACCGGGCGGGCCACGGCGATCTCGTCGCTGGCCAGGCGACGCATCAGGCCGACGGGCGCGCCGGCGCCGGCGTCGGCCGACATCCGCTCGGCCAGCTCGGCCCGGACGGCGACCTCCATCTCGCCGGCCAGCTGGCCCAGCACGTCGTCGAACAGGCTCAGGGTCGTCGCGCCATGGCCGTCGCCGGAGAAGAACAGGTCGGTCACCCCGCGCAGCAGTTCGCGACGGCGGGCGCTGTCGGTCTCCCGGGCCAGGGCGATCAGGTCATGGAGGCGGCTCTGCGCCGCGGCATCGCCGGTCATTGTCCGCCAGCCGCCGCGCGCCGCGCCGCGGCCCGCTCGGCCTCGCGCTTCGCCGCGCGGGCGGCTTCCTCGGCCTCGTCCTCGACGCCGACGCCGCCCAGGCCGCCGTCGTCCTCGTCGTCCTTGCGAACGCCGTCGCCGACGCCGGTCAGGGCCACCGCGCCGGCGAGGCTGGCCTCCGGACGGAAGGCGAGGCTCTCGCCGCGCGGCGGGGCGGGAATGGGGTCGGGCGCCGGGCCGAACTCGCGGTGCAGGGAGTAGAACCGGACCGGCGCGCCGGCGGCGGCCGGGCCGCCGGGGACCGGCGCCGCGGCCGGCGGGGCGGGCAGGGCCGCGGGCGGCGTCCGGAGGGGCGATGGGCGGTCGTAGAGGCTCCGGGGCTCCGGCGGAGGCGTCGCGGCCGCGGGCGTCGGGGCGGGGGCGAGGCCATAGCCGCTGGCGACGAACCCCGGCGGCGGCGGCGGCGTCCGCCCCGGCTGATAGAGGCCGCCGGGCGTCAGGGCGGGTCGGGAGGGCGCGGGCGGCGTCGCGGCCGGCGGGGTCGGGGCGGGCGACTTGCCGCGCCAGTCAAGCATCGTCCCGGACCAGGGCCGGCCGGCGGTCGGTGCGGCGGCGGGGTCGCGGGGGCCATAGCGGTCCTCGGCCGCCTGGGCGCCGGCGGCGCCGAGCGCGAGCAGGGCTATGGCGAGAATAAGACGCATGGAGACTTCCGACCGACCTGGCCGGAAATTTCGCAGACGCGGCTTAATCCGCGCCTAACGACCGCGCCACCAGGCCAGGGCCCGGCGCTCGGCGGCCTGCAGCACGGCGTACAGCGCCGCGCCCATCACCGCCAGCACCAGCAGGGCCGCGAAGGCCTTGGCCGTCTGCAGCCGGTTGCTGGCTTCGAGGATGCGCCAGGCCAGGCCCTGCGAAGCGCCCGAGCCGGCTCCGAACTCGCCGACCACCGCCCCGATCACCGCCAGCCCGGCGGCGACCTTGTGTCCCTCCAGCAGGAAGGGCGCGGCCGAGGGCAGGCGCAGGCGGACCAGCTTCTGTCGCCGCGTGGCGCCGTAGAGGTCGAACAGCCGCTCCAGATCCGGGTCGGCGGCCTTGAGGCCCGTGAGCGCGCCCGAGAAGATCGGGAAGAAGGCGACCACCACGGCCAGGCCGATCACCGCCCGCTCGGGATGCTCGAGCCCGGCCCAGATCTGCACCAGCGGCGCGATGGCGATCACCGGCGTCACCTGCAGCGTCACGGCCAGCGGCTGGATCGCCCGCTCGATCAGGCCGCTGAGACCGGCGACCAGCGCCAGGGCGCAGGCGATGAGGCTGGCGATCAGCAGCGCCCACAGGGCGGTCGCCAGCGTCGTCCATCCCGACTGCAGCAGCAGGGGCAGGTTGTCGACCAGGGCCGACCAGATCGCGGACGGCGCCGGCAGGCGGTAGACCGGCACCGCGAGCATGACGACCGCCGTCTCCCAGGCCGCCAGCAGCGCGCCGATCAGGACCAGCGGGGCGACGAGGTCAGCCAGCCGCCTCACGCCGCCCTCTCCATGCCCTGGGCCAGCAGGCCCGAGACCGCCTCGGCGGTGCGGCGGAAGCCCTCCGTGGTGCGAAAGCCGGCGGGCCGGGGCAGCGGTCCGTCCACCGCCGCCTCGCCGGCGACGCGGCCCGGACCCGCGGTCATGACCACGACGCGCGCGGCCATGTAGATCGCCTCCTCGACGTTGTGGGTCACGAACAGGATGGCGGGGCGCAGGTCGGCCCACAGCGCCAGGACGTCGTCGGCCAGGGTGCGGCGGGTGATCTCGTCGAGGGCCGCGAAGGGCTCGTCGAGCAGCAGCAGGCGCGGGCGGGTGACCAGGGCCCGGGCCAGCGAGGCGCGCATGGCCATGCCGCCCGACAGCTGCGCCGGCCGGGCGTCGGCCGCGTCCGCGAGACCCACCCGCGCCAGGGCCTCCCGCGCCCGCGCCCGCGCCTCGCGGCGGGGAACGCCGGCGAGCTCCAGCGGCAGGGCGACGTTGGCCGACGCGCTCATCCAGGGGGCCAGGGTCGGGGCCTGGAAGACCAGCGAGGTCTCGCCCCGGCCGGCGGCGCGCGCGACCTCGCCGCGGGTCGGCGCCTCAAGCCCGGCCAAGAGCCGCATCGCCGTCGACTTGCCGCATCCCGAAGGGCCGACCAGGGCGACGATCTCGCCCTGACCCAGCGTCAGATCGAAGGGACCCAGCGCGCGTCCGCGGCCGGGATAGTCGACCTCGACGGCGAGCAGGGCGGCGATCACTTGATCAGGCGATCGTAGGCGCGGCGGTAGTCCATGTCCGCCGGATAGACGCCCTGGTCCGACGTCACGCGGAAGAAGTCGGCCCAGCGCGCGTCGCTCATGATCCCGATCCGGCCGTCAGCGGCGTCGCCGGACTCGACGACGCCGTACTGGCGCATCTGGTCGCGGGCGTTGGCCAGAAGGGCCGGGGTCATCTCCGGATTGTCCTTCAGGATCAGGGCGTCGGCCGCCGCGGAGTCGTCGTGCAGATAGGCCTTCCAGCCGGCGGCGCTGGCCTCGACGAAATCCATCACGGTCCTGGGTTCGGCCCGCAGCAGGCTGTCGGGCGCCAGCACCATGTTGGCGTAGCCGGGGTAGCCCTCGTCGGCGAGCAGGAAGACTCCCGGCTTGAAGCCGCCCTCCTTCTCGATGGTGAACGGTTCGCTCGACAGATAGCCCTGCACGATCGCCCGCCTGTCGGCCAGGAACGGCGCCAGGCTGTAGTTGTAGGGACGGACCTGATCGTCGGTGAACCCGTACTTCGCCTTCAGCCAGACCCAGAAGGCCGTGCGCGAGGCGTCGGCCAGCAGGATCGGCCGGTCTTTCATGTCGGCGATGCTCTTCACGCCGGTTCCCGGATGGGCGATCAGCACCTGCGGGTCCTTCTGGAAGAAGGCGGCGACCGCCTTCACCGGCGCCTGCTCGCGGGCGAGGTTGAGGGCGATGAAGCTGTTGGAGCCCATGCCCAGTTCGATCGCCCCGGCGGCCAGCAGCTGGGGCACGTTCACGCTGGGCCCGCCCTGGATCAGGGTCACGTCCAGGCCGCGCCGGGCGTATTCGCCCATGGCCAGCGCCTGGTAGAAGCCGCCGTGTTCGCCCTGGGCCCGCCAGTCGGTGGCGAAGCGGATCCTGCGTCCGCCGCCGGCCTTCCCGCCGCTCTTCGGCGAGCAGGCCGCGGCCAGGGCCGCCGCGGCCGTGGACAGCATCAGACGACGCGAAAGCATGAGCTCCTCCCGTGAAGCGGCCGGAGGTTAGGGGCCGGTTCGATGTTCGTCGAGCCATTGCAGGCGCGTCGCCCGGAGCCGGCCCGGGCGGGCGGCGTGACGAAATCCGGGAAACCGGGGAGGGCGGGGTCGACGGTCGATCCCCCATAGAGCAAGAGGACGATACTCCCGGTCGCCCGGTCGCATCGCCCTCTCACCCAAGCCCCTTTCGGGACTTGCGGTCTGGAGGTCGTGGGAGGCCGGGGGTCCGGGATTGCGCCCGGTCTTCGACTTCCCGCTCCCGGTCCGGTCGCCGGAGGTCTCCCTCCGGTCCTGGGCTCCTGGAGCGTCCCGCTCGCCTGGCCTTCCGGTTTCCCGTCTCGCCCGCGCCGCGTTTCCTCTCGACGGGTTGACTGTGCGCCCGGTCCCGGTATGAAGCAACCGCCCCGAATTCCCCGCATGTGAATGCTTTCCCGTCCGGTTGTTGACAACCTGTGGACAAGTCGTGGGCCGGGTCGAATTCTTCCAGGCCAAACAAGTCAATCGCTTTTCCACAGCAAACTGGCGCGGGGCGTGACGCGGGCCGCCCGCGCCGCTATGGACAGGTCCGCACAGCCAAGGAAAGGCGCGGGGAGAGCGACCATGAGCCTGATCACCACCGAAAAGCGCGGCCACGTCGCCATCCTGACCCTCAACCGGCCGGACTCGATGAACGCGCTCGGCGCGCCCGGCGACGGCGATCAGGTGGCCCAGGCCTGCGCGGCGGTGAACGCCGACCGCGACATCCGCTGCGTGGTGTTGACCGGAGCCGGCCGCGCCTTCTCGGCCGGGGGCGACGTCAAGGCGATGAAGTCGCGCGAGGGCGCCTTCGCCGGCGGCGGCGTGGGCATCCGCGACAACTACCGCAACAACATCCATCGCATCGTCCGCTCGATCCACGGCCTGGAGGTCCCGGCCATCGCGGCGGTGAACGGCGCGGCCATCGGCCTGGGCTGCGACGTCGCCTGCATGACCGACATCCGCATCGCCGCCGACACCGCCAGGATGGGCGTCACCTTCCTCAAGCTCGGCCTGATCCCCGGCGACGGCGGCGCCTGGCTGCTGCCCAGGACCATCGGCATGAGCCGCGCCTGCGAGCTGCTGTTCACCGGCGACGTCATCGACGCCCGGACCGCCTGCGACTGGGGGCTGGTCAGCAAGGTGGTGCCCGGCGAGGCGCTGATGGACGAGGCGCTGGCCCTGGCCGAACGGATCGCCCAGCAGCCGCCGCACGCCCTGCGGCTGGCCAAGAGCCTGCTCAGGCACGGCCAGACGACCAGCTACGACACCCTGATGGAGATGAGCGCCGCCGCCCAGGCCATCAGCCACCTCACCGAGGACCACATGGAGGGCGTCGACGCCCTGCTCGAAAAGCGGCCGGCCGACTTCAAGGGACGCTGAGGTGAGGGCGCTCCTGCCTGTCGCCGGCCTGCTGGCCCTCGCCGCCTGCGACCGGCCCGCGCCGAAGGCTCCGCCCGCGGCCGGCGCGCCGACGACGGACAGCCGCTGGGCGTTCGGCCTGGGCAAGGCCAGCGCCGAGATGGCCTGGCTGAAGGCGCCCGACAGGCCGGAAGCCGGGCTGCGGCTGATCTGCGCCCGCGGCGGGGGGATGATGGTCGAGGTCGCCGCCTTCAGCCCCGTCGCCAGCGAGGAGCGGCTGTCGATCGGCGCCGGCGGCCAGGCCGTGGCCCTGGTCGCCAGGTCCGTGGAGGGCCAGCCGGTGCGGGCGACGGGTCCCGTCGACGACGCCCTGCTGGCGGTCGTCGCCGGCGGCGGGGCGATCTCGGCCCGCTACGGCGCCCAGACCTTCGGTCCGGTCGAGGCGCCGCCCGCCGCCCTGCGCCGGGCCTTCGCCGACCTCTGCCGCGACATGAATCCGGCCAGGGGCGAGGCCGCCTGATGGGCAGGGATCTCGCCGGCGTCGCGGCCCGCTTCGCCGACGGCGCCGACCTCGGCCGCCTGCAGTGGGAAGCGCCGAAGCTGATCTTTCGCGGGACCGCCCGGCGGGTGTTCGAAGGCGAGGCGCTGAAGGGCGTGGCAGCCGAGGGCGGCGACCTGGTGCTCCCGGACGGTTCCCGCTTCGCCCTCGGACCCGTGCAGGCCGGCCGCTGGGCCGAGGCGATCGCCAACCCGCCGGGCCGCCTCGACAAGCTGGGGGTCAAGTCGGGGATGAAGGTCGGCGTCCTGAACCTCGACGACCCGGCCATCGGTCCGGAGGTCGCCGGCCGCACCCGTTTATCGAACGAATTCAGCGAACTGGATATCCTGCTCTACGGCGCCGACAGCGCCGGGGAGCTGGCGCGGATCCCCGAACTGATCCCTATGCTGGCCGATCGCGGCGCGCTCTGGATCGTGTCCCTCAAGGGCAGGCTGCTGAAGGTGAAGGACGTCGAGGTGATGGCCGTCGCCAAGGCCCACGGCCTGGTCGACAACAAGGTCTGCAGCTTCTCGGAGACCCGCACCGCCCTGCGCTTCACCCGCCGCAAGGGCTGACGCGAAACCTTCGCTCGCCTTCCCCGACGAAAGCGGGATAGAGCCCTCTCATGTCCCTGCGCGACTTCGCCCTGCTGGTGGCGATGTGCCTGGTCTGGGCGTTCAACACGATCGTCAGCAAGATCGTCATCGCCGACTGGCACGTCCCGCCGCTGTTCTACGCCGGCGTCCGGTTCGCGGTGGTCATGGCCTGCACCCTGCCCTGGCTGTTCCCCGCGCCGAGGCCGCTGTGGCGGCTGATCGTCGTCTCCCAGCTGATCGGCGGCGCCAACTTCGCCCTGATGTTCGTGGCCCTGAAGACGGCCAGCCCGTCGGCGGCGTCGATCGTCGTGCAGCTGGGGGTGCCGATGACCACGGCGCTGTCGATGGTCATGCTGGGCGAGCAGGTCCGCTGGCGCCGCGGGATCGGCATGGCCCTGACGCTCGCCGGCGCGATTTCGGTGATGTGGCGGCCGGAGGGCATGCATATGACCGCGGGCCTCTGGCTGGTGGCCGCCGCCGCCTTCGCCGGCTCGCTCGGCGCGGTGATGATGAAGCAGATGGAGAGCGTGAAGCCGCTGCAGTTCCAGGCCTGGGTCGGCGCGACCTCGGCCCTGCCTCTGCTGGGGGTCAGCGTCCTGACGGAGACGAACCAGGTTCCCGCCGCCCTCGAGGCCGGCTGGAAGTACGTGGCGGCCGTGCTGTTCTCGGCGATCGTGGTCTCGGTGATCGCCCACACCACCTACTACCGGCTGATCCAGAAATACGAGGCGACGCTGCTCTCGCCCCTGACCCTGCTGACGCCGCTGTTCACCATCATCCTGGGCGTGCTTGTCACGCACGACAATTTCGATGCCAGAATGGGCGTCGGCGCGGTGCTCGCGCTGGCGGGGGTGCTGATCGTGGCGCTGCGGCCCAACCATGTCATGCCCCTGCTGCTGCTGATGCGGAACCGCGTGCAATGAGCCTGGCGATCATCGAGGCCCCGTCGCCGAACTTCGACGCCCGGAGCAAGGTCCCGGACATGCTGGTGTTGCACTACACCGGCATGCGGACCGGCGAGGCGGCCCTGGACCGACTGCGCGACCCCGAGGCGAAGGTCTCGTCGCATTACCTGGTCGAGGAGGACGGCCGCGTCTTCCGCCTGGTGCCCGAGGCGCGGCGGGCCTGGCACGCCGGCGTCTCGTTCTGGAAGGGCGAGGAGGGGGTCAACCACGCCTCCATCGGCATCGAGATCGTCAATCCCGGCCACGAGTTCGGCTACCGCCCCTTTCCGGACGCCCAGATCGCCGCGGTGATCGCGCTGGTCGGCGACATTCGCACCCGCTGGACCATCGACGACGACCGCATCCTCGGCCATTCGGACGTCGCCCCGGCCCGCAAGGAGGACCCGGGCGAGCTGTTTCCCTGGAAGCGGCTGGCGGAAGCCGGCCACGGGATCTGGGCCGAGGCCGGTCCGGCGCCGGGCGGTCCGCTCAAGGAAGGCGACGAGGGCGTCGGCGTCTTCGCCCTGCAGGCCGCCCTGACCCGGCTGGGTTACAATTCCCCGCCGTCCGGCCGCTACGACCAGGCCACGCGCGAGATCGTCACCGCCTTCCAGCGCCATTGGGTCCAGTCCCGCTTCGACGGCGTCGCCGACGGCCTGACCCGGGCGCGGCTAATGGCGGTGCTGCGGGCGGCGGCCTGATTGCGTGGTTCGACACAGCCCTTCGGGCCTGCTCACCATGACGTACTCAGAAGCACGTCATCCTGTGCAGCCCCGGACTTGATCCGGGGCGTGTCGAAGGACGCATTGACTTGGCGACGGGTCGCCCTCACTTGTCGTCCCGGATCAGACGGCCGGGCGGTCGCGGTCCCGGCTCGCGCCGGGGTCGAGGAAAGTCCGGGCTCCACGGCGACAAGGCGGCGGGTAACGCCCGCCCGGGGTGACCCGAGGGATAGCGCCACAGAAAGCAAACCACCTCCGGCCCCGGCCGGCGGAAAGGGTGAAAGGGTGGGGTAAGAGCCCACCGCGGACGCAGCAATGCGGACGGCATGGCAAGCCCCGCCTGGAGCAAGACCGAATAGGGATCCCGCGCCCGGCGTGTCCGCCAAGTCATTGGGGGATACCGCCGGACAGGGCCGTCGCCGGCCCGAGGGGTCCGGGTAGGTTGCACGAGCCGGCCAGCGATGGCCGGCCCAGATGAATGATCGCCGCGCCCTTCGGGGTTGGCACAGAACCCGGCTTACAGGCCGTCTGGTCCCCTTCCTCCGATCAAGAACAGTCGACCGGTTGTCCCCGCTGTTATTAACAGGTTCGGTGTATGTTCTGTGGAGAACTAACAACCGTTAACCATTGCTGCCTGCGACATAGTTGTTTTGACACCGAAACGCGCCGCCGTGTCATTGCGTCCCATTTCATCCCATGTTAACCCGATTGCGTCGCCGGAGGGGTGGCGACGGCCAAGGGCTGGGGCGCGGTGTTCCTCTCGACGTTCGAGAAACAGCTGGACGGCAAGCGGCGCATCGTCGTGCCGCATGAGTTCCGCGCCGCCGTCGGCGGTCCGTTCGACGGCGTCTTCTGCTTCCCCTCGATCGAGGCCGACTGCCTGGAAGGCGGCGGCCAGGCGCTGTTCGATCGCTATGTCGGGCTGATCGAGGAGCTGCCGTTCGGCGACCCCCTGCGCTCGGCGCTCGAGACCAGCGTCTTCGGCGGCATGGCCCGGCTGTCGTTCGACGACGCCGGCCGCATCACCCTGCCGCCCGCCCTGTGCGAGATGTTCGGCCTGACTGACTGGGTGGCGGTCGTGGGCCTGGGCGACCGCTTCCAGATCTGGACGCGCGAGGCCTTCCAGGCCCATCGCGCCGCCGCCCGCGACACCGCCCGCCGGGGCCTGGCCGACCTGCGCGCCGCCCAGCGGGCCCGGCTGGCGGGGGCCGCCGAATGACGCCATCGCCCCACCTGTCGGTGCTGCTTGACGAGGTCGTGGCCGTCCTCGCGCCGCGGGCGGGCGAGACGATCGTGGACGGGACCTTCGGCGCCGGCGGCTATTCCCGCGCCTTCCTCGACCGCGGGGCGAGCGTGGTCGCCTTCGACCGCGACCCGTCCGCGCGCCGCTTCGCCGCGCCGCTGGAGGCGAGCGGTCGCTTCCGCCTGATCGAGGCGCGGTTCTCGCGGATGGCCGACCATCTGGCCGAGGCGTCGGTCGACGGCGTCGCGCTCGACATCGGCGTCTCCTCCATGCAGCTGGACGAGCCGGAACGCGGCTTCTCCTTCATGCGCGATGGTCCGCTGGACATGCGCATGGGCGGCGACGTCCCCAGCGCCGCCGACCTGGTCAACACCGCCGACCAGGCCGAGCTGGCGCGCATCTTCCGGCTCTATGGCGAGGAGCGCGAGAGCCGCCGCATCGCCGCCGCCATCGTCCGGCGGAGGGCCGAGCAGCCGTTCGCGCGGACCCTCGACCTGGCCGAGGTGGTGGAGCGGGCGCTGGGCGGGCGCCGCGGCGCCAAGGTCCATCCGGCCACGCGCGTGTTCCAGGCCCTGCGCATCGCCGTCAACGAGGAGCTGGCCGAACTGGAGGCCGGACTGGTCGCCGCCGAGCGGATCCTGAAGGACGGCGGCCGCCTCGCCGTCGTCACCTTCCATTCGCTGGAAGACCGCATCGTGAAGGCCTTCTTCACCGCCCGCTCCGGCGCCCTGCCGGGCGGCTCGCGACACGCCCCGCCGGTCGCCGGCGGTCCGCCGCCGACCTTCTCGCTGCCCTTCCGGGGCGCCCGGGAGGCGACGCAGGACGAGCTTGGCGCCAATCCCCGCGCCCGCTCGGCCAAGCTGAGGGCGGGCGTGCGCACGGGCGCTCCGGCCTGGAGGGCGGCGGCATGATCGGCCGGCTGTTCAACCACCGCATCCGCGGCTTCCGCACCGTGAACCTGGTGCTGGCCGCCCTGCTGGCGGTGCTGGCGGTGGGCGTCAACTTCGCCAAGACCTTCGCCGGTCGCGAGCGCAACGAAATCGGCGAGGTCGTGCGCGAGATCGGCCGGGAGAAGTCCCGCATCCGCGTGCTGGAGGCCGAGGTCGCCCACCTCGAGCAGCCCGAGCGCCTGGAGCGCCTGTCGCGCCGGTATCTGGCCATGGCCCCGGTGACCGCCCGCCAGGAGACCGCGCCGGACGGCCTCGCCGGACTGGCCGCCCGCACGCCGCGGCCGCAGCCCGCCTCCACGTCCAGCCTGGCGGTCCGATGAGCATCTCCGACCTCGCCCCGCATCGCTATCCCGCCGTCTGGCGCTGGATCATCGAGCGGATGTGGCGCGTCGAACACGCCTTCGAGCGGGCCCACGCCGACGGCCGGGCGGAGAACGACACCCGCATCCGGATCTTCGTGGTCCTGGCGGTCTTTTCGCTGGGATTCTGCGTCATGGCCGGCGGGGCGGTCTGGTCGGCCACCCTCGCGAAGGCCGGCCGCGGCGGCGGGGCGGCGGCGGGCGCGCCCCAGCGGGCCGATCTCGTCGATCGCGAGGGCCGGCTGCTGGCCGTGAACCTGACCCACTATTCGCTGTCGATCGACACCAAGGAGGTCTGGAGTCGGCGCGAGACGCGCAAAGCCCTGCTCGCCGCGCTGCCGCAGCTGACGCCGAAGGCCGTCGACCGGGCTCTGGCGGCCAGGAAGCGGACCTTCCTGATCGGCGGCCTGACGCCGGCGGAACGGGCGCGGGTGCACGCGCTGGGCCTGCCTGGAATCATCTTCGAACCCGAGGAGCGCCGGGTCTATCCGCTGGGGCCCCTGGCGGCGCACCTGATCGGCTACACCGAAAAGGGCGGCAAGAGCCTCGCCGGCGCCGAGCGGGCCCTGCAGGACGACATCCTCAAGGCCGGCGCGGCGGGGCGGCCGGTCCAGCTCTCGATCGACGTCCGCGTCCAGGCGGCGCTGGAGGAGGAGCTGGCGGCGGCGGCGGCCGAGTACAATCCCAACGGCGCCGTCGGCATCGTCACCGACATCCACACCGGCGAGATCATCGCCATGGCCAGCTGGCCCGACTTCGACCCCAATTTCCAGCAGCGGGCGACCCCCGGCGAGAAGCTGAACCGCGCCGCCGCATCGGTGTTCGAGATGGGCTCGACGTTCAAGGCCTTCACCGTCGCCATCGGCCTCGACACCCGGGTCGCCAACGTCGATTCCACCTTCGACGCGCGGCAGCCGCTGAAGATCGGCTATCGCACCATCCACGACTTCCACGGCACGAACCGCGTCCTCACGCTGCGCGAGGTGTTCAACCACTCGTCCAACATCGGCACCGCCCTGCTGGCGCGGTCGATCGGCAACGACCGGCTGGCGCGCTACTTCGCGGCGCTCGGCCTGACCCGTCGGGCGAACGTCGAGCTGATCGAATCGGCCCGTCCGCTGACGCCGAAGAAGTGGGACGACGACGACATCGCCTCGGTGTCCTTCGGCCACGGCATCAACGTCAGCCCCCTGACCCTGGCCCAGGCCATGGGCGCGATCCTGAACGGCGGCCGCATGGTGCCGCTGACCATCCGTCGGCTGCCGGACGGCTTCCGGCCGCAGGGCGAGCGGGTGATGTCGGAACAGACCGCCATCGCCATGCTGCAGATCATGCGCGGCAACGTCGTCGAGGGAACCGGCCGAAAGGCCGATGCGCCGGGCCTCTCGGTCGGCGGCAAGACCGGAACCGGCGAGAAGTACGACCCCGGGATCCGCGCCTACAGCGGCTACAAACAGGTCGGATCGTTCGCCGCGGTCTTTCCGACCGAGGGTCCGGTGGACGCCAGGCGGTACTTCGTGCTGGTGCTGATGGACGAGCCCAAGGGCGGCGTCCGGACCGGGGGCTGGGTCGCCGCGCCCGCCGTCGGCCGCACCGTCGACCGCATCGCCCCGTTCCTCGGCGTTCGCCGCCAGCCGGCGCCGCCGCCGACCCTGGTCGCCGACCGCGCCGCCGTGGACGTCCTGCCGGAGGCGGGGCGATGAGCGCGCGCCTCTCCGCCCTCGTCGACGGCCCGGTTCCGGACGATCCGGAGATCGTGGGCGTCACGGCCGACAGCCGGCGGGTGAAGCCCGGCTTCCTGTTCGCCGCGCTGCCGGGATCGAAGGTCGACGGCCGGGCCTTCGTCGACGCCGCCGTGGCGGCGGGGGCCGCCGCCGTGCTGGCGCCGGACGACGTCGTCCGCGCCGACGCGCCGGTCGTTCACGCCGCCGACCTGCGACGGGCCTACGCCCTGGCCGCGGCGCGGCTGCGGGGCGCCCAGCCGGCCGTCTGCGTCGCCGTCACCGGCACCAACGGCAAGACCAGCGTGGCCGCCTTCTGCCGGCAGATCTTCGCCCGGCTTGGCCGCAGGGCGGCCAGCATGGGCACGCTGGGCGTGGTCGTCTCCGAGGCGGGCCGGCCGGACCGTCAGCTGACGCCGCCGGGCCTGACCACGCCGGACGCCGCCGACGTCGCCGGCCTGCTGGCGGACCTGGCGGGGCAGGGGGTCACCCATCTGGCGCTGGAGGCGTCCTCGCACGGGATCGACCAGCGGCGGCTGGACGGGGTGAGGCTGACCGCCGCCGCCTTCCTGAACCTGACCCAGGACCACCTCGACTACCACGGCACCATGGGCGTCTATCGCGCCGCCAAGCTGCGGCTGTTCGAGACCCTGCTGCCGGCCGGGGCGACGGCGGTGCTGAACGCCGGCAGCGACCAGTTCGAGATCTTCGCCCAGGCGGCCCGCGCCGCCGGCCAGGCCGTGTTCTCGACCGGAGCCGGCGGCGAGGGGCTGCGCCTCGTCTCGCGCCGGCCGACGCCCGAGGGCCAGACCCTGACGGTCTCCCACGCCGGCGGAACCGCGGACATCCGCCTGCCGCTCGCCGGGGCCTTCCAGGCCGACAACGCCCTGGCCGCCGCGGGCCTGTGCATCGCCGCCGGCGAGGCGACCGACGCCGTCCTGGCGGCGCTCGAGCACCTGCGCGGCGCCCCCGGCCGGCTGCAGCACGTGGGCGCCGGACCGCGCGGGGGCGAGGCCTATGTCGACTACGCCCATACGCCGGACGGACTGGAGACCGTGCTGACCGCCCTGCGCCCGCACACGGCCGGCCGGCTGATCGTGGTGTTCGGCGCCGGCGGCGACCGCGACCGAACAAAGCGGCCGCTGATGGGCGCCATCGCCGAGCGGCTGGCCGACGTCGCCATCGTCACCGACGACAATCCGCGCTCCGAGGCGCCGGCCGTGATCCGGGCCGAGGTGCTGGCCGGCGCGCCCGGGGCGCGGGAGATCGGCGACCGCCGCGAGGCGATCCGCGCCGGCGCCGCCCTGCTGCGGGCGGGCGACGTGCTGGTGGTGGCCGGCAAGGGCCACGAGCAGGGCCAGCTGGTCGCCGGCGTGACCCACCCGTTCGACGACGTCGCCGAAACCGCCGCGGCCCTGGGTCTGGAGACGGCGCATGCGTGATCCGCTCTGGACCAGCGAGGACATAGTCAAGGCGACCGGCGGCCGTCTGGCGGTCCGCGCCTTCGCCGCCGGCGGCGTCACCTTCGACAGCCGCGAGGTGCGGCCGGGCGACCTGTTCGTCGCCCTCGCCGGCGAGCGGGACGGCCATGCCTACGCGGCGGCGGCCTTCGCCGCGGGGGCCGCCGGCGTGCTGGCCTCCAGGCCGGTCGAGGGCCCCCACGTGCTTGTGCCCGACACCCTCCGGGCGCTGGAGGCCATGGGCGCCTTCGCGCGGGACCGCTCCCTGGCCCTGCGGGCGGCGGTCACCGGCTCGGTCGGCAAGACCAGCGTCACCCAGGCGGTCGCCGCCGGCCTCGCCCGCGCCGGCCGCTGGCACTCGTCGGTCAAGTCCTACAACAACCACATCGGCGTGCCGCTGACCCTCGCCCGCATGCCCTGGGAGACCCAGCGCGCGGTCTTCGAGATCGGCATGAACCACGAGGGCGAGATCGCGCCCCTGTCCAGGATGGTCCGTCCGGACGTGGCCGTGATCACCACCGTCGGCCCCGTCCACATCGAGAACTTCGCCGACGGCGAGGCCGGCGTGGCCCGCGCCAAGGCCGAGATCTTCGACGGCGTCGAACAGGGAGCGGTGGCGGTGCTCAACGCCGACAATCCCTGGTTCGACCTCCTCGCCCGAACCGCCCGGGCCGCGGGGGCGACGGTGCGCAGCTTCGGCTCCGGTCCCGAGGCGGACGCCCGCCTGCTCGACTTCTCGACCGCCCACGGCCACGCCAGCGTCAAGGCGACGGTCTGCGGCGCGCCGGTCAGCTTCCCGCTGCTGCAGACCGGCCTGCACTGGGGGCTCAACAGCCTGTGCGTGCTGCTGACGCTGGAGGCCATGGACGTCGACCGCGAGACCGCCCTGACGGCCCTCGCCGAGTTCGCGCCCCTGGCCGGCCGCGGCGCGGAGAAGACCGTCCGCATCGACGGCGGCGCCTTCACCCTGATCGACGAGAGCTACAACGCCAACCCGATCTCCATGGCCGCGGCGCTCCGAACCCTGGGCGCCCGCCAGGAGCGTGGCCGGCGGATCGTGGCCCTGACCGACATGCTGGAACTGGGTCCCGAGGCGCCGGCCTTCCACGCCGGCCTCGCCGGTCCGATCGAGGCGGCGGCGGTCGATTTCGTGTTCTGCGCGGGGCCGATGATGAAATCCCTGTGGGACGCCCTTCCGCCGACTCGTCGGGGCGGCTACGCCGACAGCGCGGCGGAACTGGCGCCGCGGATCGCCGCGGCCGTGCAGCCGGGCGACCTGGTGATGGTCAAGGGATCGAACGGCAGCCGCGCGAGCACGATCGCCGCCGCGCTGGCCGCGCTCGATCGTGGGGGGGAGACGGCCTGATGCTGCAGTTCCTGGCCGAGTGGCGGGATTCGGTGCCCCTGCTCAACCTGTTGAAATACCTGACGTTCCGCACGGGCATGGCGACCGCGACCGGCTACATCATCGCCGTCGCCATGGGCTCGCGCTTCATCGCCTGGATGCGCGCCAAGCAGGGCAAGGGCCAGCCGATCCGCAAGGAGGGCATCGAGCGTCACGTGCTGGAGAAGGCGGGCACCCCGACCATGGGCGGGCTGATGATCCTGGCCGGCCTGACCGGCGGCACCCTGCTGTGGGCGAACCTCGCCAACATCTACGTGTGGGTCGTGCTGATGGTGACCCTGGGCTACGGCCTGCTCGGCTTCATGGACGACTACGACAAGGTCACCAAACAGACCACGGCCGGCGTCTCGGCGCAGATGAAGCTGATCATCCAGTTCCTCATCGCCATGGCCGCGATCGTGGTGCTGATCCTGTTCGCGGCCAAGTCCCCGGACTCGCCGGAGCTGTCGACCTCGGTGGCCTTCCCGATCTTCAAGAACCTGCTGATCGACCTGGGCCTGTTCTACGTCGCCTTCGCGGCGGTGGTGATCGTCGGCTTCTCCAACGCCGTGAACTTCACCGACGGCCTCGACGGCCTGGCCATCGTGCCGGTGATGATCGCGGCCGCCGCCCTCGGCCTGATCGCCTATCTGGTCGGCAACTACGTCTTCGCCGAGTACCTGCAGGTCCATTTCGTTCCGGGAGTCGGCGAGGTGGCCGTGATCTGCGGCGCCATCATCGGCGCCGGGCTGGGCTTCCTCTGGTACAACGCCCCGCCGGCCAAGATCTTCATGGGCGACACCGGCTCGCTGGCCCTGGGCGGGGCGCTGGGCGCCATCGCCGTCGCCACCAAGCACGAGATCGTCCTGGCCATCATCGGCGGTCTGTTCGTCGCCGAGCTGCTGAGCGTCATCATCCAGGTCGCCTACTTCAAGCGGACCGGCAAGCGCATCTTCCTGATGGCGCCGATCCACCACCACTTCGAGAAGCTCGGCTGGGCGGAGTCGACGGTGGTCATCCGCTTCTGGATCGTCTCCCTGATGCTGGCCTTCGTCGGCCTCGCCACCCTGAAGCTGCGGTAGGGGAGGGCAGGGCGCGCCATGATCCCGGTTCGCGGCTTCGAGGGACGCAGGGTCGCCGTCTTCGGTCTCGGCCGAAGCGGGCTGACCGCCGCGCGCGCCCTCGCCGCCGGCGGCGCCGAGGTCGCGGTCTGGGACGACAAGGAGGCCGGCCGCGCGGCCGCGGCCGCCGAGGGCTTCGCGCCCGTCGACCTGGCGTCCGCCGACTGGTCGGACTTCGCGGCCCTGATGCTGTCGCCGGGCGTGCCCCTGACGCATCCCAGGCCCCACTGGACCGTGGACAAGGCGAAGGCCGCCGGCGTCGAGATTGTGGGCGACATCGAGCTCTTCGCCCGCACGGTCAACGCCGCCCCGGCGCACAAGCGGCCGAAGGTGGCGGCGATCACCGGCACCAACGGCAAGTCGACCACCACGGCCCTGCTGGGCCACGTCTGCGCCAGCGCCGGCCGCGACACCCGCATCGGCGGCAACATCGGCGTCGGGGTCCTGGACCTCGCCGACATGCACGGCGGGGCGGTCTACGCCCTGGAAGTCTCCTCCTACCAGCTGGACCTGACCTCGAGCCTGAAGGCCGACGCGGCGGTGCTGCTGAACATCTCGCCCGATCATCTCGACCGCCACGGCGGCATGGAGGGCTACGTCGCCGCCAAGCGTCGGGTGCTGTTGAACCAGACCAAGGGCGACACCGCCGTGATCGGCGTCGACGACCCTTGGTGCCAGCGCATCTGCACCGAGATCACCGCCGCCAACCACCGCACCATCGCCCCGATCAGCGCCAGCCGCTCGATGGGCCGCGGCGTGTACGTGATCCAGGGCGTTCTCTACGACGCCACCGGCGACCGGGTGGCGGAAGTGGCCGACCTGTTGCGGGCGCGCTCGCTGCCGGGCCGGCACAACTGGCAGAATGCCGCCGCCGCCTACGCCGCCGCCCGCGCCCTGGGCGTTCCGGCCGAGGAGGCCGCCGAGGGCCTGATGACCTTTCCGGGCCTGGCTCACCGGATGGAGACGGTCGCCGTCATCGACCGCGTACGCTTCGTCAACGACTCCAAGGCCACCAACGCCGACGCCGCCCGCCAGGCCCTGTCGAGCTATCCGCGCGTCTACTGGATCGCCGGCGGCCAGCCGAAGTCGGACGGCATCGACTCCCTGGTCGACCTGTTCCCGCGGGTGGCCAGGGCCTATCTCGTGGGCGAAGCCGCGCCCGCCTTCGCCAGGGTGCTCGAGGGCAAGGCGCCCGCTGTCCAGAGCGGCACGATCGAGGCCGCCGTCGCCGCCGCCTTCGCCGACGCGGAGGCCAGCGGCGAGGACGCGGTGGTGCTGCTCTCGCCGGCCTGCGCCTCGTTCGACCAGTTCAGCGACTTCGAGGCGCGGGGCGAAGCCTTCCGCGCCGCCGTCGAGGGGCTGCGCCGGCCCGCCCGGCGGGGAGCCCGGGCATGACCACCGGCAGCCTGCACACCTTCCTCCGCTCGGACCGCACCAGCCTGGGCCAGTGGTGGTGGACCATGGATCGCTGGCTGCTGGGCGCCGTCTTCGCCCTGATCATCCTGGGCGTGCTGCTGTCGTTCGGCACCAGTCCGGCGGCCGCCGCGCGGCTGCACTACAGCGATCCGTTCCACTTCGCCCTGCGCCAGTCGATCTTCGGAGCCGGCGCGGCCGCCCTGGTGGTCGGCGTCTCCATGCTCTCGCCCCGGATCATCCGCAGGACGGCCTTCTTCGTCTATGTGGCCATGATCGTGCTGATGGCGGCCCTGCCGTTCATCGGCCACGAGGCCAAGGGCGCCACGCGCTGGATCCATCTCGCCGGCTTCACCCTGCAGCCCTCCGAATTCATGAAGCCGGCGCTCATCGTGCTGGTCGCCTGGATGTTCGCCGAGGGTCAGAAGGGCGAAGGCGTGCCGGGCGTGTTCATCGCCTTCTTCCTGTACCTGCTGGGCGTGGCCCTGCTGCTGATGCAGCCCGATCTCGGCCAGACCATCCTGATCACCATCGCCTTCGGGGCGGCCTTCTGGATGGCCGGGGTGCCGATCAGCTGGATCATGGGCCTGGGCGTCACGGCGGTGCTCGGCCTGGGCAGCACCTACTTCCTGTTTCCGCACGTCCATGCGCGGGTGGACATGTTCTTCAGCCCCGACAAGGCCGACAAGCACCAGATCAGCCAGGCCTCCGAAGCCATCTGGGCCGGCGGCCTGTTCGGGCGGGGCCCCGGTGAAGGGGTGATGAAGCGCGGGGTGCCCGACATGCACACCGACTTCGCCTACTCGGTGCTGGCCGAGGAATACGGCCTGATCTTCTCCCTGGCGCTCATCGGCATGTTCGCCTTCCTCGTCATCCGCGGCCTGTACAAGTCGCTGCGGCTGTCCGATCCCTTCGAACAGGTGGCCGCCTCGGCGCTCTTCGTCATCGTCGGACTGCAGGCCCTGATCAATGTGGCGGTGAACCTGAACATGATCCCGACCAAGGGCATGACCCTGCCATTCATCAGCTACGGGGGCTCCTCGATGCTGGCCATGGGCCTGACGCTGGGGATGGCGCTGGGCCTGACCCGTCGGCGGCCGGGCGCCTATGCTCCGAGCGAAGGTCTCGCTCCGACCGCCGCCTTCGCGTAAGACGGCGGTCAGGATGCCGGAGAGGATCGCAGTCGTCGCTGCCGGGGGCACAGGCGGCCACTTGTTTCCCGCCCAGGCGCTCGCCGAGGAGCTGATCCGGCGAGGCTGGCGGATTCTGCTCGCCACCGACGACCGCGGCGCCCGGTTCGCGGACAAGTTCCCGGCCGACGTGCGCATCAGCCTTTCGGCCGCCACCGCCCGGCCAGGCGACCCGATCGGGATGGCCAAGGCCGGGCTGGCGGTGGCCAGGGGCGTGATGCAGGCGCGGAGCGTCTTCAGGCGCATGGACCCCGCCGTGGTGGTCGGCTTCGGCGGCTATCCCTCGCTGCCGGCGCTGCTCGCCGCCATCGGCCAGCGCCGTCCGACCGTGATCCATGAGCAGAACGCCGTGCTGGGCCGGGTCAACCGCTTCCTCGCGCCCTGGGTGACCGAGGTCGCCAGCGCCTTCCCGACGCTCGAACTGGCGCCGCCGAAGGTCAAGGCCCGCGCCCGGGTCGTGGGCAATCCCGTCCGGCCGGAGATCCGCGCCCTCGCCGACGTTCCCTATGCGCCGCCCGCGCCGGACGGCCCGATCCGTCTGCTGGTCACCGGCGGCAGCCAGGGGGCGCGCCTGCTCTCCGAAATGACGCCCGAAGCCATCCTCCGGCTGCCGGAAGACCTGCGCGCCCGGCTCGAGGTGCAGCAGCAGACCCGCAAGGAGTCGATGGAACAGGCCCGCAGGGTCTACGCCGACGCCCTGGTGAAGGCCGAGGTCGCGCCCTTCTTCCGCGACATGGCCGGGCGGCTGGGCGCGGCGCATCTGGTGATCGGCCGGGCCGGGGCCTCGACGGTCTGCGAACTGGCGGTGGCGGGGCGGCCCTCGATCCTGACGCCGCTGAAGATCGCCGCCGACGACCATCAGCGTTTCAACGCCCGCCTGCTGGAGGAAGCCGGCGCCGCGGCCGTGGCGCTGGAGGACGAGCTCACCGTCGACAGCCTGGCCGGCGCCCTCAACGCCCTGCTGCGCGACCCGGACTGGCTGGCCAGGATGTCGGCGGCCGCCCGCGCGGTCGCCCGCCCCGACGCGGCCGAGGACCTGGCCGATCTGGTCGTCCGCACGGCGCTGGGGTAATCCCCCGCGCATGACCTCCCGCCGCCGCCCCGTCCCCTTCGAAATCGGCCCCGTGCACTTCATCGGCATCGGCGGCATCGGCATGAGCGGCATCGCCGAGATCATGCTGCGCATCGGCTACACCGTGCAGGGCTCGGACCTGAAGGCGTCCGCCAACACCGAGCGGCTGGAGAAGCTGGGCGCGCGCATCTTCGTCGGCCACGACGCCGGGCAGGTGGAGGGCGCCTCGGCGGTCGTCTATTCCACCGCCGTCAAGCCGGACAACCCGGAGATGGTCGCGGCCCGCGATCGCCGCCTGCCCCTGGTCCGCCGGGCCGAGATGCTGGCCGAGCTGATGCGGCTGCAGTTCTCGGTCGCGGTGGGCGGCACCCACGGCAAGACCACCACCACCTCGATGATCGCCGCCCTGCTGGACGCCGGCGGGCTGGATCCGACCGTGGTCAACGGCGGCATCATCAACGCCTACGGCGCCAACGCCAAGGTCGGCGAAGGCGACTGGATCGTCGTCGAGGCCGACGAGAGCGACGGCACCTTCCTGAAGCTGAAGTCGACGGTCGCCGTGGTGACCAATATCGACGCCGAGCACCTCGACCACTGGGGCGACTTCGAAGCGGTCAAGAAGGGCTTCCAGGACTTCGTCGAGAACATCCCCTTCTACGGCTTCGCGGCGGTGTGCCTGGACCATCCCGAGGTGCAGGCCCTGGCGGCGCGGGTCGAGAACCGGCGGCTGGTGACCTATGGCTCCAATCCCCAGGCCCAGGTCCGCGCCCAGCACATCGAGATGGGGCCGGAGGGCGCGGCCTTCGACGTGCTGATCACCCCAAACGAGGGCGAGCCGGAGCGGCTGGACGGACTGAAGCTGCCGATGGCCGGCCACCACAACGTGCTCAACGCCTGCGCCGCCATCGCCGTGGCCCGCGAGCTGGGGGTCGACGCCGCGGCCATCCGCACCGGCCTCGCCGGCTTCGGCGGGGTGCGGCGGCGCTTCACCACCACCGGCGTGGTGAACGGCGTGCGCGTCATCGACGACTACGGCCATCACCCGGTGGAGATCGCCAGCGTCCTGGCCGCGGCCCGGGCGGTGACGCCGGAGGGGCGGGTGGTCGCCGTGGTCCAGCCGCACCGCTACAGCCGCCTGCGCGACCTGATGGCCGAGTTCAGCGCCTGCTTCAACGACGCCGACACGGTGATCGTCGCCGACGTCTATTCGGCCGGCGAGGCGCCGATCGAGGGCGTCGACCGCGACGCCCTCGTCGAGGGCGTCCGCCGCTACGGCCACCGCCGGGTCCTGCCGCTGGAGGGTCCGGCCGCGCTGGCCGCCCTGGTGGCCGAGGAGACGCATCCGGGCGACATCGTCGTGCTGCTGGGCGCCGGCGACATCACCAGCTGGGCCTATGCGCTGCCGGGCCAGCTGGAGGCGCTGGCGTGAGCTGGAGATCCAACCTCCCCGCCGTCCGTGGAAAGCTGCTGTTCGACGAGCCGCTGGCGCCGTTCACCTGGTTCCGCGTCGGCGGGCCGGCGGAGGTGCTGTTCCTGCCGGCCGATCCCGAGGACCTGGCCGACTTCCTGCGGGCGTTGCCGCCGGAGGTTCCGGTGCAGGCGCTGGGCGTCGGCTCCAACGTCATCATCCGCGACGGCGGCGTCGAGGGGGTGGTCATCCGCTGCGCCGGCCGGGCGTTCGGCGAGGTGACGGTCGACGGCGACCTGGTCATCGCCGGCCCCGCCGCCCTGGACGCCCAGGTGGCCCGCGCGGCGGCCGGCGCGGGCCTCGCGGGTCTGGAGTTCTTCGTCGGCATTCCGGGGACCATCGGCGGGGCCCTGACCATGAACGCCGGCTGCTATGGCCGCGAGACGAAGGACGTGCTGGTCAGCGGCTCGGGCTACGACCGGACGGGCGAGTTCCGGGTCTGGGAGAACGAGGACTTCGGCTTCACCTACCGCCATACCGAGGTGCCCGAGAACAGCATGTTCTGGGTCCAGGCCGTGTTCCGCGGGACCCACGACAGTCCCGAGGCGGTCAAGGCGCGAATGGCCGAGATCACCGCCCGCCGCGAGACCACCCAGCCGATCCGCGAGAAGACCGGCGGCTCGACCTTCAAGAACCCGCCGGGCCATGCGTCCTGGAAGCTGGTCGACGAGGCCGGTTGGCGCGGCAAGCCCTACGGCGGCGCCAAGTTCAGCGAGCTGCACAGCAACTTCATGATCAACACCGGCGAGGCCACCGCCGCCGACCTGGAAGGGCTCGGCGAGGCCGTTCGCGCCGACGTGCTGGCCAGGACGGGCGTCGAGCTGAACTGGGAGATCAAGCGGATCGGGCGTTCCGGGTGAGCCGCCCGTCCCCGCGAAAGCGGGGCCCAGGCGCTCGTCAGATGCGAGTTCGGATGAGAACCGGACTCAGCTTGGGTCCCCGCTTTCGCGGGGATGGTCGGGGCATTCAGGCCGCGGCGCCCCGCGACACGGCCTTCGCCGCCGCGACCAGCCGCGCCGTCGCGGTGGCGCGGGCGACGATCTTGCCCTCGCGGTCCATCAGGGCCGCCTCCAGGAAGCCGACGCTCCGGCCCAGCTGCACCACCCGCCCCTCGGCGACCAGCGGGCCGGGGAGGGCGGGGGCGAGGTAGGAGACGTTCATGTCCATGGTCACGGTGTAGGTCTCGCCCCGGGTCATCGCGAACACGGCCGGCCCCATGGCGTCGTCCAGCATGGCCGCCAGAAAGCCGCCCTGGATATGGCCGGCGGGATTGAGAAATTCGCGCCGCCCCTCGAAGCCGACGCGGATCCAGCCCGCTTCCAGGTCGGCGTCGATGACATGCCAGCCGAGCAGCTCGGCGCAGGGCGGGCGGGGCAGGTCGTCGAGGGCGGTCTTCGGCGCGATGCGGCGGGCGGCGGCGGTCATGGCGGTTTCTCCCTGGCCGCCATCTTGCCGCCAGCCTGCTGACAGCATGGCGACAGCAGGGCGTGTTTGGCCGCCTACCCTGCCTAACTCGGCGGCCCGCTTGACTCGGCGGCCGCGCTGTCGCACCCGCCGGACATGCGCATGTTCCTGTCCGGCCTGCTGGCCGCCTTCGCCCTGACCGGCTCCGCCCTCGCCGCCGAGCCGGCCGACACCGCCGCCGCCCTGCGCGACAAGGCGCTGGCGGATCCCCTCGCCTGGACCCTCCTCGAGGACCTGACCACCGAGGTCGGTCCCCGCCTCGTCGGGTCGCCCGGCATGGCCAGGGCCAAGGACTGGGCGGTCCAGACCCTGACCGAGCTCGGCTTCACCAACATCAAGGTCGAGGAATTCGCCAAGCCGAGCTGGACCCGCGGCGCGGAGTCGGCGGCGATCGTCGCGCCCTATCCGTTCCAGCTGCAGATCATCGGCCTTGGCGGCACGGTTCCGACGCCGAAGAAGGGGATCGAGGCCGAGGTCGCGGTGTTCAGGAGCTACGCCGACCTGCTGGCCGCGGCCCCGGGCTCGCTGAACGGCAAGATCGCCGTCGTCACCCAGCCGATGACCCGCACCCAGGACGGCTCGGGCTACGGGGCCGCGGGCCTCGCCCGTCGCTCCGGCCCCTCCGAGGCCGCCCGTCGCGGCGCCGTCGCCTTCCTCATGCGCTCGGTCTCCACCTCGGATTCGCGTTTGCCCCACACGGGCGGCACCCGCTACGCCGACGACGCGCCGAAGATCCCCGCCGCCGCCCTGGGCGTGCCGGACGCCGAGCTGATCGAACGGCTCGCCGCCCGCGGGCCGGTGAGGATCAGGCTCAGCCTCGCCTCGACGACCAACCCCGACACCGTCGCCTGGAACATCTCCGGCGATCTGGTCGGCGGCGAGGCGCCCGAGGAGATCATCGTCGTCGGCGGCCACCTCGACAGCTGGGATCCCGGGACGGGGGCGATCGACGACGCCGCCGGCATCGCCATCACCACGGCGGCGGCCAGGCTGATCGGCGACCTGCCCCGCCGGCCGCGCCGGACCATCCGGGTGGTCATGTGGGGCTCGGAGGAGAGTGGCGGCTCCAGCGAGGCCTACGCCAAGGCGCGCGAGAGCGAGATGTCCAACCTCGTCATCGCCGGCGAGAGCGACCTCGGCGCCGACCGCATCTACATGCTGCAGCTGCCGAAGAACGCCGCATCTGCACCGGAATTCCGCGACCTGCCCACCCTTCTGGCGCCGTTGAAGATCATCGTCTCCCGCGATCCCGCGCCGTTCGCGGGGTCGGACACCGAAGGGCTCCAGGAGGCCGGCGTGCCCGTGTTCAGCCTGCGTCAGGACGCGAGCCGCTACTTCGACCTGCACCACTCCGCCGACGACACGCTCGACAAGGTCGACCCGGCCCAGCTCCGCCAGAACGTCGCCGCCTGGGCGGCGCTGCTCTGGATGATCGCCGACAGCGACTACGACTTCCGACCGAAGGCCGCGCAATGACCAGACCCCTCGAGGGCCATCACGTCGCCGTCCTGATGGGCGGCCTCTCGTCCGAGCGCGAGGTCAGCCTGGTCTCCGGGGCGGCCTGCGCCACGGCGCTGGAAAGCCTCGGCGCCCGCGTCAGCCGCGTCGACGCCGGCCGCGACCTGGCCCAGGTCCTGGCCGCGCTGAAACCCGACGTCTGCTTCAACGCCCTGCACGGCGCCTGGGGCGAGGACGGCTGTGTCCAGGGCGTGCTCGAGACGCTGGCCATCCCCTACACCCACTGCGGCGTGCTGGCCTCGGCCCTGGCGATGGACAAGGCCAAGTCCAAGGCCGTGCTCGCGGCCGCCGGCGTCGCCGTGCCGGGCGGCGGGCTCTACAACCGCCTGGATGCGGCCGAACGCCACGTCATGCCGCCGCCCTACGTGGTCAAGCCCAACGCCGAGGGCTCGTCTGTCGGGGTCTTCCTGGTCTTCGAGGGCGCCAACTCGCCGCCCCAGGAGCTCAGGTCGCCGAACTGGGTCTACGGCGAAGAGGTGATGATCGAACCCTACGTCGCCGGGCTCGAGCTGGCCGTGGCGGTGATGGACGGCAAGGCCCTGACGGTCACCGAGATCGTCCCGCGCACCGGCTTCTACGACTACGAGGCCAAATACTCCGAGGGCGGCTCCGAGCATGTCGTGCCCGCCCGCATGCCCCCGGAGGACTTCGACCGCGCCCTGCGCCTCGCCGAGACGGCCCACGCCGCGCTTGGTTGCCGGGGCGTGACCCGAAGCGATCTTCGTTATGACCCCGTTAAGCGTCTTCTGGTCCTTTTGGAGGTCAACACGCAGCCCGGCATGACGCCGACGTCTCTGGTTCCGGAGCAGGCGGCTCATCTGGGCGTGGCGTTCGACCAACTGGTGCTCTGGATCGTGGAGGACGCGTATGCCCGCAACACTGCGGGGGGCGGGGCGGGGTAACGCCAAGCCCAGGGCCAAAGCGCCCGCCAGTCCCGGAAGGGCCCGCGCCTCCGTAAAGGGGCCGCAAGCGGCGGCGAAGCTGCGCGCGGCGCGCGGCGTCGGCCTGCCCCCCAGGACCGCCCTGATGGCGGCCGGAGCGGTCTTCTGCGTCGGCCTCGTCGTCACCCTGGCCACGGGGCGGCGAGCCGAGGCGCTGGTCGGCGTCACCCGGTCGGCGATGGCCGGCCAGAGCGCCGACCTCGGCTTCCGCCTGCGGAAGGTCCATGTCCAGGGCGCCTCGCCGATGGCCGAACGCGACATCCTGGCCGCCACGGGCGTGGCGCTGGGCCAGCCGATCCTGGATCTCGACCTCGAGGCGGTGCGCCGGTCGGTGTCCGCCGTCGGCTGGGTGCGCGAGGCCCAGGTCGTGCGCCTGCTTCCCGACACCCTGGTCGTGGCCGTCAGCGAGCGCGAGACGCTCGCCGTCTGGCAGGACCGCGGCCGGACGTGGGTCATCGATTCCGGCGGTCGGCCGATCCCGGAGGCGGACCCGGGCCGCTTCCCGCAACTGCCGCTGATCGTCGGCGACCGCGCCAACGAGTCGGCCGCCCAGATCCTGCCCGCCGTGGCCTCTCGCCCGAGGCTGCTGGAGCGGCTCGAGGCGCTGGTCCGCGTCGACGGCCGCCGCTGGGACCTTCGCTTGAAGGACGGCGGCCTGGTGCAGCTGCCGGCGGTCGAGGAGGAGTCGGCGCTGATTCAGCTCGACCAGCTTGACCAGCGGCAGCGGATACTCGAGCTCGGCTTCGAACGCATCGACCTGCGCGAGCCGGGCCTGGTGGCCGTTCGGCCGCGCGCGACGCCGCTGGCCGCGGTCGGCGACCTGCCCGCCGCGGGCGGGGCTTGAAGGATTTCGGGGGGACTGGGGTGGCGAGGACGATGGCGAGGCAGGAGGACCGCAAACAGGCCGCCGAGGGCCTGAAGGCGGCGCTCGCACGCCAGCCGGTGACGGCCGCCGTCGACCTGGGCGCCTCCAAGGTCGCCTGCTTCG
This sequence comes from Pseudomonadota bacterium, assembly GCA_049323695.1. Taxonomy (GTDB): domain Bacteria; phylum Pseudomonadota; class Alphaproteobacteria; order Caulobacterales; family Caulobacteraceae; genus Caulobacter. The sequence continues at coordinate 28,841 of JBMOOF010000038.1, forward strand.
TGATGAAACCGGACGGCGTCCGCCGCGCCGACCGAACCCTGACCACCGCCGGCGTCGGCTATGTGCAGTCGCGCGGGGTCAAGGGCGCGACCATCTCCAGCATGGACGAGGCGGCCGAGGCCATCGCCCTCGCCGTCGAACGGGCCGAGGGCGTGGCCGGGGTCAGCGTCCAGGGCGTCACCATCGCCACCGCCGGCGGCCAGATGCGCAGCGACCGGGTGTCTTCCCGCGTCTCGATCGGGGCCCGGCCGATTTCCGACAACGACTGCTCGCGGGCCCTGGCCGCGGCGCTGGACCAGATCCGGCTGCCCGGCCGCCGGCCGCTGCACATCCTGCCGATCGCCTGGTCGGTCGACAGCCAGAAGGGGGTCCGCGACCCGCGCGCCATGTTCGGCAAGTCGCTGGGCGTCGACCTGGTGGTCGTCTCGATCGCCGAGACGGTTTTCCAGACGCTCGGGCATTGCGTCGAGCGGGCCCATCTGCAGTTCGAGGGCGTCGTCGCCGCGCCCTTCGTCTCGGCCCTCGCCGCCCTGGAAGAGGACGAGATGGACCTGGGCGCCATCTGCATCGACATGGGCGGGGGCGTCACCTCCGCCGCCGTGTTCAGCGGCGGCAGCCTGATCCATGTCGAATGCCTGCCCGTCGGCGGCGAGCATGTGACCCAGGACATCGCCCGCGGCTTCTCCACCTCGCGCGCCGGCGCCGAGCGGCTGAAGACGCTGCACGGTTCGGCCATCGCCTCGGCCAACGAGGACCGCGAGATGATCGAGGCGCCGCCCCGGGGCGACGACCCCGGCGCCAGCCCGGTCATCGCGCCGCGCTCCCTGCTCAAGGGCATCATCGCCCCGCGGGTCGAGGAGACGCTGGAGCTGTTGCGCGAGCGGCTCAGGGCCTCCGGCGCCCCGATCGAACCCGGCGCGGGGATCGTGCTGACCGGCGGGGCCAGCCAGCTGGCCGGCGTGCGCGAGGTCGCCGTGCGGGTCTTTGACCGGCCGGTGCGTCTCGGCCGGCCGCGCCGGGTGCCGCATCTGGCCGACGCCGTGACCGGGCCCGCCTTCTGCGCGGCGGCCGGGATTCTGCACCGCGCCGCCTTCGGTCCGCGCGAGGCGGTGTCCGCCAAGGCGCTCGCCGGCGTGCGCGTGCGCCACGAGCCGCTGGACCCGGGAGCCGGGCCGGTCGCCCGGGTTGCGGCCTGGCTGCGCGACAATCTGTGACGTCGCGTCACGTCTGATTCGCGCAACGCCTTACGAATCAACAAATTTGATCAGTTGGCGGCTCGATCCGGGCCCGACTCAGGCTATGCGGTTAACCGCCGATTAAGGATGTGGGTCCGATTCTTAACCCCGTCGTAAGGCATTGCCGGCGGGTGGGTCGCCGGGCCGTTCGAAAGAACTCAGGACGCGGGGTCCCCAATGAAGCTTTATGCGCCTCAAACAACCGAGTTGAAGCCCAGGATCGTCGTGTTCGGCATCGGCGGCGCGGGCGGCAACGCGGTCAACAACATGATCGAGGCGGGCCTCGAGGGCGTCGAATTCGTCGTCGCCAACACCGACGCCCAACAGCTGCAGTTCGCCAAGACCGACCGGCGCATCCAGCTGGGGGTCACGGTCACCCAGGGCCTCGGCGCCGGGGCGCACCCGGAAGTCGGCATGAGCGCCGCCGAAGAGTCCTCGCCGGAGATCGGCGAGCACCTCGACGGCGCCCACATGGTGTTCATCACCGCCGGCATGGGCGGGGGCACCGGCACCGGCGCGGCGCCGATCATCGCCAAGTGCGCGCGCGAGCGCGGCATCCTGACGGTGGGCGTGGTCACCAAGCCGTTCCACTTCGAGGGCCGCCACCGGATGCGCCTGGCCGACGCCGGCATCGCCGAGCTGCAGCGCTACGTCGACACCCTGATCGTCATTCCCAACCAGAACCTGTTCCGCGTCGCCAACGAGCGGACGACGTTCGCCGAGGCCTTCGGCATGGCCGACCAGGTGCTGCATTCGGGCGTGCGCTCGATCACCGACCTGATGGTGCTGCCGGGCCTGATCAACCTCGACTTCGCCGACGTCCGCACCGTCATGACCGAGATGGGCAAGGCGATGATGGGCACCGGCGAGGCTTCGGGCGAAGACCGCGCCCTGATGGCCGCCCAGAACGCCATCCAGAACCCGCTGCTCGACGAGGTCTCGCTGAAGGGGGCCAAGGCCGTGCTGGTCAACGTCACCGGCGGCCTGGACATGACCCTTCTGGAGGTCGACGAGGCGGCCAACGCCATCACCGACCAGGTCGACCCGGAAGCCAACGTCATCTTCGGCGCGGCCTTCGACCCCGCCCTGGAAGGCTCGATTCGGGTTTCGGTGGTCGCCACCGGCATGGACGGCGCCTCGATCGCCGCCATCGAGCCGGCCCGCCAGCCGCGGGTCAACGCCGCCGCCAGGCCCCTGATCGTGCCCGAGACCGCGCCGGTCGCGGCCGCCCCGACGCCGGAGCCCGTGGTCGCCGCCGAGCCCGTCCGCTACGCGCCGGAGCCGGAATTCTCCGAACCGGCGCTGGACCTCGAGGTCGAACAGGTCGATTTCGCCTTCGAGGCGCCCGCCGCGCCGGCCCCCCGGCCGACGATCACGCCGCCGCTCCAGGCGACGGCGCAGGCCGCGGCCGAGCCGGCCCCCAAGCTCATCGTCGATCCGCTGGCCTTCGAGGACGGCGACCTCGAGGCGCCGCTCTACGCCGACCCGCACTACGACGAGAGCCGCCAACAGCGGAAGGGCTTCCTCAGCCTGTTCGGCGGACGCCAGCCCCCGCAGGCCCAGGGGCAGCGCTATGACAGCCCGCCGGTCGGACGCGTCGCCGGCCGGCAGGGCGCGGCCGCCGCTCCGCAGCTGACGGAAGACGTCCAGGCCGACGAGTCCGAGGATCTGGAGATACCCTCCTTCCTCCGCCGTCTCGCGAACTAGCGCGTCAGGCGAACGATCAGGCGGGCCTTTCGCCCGTCACGGGCGCGGGTCCCGGCCGGTGTTTCCACGCCGGCCGGGATTTGCGTTTTCCGCCAACGATTCCAGCGCCTTGCCCGCGTAACAATCCGAAACAGGGATTGCGTTGTTCCGCGCGGGCCCGGGTCCCTTAATGGCAGGCGGGGCGTTGAGCGGTCGTCGGACCCTCGGCATTCGAGAGCAAGAAGGGTCGTTCGTGTCCGTGTCGGCGTACCATCAGCATACAGTCGCGGGGCCGGTGATCTTCGCGGGCGTGGGCGTCCATACCGGGGCCCATGTGCGCGTCGTCGTCCGTCCCGCCGCCGCCGACGCGGGCATTCTCTTTGTCCGCACGGACGTCCACGACCGCGACAACGCCATCCGGGTGTCGGCCGAGGCGGTGCGCCAGACCCGGCTGGGCACGGTGATCGGCAACGACGCCGGCGTCGCGGTCTCGACCATCGAGCACCTGATGGCCGCGCTGTCGGCCCTGGCCATCGACAACGCCGTGATCGAGCTGGACGGCCCCGAGGTTCCGATCCTCGACGGGTCGGCCGAACCCTTCGTCCAGGTGCTGGACCGCGCCGGCCGTCGCCGCCAGGAGGCGCCGCGGCGGTTCATCGAGGTGCTGGAGGCGGTCGAGGTGACCGAGGGCGACAAGCGAGCCTCCCTGAGCCCCGGCGAGACCTTCGAGCTGGCCTTCGAGATCGTCTTCGACGCCGCGCCGATCGGCCGCCAGCGGGTGGACCTCGAGGTGACCGAGCAGTCGTTCCGCGACGAGCTGTCGAACTGCCGCACCTTCGGCTTCCTGAAGGATGTCGAGGCCCTGCGCGCCGCCGGCCTGGCGCGCGGCGCCTCGATGGAGAACGCCGTCGTGCTCGACGGCGACCGCGTGCTGAACCCCGAGGGCCTGCGCCGGCCGGACGAGTTCGTGCGCCACAAGGCGCTGGACGCCGTCGGCGACCTCTATGTGCTCGGCGCGCCGCTGATCGGCCGGTTCGAGGGCGTCTGCGCCGGCCATGCGCTGAACAACCAGGTCGTCCGCGCCCTGGCCGCCAACCCCGCCGCCTGGCGGTTCCGGACCTTCGCGCCGGAGCTGGCCGAGGCGGTCTGACCGCTCCGCCGCATTTGCGCCCGCCTTTGTGTGGTGTAGAAGCCGAGAGCTGCGTCCGGGGGGCGTGGGAACCCGCTTCGAGGTGAGGGTACGTGCTTTCAAGATCGACTGGCCGTGCGGCCGCTATCGTCGTCGCCCTCGTCGCCGCCCTGGCCGCCTCGGGCTGCGCCCGCGAAAAGCCCAAGCCCAAGCTGGCCTACCAGGAGCGGCCGGTCGAGCTGCTCTACACCACGGGCGCCTACAAGCTCGATGAGAAGCGCTGGAGCGAGGCGGTCGCCTACTTCCAGGAGGTCGAGCGCCAACATCCCTATTCGGAGTGGTCGCGGCGGGCGATCCTGATGACCGCCTACGCCCACTACCAGGCCAACCAGTACGCCGACGCCATCGAGGACTCCGAGCGGTTCATCCAGCTCTACCCCGGCAACGCCTCGGTCGTTTACGCCTACTATCTGAAGTCCATCTGCTATTTCGAGCAGATCGTCGACGTGGGCCGCGACCAGGCCGCCACCGAGCAGGCCCTGTCGTCCCTGCGCGAGGTGGTCCAGCGCTTCCCCCGCAGCGAATACGCCGCCGACGCCCGGCTGAAGATCGACATGGTCAACGACCAGCTGGCCGGCAAGGAAATGGCCATCGGCCGCTACTATCTGCGCCAGGGCCAGACGCTCGCCGCCATCGGCCGCTTCCGCACGGTCGTCGACCGGTACCAGACCACGACCCATACGCCCGAGGCCCTCTACCGCCTGGTCGAGGCCTATTTGACCGTCGGCCTGGTCCAGGAGGCGGTGAACAACGGCGCGGTCCTGGGCTACAACTTCCCGGGCGACGCTTGGTACTCCGACGCCTACAAGCTGCTCACCGACCGCGGCCTGCAGCCGGCCGTCGCGCCCAAGACCCCCGGCGCCAAGCGCAGCTACCTCGACCGCCTGCTGGGCCGGGGCACGGCCCTGCCGCCGCCGGGCGAGGCGACGGTCCCGGCCGCGACTCCGGCGGAAGAGCCGGCTCCTGCGGCGACGCCGACCCCCAGGCCGAAGAAAAAGAGCCTCTTCGACCGCATCCTCCGTCGCTGAGGCCGCGCCAATCACGCTAAGGTGGCGGCCATGCTCATCGGGCTGGCCATACGCGACGTGGTGCTGATCGAGGCGCTGGACCTGGCCGTCGGGCCGGGCCTGACGGCCCTGACCGGCGAGACGGGCGCCGGCAAGTCGATCATCCTCGACGCCCTGGGCCTGGCGACCGGCGCGCGCGCCGACGCGGGCCTGGTCAGGCGCGGGGCCCAGCAGGCCAGCGCCGCGGCCATCTTCTCCCTCGCCGCCGACCATCCGGTCTGGGCCCTGCTCGACGAGAAGGGCCTTGCCTACGCCCGCGACGAGGACCTGGTCCTGCGCCGGCAGCTGTCGGCCGACGGCCGCAGCCGCGCCTTCGTCAACGACCAGGCGACGGGCGTGGCGACGCTGAAGGAGCTGGGCGCGCTGTTGCTGGAGGTCCATGGCCAGCACGAGACGGTCGGCCTCCTCGATCCGCGCACCCACCGGCCGCTGCTGGACGCCTTTGGCGGCGTGTCGACCGCCGACGCCGGCGGCGCCTGGAGCGCCTGGCGCGCGGCGAAGGAACGGGTGGAGACCCTGCGCGACCTCGCCGACCGGGCCCAGGCCGAGGTCGAGGAGCTCACCCTGCGGCTCGGAGAACTGGACCGGCTGGATCCGCGCGAAGGCGAGGAGGCGGCCCTGGCCGAGGAGCGCGCCCTGCTGGGTGCGGCCGAGAAGGCCCTGGCCGATGTCGGGACCGCCCGCGAAGCCCTCGGCGGCGAAGGCCTCGGCCCCCGGCTGGCGCAGGCGTTCCGCGCGCTGGAGCGGGCGCGGGAGCGGGCCCTGCAGGCGGGCGCCGCCGCCGACGGCCCCGCCGTTCAGCGCCTGGCCGCCGCCGCCGAGGCGGTCGACCGCGCGCTCAGCGAGGCCCGCGAGGCCGAGGCGGCCATCGACCACGCCGCCGAGGCGTTCGACGTCGACCCCCGGCGGCTGGAGGCGGCCGAGGAGCGCCTGTTCGCCCTGCGCGGCCTGGCCCGCAAGCTCGGCGTCGGCGTCGAGGATCTGCCGGCGACGCGCGCCGGCTTCGCCGCCCGCCTGCGCGAGGCCGAGACCTCGGACGAGGCCCTGAAGCGGGCGAGGGCCGTCGAGCAGGAGGCGCTTGCCGCCTACCGGGCGGCGGCCGCGCGGCTGTCGGCCGAACGCCGGGCCGCCGGCGACAGGCTCGCCGCCGCCGTGGAGGCCGAACTGGTCCCGCTGAAGCTCGACAAGGCGCGCTTCCGGGTCGCCGTCGAGCCCCTGGCCGAGGACCGCGCCGGGCCCTCGGGCCTCGACCGCGTCGCCTTCGAGATCGCGACCAACCCCGGCGCGCCGTTCGGTCCGCTGGAGGCCATCGCCTCGGGCGGCGAACTGGCCCGCTTCGCCCTCGCCCTGAAGGCGGCCCTGGCCGGACGGGGGCAGGGGCCCCAGCCGCTGATGATCTTCGACGAGGTCGACCAGGGCGTCGGCGGGGCCGTGGCGGACGCGGTCGGCCTGCGCCTGCGCCGCCTCGCCGCCGAGGCTCAGGTGCTGGTGGTCACCCACAGCCCCCAGGTCGCGGCCCGCGCCCACGCCCACTGGAAGGTGACCAAGCAGGGCGACGAGGCCCGCACCCGCACCGCCGTCGAGACCCTGTCCCCCGCCGCCCGCGAGGAGGAGATCGCCCGCATGCTGGCCGGGGCGCGGATCACCGACGCCGCGAGGGCCGCCGCCCGGGCCCTGATCGGGGCGTAGCCGCATCCGCCGTCACCGCCGCTGGCGCGGCCCGCTCCGGATGACGTATTCAGCGGGCCAGAGAGCCCGAAAGGGCGAGCGGCCCCGGTCCCGCGCCGAGGCCTGCCGCACCACCCAGTGAGCCCCCCGAGACCATGACCCTTCCCGTCGCCGATCTCACCGAAGCCCAGGCCGCGCTCGAACTGGAGCGGCTCGCCGACGAGCTGGCGGCGCACGACATCCGCTATCACCGGGAAGACGCGCCGGTCATCAGCGACGCCGACTACGACGCCATGAAGCGGCGCAACGCGGCCATCGAGGCCCGCTTCCCGCACCTGGTCCGCGACAACAGCCCGAGCCTGCGCGTCGGCGCGGCGCGGTCAGAGCAGTTCGCGCCGGTCGAGCACGGCGTGCCGATGCTCAGCCTCGACAACGCCTTCTCCGACGAGGAGGTCGAGGCCTTCGCCGCTCGCGTCCGCCGCTTCCTCGACCTGCCGGCCGGGACGGCGGTGGCGTTCACCGCCGAGCCGAAGATCGACGGGCTGTCGGCCTCGCTGCGCTACGAGAAGGGCGTGTTCGTGCGCGGGGCGACGCGCGGCGACGGCCGAACGGGCGAAGACATCACCGCCAACCTGCGCACGCTCGCCGACATCCCCCAGCGCCTGGCCGGACGCGCCTGGCCGGACGTGGTCGAGGTCCGCGGCGAGGTCTACGCCCCGCTGGCCGATTTCGAGGCGTTCAACGCCGCCCAGGCCGAGGCCGGCGGGCGCACCTACGCCAATCCCCGCAACTTCGCCGCCGGCTCCCTGCGCCAGATCGATCCGGCGGTGACGGCCAGGCGGCCGCTGCGCTTCTTCGCCTACGCCTGGGGCGAGGCCAGCGAGGCCTTCGCCGAGACCCAGAGCGGCGCGCTGGCGGCGCTGGAGGCCTGGGGTTTCGTGGTCAACGACCGCTCCCGCCGCGTCGAGAACGCCGAGGGCCTGCTGGCGGTCTATCGCGAGACCGGCGCCGCCCGCTCGACCCTGCCCTACGACATCGACGGCGTCGTCTACAAGGTCGACCGGCTGGACTGGCAGCAGCGGCTGGGCTTCGTCTCCCGCTCGCCGCGCTGGGCCATCGCCCACAAGTTTCCGGCCGAGCAGGCGACCACCCTGCTGGAGGACATCGAGATCCAGGTCGGCCGCACCGGCGCCCTGACGCCGGTCGCGCGCCTGAGGCCGGTCACGGTCGGGGGGGTCGTCGTGCGCAACGCCACCCTGCACAACGCCGACGAGATCGCCCGCAAGGACATCCGCATCGGCGACACGGTGGTGCTGCAACGGGCGGGAGACGTTATCCCGCAGGTTGTCGAGGTGGTGCTATCCTCCCGCCCGCCGGGATTTGAGCCGTACCGTTTTCCCGACACCTGTCCTGTTTGCGGCAGTCACGCCGTACGTGAGGAAGGTGAGGCCATAAGGCGATGCACGGGAGGCCTCATATGCTCCGCTCAATTGACTGAGCGGATCAAGCATTTCGTCTCGCGCAAGGCGTTCGATATCGAGGGCTTTGGGGATGTCTATGTCGATATCCTGTTCGACAAAGGAATTCTGAAAAGCCCGGCCGATCTGTTTCGGCTTCGCGACAACGCCGAGGCCGTGAAACAAGCGGTCATGGAGCGTCGGAAGGAGCAGGCGCAGGCGCGACAGGCCCAAGGCGCGGCTGCGGTAAAGAAAGCTATCGACGACTCCCAGCGGGCGTTCGACGGCATCGAAACGCTCTTCGACAGCGTAGATTCTCGCCGATCAATTTCGCTCACACGACTCATATTCGCCTTGGGAATTCGACACGTCGGCGAGGAAACGGCCCGCTTGCTGGCGGAGCACTACGGCGACTTCGCGAGCATGCGTCATGATGTGATCGCCGCAGCTCCCCATGCCGCCGTTCGTAGGAAGCTAATCGCGGTCCCGTCGCTCGGCCCTGTCGGTGTTGATGCCCTGATCGAGGCGTTTAACGAGTTCGGACCCAACGCTCTCGACGAGCTGAAGCAGCTGGATGTTGTGACGTTCCTGCGCCGGCTCAAGGTGCGGAGTTCAACGGCCGAGCGCATCGCCGAGCGCTACGAGACCACCTCGGAATTGGAGAACGACTTGGTCGTACTGGCGGAGGATTTGCCGCGCAAGTCGTACAAATACCTGATCGATCTTAAGGGCCTCGGAGAGATCGGGGCGGAGGCGTTGATCGCGTTCTTCGAAGAGGACAGGAACCTGACGTTCCTCGACGACCTTCTGAGCCTGATCACCGTAGAAGGTGTTCAGCGCGTCGTTCGGCAGTCTCCTGTCACAGGAAAGACGATCGTCTTCACCGGCGCGCTGGAACGCTTTACGCGGGATGCTGCCAAGGCGCAGGCCTTAGATCTAGGCGCGAAGGTCACAGGCTCGGTCTCGAAGAACACCGACTATCTCGTCGCAGGACCAGGGGCGGGCTCCAAACTCGTCGCCGCACAAGGTTTGGGTGTGACGGTGTTGACCGAAGACGAATGGTTGTCTCTCATATCCGGCGATTAGCGTCGTGGGGGGCGGCATGTCAGTTGTGGCAATCGACTTCGAGACAGCGAACGAGCAGCGCTCCAGTCCTTGTTCTGTAGGCTTGGCGTGGATCGAAAATGATCGTGTCGTTGAAGTGGAACACCACCTGATCCGACCGATCGATATGCGATTCTCAGGTTGGAACACGAAAATCCACGGCATCCACGCTCAGGATGTGGAAAACGCGCAGGAGTTCCCTCAGGTCTTATCGAGCCTTCGGTATCGTCTCCAGGACGCTACAGTCTTGGCTCACAACGCGTCGTTCGACATCAGCGTTATGCGGAAGTCCTGCGAACTCTACGGAATCCCGTGTCCAGAGTTCGACTACATTTGTACTGTCCAAATCTCCAAATGCGTCTGGCCGGAGTTGCCGAACGCGAAATTGAATGACGTCAGCGGATTTCTCGGAATCCAGTTCAAGCACCATGACGCCGGACACGACGCATATGCTTGTGGGATGGTGGCCCTCGCTGCAGTTCGGAAGGCGGGGGTTAAGCGTGTTGAAGACCTGCCTGCCGCACTAGGGATGGTGCCCGGTCGTCTGGACGCTTCGGCATATCGGCCTTGCTCAGTGCCCGGCTTGCGAACACACGCGTCATCACATCAGCCGGTCATGGTCTACGAGGAGCGGGCCTCCGCTGTCAGTGGCCTCACTGTTGTGTTCACCGGCACCCTGTCTGGAATGACGCGCGATCAGGTCAGCGCATACGCCGAGGCCCTGGGCGCCAAGGTGGCCGGTTCGGTGTCGAAGAAGACCGACCTGGTGGTCGCGGGCCCCGGCGCCGGCTCCAAGCTCAAGGACGCCGAGAAGCACGGCGTGAGGGTGCTGACCGAGGACGAATGGCTGGCGCTTATCGGGCCATAGGCCGGCCGCCACGGGCCATGGGGGAATTGGAGGGACAGCTTACTCATTTCCCCGATGGCGGATCGGCCGCCGCCGGAAATGAGTAAGCTGTCCCTCCAATTCCCCGCTCAGGCGCTCTCCCGGTTCTTGCCGAGGTCGGCCAGGAAGGCGACGGCGATCACCGTCAGGTAGACGGCCAGGCCCAGACGGGCGAAGGCGTAGGCGTCGCCGGCCGGCTCGACCATCTCCCCGACCAGCTGCAGGGCGCCCAGGAAAGCCAGGAACAGCATCGCCGGCCAGGCGGTGCGGCCGTACTTGCCGCGCTTCCACAGCCAGGCGCCGCCGGCGAGCGCGATCAGCCCCATCTCCAGGGTCTTCTCGGCGGTCGGGAAGTCCCAGAGCGCCAGGCCCACCTTCTGGCCCCCCGGCCACAGCTCCAGGTCGGGCCGGTGCACCAGCCAGTCCGTCGCCCAGTGCGAGAAGACGACCAGCCCCACCCAGAAGGCGGCCGTCCAGGGAATGCGCAGGATCGCCCGGGCCGCGAACAGCCCGACCAGCGACCACAGCACGGCGGCGGGCAAGCTGTGGGTCCAGGGCATGTGCTCGAGCACCAGCGGGCTGCCGGGCAGGGACTTGTCGAAGCTGACGCGCTCGACGCCGCCCATCACCAGGCCGGCCCAGGCGATGTCGAGCAGCTGGGCCGCCCCGACATAGGTCCACAGCGGCGCCCGCGGCTCCATGGCCTTGGCGGCCAGCGCGGCGGCGTAGTGCCCGACGAACATGGCGTCCTCCCCCGATCGCCCGATCAGGCGAGGGTGGACCAGTTCAGAGCGGCGCGCACGCGCTTTCGAGCCAGGCGCGAACCTCGCCGGTCAGGAGGTCGCCCAGCATCTCGAACACCCGGGCGTGATAGCGGTTCAGCTGGGTCCGCTCCTCGTCGGTGAGCCGGTCGGCGACGATCAGGGCGCGGTCGATCGGCGCCCAGGTCAGGGTCTCGAAGCCGAGCATCGGGCGCTCGCCGCCGGGGATGTCCTCGGCCTCGGTGACCACCTGCAGGTTCTCGATGCGGATGCCGTACTCGCCCGTCTTGTAGTAGCCGGGCTCGTTGCTGAGGATCATGCCGGGCCTCAGGGCGACGGTGTTGGGAGCCTTGGCGATGCGCTGGGGCCCCTCGTGCACGCCGAGATAGGCGCCCACGCCGTGGCCGGTGCCGTGGTCGTAGTCGAGCCCGGCGTTCCACAGGGCCGCGCGGGCGAGGGCGTCGAGGGCCGAGCCGGTGGTGCCGACGGGGAAGCGCACCCGCGCCAGGTGCAGATGGCCCTTCAGCACCAGGGTGAAGCGCTGGCGCATCTCCTCGGTCGGCGACCCGATGGCCATGGTCCGGGTGACGTCGGTGGTGCCGTCGAGATACTGCCCGCCGCTGTCGACCAGCAGCAGGGAGCCCGGTTTCGCCCGCTCGTTGCTGCGGTCGGTCGGGTGGTAGTGGGGCAGGGCGCCGTGGGCGTTGGCCGCGCCGATGGTGTCGAAGGAGAGGTCCTTGAGCAGGCCGGTCTCCTCGCGGAAGGCCTCCAGCCGGGCCACCGCCTCCTTCTCGTCCGGCGGATTGACCTGCCCCTCGGTGGCCACCCAGTGCAGGAACCGCGTCAGGGCGACGCCGTCGCGGACGTGGGCGCGGCGCACGCCGTCCAGCTCGACCGCGTTCATGCAGGCGCGGGGAAGGGTGCAGGGGTCCATGCCCCGCACGACCTCGGCGCCGGCCGCGCCCAGCGCGTCGAAATACCAGGCCGAGGACTGGGCCGGATCGACCAGCACCTTGCGGCCCTTCAGCTCGGCCAGCGCGCCGGGCAGGTCCGCGGGCGTCTCTAGCCGCACCTGGTTGCCCAGCCAGGCGGGCAGGTCCGCCGTGACCTTGCGCGGATCGAGGAACAGCCGCGCCGTGCCGTCGGCGTTGAGGATGGCCTGGCCGATGGGCAGGGGCGAGCGGATGACGTCGCCGCCCCGCACGTTGAACAGCCAGGCGATGGAGGCCGGGGCCGTGATCACCGCCGCCTCGGCGCCGTCGCGGCCCAGGCCCGCGCCGATCTCGGCGCGCTTGGTCGCCGAGTCCTTGCCGGCGTACTCCAGCGGCTGGGGAACCACCGGCGCGGTCGGCTGGGGCGGGCGCGCCTCGCCCCAGGCGGCGTCCAGCGGATTGGCTTCCACCGGCTTGAGGCTGGCCCCGGCCCTGGCCGCGGCGGCGCGCAGGGCGACGAGGGCGTCGGGGCTGTGCAGGCGCGGGTCGTAGCCGATCACCGCGCCCCTGGGCGCCTGTTCGAGATAGGCCGGGACGCCGCCCTCGACGAGATCGCGGATCTCGAAGACGCCCTGGTCGACCTGCTCGCGCACCTGCAGGGTGTAGCGGCCATCGACGAACACGGCGGCCCGGTCGCGCAGGATCACCGCCGCCCCGGCCGAGCCGGTGAAGCCGGTGGCCCAGGCCAGGCGGTCGTTGGCGGCGGGCAGGTATTCGTTCTGGTGCTCGTCCTCGTGCGGCACGAGGAAGCCGTCCAGGCCCTGTCCGGCCATGGCCTTGCGGATCAACGGCACGTGGCGCGGGCCGAAGGACGGTTCGGTGGATTCATCGAAGGTCTGGCGCATGGGCGAGACTTAGGTCGGACGCGGCCCGCGCGCAAACGTCGCGGCCGCCGAAACCGATTGCTAACCATCCGGGGCCAGCCTTCCCGCAATCCAACCAGCCGGGGGCGGCCTCATGACCTGCTGCGATCATCTTCAACCTCGGGCGACGATGTCCCGGCGACGGGCCCTGCAGGCCGTGGCCCTGGGCGCCGGGGTCAGCCTGCTCTCGACCCTCCAGCCCGGCGTCGCCCGGGCCGGCGGCCACACCGAGATGCTCCTGCTCACCTGCATGGACTATCGGCTGGTCAACGACGTCGAGGCCTACATGAACGCCCGCGGCCTGCGCGAGAAATACGATCACATCGTGCTCGCCGGCGCCTCGCTGGGCGCGCTCAACGACCGCTTCCCGGCCTGGAGCGAGGTGTTCTGGCAGCATCTCGACCTCGCCGTCGAACTGCACCACGTCCATCGGGTGATGATCCTCGATCACCGCGACTGCGGAGCCTACAAGATGATCCTGGGCGAGGCCGCGGTGAAGGACGCCGAATCCGAACTCAAGGCGCATGTGAAGCAGCTTTACGCCGTGCGCGCGGCGATCCTCGGCCGGCATCCGGAAATGGAGGTCGAGGTCGGCCTGATGGGCCTCGACGGCAAGGTCACCCAGATCGTCTGACGGTCAATACTGCGGCGGCGGCGGGGTCTCGCGCGCCCGGGCGGCGGCGTCGGCGGCGGCGTCCTCGGCGCTGCGGGCGGCCTCGTCGGCCGCGGCCCGGGCATCGGCCGACGCGCGTTCGGCCTGCGTCGCCGACCGGCCGGCGGACTCGGCCGCCGCGCCCCGCGCCGCCTCGAGCGTCGCCTGGGCGCCGGCGACCATGCCCTCGGCCCGGCCGACGTCCTGGGCGCGCGCGATCTGGTCGGGATCGGGCCCGGCCGGCCGGTTGGCCACCATGAACATCACCGCCAGGATGGCCACCACGGCCACGACCGCGGCGACGACCCATGCGGTCGTCGTCGACTTCGGCTCGGCGGGCTCGGTCACGTGCGGATCGGGCAGCGGCTGACGGGGCGTCTTGGGATCGGTGTAGGTCACGGGCCGGCCTCCGGCGCAGTTCCCGACTGTGCCTTCAAACGCCAGGCGACTGGGGCGGTTCCTCAGGATCTCCGCAGCACGAGCGTCGACCAGGCGTCCCGGTGGAGCCGCCGCACGAGGCGGAAGCCGCGCGAGAGATAGGCCGCCTTCACCCGTCGCTCCTGGGTCCTCAGCAGCCCCGACAGCACCGCGACGCCGCCGGGCCTGAGCGCGCCCTTGATGTCCTGGGCCAGCGCCACCAGCGGCGGCGCCAGGATGTTGGCGAAGACCAGGTCGTAGGGCGCGTCCTGGCGCACCCGGCGGTGGTTCAGGCCGGCGGCATGGACGAACCGCGCGCGGGCGGCGTTCTCGACGGCGTTCTCGTTGGCGATGCGGACCGAAGGGGCGTCGATGTCGGTGCCGACCGCCTTGCGCGCGCCCGTCCGGGCGGCGGCGATGGCCAGCACGCCGGTCCCGCAGCCGACGTCCAGCACGCGGGCGAACCGCCGCGCCCGGAGCAGGTCGTGGTAGGCCCGCAGGCAGCCCGCCGTCGTGCCATGGTGGCCGGTGCCGAAGGCGGCGCCCGCCTCGATGCGCAGCTTCACCGCGTTCACGGGCGCCCGGCCGGTGTCGTGCAGGCCGTAGACGAAGAACCGCCCCTCGCGCACCGGCGGCAGGCCCGACAGCGCCATGGCCAGCCAATCGGCGTCGGCCAGCGGCTCGACCGTCACAGTCAGCCCGCCCGAGGCGGCCAGCGCCGCCTCGATCGCCGCCGCCTCGTCGGCCGAGGTCGGGAAGGCGTCGATCCGCCAGACGTCGCGGTCCTCGTCCTCCTCGAGGATCGAATAGGTCGCCCCCTCCAGGACCGGGTCGGCGTCGAGCGCCTCCGCGGCGGCTTCGGCGCGGGCCCGGGGTCCCCGGGCGACGATCTGGACGGCGTCTTCGGTCATGGGCGCTGTCTAGAGCGGCCGCCCGCCCGAGGGAAACCGCTTTCGCACGGAAAGGTGAGCGCGCCGGCGCGGAACGGACCTCGCCGGCGGGGATTCCGCGCTGTGGGACGCACGGGGCGTCCCATCATAGCGACATACGGGGAAGACCCATGACCCAACCTCAAGCGGAATCCGCCCAAGGCGGCGTGCAGGCCCGCGAGTCCGAACGGACGACCGGCAGGAACGGCGACCGCGCGCCGATCGCGGAATCCCGGTCCTTCGGCGGGCCGGGCCGGGACCTGACCATCGGCGAGGGCGGGCGCGGCCTGTTCGACCCGCTCCTCAGCGCCCACTTCGAGATGAACCGCTGGTTCGACGATCTGTGGCGGCAGATGACAGGCATGGGGGCGCCGTCCCTGCGCACGGCCCGACCGTTCGCCGGCTACGGCGCCTCGGCGGCGTTCGGCCTGCCCGCCTGCGACCTGAAGGAGACCGACAAGGCCTACCGCCTGTCGGTCGAACTGCCCGGCCTCGCTCGCGACGACATCGACCTGCAGGTCCGCGGCGACGCCCTGCAGATCAGCGGGCAGAAGGCCGAGGAGAAGGACGACGCCGGCGCGACGTATCGCTTCAGCGAGCGCCGGTTCGGCCGCTTCGAGCGCGCCTTCCCGATCCCCGACGACGTGGACCGCGACAAGATCGCGGCCCAGTTCGCCGACGGGCTGCTGAAGATCGAGATGCCCAAGTCTCCGGAGGCGACGCCGAAGGCCCAGCGGATCGCCATCCGCTGAGGCCGGTCAGGCGGCGAGACGGGCGGCCTTGCGGCGCGGCGTCCTTCGCGGCGCCGGACGCGGGGCCGCCCAGGCCGGGGCCAGGCCCTCGCGCCAGCGCACGCAGCCGGGCGCCGTCAGGTCGACGTCGAAGCGACGGGCATGGTCGCGCTCGACGTTCGTCGCCGGCGGCGCCCAGCGCTTGAGCGCCCGGGCCGCCAGCAGATAGGCCGGGGCCAGCAGCCGCACCGGTCCGCGCGACCGCGGCGCCCAGCCCGCCGCCCGGCGCAGTCGGCCGTTGCCGTAGAAGACGCCGTTGGCCAGGGCCGACTGCGGTGTGGTGAACTCGACCGAGACGGAGACGTTGAGGTCGTCGCCGTTGACCACGCGGTGGGGCGAATGCTGCGGCCAGAAGGCGGCCTGGCCGGGCGCCAGCATCACCGGAAGGCCATGGTCCTCCATCGCCGGCGTCCAGGGCAGGTCCGAGAGGGTCTCCTTAAGCAGGATCGCCTCCAGCGCCGCCTCGGTGAGGATGTCCCCGCGCGGCGGATAGACGTGGATCGTCTTGTGGCCGCGGATGTGCCACAGCATCGTCTCGGCCGGATCGACGTGGAAGTAGATGCCCATGCGCGGGCTGCTGAGCAGCACGGACGCGTCGGCGGTGAGCACGGTCAGCCCGGTCGCCCGGGCGAACTCCGCCATCAGCCTGTCGAACACGGACCTGTAGTGCGGATTGACGGACATGGCGTTGCGCGGCGAGACCCACAGGGCGCCGGCGCGGACCGCCTCGACCAGCTCCGCGCCGGTGAGGTCGCCCGGGTCGCCGGCGATCCAGGTCTCGTCGGCCGGCGGATTCGGGCGCATGGTGCAGACGGTGAGATCGCCGCGCGGATGCTCGTCGATCAGCCGCGCCAGCGCCTCGTCGGTGAACAGGCCGGTCTCCGCCAGCCTGTGGTTGAAACGCAGGATCTCCTTGCGGACGATCGACTTCTGGTCGGCGGAGAGCGGCGAGAGCAGGGGGTCGGTCATCGAATGTCCCATAGCGGCGCAGGTCGGAGCCCGCGCAGCAAGGGAACGGCCAGCGCCGCGGCGAGCGTCAGTCGTCCAACTCGGCGCCTGGCGGCGGATCCTCGACGTACTCGAGCGTGGCCGCCGGGGGTGCCTTGGCCGCCGCCCTTGCGATCCGCCGCAGGCCGGCCAGATGCGGGACCGCGCAGTAGTCGCTGCGCCACACGTCCGTGGACTTGCCTTCCCGCGACCAGCCTGGCGGGCAATCCCAGTTCAGGACGAAGAACCGCCTGGTCATGTCCTTGCCCGGCTTCCGCGCCAGCAGGAGGTAGCTGGATCCGGGCCGGAAGCCGAGCTGCAGCGCGTAGAGTCGCAGCGGGTCGCCGTCGGGGCCGTCCGCCTCGCCCAGTTCGCCGATCCAGGCATATTCGGCGTTGTTCCAGTCCTTCGGCTCCCCATCGGACTGAAGGACGATGTAGGCGCAGTGGAGGACGCCGTAGTTGTCGATCCTGAGCCAGTCGATCAGCGGTTCCTCGCCGCCCTCGGCGGCCTCGGTCCTTTTCCACAGCCCGAACGGGATCATCGAGCTGCAGCCAAAGCCGTCGGCGTCGAAGAAGTGTCTCGGCCAGGGATCGTCCACGTCGGCGAACAACGGCGTGTCCGAGTGCAGGAGCGACTGGGCCGACACGGGCGACGCGGCGGCGAGGCCGATCAGCAGCGGAAGCAGCAAGCGGCGCATGATGTCCCCCTTGCGGGAGACTTCACGCCTGCTTCGCGCGCCTGTCTAGCCCTGGGCGGCCCTGGCGCGGCCCAGGAGGCAGCGGACCGCCACCGCGACGCCGGCGAGAATGACCGGCGCCATCGCCAGGACGCTCGCCTCGCTGACCGGGGCGACCAGCCAGATCGCGATCCAGGCCAGGCTGGCGATCACGAAGGCCCAGCCGGTGAAGCGCTGGATGGCGATGCCGCGGGCGGTGCGCTGGATGCTGTCCTTGGGGCCGCGGCTCGAGTAGGCGGCCATCATCACCCCGCTCGCGACCATCAGGATGCGGGTGGTCGCATCCTGGTCGATGTAGCCGGTCCGGTGGGCGATCGTGGCGGCGACGGCCACGAGCAGCAGCATGCCGCAGCTGATCAGGGCGAAGCGAAGGGCGGGCTTGTTCATGGCGTGGCCTTTCCGGGCTTTGCGTCAGCGGCGGGGGCCCGCCGGGCCGGCGCCGCGCTGCCGATGCCGAAGGTGTTGGCGAAGCCCATCAGCGCCTCTTCGAGGACCGAGAGCTTCAGGTGGTAGATCACCGACTTGCCGACCCTCTCGTCGTGTACGAGGTCGGCCTCGCGCAGCACGGCGAAATGGGCCGACATGGTCGGCCTGGAGACGTCGAACCGGTCCGCCAGATCCCCCGCGCTCATCGGTCCGTTCCGCAGCAGCTGCAGGACCCGGCGGCGGGTGGGATCGGAAAGGGCCTTGAACACGCTGCTCATGGATTCGATGTTTAGCTAATCATCGAAATGAGTCAATCCGCAATTTGATCCGCTCATCCCGGCGAATGCCGGGACCCATTTGCGAGCGCCGGACTTCGGTCAGGATTCGAAGTGCTCAGGCTGGATCTGGGTCCCGGCATTCGCCGGGATGGTCGGATGTCACGCCTTCTCCACGAACCCGTCCAGCACCTTCTTCTCGCCGGCCTTGTCGAAGGCGACGGTGAGCTTGTTGCCCTCGACCAGGCGGACCTTGCCGTAGCCGAACTTGAGGTGGAACACCCGGTCGCCCGGCGCGTAGTCGCCGGCGGCGGAGGGTTCGGAGACGGCGACGAGGCGGCCCTCGCCCTCCAGCACCTGGGTGCGGCCGGCGGGGCCGCCGTGGTAGCCGCGCTGCTGCGCCCGCCGCCAGCCCGGGGAGTCGTAGCCCGAGCCGAAGCTGCGGTCGTCGTCCCAGCGGCTGGACATCGGCTGCTGCATGCCCGGCCCGCCGCCGTAGTAGCCGGTCTCGGACACCGCCTCGACGTTGGCCGCCGGCAACTCGTCGACGAAGCGGCTGGGCAGCTGGCTGGTCCAGCGGCCATAGACCTGGCGGTTGGCGGCGAAGCTGATGCGGGCCTCCTCGCGGGCCCGGGTGACGCCGACGTAGGCCAGGCGGCGTTCCTCCTCGAGGCCCTTTTCGCCCTTCTCGTCCATGCTGCGCTGGCTGGGGAAGACGCCTTCCTCCCAGCCCGGCAGGAAGACCAGCGGGAATTCCAGCCCCTTGGCCGAGTGCAGGGTCATGACCTGGACGCTGTCGGCGCTGTCGCCGCGGTCCAGGTCCATGACCAGCGAGACGTGCTCCAGGTAGTCGGTGAGGGCGTCGAAGTTCCCCATCGACTGGACCAGCTCCTTCAGGTTCTCCAGCCGGGTCTGGCTGGTCGGTCCCTTGTCCAGGCGCAGGACGTCCGTGTAGCCGCTCTCTTCCAGAATGGTCTCCATCAGCCGCGCGTGCGGCGTCGCCGCCGCCTGCCGCCGCCAGCGGTCGAGGTCGCGCAGGAAGCCGGCCAGGGCCGTGCGCGTGCGGGCCTGCAGCTCATCGGTCTGGCAGAGGCCGCGGGCGGCGGCCACGGCCGACACGTTCGCCCCGCGCGCCACCTGCAGGATCTTCTGCACCGTGGTGTCGCCGAGGCCGCGCTTGGGCACATTGACGATGCGCTCGAAGGCCAGGTCGTCGTCCTCCGACTGCACCAGCCGCAGGTAGGCGTGGGCGTCGCGGATCTCGGCCCGCTCGAAGAAGCGCGGGCCGCCGATCACCGTGTAGGGGATCTGCAGCATCACGAACCGTTCTTCGAAGGCCCGCATCTGGAAGCTGGCGCGGACCAGGATGGCCGCGTCGCGGTAGCGGCGGCCGGCCCGGCGCCAGCGCTCGATCTCCTCGGCGATCAGGCGGCTCTCGGCCTCGCCGTCCCAGACGCCGCGCACGCGGACCTTCTCGCCGCCCTCGGCCTCGGTCCACAGGGTCTTGCCGAGGCGACCGCGGTTGACCGAGATCAGGCCGCTGGCGGCGGCCAGGATGTGGCTGGTCGAGCGGTAGTTGCGCTCCAGCCGGATGACCCTGGCGCCCGGGAAGTCGCGCTCGAAGCGCAGGATGTTGTCCACCTCGGCCCCGCGCCAGCCGTAGATCGACTGGTCGTCGTCGCCCACGCAGCAGACGTTCTGGCGCTTCTGGGCCAGCAGCCGCAGCCACAGGTACTGGGCGACGTTGGTGTCCTGGTACTCGTCGACGAGGATGTAGCGGAACCGGTCGTGGAAGTCGGCCAGCACGTCCGGGTGCTTCTGGAAGATCGTGATGTTGTGCAGCAGCAGGTCGCCGAAGTCGCAGGCGTTCAGCACCCGCAGCCGTTCCTGGTACAGGCGGTAGAGCTTCTCGCCGCGATTGCCGGCGAAGGCCGCGCTCTCGGTCGGCGGCAGGCGGTCCGGGCTCCAGCCGCGGTTCTTCCAGTGGTCGATCAGCCCGACGAAGTGGCGCGGCGTCCAGCGTTTGGCATCGATGTTCTCCGCCTCCAGCAGCTGCTTGACCAGCCGCTCCTGGTCGTCGGGATCGAGGATGGTGAAGCTCGACTTCAGGCCGGCCAGTTCGGCGTGCCGGCGCAGGATCTGGGCGGCGATCGAGTGGAAGGTCCCCAGCCAGCGCAGGCCCTCCGCCTGGGGCCCGATGATGGCGGTGATCCGCTCGCGCATCTCGCGGGCGGCCTTGTTGGTGAAGGTGACGGCCAGCAGCTCCCAGGGCCGCGCCCGGTTCGTCGCCAGGATATGGGCCAGCCGCGTGGTCAGCACCCGCGTCTTGCCGGTGCCGGCGCCGGCCAGCACCAGCACGGGGCCCTCGGTGGCCTCCACCGCGTCCCGCTGTTCGGGGTTCAGGCCGTCGAGATAGGTCGCCGGCGACTGGACGCGGGCGAGGTCGCTGATGCGGGGCTGCGGGGCGGGGGAGTCGGACATCGGAACATATGTAGCACGCCGGCGGCGCGGCTTAAGCGCCGGAACCGCCCTCGCGCCGGCTCCGTTTACGGGGCGCCACAGAGGAGGTGATCCATGGCGCAGCAATCCTCCGGCGGCGCGGTCCCCTGGCTCGCCTTCATCCTGGGCGGCCTGCTGGTCGTCGTCGCGGTCGTCGCCTGGCTGGTCTGGAGCGGCGCGAACCCGCCGGCGCGGCCCGTCGAGGTCGACGTCAGACTGCCCGCCGCGCCCCGGCTGCCCGAGCCGGCGCCGATGCCGAACCCGCAGCCGACGCCCGTTCCCGATCCGGCCAGGCCGCAGTGAAGGCCGGCCTACGGCGGTGACGCGGGGACCCGCAGCGCGAACACCCGGCAGGCGCTGGCCAGCGGCCGGTCGCGGGCGTCGTCGATCCTGGCGATCAGGGCCGACAGGCTGAGCCCCTCGGCCGCCGCCGCCGCCTCCAGCACGGTCCAGAACTCCGGCTCCAGCGCCAGCGAGGTCGCGTGGCCGTGCAGGTTCACCGAGCGTTTTCGCAGGCCGGTCAAGGCTCAGTTTTCGCGCCTGGCGCCGTCGAGGTCGCGCCCGGCCTTCAGGGCCCTGGCCTCGGCCAGGGCTTTCTCGGCCTTGGTGCGGCCGTGCGCGGCGCGGTTCTCGGCCGCCGTCGCCCGGGCCTCGGCCCGAGCCCTGGCCTTGCGGGCGCGGTTGAGGTTGACGACCCCGCTCATTTGCCGGTCGGCCGGATGACGAGCGAGGACTGCAGGCGCAGGGGACGGCCCTTGACCAGGGCCACCGGCGCCCGGCCCGGCCAGACGCAGTTCTGCATCGATAGCTCGCGGCGCAGGATCCACTGGGTGATCGGCCGCCCGTCGACCTTGCAGGACAGGCCGACCGACCACTTCGACAGCCCGGGCTGGCCGGGCCAGGCGAAGCCCATCGACGAGCCGGCCGTCACCGGCGTCACCGCCGGCGTCACCGCCTTGCCGTTCGAGCCGAACACCAGCTTGTCCGGCGCGATCAGGCGCATCGAGAACCCGCCGTAGCCCTTGGCGTCGTCGCTCCCGCCGAGCGAGAGGTTGTCGACCAGCGGCGTGATCTGCGTGTCGATGTCGATCCGGCGGGCTCCGGCCTTGAGCGGCTGGATCCGGACGGTGGTCGTCTCCTCGGCGATGTAGACCAGCTCCGGCTGGCTCGAGAGGATCCAGTCGACCTCCAGCGTCAGCACGGCCGCGCCGCCGCGCTCGCCCTTGAAGCGGGTCTGCTTCACGAAGAAGGTCAGGCCCTTCATGAACCAGCCGTCGGCGGCGGTCATGTCGCCCAGGCGGACCTGGTGCCAGCTCCAGAACACGCCGCGCTGGTGCGGATGGTCGGCGGGGCCGTCCTCGGTGAGGACCGTGCCGTCCGGCGCGTAAAGCGGGTGGATGTAGTTCGAGCGGCCGGGCGAGGTCGACGGCTCGGCCGGCTTGGTGCGGTAGAACAGCACTGGCGCGCCGGCGTCGGTCACGGTCACGCCGTCGGGGCCGAAGCGGGCGTCCAGGCCCGGCTCGGCGGCCAGGACGGCGGCGGGCGCGAATGCGATCAGGGCGGCGGCGATCAGGGCCTTCATGGCGAAACTCCGGACTCGGCCCGACGTGACCAGATCGCGCGGCGCGGCGCAACCACGGGCGGGCCGAGTCCGTTAGAGGTCGGGCGGGGGGAACCGGTCACAGACAGGGAGACCCTTGCATGCAGGACGCCTCGCAAATCCGCGAACACATGGAGGTCGTCGGTTCGGACGACCGTCACGTCGGCCGCGTGGACCACGTCCGCGGGACCGACATCGAACTGGCCCGCCTCGACCTCGGCGGCGGCTTCAAGCACCATCTGATCCCGCTCTCCTGGGTCGACTTCGTGGAGGAAGACAAGGTTCGCCTGAACCTCACCGCCGACGCGGCCAAGTCAGCCTGGCGCGAGAAGCACTAGCCTGCTCACGGCGACTCGCGGAATGACCCCTCGTCCGCACCGGGCGGGGGGTTTTCGCATGTACCGGCTCTACGCGTCGCGCTCGACCGCCAGCCTCGCGGTCCACTGGATGCTCATCGAGCTGGGCGTTCCCTTCGAGATCGAGTGGGTCGACCTGAAGAGCCAGGCGCAGAAGTCGGCCGATTACCTGCGGCTCAACCCCAACGGCGTGGTGCCGACCCTGATCGTCGACGGCCGGCCGGTCGGCGAGACCGGCGCCATCCTGATGCTGCTGGCCGAGCGCCATCCCGAGGCCGGCTTCGCCCCGCCTCCCGGCGCGCCCGACCGGGGCGAGTGGCTGCAGTGGATGATCTGGCTGGCCAACGGCCCGATGGCCGCCTACCGCCTGTGGTTCTACGAAAACGACCTGCCCGGCCTCGACCGCGAGGCGCTGAGGACGAGGATCGAGGGCTGCTGGGACCGGGTCGATGCGCGCCTGGCGGACCATGACTGGCTGGTCGGCGACCGGATCACCACCGTCGACCTGCAGCTGACCATGCTTATGCGCTGGTCGCGCAACGACGCGCGGCCGGCGAGCAGCTGGCCGTACATCGCCGCCTACCTCGGGCGCATGCGGGCCCGCCCGGGCCTGCGCCAGGTCCACGCCCGCGAAGGGCTGACGGACTGGATCGACGACGGAAGCGGCGCTATCACGCGGCCATGAGCGACACTCCTCCCGACCGCCTCGCCACCAGCCCGTCGAGCCCCTGGTACGACGAGGCCATCCTCGCCCGCGGCGTCGGCGTCCGGTTCCGCGGCGAGGAGAAGACCAACGTCGACGAATACTGCGTCAGCGAGGGCTGGGTGCGGCTGACCGTGGGCAAGACCCTGGACCGCAAGGGCAATCCCATGACCATCAAGCTGCAG
This sequence comes from Pseudomonadota bacterium, assembly GCA_049323695.1. GTDB lineage: Bacteria > Pseudomonadota > Alphaproteobacteria > Caulobacterales > Caulobacteraceae > Caulobacter. The sequence continues at coordinate 52,308 of JBMOOF010000038.1, forward strand.
GGCGTGGTCGAGCCCTATTTCCGCGACATCGCCTGACGCCCGAGAACGGTGGCGCGGGCCGCCGTCCGGTGGTGAAATGGCGGCATGCGTCGTCGGGGTCGATCATGGCTGCTCGCCTCGGGCGTCGGGAGCCTGGCTCTCGCCGCGACCTCGGCGATTCCCTCGCCGCCATGGACCGTTCCGGCCGACCGCCTGCCGCCCCCGGCCGCGCTCGCCGGCCCGGCGACCCAGGAGCAGCGGCTGGACGCGGCGATCCGGCGCCTGGGCGAGGGGTTCGGGGGCGAGGTCGGGATCGCCGTTCTCGACGTCGACAGCGGCTGGGCCGTCGATTTCAACGGCGACGCCCGCCTGCCCCAGCAGAGCGTCAGCAAGCTGTGGGTGGCCGTGGCGGTGCTGGCGGCCGTCGACCGCGGCGACTTCACGCTGGATGACCCGGTGACCATCCGCGAGGAAGACCTCAGCGTCTTCCACCAGCCCCTGCGCGACCGGGTCGGCCCGGGGGGCTATCGCACCACCGTCGGCCGGCTGCTGGAAAGCGCCATCCAGAAAAGCGACAACGCCGCCAACGACGCCCTGATCCGCAAGGTCGGCGGGCCCTGGGCGGTGCAGGTGGCGATCGTCGCCAGGAGCCTGGGCGAAATCCGCTTCGGCCCCGGCGAGAAGGAGATGCAGTCCGCCGCCGCCGGCCTGACCTGGAAGCCGGAGTACAGCTTCGGCCGGACATTCTGGGAGGACCGCGACCGGCTGGCGCCGGAACAGCGGACCGCGGCCCTGACCGCCTATCTCGCGGATCCGCCGGACGCCGCCCGTCCGCTGGACATCGTCGACACCCTGGGCCGCCTGCAGCGCGGCGAACTGCTGTCGCCGGCCTCGACGGATCGTCTGCTGACCCTGATGGCGGGAACCAGCACCGGCCACGGCCGGCTGCGCGGCGGTCTGGAGCCCGGCTGGACGCTGCGCCACAAGACCGGCACCGGCCAGGTGAACGGCGCCCTCGCCACCGGCTACAACGACGTGGGCCTGCTGACCGCCCCCGACGGCCGGGTCTATGCGGTGGCGGTGATGATCGGCCAGACGCGCGAGCCCTTCGAGCGCCGCCAGCAGCTGATGCGGGCGGTGGCGAAGGCGGTCATCGCCAGTCACGAGCCGGCGACGTGACGGGTCCGGGGCGCGACGCCCGCCCTAGAGGGACCTGAAGATCGCCTGGACCACGCTCAGGGCGAGCAGGATCGCCCAGATCAACAGCGGCGTCCGCGCGCCGGGCGGCCGGGGCCGCTTCGGCTCGGCGGCCGGACGCGGCGACGCCGCCGCGAAGCGTTCCCGCAGGCGGCGGGCGCGCTCGTCGGAACCGTCGGGCCGGGCGGTCATGGCTATGTCAGGCTGCCGCAGAACCGCTGGATGCGGGCGCAGGCGTCCTCCAGCACCGCCTCGCTGGTGGCGTAGCTGATGCGGAAGAAGGGCGACAGGCCGAAGGCCGCGCCGTGGACGACGGCCACGCCCTCGGCCTCGAGCAGCTCGGCGGCGAAATCCTCGTCGGACCCGATGACCTTGCCGCTGGGCGCCGTCTTGCCCAGCAGTCCCTCGACCGACGGGTAGACGTAGAAGGCGCCCTCCGGCGTCGCGCACCGGATTCCCTGGGCCTGGTTCAGCATTGAGACCACCAGGTCGCGGCGGCGGCGGAACAGCTCGGCGTTGGGCTTGATGAAGTCCTGCGGCCCGTTCAGCGCCTCGACCGCCGCCGCCTGGGAGATGGAGGAGGGGTTCGACGTGGTCTGGCTGATCATCTTGCCCATGGCCTTGATCAGCGGCTCGGGGCCCCCGGCGTAGCCGATGCGCCAGCCGGTCATCGCATAGGCCTTGGAGACCCCGTTCATGGTCAGGGTGCGCTCGTAGAGCCTGGGCTCCACCTGGGCGATGGTGGAGAACTCGAAGTCGTCGAACACCAGGTGCTCGTACATGTCGTCGGTCAGCACCCAGACCTGCGGATGGCGCAGCAGGACGTCGGCGATCGCCCGCAGGTCGGCGCGGGTGTAGGCGCCGCCGGTGGGGTTGGAGGGGCTGTTGAGGATCAGCCACTTCGTGCGGGGGGTGATCGCCGCCTCGAGCGCCGCCGGCGCCAGCTTGAAGCCGTTTTCGGGGCGGGTCTCGACGCTGACCGGCTCGCCGCCCGCCAGCAGCACCATGTCCGGGTAGGACACCCAGTAGGGGGCGGGGATGATGACCTCGTCGCCCGGGTTCAGCGTCGCCATCAGGGCGTTGAAGATCACCGGCTTGCCGCCGGGCGCCACATGGATCTGGGCGGGCGTGTAGGTCAGGCCGTTCTCGCGCGCGAACTTGGCGCAGATCGCCGCCTTCAGCTCGGGCGTGCCGTCAGGGTCGGTGTACTTGGTCTGGCCGGCCCGGATGGCGGCGATGGCCGCCTCCTTGATGTTGTCCGGGGTGTCGAAGTCCGGCTCGCCGGCGGACAGGGCGATGATGTCGCGGCCGGCCGCCTTGAGGGCGCGCGCCTTGGCGCTGACCCCGATGGTGGGCGAAGGCTTGATGCGGCGAAGGGCCTCGGACTCGAGGGACATGGCGGTTGCGGGCTCCCCTGGACTCGGCTGTCAGGATCGCGCCGGTCTTAGCCGCGTCCTTGCTGCGGCGCAACGAAAGGGGGCGCGGCGGCGGGCTCAGGCCCGGGCGGCGGCCTGGCCGACGCACAGCCGGCCGTCCAGATCGCGCCACAGGGCCGCCACCTCGCGCGCGGCGGGCGCGGCGGGGTCCCATTCGGCCGCCGACGCGCCGCGGGCGATCGCCGCCTGGTAGGCGGCCCGCGACCTCAGGCCGACGCTCGCCAGCGGCAGGCCGCCGAAGCGAAGCGCCTCGGCGGCGCGCAGCACCGCCGAGGGCTCCACGCCCCGGCGTCTCGGCGGCGCCTGATTGAGCACCACCACGCCGTTACGGCCCAGCCGCCGCACCGCCTCGGCCGACCGAACGACGGAGGCGACGTCCAGGAAGTTGGGCCGGCTCACCAGCACGCACAGGTCGGCGACGTTGAGCGCCAGGGCGACGTCGGATTCCGGGGTCGAGGGCGTGTCGACCACCATGACCTGGACGCCCTCGCGGGCGGCGGCCATGTGCAGCTGGAACAGCTTGCCGGCGCTGGTCTCCACCAGGGCCGGCCCCGCCCGGGTCCGCGCCTTCAGCGAATCCGTGGCCGAGCGTTGCGGATCGGTGTCGGCCAGCAGGACGCGGGCGCCGGAATTGAAGGCCGCGAGGGCGATGTTGACCGCGACGGTGGTCTTGCCGACGCCACCCTTTCGCGATGTCACCACGATCGTCTTCATCGCCGGTCGTCCCGAAAGCGCGGATGACTATATCGTTAACGGCCGCGAGACTTTGACGCACGTCAATCGCCGGGTCCGCCGCGCGCGAGAATTCCGGCGGGGCCCCGCCGGGCCGGCGTGTTGTCGCTTGACCCCCGGGGAGCGATGGGCGAGGCCATGGCGATGAAGCGCGCCATCCGGTTCCTCACGAACATGGACGCCAGGGCCTGGCGCACGGTGGCGGTGTCCTTCCTGCTGTTCGGCGGGGTGGGCGTGATCTTCCTGTTCGCCGCGCCGCTGCTCGGCCTCGACGGCGAGCGGGCCGTCGAGCGCTGGCTGGGGGCCGCGCACGGGGCCTGGGCCCTGCCGATGGCGGTCGGCGCCTTCGCCGTCCTGGCCTTCATCGGGGTGCCCCAGTTCGTGCTGATCGCCGCGGCCGTGGTCGCCTTCGGGCCGTGGACGGGCCTCGCCTACAGCTGGATCGGGACGGTGGTGTCCTCCTCCATCGGCTTCTGGCTTGGACGCTGGTTCGGCGGGCGGCTGATCCGCGACGTGGCCAGCGAGGGCGTCGCCCGCTTCATGCGCCTGATCGGCCGCAACGGCTTCATGGCCAGCTTGATCGTGCGACTGGTTCCCGCGGCGCCGTTCATCGTCGTCAACATGGCCGCCGGCGTCGCGCCGATGCGCTTCCGCGACTTCCTGGGCGGCACCGCGATCGGCATCGTGCCCAAGATCGCCCTGACCGCCTTCGCCGGCAACTCGCTGGTGCAGATGCTGCGCGGCGGCGGACTGCAGCACGGCCTGCTGATCGCCCTGGCGGCGGTGATCTGGGTCGGCGGCGCCTTCGTCGCGCGGGGCTGGCTGCGCCGCCGCGAGGATGCGGCCATCGCCTCGGACGAGGGCGATCCCTCGCCCGGTCTGTAACCAGGGTTACAGTCTCGACCCGGGTTTCGGCTTCCCATGCCGGCGACCAGGATTCCCGGAGGAGCCCATGCGCCGGATCATCGCAGCCCTGACGGCCGCGGCCCTCGCGGCCGGACCAGCGCTGGCCGCCGAGCCCGCCTCGCCGGCGACCGTCAGGGCCCAGGCGGCCTTGCGCGACAGCCTGCCCTTCGAGGACCGCCAGGACTTCGACTTCGCCTCGCGCGGCTTCCTGGGCTCGCGCAGCGACCCGATCATCCGCCGCGCCGACGGCGTCGTCGCCTGGGACCTGACCGCCTACGACTTCCTGCAGGGCGAGGCGCCGGACACGGTGAACCCCAGCCTCTGGCGCCAGGCCCAGCTGCTCTCGCGCAGCGGCCTGTTCCAGGTCAGCGACACCATCTGGCAGGTGCGCGGGTTCGACATCTCCAACATCACCTTCGTGCGGGGCGAGACCGGCTGGATCGTCATCGACCCCCTGACCACGGCCGAGGTGGCCCGGGCCGCCTACGACCTGGTCACCGAGAAGCTCGGCCCCAGGCCGGTCGTGGCGGTGATCTACACCCACAGCCACACCGACCACTTCGGCGGGGTGAAGGGGATCGTCAGCCAGGCCGACGTCGACGCCGGCCGGGTGCAGGTGATCGCGCCCCAGGGCTTTCTGGAGGAGGCGGTCAGCGAGAACGTCATCGCCGGCGTCGCCATGAGCCGGCGGGCGACCTACCAGTTCGGCACGGGGCTGGTTCCCGGGGCCGCGGGCCAGGTTGGCTCGGGCATCGGCAAGGGCATCTCGCGGGGAACCCTCACCCTGATCGCCCCCACCCGGACCATCGCCGCCACCGGCGAGACCCTGACCGTCGACGGCGTCAGGATCGAGTTCCAGGTCACGCCCGGCACGGAGGCGCCGGCGGAGATGAACTTCTACTTCCCCGACCTGCGCATCCTGTGCATGGCCGAGAACGCCAACGCGACGATGCACAACGTGCTGACCCCGCGCGGGGCGCTGGTGCGGGACGCCCGGGCCTGGGCCGGCTACCTGTCGGAATCGCTGCGGCTGTTCGGCGACCGCACCGACGTGATGTTCACCAGTCACGGCTGGCCGCGGTTCGGCGGCGAGGTGGTGCGCGGCTACCTCGCCGACCACCGCGACGCCTACAAGTTCCTGCACGACCAGACCGTGCGGCTGATGAACCAGGGCTATGTCGGCGAGGAGATCGCCGACCGGCTCGCGCTGCCGCCGGTCCTCGCGCGCCAGTGGTTCAACCGCGGCTACTACGGGACCATGAGCTTCAACAGCCGGGCGGTCTACCAGCGCTACATGGGCTGGTACGACGCCAATCCGGCGCATCTGGCCGCGCTGCCGCCGGCCGACGAGGCGGGGCGCTATGTGGCGGCCATGGGCGGGGCGGACAGGGTGGTCGCGCTGGCCGCCGCGGCCCACGACAAGGGCGACGACCGCTGGGCGGCGACGCTGCTGAACAACGTCGTGCTGTCCGAGCCGGAGAACCGCGAGGCCAGGGAGGCCCTGTCCAGGGTCTACGACCAGATGGGCTACCGGGCCGAGAGCTCGCTGTGGCGCAACATGTATCTCTCGGGGGCGGCGGAGCTGCGCGGCGGGGTCCGGGCCGGGCCCTCGGCCGGATCGGTCGACATGATCGCCAACCTGCCCACCCCGATGATCTTCGACCTGATGGCCGTGCGGCTGAACCCCGACAAGGTCGGCGACGCCGAGCTGCGCGTGGTGTTCGCCTTCCCCGAGCGGAACGAGCGCTACCTGGTCCAGGTGAGGCACGGGGTGCTCACCGCCGAGCCGGTCGCCGAGGGCGCGAAGGCCGACGCCACCCTGACCCTGCCGCGGCCGCTGCTGCTGGCCTCGATGTTCACGGGCGCCTCCCTGACGCCGAAGGTGATGTCGGGCGAAGCGAAGGTGCAGGGCAACCCCCTCGCCCTGCAGAAGCTGGTCGGCTGGTTCGACCGGCCCGCCGGCGACTTCCCGATCGTCACGCGGCCGGACTAGGCGTCGGGGAAGGTTCTTGCCCTCGGGGGCGGGGTGAAGCCGCCTGGGCGCAAGACTCTTGCGCGAACCGGGTCGATTCGGTATCCACAACGCATGTCACGCGATCGCGCCGAACTGTTGCTACTCGCGCTGGGGCTTAGCCGCCCCTGGGCGACCGTCTAGCCGCGCGACGTCGCGGCCGGGCGCTCAGGGGCTTGCCGGACCGCCTGACCCGAAATCGCGACGAAAGCCTGACTTCCATGACCGCCCCTGTAGTCGACGCCAGCCACGTCATCATCTTCGACACCACCATGCGCGACGGCGAGCAGTCGCCCGGCGCCTCCATGAGCCACGACGAGAAGCTGGAGCTGGCCAAGATCCTCGAGGAGATGGGGGTCGATGTCATCGAGGCCGGATTCCCGATCGCCTCCAACGGCGACTTCGAGGCCGTCCGCGCCATCGCCCGGATGGTCACCGAAAGCACGGTCTGCGGCCTGGCCCGCGCCGCCGCCGTGGACATCGACCGCTGCGCCGAGGCGATCCGCCCGGCCAGGCGCGGCCGCATCCACACCTTCATCTCGACCAGCCCGCAGCACCGCGACCACATCCTCAAGCTGTCGCAGGACGAGGTGCTGGAGGCCGTGGTCCAGTCGGTCACCCGCGCCCGCAACCTGTGCGACGACGTGGAATGGTCGGCCCAGGACGCCACCCGCACGGAGCGCGACTTCCTCTATCGCTGCGTCGACGCCGCCATCCGCGCCGGGGCCCGGACGATCAACCTGCCGGACACGGTGGGCTACAGCTATCCGGAGGAGTACGCCGCCATGTTCCGGGACGTGATCGCCAACGTCCCCGACTCCGACAGGGCCGTCTTCTCGGCTCACTGCCACAACGACCTGGGCCTGGCCGTGGCCAATTCCATCGCCGCCCTGCAGGGCGGGGCGCGGCAGGTCGAGTGCGCCATCAACGGCATCGGCGAGCGGGCCGGCAACGCGGCCCTGGAAGAGATCGTCATGGCCCTGAAAGTCCGCGGCGACGCCCTGGGCTTCGACAGCGAGGTCGACCCCGTCCACATCACCCGCGCCAGCCGCTACGTCTCGGCCATCACCGGCTTCCCGGTGCAGTTCAACAAGGCGATCGTCGGCAAGAACGCCTTCGCGCACGAGAGCGGCATCCACCAGGACGGCATGCTCAAGAACGCCGAGACCTACGAGATCATGAAGCCGGAGGACGTGGGGCAGGGCGCCACCAACCTGGTGATGGGCAAGCACTCCGGCCGCCACGCCTTCCGCGAGAAGCTGAAGGCGCTGGGCTACGACCTGGGCCAGAACGCCCTGAACGAGGCGTTCGTGCGGTTCAAGGAACTGGCCGACAAGAAGAAGCACGTCTTCGACGACGACCTGATCGCCCTGGTCGACGACGCCCTGGCGCGCGGTTCGGAACGGATCCGGGTCGTCCACCTGCGGGTCATCGCCGGCACCGAGGGCCAGTCGGCCGAACTGACCCTGGATGTCGACGGCGAGGAGCGGCGCGCCGAGGCCAGCGGCGACGGCCCTGTCGACGCGGTGTTCAACGCCATCCATGAGATCGTGCCGCACCAGGCGGCCCTGCGCCTGTTCCAGGTGCACGCGGTCACCGAGGGCACCGACGCCCAGGCCCAGGTCTCGGTGCGTCTGGAGGAGGACGGTCGCATCGCCACCGGCCAGGCCGCCGACACCGACACCCTCACGGCCAGCGCCAAGGCCTATGTCAACGCGCTCAACAACCTCTTCTCCCGCAAGGAGAAGGGGCGGCCGGAAGCGGCGATCGCGAGCGGGTTCTAGTATCTCCGATCCTCCCCGGCTTGCCGGGGAGGGGGACCATCCGCAGGATGGTGGAGGGGGCCGAGCGGGGGGCGGGGTGACAAGCTGCGTTCTGAATCCGCAGGAGGCGGCGACGTCGCCCCCTCCACCATGCTCCGCATGGTCCCCCTCCCCTCTGCGAGGGGAGGATGGGGTCTAGTGTTCTGGATTCCCGTCACCGTCGCCGCGGCGGCGCTGCAGGTCGCGCGCAACGCCGCGCAGCGCAGCCTGCTGACCGGGGCCGGGCCCTGGGGCGCGACCCTGGTGCGCTTCCTGTTCGGCCTGCCGTTCAGCATCACCTTCGCGGCCGTCGGCGTGGCGCTGGCGCCCGTCAGCCCGCACGCCGGCCCGGCCTTCTTCGGCTGGTCGGCGCTGGGCGGAGCCATGCAGCTGGGCGCCACGGCGGCCCTGCTGGTGGCCATGCAGCGGTCCAGCTTCGCGCTGGGCACGGCCTTCCAGCAGAGCGGCCTGCCGTTCGCCGCCATCCTCGGCCTGCTCGTCTTCAACGACCCGCTGGACGGCGCGGCCTGGGCCGGGATCGCGCTCGCCACCGCGGGCCTCGCCGTCCTCTCCTGGCCCAGGGGGGAGGGGCCGCGCGACTGGAGCGCCGCGGCGCTCGGGACGCTCAGCGGCTTCTGCTTCGCCGTCTCGGCCAACGCCTTCCGCCAGGCCGCGCACGCCCTGGACGTCGCCCACCCGATCCCCGCCGCCCTGGTCACGGTCGCGGTCGTGCAGGCGATGCAGTCGACCACCCTCACCCTCTGGCTCGCCCTGCGGGACCGCCATTCGCTGATGGCGGCCCTCCGCTCGTGGCGCGTTTCGCTCGGCGCGGGGTTCTTCGGCGCCGCCGCCTCGGCCGGCTGGTTCGTGGCGCTGGCGCTTTCCCCGGCGGGCCCGGTGCGCGCCGTGGGGGTCGTCGAGATGCCCATGGCGGCCCTCGCCGGCCGCCGACTGTTCGCGGAAAGCGTGACCCCCTTGCAGTGGCTGGCGGGGGCCTTCACGGCGGTCGGCGTGATCCTCGCTGCGCTCGGTTAGCGCAGTCCCGCAATAGACCTTGAAATCAACACGTTCGCAGGGCAAACGGCGTCCATAGCTAGCCCGGCTTCTTCGGCGACGCTGCGCCCCGGGGGGCGCGCTCGCGGCGTGGTGCGGGGCTTGCAGCCTCCGCCTCGCCTGTCCCGAAAGCTTTCAAGATCAAGGCCCTGAATGTTCGGCTCTCTCTTCGGCGCCATTTCCAACGACATCGCCATCGATCTCGGCACGGCCAACACCCTCATCTACATGAAGGGCAAGGGCATCGTGCTGAACGAGCCGAGCGTGGTGGCCCTGCGCAACGTCGGCGGCCGCAAGGTGGTGCACGCCGTCGGCATCGAGGCCAAGCAGATGCTGGGCCGCACGCCGGGCCACATGGAAGCCATCCGCCCGATGCGCGACGGGGTCATCGCCGACTTCGAGGTCGCCGAGGAGATGATCAAGTACTTCATCCGCAAGGTTCACAACCGCAAGGGCTTCGTGAATCCCAAGGTGATCGTCTGCGTGCCGTCGGGCGCCACCGCGGTGGAGCGCCGCGCCATCAACGACTCCTGCCTCAACGCCTCGGCCCGCCGGGTGGGCCTGATCGACGAGCCCATGGCCGCGGCCATCGGCGCGGGCCTGCCGATCCACGAGCCGACCGGCTCGATGGTCGTCGACATCGGCGGCGGCACCACCGAGGTCGCCGTGCTGTCGCTGTCGGGCATCGTCTACTCGCGCTCGGTCCGCGTCGGCGGCGACAAGATGGACGAGGCCATCATCAGCTACATGCGCCGGCACCATAACCTGCTGATCGGCGAGACCACGGCGGAGCGGATCAAGAAGGAAATCGGCACCGCCCGGGCGCCGGCCGACGGCGAGGGCCTCAGCATCGACGTCAAGGGCCGCGACCTGATGCAGGGCGTGCCGCGCGAGGTGCGCATCTCCGAGAAGCAGGCCTCCGACGCCCTCGCCGAGCCGGTCAACCAGATCGTCGAGGCGGTGAAGGTGGCCCTGGAAGCCACGCCGCCCGAGCTGGCCAGCGACATCGCCGACAAGGGCATCATGCTGACCGGCGGCGGGGCGCTGCTGCGCGGCCTGGACGCCGAGATCCGCGACCACACCGGCCTGCCCGTCACCGTCGCCGACGACCCGCTCAGCTGCGTCGCGCTCGGCTGTGGCAAGGTTCTTGAACACCCGAAGTGGATGAAGGGCGTACTGGAAAGCACGCTCGCGTAACGGCAGCATGTGAGTCGGGGCCGGGGCGGTTCCGACGGAGGCGATCGGGTGGCGCTGCGCCAGGATTCCTTTGGCGAACTGAAGTTTCCACTGACCTGGATCGCGGTCGTGGCCCTGATCGTCTGCGGCGTCGTGGGCGTCTCGATTCTGCTCAGCGACCGGCGCGAAACGTTCCAGACCGAGGCGTACGGCGCCGTCCGCCAGACCGTGGACACGGTCGCCGAGCCGGTCGGCGGCGTCGTCGCCGCGCCGGGCCGCTGGACCGGCGACCTGCTGGGCTGGCTGCGCAGCTACGTCGGCGTCGCCGGCGAGAACCGGCGCCTGCGCAAGGCGCTCGTCGAGCTGCGGACCCAGGCCGACGAGGCGGTGCGCCTGCGCGACGAGAACCAGCGCCTGCGGGCCATGCTCGGCCTCAAGACCGACCCGCCGATCCCGATGGTCACGGCCCGCGTCGTCGTCGATTCCCGCGGCCCCTACGCCAACGCCCGGCTGGCCAGCGCCGGACGCGACGCGGGGGTGATGATCGGCTTCCCGGTGCTCAGCGAGCGGGGCCTGGTCGGGCGGGTCATCGGCGTCTCGGGCTCGACAAGCCGCGTACTGCTGCTGACCGACGTCGCCTCGAAGACGCCGGTGATGATCGACCGCAGCAACGCCCGCGCCATCCTGACCGGCGACGGCGGCCCGAACCCGCGGCTGGAGTACCTGCGCGGCCGCGACCCGATCCGCAAGGGCGACCGGGTGCTGACCAGCGGCGACGGCGGCGTGTTGCCGCGCGGCCTGCCCGTCGGCCGGGCGGTCAAGGGCCTGGACGGCCGCTGGCGGGTGGTGCTCGACGCTGACGCCGGCGCCATCGACTGGGTGCGCATCCTGAAGTTCAGGGACTACGCCCAGCTGGCCGACCAGAAGGCCCTGGCCCAGACCCAGCTGCCGGCGGTGATCACCGAGAACCCCGACGACCGCATCATCGGCGCGACGCCGCCCCCGCCGTCCAGGCCGGCGCCCGCGGCGCCCGCCCCGGCCCCGGGCGCGCCGCAATGAGCTTCTCCGCCGCGCGGCCGCTGGACCCGTGGCGCTGGATCGGCGTCCCCGCGATGCTGTGCATCGCCGCCACCATCCTGCTCGCCGCGCCGATCCAGCTGTTCGGGCTGCGCCTGCCCGAGCCGGTCTTCCCGATGGTCTGCGCCTTCGGCTGGGCGGTGATCCGCCCCTCGATCCTGGCCCCGTTCGTGCTGTTGCTGACCGGCTTCTTCCTCGACATATACTGGGGCGGTCCGATGGGGCTGTGGGGGGTCTCGCTGCTGCTGTCGTACGCCGTGACCCTGTTGATGCGGAACATGATGACCGGCCAGAGCCGGCCGATGATGTGGGCCTGGTACGCGGGCATGACCGCGGTGACCATGACGACCGGCTACCTCATCGTCATGCTGGACGTGAAGGCCGCGCCCAGCCTGGTCGCCGTGCTCTGGCAGTTCCTCGCCACCGCCCTGCTGTATCCCTTCGCCCACCGCCTGATCGACCGGTTCGAGGACGCGGACGTGAGGTTCCGGTGAGCGAGCCGACGATCTTCTTCACCGAGGTCAACGAGCGGCAGGGCGCGTTCACCCGCCGCGCCTTCCTGCTGGGCGGCCTGACCGGCGCGGGCCTGGCGGCCCTGACCGGCCGCCTCGTCCACCTGCAGGTGGTCGAGGCGCAGCGCTATCAGAAGCTCGCCCAGTCAAACCAGTTCAACTTCCGCCTGGTGCCGCCGCCGCGCGGCCTGATCCTCGACCGCAACGGCGCCACCCTGGCGTCCAACCGTCCCAATTTCCGCCTGCTGGTGGCGCGCGAGACGGACATGGACGTGGAGAAGACGGTCGCCGACCTCGCCACCCTGGTGACCCTCGACGACAAGAAGCAGGCCCGCCTGGTCCGCGACATCAAGCGCTCGCCCAGGAAGGCGCCGGTGCAGGTGATGGAGGACATGAGCTGGGAGGAGTTCTCCCGCATCAACGTCCGCGCGCCCGAACTGCCCGGCGTCACCGCCGACATGGGCGAGGTGCGGGTCTATCCCTACGGCGGCGCCTTCGCCCACGTCATCGGCTATGTCGCCCGCGTCAACGACCGCGACATCAAGGCGGTCAAGGACAAGGGGCTGGAGCCCGATCCGCTGCTGTTCAATCCGGGCTTCCGAATCGGCCGGCAGGGCGTCGAGCGGGCCTTCGACGAGGACCTGCGGGGCAAGGCCGGCGCCCGCAAGCAGGAGGTCGACGCCAAGGGCCGGGTCGTTCGCGACGATCCCGAGGGCGACATTCCCGCCACGCCGGGCAAGGAGATCCGGCTCACCCTCGACGCCGACATCCAGAACCGCGCCCTGGAGGTGATGGGCGAGGAGAGCGGCGCCATCGTGATGATGGACTGCCGCACGGGCGACCTGCTGTGCATGGCCTCGACGCCGAGCTTCGACGCCAACCGCTTCGTGAAGGGCCTGTCGGGGCCCGAGTACCGCGCGCTCAGCCAGTACGAACGCAAGCCCCTGCTCGACAAGGTGATGAGCGGCACCTATCCGCCCGGCTCGACCTTCAAGCCGATGGTTGCGCTGGCGGCCCTGGAGGCGGGCGTCGATCCGAAGACCCGCGTGGTCTGCGGCGGCAGCTGGTATTTCGGCGGGCGCACCTGGCGCTGTTGGGGCCGCCATGGCGCGCAGGACATGCACAACGCCATCAAGAACTCCTGCGACATCTACTTCTACCAGACGGCGCTGAAGGTGGGCCCCGATCCCATCGCCAAGGCGGCGCACGCCTTCGGCCTGGGCGAGATCTTCGACATCGGCATCCCCGGCCAGAAGAAGGGGATCATCGGCTCCAGGGAATGGAAGCGGAAGGCCAACCGCAAGAAGGAGAACCAGACCTGGTTCCCCGGCGACACGGTGAGCTACGGGATCGGCCAGGGCCTTATCGCCGTCAATCCGCTGCAGCTGTGCGTGATGGTCTCGCGGCTGGCCAACGGCCGCAAGGCGCTGAATCCGCGGCTGGTGAAGTCGATCGGCGGCGTCGAGCAGAAGCACGGCGACGCGGTCGGCGACCTGCCCTATCCCCGAGAGTTCATGGACCTCGTCCGCGGCGGCATGATCGCGGTGGCCAACGACACCTCGGGCACCGCCTACCGCGCCAGCCAGCTGGGCCTGGGCGACATCCTGATGGCCGGCAAGACGGGCACCGCCCAGGTGCGCAGCTTCGACAAGGCCAAGTCGCGCAGCAGCGCCTCGGTCCGCTGGGCGCTGAAGGACCACAACTGGTACATCGCCTTCGCGCCGATCGACGATCCCCGCTACGCCGTATCGGTGCTGATCGAGCACGGCGGCCTGGGCGGCGGCACGGCCGCCGCGCCGCGCGCCCGCGAGGTCATGCGCGTGGCGCTGCTGAAGGATCCGGAGTTGCGCGCGCGCATCGAAAAGCCGCTGCCCCCGCCCGAGATCGATCCCGACGCCCCGGTCGAGGGCGCCGCCCCGCCCGAGCCGACCCAGGGTCCCCCGCCGGCGACGCTCGCCGCCCCGCCGCCCGGAGCGACGCAATGACCGTCAGCGCCCTGACCCGACCCGGCGAACGCGACCGGCTGATCGTCAAGTTCGCCGAGATCGACTGGACCTTCTGCCTGGCCCTGTGCCTGATCGCCGGCGCCGGCGGGATGATGATGTTCTCGGCGGCGCCCAACGCCTGGATGCCCTGGGCGGCGCCGCACCTGATCCGCTTCGGGATCTTCTTCGTGATGATGGTGGTGCTGGCGATGACCGACCTGAGGGTCTGGTTCGCCGCCGCCTATCCCGCCTACGGCGCGGCCCTCTTTCTACTGGTGCTCGTGGCGCTGATCGGCGACAGCGCCAAGGGCGCCCAGCGCTGGCTGGAGATCGGTCCCGCCCGCTTCCAGCCCTCGGAGGTGATGAAGATCGCCATCGTCCTGGCGTTGGCCCGGTTCTACCACGGCATGTCGGCCGACAGCGCGCGGCTGAGCTGGTGGCTGTTGATCCCGGCCGTCCTCATCGGGGCGCCGACCCTGCTGGTCGCCAAACAGCCCGACCTGGGCACCGCCATCCTGATCGCCGCCACGGGCCTGGCGATCATGATGCTGGCCGGCCTCTCCTGGCGCATCGTCATCGCCGGAGTCGTCGCCGCCGCGGCGGCGTTGCCGCCGTTCATCCTGTTCGTGCTGCACGATTACCAGCGACAGCGGATCCTGACCTTCCTCAACCCCGAGAGCGATCCGAGGGGCGAGGGCTATCACATCCTGCAGTCCAAGATCGCGCTGGGCGCCGGCGGCCTGCTGGGCCGCGGCTATGGCCTCGGCAGCCAGAGCCAACTCGACTTCCTGCCCGAGAAGCACACCGACTTCATGTTCGCGACCCTGGCCGAGGAATTCGGGTTCCTGGGCTGTTTCTCGATCCTGTTCCTCTACGGGGCGGTGATCTTCATGGCCCTGCGCATCGCCTCGATCAGCCACAGCCACTTCGGCCGGCTGGCGGCGGCCGGGGTGACCGCGACCTTCGCCCTCTACGTCCTGATCAACGGCGCCATGGTCATGGGCCTGGCCCCCGTCGTCGGCGTGCCCATGCCCCTGCTCAGCTACGGCGGCACCGTCATGCTCACCGTCATGGTCGGCTTCGGCCTGGTCCAGTCAGTGCGGGTGCACCGCTACTCTGAGGTTACGTCTGGACGGGGCGCGCTACTTTAGCGCGTGGCGAATAGCGAGTAGGGAGTGAACCTCGGCAGGCGTGTTGCTGACGGAGTTCACCCGGATGGGCTCGTATCGAGAACTGGCGGTTTGGCGCCGGGCCATGGACCTCGCCGAGGAGGCATACCGCCTGTCAAAGGGATTCCCGAAGGTCGAGGAATACCGCCTGACCAGCCAGCTGTTGAGGGCCGCGATTTCGGTCCCCGCGAACATTGCGGAAGGGCGCGCGCGCTCTGGACGCAAGGAGTTCCTCAACTTCCTCAGCATCGCGAGCGGATCTCTGGCCGAAACGGAAACGCTTCTGGTCCTCTCGGTCCGGACGGGCCTCGCATCGCGTCAGAGCACCGGGCTTGCCCTGGACATGGCGGACGAGGTCGGGCGGATGCTCACGGCCCTCAAGAGGACTCTCAGGAGGGACATGGGTCGCCCGTCGCCGTCTCCCGAGGCGTAGCGCGCTACTGGCTATTCGCTATGCCCTTGCCTTCCCCCACGGCCACCCTCCACGCTGAGGCGAAGCGCTGGGGAGCCATCCATGTCCGCCATCGAAACCATGATGCCGCCGGTGAAGACCGCGCGGGTGAACGGCATCCGCATGGCCTACTACGAGGCCGGGCCGGAAGGGCGGGGGATTCCGCTGATCCTCTGCCACGGCTTTCCCGAGCTGGCCTTCTCATGGCGCCACCAGATCAAGGCGCTGTCGGAGGCGGGCCGCTGGGTGGTGGCGCCGGACCAGCGGGGCTATGGCCTCACCGACCGGCCGGCGGCGGTCGAGAGCTACGATCTGGAGACCCTCTGCGCCGATCTCGTGGCCCTGCTCGATCGCCTGGGCGCGGACAAGGGGATCTTCGTCGGCCACGACTGGGGCGGCTTCGTCGTCTGGTACATGGCCATCCGCCATCCGGACCGGGTGGCGGGCGTCATCGGCCTCAACACCCCCTTCGGCCCGCGGGCCCCGGCCGACCCGATCGAGATCATGCGCCGGCGCATGGGCGAGCGGATGTACATCGTGCATTTCCAGACGCCGGGCGAGGCCGACGCCATCCTCGCCGCCGACGTCCGCAAGACCATGAACCTGTTCATGAAGCGGCCGCTGGAGGGGCCGGCCGCGCCGTCGGCCGGGCTGCACACCGAACGCAGGGAAGGCGATCCCAGCGCCTTCGCCCTGATCGACATGCTGCAGGTCTACGATCCGGCCGTCGATCCCAGGCCGCCGCTGCTGACCGAGGCGGAGTTCGACGCCTTCGTGGAGACCTTCGAGCGCACGGGTTTCACCGGCGGGGTCAACTGGTACCGCAACTTCACCCGCAACTGGATCCAGTCCGAAGGGCTCGAGCACGTCGTCCGCCGGCCCAGCCTGATGATCATGGCCGAGAAGGACGCCGTCCTGCCGCCCGCCGCCGCCGACGGCATGGAGGCGATCATTCCCGACCTCGAGAAGGCGCTGGTCACCGACTCCGGCCACTGGACCCAGCAGGAGCAGCCCGCGCAGGTGAACCGATTCATGCTGGACTGGCTGGATCGCCGCTTTCCGCTCTGACGGGGCGGCGGTAGAAGGACGGCATGGACCGTTCCGCCCCGCCGCTCGCCGTCGCCCAGACCGCCAACCGCCGGGGCCTCTATCCCGAGGTCGAGCCCAACGCCTTCGGCTGGCTGCCGACCGGCGGCCCGCACGAACTCTACTACGAGGACTGCGGCAATCCGCGGGGCAAGGCCGCGGTCGTGCTGCACGGCGGGCCGGGCGGGGCGATCAACCCGACCATGCGCCGCTTCTTCGATCCCGACCGCTGGCGCGTGGCGCTGTTCGACCAGCGCGGCTGCGGCAAGAGCCGGCCCAACGCCAGCCTCGAGGACAACACCACCTGGACCCTGGTCGAGGACATCGAGCGGCTGCGCCGGCATCTGGGCGTCGAGAAGTGGACGGTGTTCGGCGGCTCCTGGGGCTCGACCCTGGCGCTGGCCTACGCGGTCACCCATCCCGAGCGGGTGGAGGCCCTGGTCCTGCGCGGCGTCTTCCTGCTCACCCAGCGGGAGCTCAGGTGGTTCTACCAGGACGGCGCCAGCTTCCTGTTCCCGGACGCCTGGGAACGGTTCAGGGCTCCGATCCCCAAGGGCGAGCGCGGCGACATGATCGCCGCCTACCACAAGCGGCTGGTCCACTCCGACCGCAAGATCCAGGCCGAGGCCGCAGCCGCCTGGAGCCAGTGGGAGGGCGACACCATCTCGATCCGCGGCCCGGAGGCGCGGCCGCCGAAGTTCAACGAGGTCGACTTCGCCATCGCCTTCGCCCGCATCGAGTGCCACTTCTTCGCCAACCGCGGCTTCTTCCCCGAGGACGGCTGGCTGCTGAAGCAGGTGGAGAAGATCCGCAGGATCCCCGGCTGGATCGTCCAGGGTCGCTTCGACGTCGTCACCCCGCTGGAAAGCGCCTGGGCGCTGCACAAGGCGTGGCCCGAGGCGCGGTTCGACGTGATCTGGGACGCCGGCCACGCCTCCACCGAGCCGGGCGTCGTCGACGCCCTGATCCGCGCCACGGACGACGCGGCGCGGCTGAAATAGCGAGACGTCCGCCCGTTCCCGTGATGGCGGGAACCCTGACTCCGGTCGACCCGCCCGCGCGTCGGCGGCCCGCCCAAGACAAATCCGGGTTTCCCGCCCTGGCGGAGAAGACCGGTGGAAAGAGATCGTGAAAGACATCCCGACGCCATCGGTGAAGCCGGCCACGCCCTGGGGCCTGGTGGTCCTGCTGGGATCGCTGACGGCCTTCGCGCCGATGTCGATCGACATGTATCTGCCCGCCCTGCCGGCCATCGGGCGGGGACTGGGCGCCGGCGCCGAAGCGACCCAGGCGACGCTGGCCGCCTTCTTCGCGGGCATGGCCATCGGCCAGTTCCTTTACGGCCCGGCGTCCGACCGCTTCGGCCGCCGCATGCCGATCCTGGTGGGCATCGCCGTGTATGTCGCCGCCTCGGCCTGGTGCGCCGTGTCGACCTCGGTCGAGGGGCTGATCCTGGCCCGCTTCATCCAGGCGCTGGGCGGCTGCGCCGGGGCCGTGGTCGCCCGGGCCGTGGTGCGCGACCAGTTCGACCACACCGAAACCGCGCGCATGCTCTCGCTCCTGACCCTGATCATGGGCGTGGCCCCGATCGTCGCCCCGCTGCTCGGCGGCTGGGTGCTGGCGGCCTTCGACTGGCGGGCGATCTTCTGGGCGCTGGCCGCCTTCGGCCTCGCCGTCGGGGCGGCGGTGTTCTTCCGCCTGCGCGAGTCGCGTTCGGAGGAGACGGCCGCCCAGGCGCGGGCCGAAAACCCCCTGCTGGCGTTCCGAGCCCTCCTGCGGGAACGGCGGCTGCTGGGCTACGCCTTGGCCGGGGCGCTGAACGGGGCCGTGCTGTTCACCTACATCTCCAGCTCGCCGGAGCTGGTGATCGAGGTCTACGGCTA
The DNA here is from genome assembly GCA_049323695.1 of Pseudomonadota bacterium. Taxonomy (GTDB): domain Bacteria; phylum Pseudomonadota; class Alphaproteobacteria; order Caulobacterales; family Caulobacteraceae; genus Caulobacter. The sequence continues at coordinate 70,763 of JBMOOF010000038.1, forward strand.
CTCGCCCCAGGCCTTCGGCTGGGTGTTCGGGGCCAACGCCGTCGGCGTCATCGGCATGAGCCAGCTGAACCGGCTGCTGCTGCGGCGGGTCACGCCCGACCAGGTGCTCCGGAGGGCCAGCATTGGCGGCGTGACCGCCGGCCTGCTGCTGCTGGCGGCGGCGGCCAGCGGCCTGGGGGCCCAATACACGGTGCTGCCCTTGCTGTTTTCTGCCCTGGCCTCCTACGGGCTGATGGCGGGCAACACCATGGCCGGGGCGCTCAGCGTCGATCCCCGGCGGGCCGGCTCGATCTCGGCGCTGATGGGCGGGCTGTCGTTCGGCGCCGGCGCCCTGGCGTCCTGGCTGGGCGGGGCGCTGCACGACGGCACGGCGGTCCCCATGGCCGCCGTCATGATGGCCTGCCTCATCGGCTCCGCCAGCGCCCTCTGGCTGCTCGCCCTGCCGCGAAAGGGCGCCGCTTGCTGACGCTTTGAGTCTATCCGCGATAGGGTCTGAGACGATTCAAGGTTCCTGAGCCCTTGCACCGCGGCGCTAGGAAGGACTCAACGCAGATCTTCACGACGACACCCGGAACCGCGCCCGTGATGAAATAGGAGCTACTCTTCGCGCCATTCAAAAGGCGAGTGTCAATGCGGGCGGTGGATCCAGGGGGCGCCGTCTCGGTTCCCAACGAGTCGTCCCTGACTACAATGAGTTCGTGCGGCGGGCCGGACGCGCTTCGGAGTGAGAAGACGTATTTCTCGGCCTCAAGCCGACTGAATATCTCGACGCTACGGATAGCCGGCCCGTCGCCGCTTCTGGAAAGGCAGATTTCACCGACCCTGACGTTGCAGGACGGCAGGGTGGCCGCTCGCACCGCAGCGATAGTCATGCCGGTAAGCAACACGGCCAGCAGTGCGGTGAGGGCTGTCGTTCGATTCATTTGTCGGTCACCCACTCCTGATCCACCGTCCGCGCCGCCCAGGCCAGGGTCGCCCAGCCGGTCAGGAACAGCACGCCGCCGACTGGCGTCACCATGCCGATCCAGCCCGGCGCGCCCATCGCCAGCGCATACAGCGACCCCGAGAACAGCGCCGTTCCGCTCAGGAAAAAGGCCGGGGCGAACCGCGCCCGCCAGCCGCCGATGTTCATGAAGGTGGCGGAGGCGAAGGTCGCCATGGCGTGCATGAACTCGTAGGTCGCCCCGGTCTTCAGCAGCTCCCTGGCCTGGGGATCCGGCGCGCCGTGCGCGGCGAAGGCGCCGACCGCCACGGCGACGAACCCGCTGACCGCCCCCAACGTCATCCAGGTCGTCCTCGTCCAAAGCCTCACGCCTTACCCTCCGTCACGGTTGCCTTCGCAGGTTTTCATCGTTCACCTTGGCGGCTGTAGGCCCGAAACGCTCGGCTGAGAAGCGGCAGGCCACGGAGGAAACCGGCCATGGCGCTCACCCGGGGCGACGACTATCCCATCCACCAGACGGCCGAGCCGATCGCCTATTCGGGCACCGACCGGAACTTCTACGACCGCTATTTCTTCAACGGCTATCATCCGGAAGCGGGCGAGGACTTCTTCGCCGTGGCCTTCGGGGTCTACCCGCATCTCAACGTCGCCGACGCCGCCTTTGTGGTTGTGCGCAACGGGGTCGAGACGGCCCTGCACGCCAGCCGCTGGCTGGGCGATCGCCTGGACCTGACCTGCGGTCCGATCCGCATCGAGGTGCTGGAGCCGCTGGTCCGGCTGAAGGTCAGCGTCGACTCCCCCGAACACGGGCTGAAGGGCGAGTTCACCTTCGAGGCCCGGGCCTTCCCGATCGAGGAGCCGCGCTTCGTCCGCCGCAGCGGCACGCGGACCTTCATGGACTACACCCGCCTGACCCAGAACGGTCGCTACGTCGGCTGGATCGAGCTGGACGGCGAGCGCCGCAGCCTCGACGGCTTCGTGGGCACCCGGGACCGCTCCTGGGGCGTGCGCCCCGTCGGGGCCCGCGACAGCCAGGAAACCGTCCCGCCGACGCCGCCGCAGTTCTTCTGGCTGTGGTCGCCGTGCAGTTTCAAGGACGGCGGCTTCTTCTTCCACAGCAACGAGGACGCGGTCGGCCGGCCCTGGAACACGCGCGCGGCGTGGTGCCCGGACGGCGCCGGCGAGGACGGCTTCGAGCACCTGAACGGCGCGGCGAAGATCGCCTGGCGCAGCAATTCGCGGCACGCGAAACACGCCGTCGTCACCCTGACCGACGACTTCGGCAAGCCCGCCGGCGAGGTGGCGTTCAGGCCGATCTTCGAGTTCCAGATGATGGGCCTGGGCTACACCCATCCCAGATGGGGCCATGGCCAGCTGCATGGCGAGCTGACTGTCGAGCGCGAGGACATCGTCCTGGCCGACTGCGATCCGACGCTGCCCTTCAATCTGCATGTCCAGGCGCTCAGCGAGGTGGCCTTCACCGCCCCCGACGGGACGACGCGGACGGGCCGGGGGGTGCTGGAGCAGCTGGTCATCGGCCCGCACGCCCCGTCGGGTTTCACCGGCCTGCTGGACATGGCCGGATGACCCTTCAGGACCAGCTCGAGGCCTATCTCGCGCGCACCTGGGACACGCCCGTGACGGTGCTCGACCTCTCGCGCATTCCCGGCGGCGCCAGCCGGGAGACCTACCGGTTCGACGTCGTGGCCGGCGGCGAGACCCGGGGCATGATCCTGCGCCGCGATCCGGTGGGAAGCCTGATCGACACCAGCCGGCGGCTGGAGTTCGAGGCCATCCGCTCGTTCGCCGGAACCGGCCTGCCCGCGCCGGAGGCCGTCGCCCTCGAAGAAGAGGGCGCCGAGCTCGAGCGGCCCTTCTTCATCATGGGGCGCATCGACGGCGGCAAGGCGGCCAGCCCGTTCAGCCAGCCGCCCTACGGCGAGCACGCCCGCGCCATCGGCGAACAGTTCTTCGGCCATCTGGGCGCGATCGCCGAGCCGGACCCGCTGGCCCTGCCGATCGCCGCCGTCGTCGACTCGCCCACGCCGGAGACCTGCTGGAAGCGCGAACTGGACTACTGGGAGGGGGTGATCGACCAGGACGAGGAACATCCCCAGCCCATCGTCCGCGCCTGCATCCGTCGCCTGCGCGGCAGTCCGCCGCCGCCCGCGGCGAAGCTGTCGGTCGTCCATGGCGACTACCGCACCGGCAACTTCCTGCATGACGGGGCGGGGAAGATCCTGGCCATTCTCGACTGGGAGATGGCCCACATCGGCGATCCGCTGGAGGATCTCGGCTGGGCCGTCGAGCCGCTGTGGTGCTACGGCGAGACCGACCGCGTCTCCGGCATGTTGCCGCGCGCCGAGGCGATCGCCCTCTGGGAAGCGGCCAGCGGCCTGACCGTCGACCCCGTCGCCTTCGCCTGGTGGGAGCTGTTCGCCTCGGTGAAGGGGGCGGCGATCTGGATCTCCTCGGCGAAGGAATACCGCAAGGGCGGGTTCCGGGACCCGGTCCTGGGTCTTTCGGGATGGTACACCGCCCGCCGGCAGGACCAGATCCTCGCCGACCGGCTCGCGGCCCTGGAGGCGCTGGCATGACCCCGACCGTTCCCGAGCTGCTGGCCGGCAACTTCCTGTGCCTGATCGAACCGCCGCCGCCCGAGGCCATGGGCGACTTCCTGCAGTCGCGGGTGGCGGTCACCGGCATGATCTCCCTGCTCTGCGCCCAGGAGGCGGAGCGGGGGATCGCGGCGCGGGTGTGGGAGAACGGGGCCATCCGCGCCCTGCTGGCCGGGTCGGCGGCCGCCTACGGCGCGGCGTTCGCCGAGGCCGCCGGCGGCGAGGACGCCGACCTTTCGCTCGCCGCCCTCGACCGCGCCAACGCCGCGCTGCGCCGGGCCCTCATCGCCCTGCACATCGCCGTCGAACAGGCGCGGGACGCGGCTCTGGATACCGAGATCCGCCGCCTCTACGTCGCCATGGCCGAGGCCCGCCGCCTCGACCTGCCGCCCCTGCCGGCGACCTGACGGCCGTTCGCCTCCGGCCCGCCGGCGGCGACGGCGCCCAATCATCCCCGACTCTGCTAATGGACCGCATGTCCCGCGCGATCCTGCTCGGCCTGTTCTACTGCGCTGTGTTCGTCGGGACCGGCGCCAGCCTTCCCTACATGCCGGTGTGGTTCCGCGCCCAGGGGCTGAGCGGCGTCGAGATCGGCGCCATCCTCGCCGGTCCGATGCTGGCGCGGCTGTTCGTCACCCCGATCCTGGCGGTGTGGGCCGACGGCTTCGCCATCCGCCGCACGCCGATGATCCTGCTCGCCCTGGCCGCCGGCGTCAGCTACGGCCTTATCGGCCTGGTCGCCGGCTTTCCGGCCTGGCTGGCGCTGTGGGTCGCGGGCTCCAGCTTCCTGTCGACGGTCATTCCCCTGGCCGACGTGCTCAGCCTGCGCCGCTCGCGGCTCGAGGGGTTCAACTACGGCGTGCCGCGCGGCATCGGCTCGATCGCCTTCGTCATCGCCAACATCGCCATGGGGGCCCTGCTGACCCGCGTCGGGGTCGACATCGTCGTCGTCTGGACCTCGGCGGCGGCCCTGCTGGCGGGCCTGGCGGCCTTCCTGCTGCTGCCGCCCGATCCGGTGCACGAGACCGGCGAGCGGCCGGGGCGCGTGGACCGCTGGCGCGGCGTTTCGGACCTGCTGCGCAGCCGGCCCTTCATGCTGGCCGTGGTCTCGACCGGCCTCATCCAGTCGACGCACGCCTTCTACTACGCCTTCTCCACCCTGCTCTGGCGAGGCCAGGGCCTGTCGGAGTCGACGGTGGGGCTGCTGTGGGCGACGGGCGTGGCCGCCGAGATCGGCTTCATGTGGTTCCTGGAACCCTGGCGCCGGCGGGTCGGGGCCGAGACGCTGGTGGTCCTGGGCGGCGTCGCGGCCCTCGTCCGCTGGAGCGCCCTGGCGTTCGCCCCGCCCCTGTGGCTGCTGTTCCCGCTGCAGGCCCTGCACGCCCTGACCTTCGCCGCGGTGTTCATGGGGTCGCTGCAGCTGATCGACCGGCATGCGCCGGCGCGCAGCGCCTCGGCCGCCCAGACGATCAGCTCCGCCTTCTCCGGCGGCCTCGTCATCGGCCTGGCCACGGTCGCCAGCGGTCCGCTGTTCGACGCGGCGCGCGAGCGCGGCTACCTGGCCATGAGCCTGCTGGCGGTCCTCGGCCTGCTCGGCGCCTGGCGGCTGGCCCTGGCGCGTCCGGCCGCGGAAAGATGACCAAATCTTCATGCGGCGTCGGATTGCCGCGCGGGCCCCGGCGCCTGATAACGACGTTACCTCAATTCGGGGAGGGCCGATGCAGGTCCTGGTCGAAATCCTGGCGAGCCTGGTCGTCTGGGCGGCGACGTTCGCCCTCGCCCAGTTCGGAATCGAGGTCGACTTCGTCCGCGACGTCCCGCCGCGGGCCGAGCGATCGGTCGAACGGTCCGCGCCGCCGCCGGCCGCGCCCGCGCGGCAGGCCTGTCCGGACAAGCCCCGGGCCCTGTTGCGCAAGGCCTGACGCGGCCCGAGGCGCCCGCCGGCGGCGGGGATTAACGAAACCTTTGCAAGCCGCTTTGCGCGCGCGAGTTTCACCGGTAGGTTTCCCTTGTTGCGCGAAGGGAGGGGCTGGCGTTCGCGCATTCGATACAAGCGTCGGCCCGCGCAGGATGACGATCCGCCCATGACGGCCCGCAAACCCAGGTCTCCGTTCAACTTCTCCCGAGTGACGCTGCAGACGGAGCCGGCGGGCCAGGCGATGGAGGCGTCGCTCGCCCCCGCGCCGGATGCGCCTCCCGCCGTCGAGGCCGAACTCGACATCGTCCAGGCTCCGGCCGTGGAGATGGCCGAGGCCGTGACGCCGCCGCCGATGACGATGCGCGATCCGGCCGCCGAACCGCCCCTGCCGCCGGCCGTGCTGGCGCGGGCGGAAAGGACGGCCGAACCCTCGGGAGCCCCGATCTGGATCGGCGCGTTCCTGGTGAGCGCCCTCTGGGCGGTCGCACCCGTGGCCTTCGCCCTAGGCTGGAAACTGAACATCGAACCGCTCGGCGAGGACCCCCTGGCGATGGGCCTGTTCGCGGTGCTGGCCGTCGGGCCGGCCGCGCTGGTGTTCGTCGCCGCCTACGCCCTGCGCCAGGGCCAGAAGCTGGCCGCCGAGACGCGCCGGGCCCGCGACGTCTCCTCGCGCCTGGTGGGACCGGCCGCGACGGCGGCGGCGGAGGCCGGCTCGGTGGTGGAATCCATGCGGCTGCAGATCGCCAGCGCGTCCAACGCCGCCAACGAGGCGCGCGAGACCATGCTGGCCCTGCGCCAGGCCCTGGCCGAGGAGACCGAGCGCCTCGCCGAGGCCGCGGCCCGGTCGCACCGCACCGCCGGCGACCTCGCCGCGTCGCTGGGCCGCGAGCGCGATCAGCTGGACGCCCTCAGCGGCCAGCTCGACGCCCGCTCGACCGCCGTTTCCGACGCCATCACCCAGCAGGCCCGCATGGTCGCCGAGGCGTCCGATCTGGCCGAGACCCAGCTGCGCGAGGCCGAGGCGGCGCTGACCGCCCGCGCCGCCGACCTGGCCGCCGCGGCCGGCGAGGCCAGCGATGCGGCGCGGGTCGCCGGCGAGGATCTGGCCCGCCAGGTGGCGCGTCTGGAGACCGCCGGCGTCGGCGTCGGCGACCAGATGCGGATGGTCGAGGAGGGGCTGACCCAGCAGCGGGCGGCGCTGGTCACCGTCGCCCACGCCCTGCGCGCCGACCAGGAGGACTTCGCCGCCCTGGCCGAGACACGGTCGGCCCAGCTGTCCGAGTTCATGGTCCAGGCGACCGAGGGCGCGACCCACCTCGGCGAGCAGGCCTCGCGGGGCGCCGAGGCGCTGCGCCAGCTGATCGCCGACGCCGCCGAGCGGTTCGAATCCCTGACCGAGCGGGCCCGCGCCGAACGCGAAGCCCTGGTCGACGAGGGGGCGCAGGCCCTGTCCCTGGTCGGCAAGGCCGCCGCGCGCGAGCGTGACGGGCTCGAGGGCGACCTCAAGCAGGCCATCGAGCGGCTGGCCGAGGCGGCCCACGCGGCGCGGGAGGCGGCCGAAGGCCACGCCGCCGCCGCCGCCGCCCGCGTCGACCAGCTCAACGAGACGGCCTTCGCCGCCCACCAGAAGGCCGACGCCGTGTTCGAGGCCCGCCTCGCCGAGGCCCGGGACCTGATCGAACAGTCGGCCCAGATGGTCGAGCAGGCCGGCGCCGCCACCGCCCAGCGGCTGGAGCAGGGGGCCGCCGTCGCCCGCGGCGCGCTGGCCGAGCTCGAACGTCTGCTGGCCGAGGTCGACGCCCGCGCCGAGCGCCTGCCGGAAGCGGCCAAGGGCAAGGTCGAGGAGGTCCGCGCCTCGGTCGAGCACAGCATGGACGAGCTGCTGGCCTCGGCCCGTCGCGCCGCCGAGGAGACCCAGGCCATCGACGCCGCCTTCCAGGAGCGGGTGCGCCGCAACTACGACATGCTCAGCGAGGCGGTGAAGGTCATGGGCGTGGTCGCCGGCGCCGCCGGGACGGCCGCGCCGGCCATCGCCGCCGGCCGCGCGCCGCGGACGGAGCCGCCGTCCCCGCCCGCCCCGCCCGCGAGGGGCGAGGCCGCCGGGCCGCGGCCGCGCCTTCGCCTGACGCCCACCGCCACCGACGAGGAATTCCGCAGCGTCTTCGAGTCCGCCGGCGGCCGCGCGCCGGCCGGCGAGGGGCCGGAGCCGGGCGGGCCCGGCTGGAGCTGGCGCGACCTGCTGACGACCATCGACGGCGACGACAGCGACCCGGAAAGCCTCGCCGACCGCATGGCCGCCGAGATCGCCGCCATGGGCATCGATCCCGCGGCCCTGCTGCCCAAGGCGCGGATCGACGAGATCGCCGCGGCGGTGCAGACCCGCGATCTCGACGGGGCCCGCGAAGTGGTCCGCCGCCTGGCGCCGGCCGCCATCCGGCGACTGGTCCGCCGGCTGTTCTCCGACGCGGCCATGCGCGGCCAGACCGACCGCTTCCTGGCCCGCTTCGGCGGCATGCTGGAGGAGGCCGGCGAGCGCGACCGCGGCGGCCTGCTGGTCGGAACCCTGCTCGCTTCCGAAGGCGGCCGGGCCTATCTGCTGCTCGACGCCGCCGCGGGGGACCTCGGCTGAGGCCGACGGGAGCGGCCGGAGGGCGGTCCGGCGGCGTCGGCGGGGCAGGGATTTCAGCGGATGACCGTGATGACCCGGTTCGTCCCGACCGCCTACATTCGCGTGACACCGGTGTCATTGGTGTGGACGCGCGCGCCCTCCGCTGACATATAGGGCCCATGTCCCGTCCGTTGAGCCTGCGCATTCCCCGGTCCGGTTCCGGACCCACGAGCCGTCACGTGCGCCAGAACGTCAGCCTTCTCGACCAGCTCCTGGTCGAGGCGATCGGCTATCTCGACGGCGAGGACGCGGCCTCCCTGGTCGCCAGCGCCCGCAAGGCCGCCGCCGAGGGCGGCGACGCCCCGCATCTGGGTTTCCTGTTCAGCGCCGTGACGTCGGACGAGGCCATGCTGCTGGCCCGCGCCTTCGCCTGCCACTCCATGCTGGCCAACATCGGCGAGACCGTCGCCGGCCGCCGTCGGGCGGCGGAGGACGAAGGACTCGACGGCGGCGCCCGCACCGTCGCCAGGGCGCTGGCCGATCTCGGCCTGGGCCCGGAGGCGCTGGATGGGCTCGATGTGGCGCCGGTGCTGACCGCGCACCCCACCGAGGTCCGCCGCAAGGCCCTGGTCGACCGCGAGGCCGAGATCTCGCGGCTGATGGCCCTGCGCCGCCACCACCTGCCGCCCGACCTCGACGCCCGCATCCGCGAGGGGCTGTTCCGCGAGGTGGCGCTGCTGTGGCGCACCCGCCTGCACCGACCCGACAAGATCACCGTGCGGGACGAGATCCGCAACGCCCTGTCCATCGTCCGCACCTCCATGCTGCCGGCCATGGCCGACCTCTACGAACGCTGGAGCGAGGAGATCGGCGGCGACATCCCCACCGTCCTGCGGCTCGGCAGCTGGCTCGGCGGCGACCGCGACGGCCATCCCGGCGTCGGCGGCGACACCCTGCGGCTGGCGCTGGCCTCGCAAGCCAGGGTCATCCTCGACCTCTACGCCGAGGAGGTCCGCAAGCTGTGGTCCGACCTGGCCATTTCCGACAGCTACGGCGAGGCCACCGAAGCCCTGCTGGCCCTGGCCGGGGAGTCGGGCGACCGCTCGATCCACCGCGCCGACGAGCCCTATCGCCTGGCGCTGGAGCACGTCTTCGACCGGCTCTGCGCCACCTCGCAGCGGCTGACCGGCGCGCCGGTGGCCTTCGCGACCGGCCTGTCGCCCGCGACGCCCTACGGGGGGCCCGCCGCCTTCGTCGCCGACCTGGAGACCATCCGGCGCTCCCTCTGCGAATGCGGCGGCGAGCGCCTGGTCGGCATCCGCCTGACCACCCTGCTGCAGGTCGCCCGCGCCTGCGGGTTCCACCTGCTGTCGGTGGACCTGCGCCAGAACGCCGACGTCCACGAGCGGCTGGTCGCCGAACTGCTGCAGCGCGCCGGCCAGGACGTCGACTACCTGGCCCTCGACGAGGACCGAAAGGTCGAGCTGCTGCTCGGCGAGATGAGCCACCAGCGGCCGATCAGGTCGCCGTTCGCCGGCTACAGCGAGGAGACCGAGCGCGAGCTGGCCACCCTCGACGCGGCCGCCGAGGTGGTGAAGCTCTACGGGCCGGAGGCCATCGGCGCCTATGTCGTCTCGAAGACCGCGACGCTGTCCGACATTCTCGAGCCGCTGGTGCTGCTGGCCCAGGCCGGCCTGGCCTGGGGCGGGACGCGGCCGGGGACGAAGGTCCGGGTGACGCCGCTGTTCGAGACCATCGAGGACCTGGAGCGCGGGCCGGAGGTCCTGGGCGCCTGGCTCGACCTCGACCTGTCGCGCGGGGTGCTCGGCGTCGACCCCGTGCAGGAGGTGATGGTCGGCTATTCCGACTCCAACAAGGACGGGGGCTATGTCGCCTCCCGTCGGGGCGTGGCGAAGGCGGCCTCGGCCCTGGCGGGCGCCTGCGCCGCGCGGGGCGTGGGTCTGCGCCTGTTCCACGGGCGCGGCGGATCGGTCGGCCGCGGCGGCGGCCCGGCGGCCGAGGCCGTCCTCGCCCAGCCCCCTGGCACCGTCCAGGGCCGCCTGCGGATGACCGAACAGGGCGAGATGATCGCCCGCCGCTACGGCGACCAGCCGACCGCCCGGCGCAATCTGGAAAGCCTGGTGGCCGCCGTCGTCACCGCCACGCGCCGCCCGCCCGAGGCCCCGCCCTCGCCGGCGTCCCAGGCGGCCATGGACGCCCTGGCCGCCGGTTCGTTCGCCGCCTACCGGGCCCTGGTCTACGAAACGCCGGGCTTCACCGACTTCTTCTGGTCGGCCACGCCGATCGGCGAGATCGTCAATCTCAACATCGGCAGCCGGCCGGCCTCGCGCACGGCCAGCCGCCGCATCGAGGACCTGCGGGCCATCCCCTGGGTGTTCAGCTGGTCGCAGGCGCGGTTCATGCTGCCGGGATGGTTCGGCTTCGCCGGCGGCGTCGAGCGGGCCGGCCTGACCACGCCCCAGCTGGCCGACATGGCCGACGAGTTCGAGTTCTTCGCCGCCCTGCTGTCGAACATGGAGCTGGCCCTGGCCCAGAGCGACATGGCCATCGCCGCCCGCTACGCGGCCCTGGCCAAGGGCGTCGACCGCGGCGCGGCGATCATGGACGCCATCCGCCGCGAGCACGACCGGGCCGTCGAGACCGCCCTGTCGATCCGCGGCGGGACCCGCCTGCTCGACGACCGTCCCGACCTCGCCGAGTCCGTCGAACTGGCGGCCCAGGCCGTCGATCCGCTCAACTTCCTCCAGCTGGAACTGCTGTCCCGCCGCCGCGGCGGCGACGAGGACGAGCAGCTGCGCCTGGCGATCCAGCTGACCGTGGCGGGGGTCGCGGCGGGCCTCAGGAACACGGGCTGAACCTTCCTCTCCCCGGCAAGCCGGGGAGGATTGACTCGCGGCGACCCTCCCTTACTGCATCTGCGAACAGCCGTATGAAGGGGAGGGGCGGATGGCCCTCGACGCCGAGACCCGCGACCAGTTCATCGACACCCTGCGGCGGTTCGTGACCGAACGGCTGCGGCCGCTGGAGGCGCAGGTCGCCGAGAACGACCGCGTGCCCGACGCGGTGATCGGCGAGATGCGCGACCTGGGCCTCTACGGCCTGTCGATCCCCGAGGCGTACGGCGGCCTCGACCTCTCCATGGAGGACGAGTGCCTGGTGATCTTCGAGATGGGCCGCACCAGTCCGGCCTTCCGCTCGGAATTCGGCACCAACGTCGGCATCGGCAGCCAGGGGCTGGTGATGTTCGGCACGGAGGACCAGAAGGCCCGGTGGCTGCCCGGCATCGCCTCCGGCGAGACGGTGACCAGCTTCGCCCTGACCGAGCCGGAGGCCGGCTCCGACAGCGGCGCGGTGCAGACCCGGGCCGTGCGCGACGGCGACGACTATTTGCTGAACGGCGCCAAGCGCTTCATCACCAACGCCGGCAAGGCGGGGCTGTTCACGGTGATGGCCCGCACCAACCCGGAGGTGAAGGGCGGGGGCGGGGTCTCGGCCTTCGTCGTGCCCTCGGACCTGCCCGGCATCACCGTCGGCAAGCCCGAGAAGAAGATGGGCCAGCACGGCGCCCAGATCCACGACATCGTCTTCGACAATGTCCGGGTCCCGGCCTGGAACCGGCTGGGCGAGGAGGGCGAGGGCTTCAAGGTCGCCATGCAGGTGCTCGACAAGGGCCGCCTGCACATCGCCGCGCTCTGCGTGGGGGTGGCCGAGCGGCTGATCGCCGACTGCGTGGCCTACGCCGGCGAGCGCAGGCAGTTCGGCCAGGCGCTCAGCCAGTTCCAGCTGATCCAGGGGATGATCGCCGACATGAAGACCGAGGCCATGGCCGCCCGGGCCCTGGTGCTGGAGAGCGCCCGCAAGCGCGACGCCGGCGAGAGCATCGTCCTCGAAGCCGCGGCCTCGAAATACTTCGCCTCCGAGATGGTCGGCCGCGTCGCCGACAAGGCGGTGCAGATCTTCGGCGGCGCCGGCTACGTGGCCGACTACGGCATCGAGCGCCTCTATCGCGATGTCCGCATCTTCCGCATCTACGAGGGCACCAGCCAGGTGCAGCAGATCGTCATCGCCCGCGAAACCATGAAGCGGGGCGGCTGATGCACCGCGCCTCCTGCCTCTGCGGGGCGGTGAAGGTCACGGTCGAGGGCGACCTCGCCGAGCCGGACGCCTGCCACTGCTCCCTCTGCCGCAAGCAGTCGGGCCACTTCTGGGCCTCGACCGACATCCCGCGGGAGAAGGTGACCATCGAGGGCGAGGACAGCGTCCGATGGTACCAGTCTTCCGAGAAGGTCCGCCGCGGCTTCTGCCGCACCTGCGGCGCCTTCCTGTTCTGGGATGTTCCGGGCCGCAGCCGCCTGGCCATCGCCATGGGCGCCTTCGATGGGCCGACCGGGACGCACCTTGGCAAGCACATCTTCGTCGCCGACAAGGGCGACTACTACGACATCGCCGACGGCCTGCCGCAGAACCAGCAGTAGGGCGTCAGGCTCCGAACCCCGCCTCGGCGAAGTCGAGCATGCGGCGGAGGAGGCCGTCGATGTCGTCCTCGCGGGTCTGGCCGTCGCTGAGGACGTGCAGCCGGTCCAGTTCCATGAAGCGGTTCTGGTGGATCATGCCGAGCACGAAGTGCAGCCGCCAGTAGACCTCTTCCGGCGCCAGGTCGGGCCGGGCGGCCAGCAGGGCGTCGGCGAAGCGCTTGAGGTGGCTGACGTCGGTGGCCAGCACCTCGCGGATCTCGGCCGTGCCCTCGCTGCGGGCGCGGATCAGGAACTGTAGCGAGATGCGGCGGTCGGTGGCCGGGTCCAGCCAGCGCAGCGGCGGGGTGAACAGGGCGGCCAGGATGGCGCGCACGGGCGGCTTGCCGCCGTGGCGGTCGCTGGCCTCGTGCAGCATCCGCGCCCGCTCGCGGTTCAGCTCCTGGGTGCGCCGCCGGAAGATCTCGTAGAGCAGGGCGTCCTTGGAGCCGAAGTGGTAGTTCACGCTGGCCAGGTTGACCCCGGCCTCGGCGGTGATGTCGCGCACCGAGACGTTCTGGAAGCCGTGCAGGGCGAACAGCCGCTCGGCGGCGTTGAACACCAGCTGTTTGGTGGCGGCCTCGGCCTCCGGAGTCTGCGACTCCGGGCCGGGTTCGTCGGTGAGACTCAAAGTCGGGGCCCTTCCCTTCCGTGAGGGGAGCTTTACGGGGCTGGCCGATTTAGGCAAGCGCGGACGAACGGCCGTTTGAGTCCCGTCGGGTCGCGCTGCGCGCCGGTGCAACCCTTCGGGGTTTCCGGACTTTCGGCTGTAACCGATCCCGCCCGCCGTCCGAATATCCAGGGCAGGCGCCCCGGGCGCGGAAAGGGAGTGTCTCATGACCTGGCGTTCGGCGGCGTCCTGGATCCTGGCCGTCGGCCTCGCGGCGGCCCTGGGCGTGCTGATGGGCCTGCAGAAGTTCATCGGCCCCGACCCCAACCCGATCTTCGGACTGATCGCCGGCCGGTCGGGCGTGGCGGCCGCCGAGCCCCTGTTCCGGTACGCCGTGGGCGCGGCGGAAATCCTCGCCGCGATCCTGCTGGTCTTCCCCCGCACCCGCCTGCAGGGCGCCCTGCTCGGCGGCGGCGTGGCGCTCGGCGCCGTCGTCTTCCATCTCTCGCCCTTCCTGGGGGTGCGGGTGCCGGACGTCGAAAGGGTGGCGACGCTGCTGCGGCAAGGGCGGACAACGGCCGAGATCGACGCCATGGCCCTGCCGACCGACGGCGGCGCCCTGTTCGCGATGGCCCTGGCCTTTCTGGCCGCGGCGGCGGCCCTCGTCTGGCTGGAGCGCATGGGCGACGCCGGCGGGCGGCGCTGAGGGCCGCCTCAGGCCCTCGCCGTGACGATCCACACCGCCGCGGGCAGCTTCACGCCGTCGGCCCCCTCGTGCGGCGCCAGCGCCTCGCGCACGGCCCCGACCACGGCGTCCTTCTGGCCGGGGTTCTCGCGCAGCAGCATGCCAAGCGGGCCGACGCGCAGGGCCATCTGCACCGAAGACTCCAGGTCTCCGGCGCCGATGCGGTGATCCTGCGGCTCGATCGCGATGTCGCGGAACCCGGCGCCGCCGAGGATGCCGCGCACCCGCTCCGGATCGGCGAAGGCGAATGGGCCCGGCGCCAGCGGGTCCGGCGGCGGCGGGGGCGGGACGTGGCGCAGCGCCGCTCCCAGCGGGACCAGCATCCAGTCGTTGGCCGCCAGCGGCCGCCAGCAGACGAAGGCCAGCCGCCCTCCGGGCTTCAGCGCGCCGCGGATGTTGGCGAAGGCGCCCGTCGGGTCGGCGAAGAACATCACCCCGAACCGCGAGTAGACGGCGTCGGCCGCGCCGGGCTCGAAGGCGTGGGTCTGGGCGTCGGCTTCGAGGAAGCTGACGTTGCCGACGTCGCCGGAGCGCCGCCGCGCCACGTCCAGCATCGGCGCGGAGATGTCGACGCCGAGCACCGACCCGCCCGGGCCGACCGCCTCGCCCAGCATCAGGCTGGTGTCGCCGCAGCCGCAGCCGATGTCGATCAGCCGCTCGCCCCTCGCCGGCGCCAGGGCGGCGGCCGCGGCGCGGCCCAGCGGGTCCAGCTGGCGGTCAAGCCGTTGCTGGAGCGTGGCCCAGGTCTCGCCCGCCTGGGCGTTCCAGTAGGCGATCTGGTCGGCGTTGACGGCTTCGCTCACCTCAGTTGCGCACCAGTTCGCGCATGGCCTTGTCCAGGCCGTCGAGGGTAAGCGGATACATGCGATCGTTCACCAACTGCCTCATCACCCCGATCGACTGGGTGTAGTCCCAGTGGCGCTCGGCGGTCGGGTTCAGCCACACGACGCTGGGGTAGATCTGCATCACCCGGTCCATCCAGATGGCGCCCGGCTCCTCGTTCCAGTGCTCCACGCTGCCGCCGGGATAGGTGATCTCGTAGGGGCTCATGGTGGCGTCGCCGACGAAGATCACCTTGTAATCGCTGGGGAACTTGTGGAGCACGTCCCAGGTGTTGAGCTTCTCGGTGTGACGCCGCCGGTTGTCCTTCCACACGCTCTCATAGAGGCAGTTGTGGAAGTAGTAGAACTCCAGGTTCTTGAACTCGGTGCGGGCGGCGCTGAACAGCTCCTCGCAGAGCTTGATGTGGCTGTCCATCGAGCCGCCGATGTCGAAGAAGATCAGCACCTTGATCTTGTTGCGGCGCTCGGGGCGCATGACCACGTCGAGGTAGGCCTTGCGCGAGGTCGACTTGATGGTCCCGTCCAGGTCCAGCTCGTCCGGCGCGCCCTCGCGGGCGAACCGGCGCAGCCGGCGCAGGGCGATCTTGATGTTGCGGGTGCCCAGCTCGACGGAGTCGTCGAGGTTCTTGTACTCGCGCTTGTCCCACACCTTGACGGCCCGGCCGTGGCGGCCCTTGTCCTGGCCGATGCGCACGCCCTCGGGATTGTAGCCGTTGGCGCCGAAGGGGCTGGTGCCGCCGGTGCCGATCATCTTGGCGCCGCCCTCGTGGCGCTTCTTCTGCTCCCGCAGGCGCTCCTGCAGCATCTCCATCAGCTTCTCGAAGCCGCCGAGGGCCTCGATCTGGGCCTTCTCCTCGTCGGTCAGGAACTTCTCGGTCAGGGCCTTCAGCCACTCGGCCGGAATCTCGCTGGCGACGTCGTCGCCGACCATCTCCAGGCCCTTGAACACATGGCCGAAGACGCGGTCGAACTTGTCGAGGTTCTTCTCGTCCTTCACCAGGGCCGAGCGCGACAGGTAGTAGAAGTCCTCGACCCGCCGGTCGATGACGTCCTTGTCCAGCGCCTCCATGAGCACAAGGTACTCCTTGAGGGTCACCGGCACCCTGGCTTCGCGCAGCTCGGTGAAGAAGCGCATGAACATGGCGGACTCTGCGGCTCGAACGGTCGTTTGACAAAGGATGGGGGCGCGGACGCCCGTTGTCCAGCGCCGCGGGGCGAGGCCTATCCCCGCCGCAGGATGAACTCCCGGTCGCGCACCCGGCCGACGGGGAACTCGTATTCCCCGACCTTCGCAAAGCCCATCCGGCCGTAGAGACGCTGGGCGCCCAGGTTCTGCGACCAGACGCCGATCCACAGCCGCCGGGGCCCGTCCCGCTCCAGCCAGCCGAGCGCCTCGGCCAGCAGCCGCGAACCGGCGCCGCCGCCCTGATGGGCCTTGAGGATGTAGAGCCGCTTCAGTTCGCCGCAGGCCGGGGTCACCGCCTCGTGCGGCAGGTCGCAGGGGCCGGCCAGGGCGTGGCCGACGACCTCGCCGTCCGCCTCCAGCAGCCAGGCGGCCCTGGCCGGATCGGCGAGATCGCGGCGGGTCTTCTCCAGGCCGTACGCGTCGGCGAGGAAGGCCGCCAGGTCCTCGGGCGGATAGAGATGGCCGAAGGTCTCGGAAAAGGTCGCCGCGCCGATCCGGCTCAGGATGTCAGCGTCCTCGGGGCGGGCTCGGCGGATCATGGATGCGGACATGGGCTCCGGCGCGTTAGGATCAGCAGGATGACTCTCGCCCTCTACACGCACGCGGCCATGTTCGACCACCGGCCCGGCGCCGGCCATGTCGAGCGGCCGGAGCGGCTGGGCGCGGTGATCGACGCCCTGCAGGACGACGCCTCGCTGGACCTCGAGCCGCACGAGGCTCCCCTGGCCGACCTGGGCGACCTGGAGCGAGTGCATCCGCGGGCCTACATCGAGGCCATCCTGGCGGCGGCGCCGTCCTCGGGCCTAGCGCGGCTGGATCCCGACACCGCCCTGTCGCCCGGCAGCGTCCAGGCCGCCCGCCGCGCGGCCGGCGCGTCGATCGCCGCCGTGCGGGCGGTGGCCGCCGGCGCGGCGGGTCGGGCCTTCTGCGCGGTGCGGCCGCCCGGCCACCACGCCGAGCCGGAGCGGGCCATGGGCTTCTGCGTCTTCTCCAACCTCGCCGTGGCGGCCCGGGCCGCGCAGGCGGCGGGGCTGGCGCGGGTGGCGGTGGTCGACTTCGACGTCCACCACGGCAACGGCACCCAGGCGGCGTTCGAGAACGACCCGACCCTGTTCTTCGCCTCGATCCATCAGCGGCCGCTCTATCCGGGGACCGGCGATCCGTCGGAAACGGGCGTCGGCAACGTCGCCAACGGCGTCGTCGGCCCCCATTCGCCGCGCGAGAAGTGGCGCAAGGTGTTCGAGACCCTGCTGGAGCGGGTCGACGCCTTCGCCCCGGACCTGATCCTGGTCTCGGCCGGCTTCGACGCCCACGCCCGCGATCCCCTGGCCAGCCAGTCCCTGGAGGCGGAGGATTTCGCCTGGGCGACCCGGGCCATCGTCCAGGTGGCGAACACGCGTGCGCGAGGCCGGGTTGTTTCGTCGCTCGAGGGTGGCTACGACTTGCAGGCGCTGGGGCGTTCGGCCCTGGCGCACGTGCAGGCGTTGCAGGAGGATTGACGGGGATCGGGGGAAGGTCCGCGTCAGGCGCGGGCAGGCCGCTGGCCCCGGGGAAACATGGTCGACGCCCTGACCGCCGACAACACGTTCGCCACAACAGTCGCCGCCCGCCCGGGCGCGGTGATTCTCGCCCGCCACGGCGAGCCCGACCTGTCGCGCAAGGTCCGGCTGTCGGCGGACGAGTACCGCCTCTGGTGGGGCGACTACGAGACCCGCGGCCTGCGCCAGGGACAGCGCGCCCCCGACGGACTCAAGGACGTCGCCCAGCGGGCCGGCTTCGTGATCGCCTCGACGCGGCCCCGCTCGCTGGAAACCGCCCGGGCGGTCTGCGCCGGCCGCAGCTACGCCGAGGACCCGTTGTTCATCGAGGCGCCGCTGCCGCCCCCGCGCTGGCCGCGCTGGGTGCGGCTGTCGCCCAGGCTCTGGGGCTTCATCGCCCGCTTCTGGTGGTGGTTCTTCGACCACAACGAGGGCGAGGAGAGCCGCGCCCAGGCCCAGCAGCGCGCCGACCAGGCCGCCCGCATGCTGGCCGACATGGCCCAGGACGGCCAGGACGTGCTGGTCGTGGCCCACGGCTTCTTCAACGGCATGGTCGGCGAATCGCTCAAGCGACTGGGCTGGCGGTGCACCGAGGACCAGGGTTTCCGGTACTGGCGGGCGCGGCGGTTCGAACGGCCGTGATCCGGCGGCCGATTGCCCCCTTGGCCCGCCGCCTCTAGGCTGGGGGCATTCTCCCGGGACACGAAATGACCAACGCCCCCGCCGATCCGGCCATCGCCGCCATGAGCTTCGAGGAAGCCCTCGGAGAACTGGAGAAGATCGTCCAGCGGCTGGAGTCCGGTTCGGCGCCGCTGGAGGAGTCGATCTCGATCTATGAACGCGGCGCGGCCCTGAAGGCCCATTGCGAGGCGCGCCTCGAGCAGGCCCGCCTGCGGGTCGAGAAGGTCGTGCTCAGCCAGGGCGCGGCGACCGGCGTCGAACCGGCCGAGTTCTCGTGAACGGCCTGGCGCGCCGCATCGTCGAGACGGCGGACATGGTCACGGTGGCGCTCGACGAGCTGCTGCCCAGGGCGGAGGGGCCGGAGGCGCGTCTCACCGAGGCCATGCGTTACGCGGCCCTGGGACCGGGCAAGCGGATCCGGCCCTTCTTCGCCCTCGAGACCGGACGGATGTTCGGCCTGGCCGAGCGCCCGGTGCTGCGCGCGGCCTGCGCGCTCGAGTGCATCCACGCCTACAGCCTGGTCCACGACGACCTGCCGGCGATGGACGACGACGACGTCCGCCGCGGCCGGCCCACGCTGCACCGCCAGTACGACGAGGCCACGGCGATCCTCGCGGGCGATGCGCTGCAGACGGCCGCCTTCGAGATCATGGCCCATCCCGACACCCATCCGGACGGGACGGTGCGGGCCGAGCTGGTGCGGCGGCTGGCCCACGCGGCGGGGGCCCAGGGGATGGCCGGCGGCCAGATGATCGACGTGCTCGGCGTGCGCGAGGATCTCGGCGGCGTCGCGCGCATGCAGCGGCTGAAGACCGGCGCCCTGATCGCCTGCGCCTTCGAGCTGCCGCTGGTCATCGCCCACGCCCAGGACGCCGAGCGGTCCGCCTTGATGGCTTTTGCACAGGATCTGGGTCTCGCCTACCAGATCGTCGACGATCTGCTCGACGCCGAAGGCGATCCGGTCAAACTGGGCAAGGCGGCGGCCGGAAAGGATGCGGCCCGGGGCAAGGCGAACTATGTAACACTTCTCGGCGTCGACGCCGCCAAGGAAAGGGTCGCCCTGCTCGCCGACCAGACGCGATCGCACCTCGACCTGTTCGGCGGACGGGCGGCAACCCTTCGCGCGGCGGTCGATTTCGTGCTGGACCGGAACACATAACCGCGCTTTCGTCGCGGCCCTCGTATCGCCACGGACAGTTCATGCCCCCCGTCACGCCGCTTCTCGACAAGATTTCCTCGCCCGCCGACACCCGCGACCTGTCCGTCAACGAGCTGAAGCAGCTGGCCGACGAGCTGCGGGCCGAGACCATCGACGCGGTTTCGGTGACCGGCGGGCACCTGGGGGCGGGCCTGGGCGTGGTCGAGCTGACCGTCGCCCTGCACCATGTGTTCGAGACGCCCCGCGACATCCTCATCTGGGACGTCGGCCACCAGGCCTATCCGCACAAGATCCTCACCGGCCGCCGCGACCGCATCCGCACCCTGCGCCAGGGCGGGGGCCTGTCGGGCTTCACCAAGCGGGCCGAGAGCGCGTACGACCCGTTCGGCGCCGCCCACGCAGCGACCTCGATCTCGGCGGCGCTTGGCTTCTGCGCCGCGCGCGACGCCAAGGGCGAGGATCACAAGGTCGTCGCCGTGATCGGCGACGGCTCGATGAGCGCGGGCATGGCCTACGAGGCGATGAACAACGCCGCCGAGGCCACCCGGCAGCTGATCGTCGTCCTCAATGACAACGACATGTCGATCGCGCCGCCGGTGGGCGGGATGAGCGCCTACCTGGCGCGGGTGGTCTCGGGGGGCGGCTACCAGTCGCTGCGCAAGCTCGGCAAGCAGGTCGCCGGCGCCCTGCCAAAGCCCCTGCAGGAGGCCGCCCGCAAGGCCGAGGAATACGCCCGCGGCATGGTCACCGGCGGCACGTTCTTCGAGGAGCTGGGCTTCCAGTACGTCGGCCCCATCGACGGCCACGACCTCGACGCCCTCGTCCCCGTGCTGAGGAACGCCCGGGGCATCGACCGGCCGGTGCTGGTCCATGTTGTCACCCAGAAAGGCAAGGGCTACGCCCCGGCCGAGAACGCCGAGGACAAGTACCACGGGGTGGTCCGGTTCAATGTCGTCACCGGCGAGCAGGCCAAGGCGGCCGGCGGTCCGCCCAGCTACACCAAGGTCTTCGCCCAGAGCCTGATCAAGGAGGCGGAACGGGACGAGCGCATCGTCGCCATCACCGCCGCCATGCCCTCGGGCACGGGCCTGGACCTGTTCGGCAGGGCCTTCCCGGACCGCATGTTCGACGTTGGCATCGCCGAGCAGCATGCGGTGACCTTCGCCGCCGGTCTCGCCGCCGACGGCATGAAGCCCTTCGCCGCCCTCTATTCCACCTTCCTCCAGCGCGGCTACGACCAGGTGGTCCACGACGTGGCCATCCAGGGCCTGCCGGTGCGCTTCGCCATGGACCGCGCCGGCCTGGTGGGCGCGGACGGTCCCACCCACGCCGGCAGCTTCGACATCGGCTTCATGGGCGCCCTGCCGGGCATGGTGCTGATGGCCGCCGCCGACGAGGTCGAGCTGGCCCGGATGGTCGCCACCGCCGCCCGCATCGACGACCGGCCGAGCGCCTTCCGTTATCCGCGCGGCGAGGGACTGGGCCTGGCGCTGCCGGATATCGCCGAGCCGCTGGAGATCGGCCGCGGCCGCGTCGTGCGCGAGGGGGCCGCGGTGGCCATCCTCTCGTTCGGCACGCGCCTGGCCGACAGCCTCAAGGCCGCCGACCTGCTGGCCGCCCGCGGCCTGACCGCCACCGTCGCCGATGCGCGGTTCGCCAAGCCGCTGGACGTCGAGCTGGTGCTGCGCCTGGCCCGCGAGCACGAGGCCCTGGTCACGGTGGAGGAGGGGGCGATGGGCGGCTTCGGCGCCTTCGTGCTGCAGACCCTGGCCGCCCACGGGGCGCTGGACCGCGGCCTGAAGGTGCGCACCCTGACCCTGCCCGACGTCTTCCAGGACCAGGACAAGCCGGAGGTCATGTACGCCCAGGCCGGCCTCGACGCGGACGGCATTGTCTCGGGCGCCCTGGCGGCCCTGGGCGTCGACAACGTCAGCACCGCGGGCCGGCGGGCGTAGGGCTTCCGGGACATCGCGACGCCGTCAAAGACGGTCCGACGGTCTTCGCCGCCGGGGCCGTCAGGCGCCGCAGGCGGCGAAGAAGCGGGCCACGCCGGGCAGCTCGGCGGGGGCGGCGTCGATGCGCACCCGGCGGCCGCGGTCGACCAGGGTCAGGTCGCCGGTGCGGGCGAACCGGGCCAGGGGCGCGATCTCGGGGTGCGCGACCGCCTCGATGGTCTGGCCCCAGCCCGGACTGGCGACCGGCGCGCCGCCCAGCCGCGCCTGCTCCGCGCCGGAGGCCAGGACGATGCCCTCGCGCGGCGATCCGCCGAGCAGCGACACGGTCAGCCGGTCCGCGCCCGGACGGCACATCATCAGCAGCATGACGTTGTCCGAGGCCGGGGTCCCGTAGGCCAGCTTGGGCCCCTCGCCGGGCTGGTCCTGGAAGCTCCAGGCCAGGGCCCGGGCCGGCGGCGGCGAGGCGCAGCCGCTCAGCAGCAGCCCCAGCATCACGCCCAGAATTCCGAGCAGGCGGACCATGCCGCGCCTCCTTCCGATCCGGAGAACGCGCGGCGGTCCGCCCGGTTCAGGGGCTCAGAAGGGCGTGAACTTCTCCACCAGCGCCTGGCCGGCCGGCGTCGCCTGGGCCCGGCTGATGTCGCCGCGGCCGCCGTAGGCGATGCGCGCCTCGGCGATCTGGGTGTGCTTGACCGTGTTGGCGGCCGAGATGTCCTCCGGCCGCACGATGCCGGAGACGGTCAGGCGGCGCAGCTCGCCGTTGGTGACCACCTCCTGCGTCCCCTGGATGACCAGATTGCCATTGGGCAGCACGGCGGTGACGACGGCGGCGACGGTCAGGCTGATCTTCTCGGCCCGGGTTACGGCCCCGGCGCCGGCCTTGGCCGAGGTCGAGCCGGTCTCGACCGCCTCGGCCGGGTCGAAGCCGCCGGGGAACAGCTTGCCGAGCGAGTTCTCCAGCCCGAACAGGTGCGGCATGCCCATGGTCTGGCTGGTGGTCCGCGAGGTCGTGGTGGTGTTCTGGGTGCGGGCGGAATCGTCGATGTCGATCTGCACGGTCAGGATGTCGCCGACGCGGGCGGCGCGCTGGTCGACGAAGAAGGCGCGGGCCCCGGCCCGCCACAGGGAGTTGGCGCTGGCCGGCTGGGGCGTCATGCCGGGCGCGGCCAGGACCGGCTGCTGGCTGGGCACGATGGCGACCGGATAGCCGATCGGCGCGAGCTCCGGCCCCTTCACCGTCTCCTTGACGGTGGAGCAGGCGGCGAGGGGGGCGACCAGGACGGCGGCGAGGGCGGCGATACGCATGGGGCTTCCTTCGGGACCTAACGGGCGGCGTAGAGCGGGGCGCCGGCGGCCTTCAGCCTCAGCGCCGCGGGGCCGGTGAGCGCCCGGCCGGGCGCGGTGGCGACCGCCTCGATGACCTTCTTCGAAGCGGGATTGACGACGTTGAAGCTCTGGCCGACGGCGGCGTTTCCGAGGGCCTTGGCCTGGAGGGCCAGGGTCACCGAGCCGTCCGACCAGACCACCTCGACCGTGTCGCCGGTCTTGATCACCTGCGGCGCGGCGACGTCGCGCAGGCTGACGGCGGCGCCCTCGCGCAGCGGCCGGCGGGCGGTCATGCCGATGACCGCGTCGGCGTCGCGCGGCGCCTCGGCGGGGGCGGCGGCGGCCTTGGCCCAGATCAGGTCCTCGGGCTGGACCACCTCGCCCGCGGCCAGGCTGCGGGTCCAGGTCAGCACCTCGACGTTGCCGCGTCCGGCGACGGCGGCGGCGGCGGGCGCGCCGCCGCGCACGACGATGCGCCGCAGCCCCTGGGGATTGGGCCAGGTCAGGCCCGAGCGCCGGGCCAGCCCCTGCACGGCGGCGGCGTCGAGCACGACGGTGGGGCCGCTCCGCGTCGCCACGAACACCCCCGCCGCGCCGCCCGCCCCGTCGAACAGGTCGCCCAGCGTCACCCGCCCGTCGGAATCGGCGACGTCGGCCCGCAGGCTGACCTCGCCGGCCAGGGCCGGGGCGGCGATCACGGCGCCGCAGAGGCCGAGGAGTAGGGCCCGGCGCATCCTACGACTTCACCTGGTTGGCCGCCTGCAGCATCTCGTCGGCGGTGGAGATGACCTTGGAGTTCATCTCGTAGGCCCTCTGGGCGACGATCAGGGCGGTGATCTCGCTGACCGCGTCGACGTTGGAGGCTTCGGTGTAGCCCTGCAGGATCTGCCCGAAGCCGGTGGAGCCGGGCGCGCCCGTGGTCGCCGGACCCGAAGCGCCGCTCTCCATGAACAGGTTGTCGCCGACGGCCTCGAGGCCCGCCTCGTTGACGAAGGTGGCCAGCTCGATCTGGCCGGCGACGCTGGGCGTGGCGGAGTCGGCCTGGGTGATCTGCACCTGGCCGGACTTGGAGATGGTGACGTCGACCGCGTCCTGGGGAACGGTGATCGCCGGCTGCAGCTGGTAGCCGTCCTCGGTCACCAGCTGGCCCTGGTCGTTGACCGACAGGTTGCCCGCCCGAGTGTAGGCCGTCTCGCCCGAGGGCAGCAGGACCTGCAGATAGCCGCGGCCCTGGATCGCCAGGTCGAACCGGTTGCCGGTGCTGGTCATCACGCCCTGGCCGGTGATCCGGTAGGTGCTGCCGGCCTTGACGCCGCCGCCGACCTGGACGCCGGTCGGCACCACCGTGCCCTGGTCGGACGACTGGGCGCCGGCCCGCTCGATGGTCTGGTACAGCAGGTCCTGGAACTCGGCCCGCTGGCGCTTGAAGCCGACCGTGTTCATGTTGGCGATGTTGTTCGAGATGATCTCGACGTTCAGCTGCTGGGCGGCCATGCCGGTGGCGGCGGTGCGAAGGGCCTGCATCGGGCGCTACTCCCTCAGACGACGCGGCCCAGCCGCTCGACGGAGCGGCGGGACAGGTCGGTGGAACTTTCGATGGTCCGCGCCAGGCTCTCGTAGGCGCGGCTGATCTCGATCAGGCGGGTGACCTGCAGGATCGAGTTGACGTTGCTGCTCTCCAGCACGCCCTGGCGCACCCGGGCGGCGGCGGCCGGCTGGGGCTGCAGGTTGGAGGTGTTGCGGAACAGGTTGTCGCCGGCCTTGGACAGGCCCGACAGGTCGTCGAAGGCGACCACCGCGATCTTGCCCACGCGGGCCTGGCCCTGGCTGACGGTCCCGTCGGCGCCGATGGTCACAGGGCCCAGCTCGGGGTTGATCGCGATCTCGCCGCCCTCGCCCAGCACCGGCGCGCCGGACTGGGTGGTCAGCACGCCCTCGGCGCTGAGGGTGAAGCGGCCGTCGCGGGTGTAGCGCTCGCCCTGGGGCGTCTGCACCTTGAAGAAGCCCTGGCCGTCGATCGCCAGGTCGAACACGCCGCCGGTCTCGCGCAGGGCGCCCTGGCCGAAGTCCCGGGTGACGCCGTCGTCGATGACGAACTTCAGGGTCGGCGGCCCGTCGATCATCGCCGCCCCGGTGGAGGGGTCGGTCCTGACCATCGCGGACTCCACCTTGAAGCCGTTGGTGTCGACGTTGGCGATGTTGTTGGCGACGATGTCGAGCTCGCGACGCAGGGTCACCTGGCGCGACAGGGCGACGTACATCGCGTTGTCCATGGCCGCCTCCCCGGGCGAATTCGACGCCGATCGCGCCGCGCCTCGCCCTGCAACCTTCGGGCCAGTCCGAAAGCTCAGGAAAATCAGCGGGGAGGATGGTTAACGGCGGCCGCCCGGCGGCTTTTGCCGGGCGCCTTCGACCGGCCGTCAAAACCGATCCTTAACCAACGTGAACCATTGAGGAGAGGACTGGGATTCTAGGGAGCCGCGCGCGTGGCCAAGGAAAAGGTCAAGGAGGCCGAGGCCGCCCCCGCCGAAGGCGCGGAGGGCGAGGACGGCGAGGGCGGTCACGGCAAGAAGAAGCTGCCGCTCAAGCTCCTGATCATCGCCGGCGTCGCGGCGGTGCTGGTGCTCGGCGGCGGCGGCGGCGCGGCCTACATGTTCCTGCTCAAGCCCAAACCCGCCGCCGAGCACGGCGAGGGCGGCGAGCACGGCAAGAAGGACGAGAAGAAGCCCAAGAAGAAGAAGGAAGAAGGCGGCCACGGCGGCGGCGGCAAGGGCGACGCGCCGGCGGCGGTCGTCAAGGAAGGCCCCGACGGCATCGTCTTCTACACCCTGCCCGAGATCGTGGTGAACATGCAGACGGCCGACGGGCGGCCGACCTACCTGAAGCTGAAGCTGACCTTCGAGCTGCCCGAC
The DNA here is from genome assembly GCA_049323695.1 of Pseudomonadota bacterium. GTDB lineage: Bacteria > Pseudomonadota > Alphaproteobacteria > Caulobacterales > Caulobacteraceae > Caulobacter. The sequence continues at coordinate 96,336 of JBMOOF010000038.1, forward strand.
GAGGAGCTGGTCGAGGTGCTCAACCCGAACATGCCCAGGCTGCAGGACATGTTCCAGACCTTCCTGCGCGAACTTCGTCCCGAGGACCTGCAGGGCAGCCAGGGCAGCTATCAGCTGCGCATGGAGATCCTCCGCCGGGTCAACCTCGTGGTCGCCCCGGCCAAGGTCAACGCCGTCCTGATCGAGGAGATGCTGATCAACTAGCCCTCCGGGCCGAGGTTGACGCGTAACGCATGGCTGACGAGACCGACGATCAGGCCGCGATGGCCCAGTGGGCCCAGGAGAACGGGGACGCCCCGGCCGCCGCCGGCGGCGACGAGCCCGCGGCGGACGGCGACTGGGACGCCGGCGCCGACGAGGCCATGGCCGGGTCCGAGCGGATCCTGAACCAGGACGAGATCGACAGCCTGCTGGGCTTCGACCTCACCGACGACGACGCCGCCGAGCGCACCGGCATCCGGGCGATCATCAACTCGGCCCTGGTGTCGTACGAGCGGCTGCCGATGCTCGAGATCGTCTTCGACCGGCTGGTCCGGCTGATGACGACCTCGCTGCGCAACTTCACCAGCGACAATGTCGAGGTCAGCCTCGACAACATCTCCTCGATCCGGTTCGGCGACTATCTGAACTCGATCCCGCTGCCGGCCATCCTGTCGGTGTTCCGCGCCGAGGAGCTGGACAACTACGGCCTGCTGACGGTCGATTCCAACCTCATCTACTCGATCGTCGACGTGCTGCTGGGCGGCCGGCGCGGCACGGCGGCGATGCGCATCGAGGGCCGTCCCTACACGACCATCGAGCGGGTGCTGGTGCAGAGGATGGTGGAGGTGGTGCTGGGCGACGCCCGGGCCGCCTTCGAGCCGCTGACCCCGGTGAACTTCGTGCTCGACCGCCTGGAGACCAATCCGCGCTTCGCCGCCATCGCCCGGCCGGCCAACGCGGCCATCCTGGTCAAGCTGCGCATCGACATGGAGGATCGCGGCGGCCGCATCGAGCTGCTGCTGCCCTACGCCACGCTCGAACCGATCCGGAAGATGCTGCTGCAGCAGTTCATGGGCGAGAAGTTCGGCCGCGACAACATCTGGGAAGGCCACCTGGCCACCGAGCTGTGGACCACCCAGATGGAGGTCCGCGCCGTGCTCGACGAGCAGCAGGTCGGCCTCTCGCGGGTGCTGAACCTCAAGGTCGGCGACACCTTCATGCTGAACGCCACGCCCGAAAGCCTGGTCGAGCTCAGGGCCGGCGCCATTCCGCTCACGCGCGGCCGCATGGGCCGCCGCAATCACCACATCGCCGTGCGCTGCGAGGCGCCGCTGACCCCGGCCGCCAAGCAGGCCGTCAGGAAGGGCCTGTCATGAGCATCGCCGCCCTCGGACTGAACGCCATCCTGATGGTCCTCTTGCTGGCGGCCCTGGCCTTCGGCTGGCGGCTCGAGCGCCGGCTGCGGGCGCTGAAGGACAGCCACGACAGCTTCGCCCGCGCCGTGGCCGACCTGGACGCCGCCGCCGCCCGCGCCGAACAGGGGCTGGCCGACCTGCGGGCGGCCACCGACGAGGCGGCCGAGACCCTCGCCGAGCGGATCGCTGCGGCCAGGACCCTGGCGACCCGGCTCGAGGGGGCCGCCGCCCGGGCGGACCGCCCGCGCGAGGCGGCGGACCGCGCGCCCGCGGCCCAGCCCGCGCCCGTCGCCGCGCCGGACCGGCGGGAACAATCGGTTGAACATTCCGTGGTCCAATCGAGGCTTCCCGCCGTCACGCCCAGGTCCCGCGCCCGGGTGGACGACGACCTGTTCGAGCCGGACGCCGAGGGCGCCCGGCTCCGCGCCATCGTCGGAGGCCGTCGATGAAGTCCATGCCCCGCATCCTGCCGCTGGCGGGCGTCGCCATCGTCGGCGTGCTGGCGGTCAACGCCGCCGCCGGGGCCCGCTCCCTGCCGGACATGCTCACCGGCGCCCGGGCCTTCGCCGAGGAACTGGCCGGCGGCAAGGCGGAGACGCCGGCCGAGAAGGCCCCGCCCGCGGCGGCCGCGGCGGCCAGGCCGGCGGCCATCTGCGCCCCCACCGCCGCCGAACTGGCCCGGCAGGCCAACCTGTCGCCGGCCGAGCTCCAGCTGCTGCAGAGCCTGGGCGCGCGCCGGGGCGAGCTGGACGCCCGCGAACAGGACATCGAATTGCAGCTCAAGCTGCTGGCGGCGGCCGAGGCCAAGCTCGACGCCCGGGTGAAGTCGCTCACCGGCCTCAAGGGCGACATCCAGGCCCTGCTCGGCCAGGCCGACGCCCAGCAGCAGGCGGAGGCCGCCCGTCTGGTCACCGTCTTCTCGGCGATGAAGCCCAAGGACGCCGCCCTGCGCCTGACCCTGCTCGACGACGCGGTCCGCCTGCCCATCGCCGCCAAGATGAAGGAGCGCATCCTGGCGGCGATCCTGGCCCAGATGCCTCCCGCCGAGGCCAAGAAGCTGACCGAAAGCCTCGCCAAGCGGTTCGCCGCCAACAGCGCCGTCGCCGACGCGCGGGCGGCCCTGGCCCCCGAGCCCGCCGCCCAGCCGCCGGCCCAGACCGCCGCCGCCGCGCCGCCGGCC